>CAZPUS010000037.1:0-25821 GCA_964589825.1 uncultured Fibrobacterota bacterium | reverse complement strand
ACAACTCAAGTCGATTTGCACGATGTGTAGCCGTATCATATATTATATCAAAAAATAAAAGAGAATATGCATGTCTCAACCGGACAGTAGTGACGTGATTTGAAATCGAAAAAACAAAAATGGAAATTAACTGTATTTTTACCAAGACGTTAAAACACCCTGTTGTCATAACATCCGGACAGCGGTGCCAATGAATATTTTCGAATACCGCACGCGCATAGCTTTTCGCAGGCGCGCTAACCATTTCTCAAAAAAGGTCCCCCTATGCTCGGAGCAATTGCAGGAGACATAATCGGCTCTATCTATGAGGCGCGGCCGATAAAGACCAGGGACTTTCCTCTTTTTGACGAGCGGTGTCGTTTTACCGACGACACGGTCCTCACCCTGGCGGTGGCGGATGCGATCATGAGCAGCATGTCGTATCGCAGTGCCCTTTTGGATTATGGCAGGCGGTATCCTGACGCCGGCTTTGGCGCATCGTTTATTTCCTGGTTGCATACCGACGACCCGCAGCCATACCACAGCTGGGGAAACGGGGCGGCTATGCGGGTCAGTCCCGTTGGCTGGGCGTTTACCACCGAAGACGAAGTGCTGTGTCAGGCAAAAATGACCGCCGAGGTCTCCCACGACCACCCGGAAGGAATCAAAGGGGCACAGGCAAGTGCACTTGCCGTGTTTTTTGCACGCAGGGGTGTGGAGAAAGAGAAGATACGGCAGCGTATTACCAACACGTTCGGCTATGATCTCTCCCGCAGCGTAGAGGCCATCCGGGCCCACTATACATTCGATGTGTCCTGCCAGGGGACGGTGCCCGAGGCGATCGTCGCGTTTCTTGACGCATGCTCGTATGAAGACGCGGTGCGCAATGCCGTGTCCCTGGGCGGTGACAGCGATACCCTGGCGTGTATTACCGGAGGCATTGCAGAAGCCTTTTACGGTGGAGTCGGGGACGAAATAGCGCGCGAGGTCTATAGAAGGCTGCCCGCGGATCTGGGCGATACAGTGCGTGATTTTCGGAATATGTACGCATAGACCGTATACATAAAAAAAGCGCCAAGCGTTGGTGGAACATACCATTCACTCCTGGAGAAAAGACATGCGGGAAACAATTCTCGTGACCGCAGCTACCGGCAATACCGGGTCCGCACTGTTGCGGCATCTTGACACACGTCAATTTGCCGTTACTGCGGGCGGGAGAAATGCCAAGAGAGTTCGCAGTCATATTGGGCGTGATGATATCGACTACATATCATTCGATATCATGACCGGTAAGGGATTTGACAACCTGGAACAATTCGACGGCATATTTCTGCTGCGGCCGCCGCAGATCGGGCAGGTAAAGAAGTGCTTCCCCGCACTGATCGAGACCATTGTCAAGGCAAAAGTTAAAAAGCTGATATTTCTCTCAGTGCAGGGTGCCGGGGAGAGAGCGTATCTTCCTCATCGAAAAATAGAGCGTATGATTGAGCAGGCCGGCCAGTCACATATATTCGTCAGGCCGAGTTATTTCATGGATAATATGATTACGACCCTGTACGATGAGATACGTGAAAATGGCCGTATATTCATGCCCGCCGGATCTGCGCGGTTCAACTGGATCAATGTCGATGATATCGCACGCGCAGTCGCGA
Source organism: uncultured Fibrobacterota bacterium (assembly GCA_964589825.1). Classification (GTDB taxonomy): domain Bacteria; phylum Fibrobacterota; class Chitinivibrionia; order Chitinivibrionales; family WJKA01; genus CAZPUS01. The sequence goes on along the minus strand of CAZPUS010000037.1, from coordinate 24,190 downwards.
TTCTCTTTGAAGCTTATTCTACCTGGGAAAACGCGGCGTATACACTCACCACGCCGGAAAACATGGGGTTTGCCGACATCGTGAGTCGCATCAATACCGTGTGCGGCAGCCGTCTCACTTATCAGAGCCCGAACGTAGTGCGTTTTATCCGGTATATGCGGAAAAAAGGGTATTCGATCGGCTATATCGCTGTATTGTTGTTACTGCATTTTGTTCCCCGGTTTCAAAAAGAGCCGTCCATATCACAGGATCTGCAGAGGATTATCGGCAGGCCCCCAACCGATATCGATACGTTTGTGCGCACTCATTGTAACCGCTTCAGGGGTGAGGGATGAACTGGTACAAAAAAGTGACATCGCGTGTCTGAGGGTTAATCCAGATCAGCTTTAATATATTTTGAGATTAAAATTGGGGTTTTTGAAAAGCTATCTTCAATCACGATAATGGGTTAGAGGGAATTTTCGTGGTCCAACCCCAAGATAAAAGGGATAGGGGACGGTGGCTTTTTATATTTTTAAGGCATCATTTGCGTTGCCTGTTCCCCTTGCCGCATCGCCTTAATATGAGAGTTGTTCCGGAATTGGCATACAATTATAACTACTTAAGGGCTCTTTAGTTACGAAAAACGCAGAAATAGTAAGTAGAGGTATAGTGATACCGCTTAAAAATATAAAAAGCCACCGTCCCCTAATCACAAATAATGCCTACAATTACAAGGTACTTTATAAAGATCCGGAAAAACTTTTCAGAAGACTTAAATGGCATTGGGATATTACAGATGTGCAACATCTCAAAAAGTGCACCGAATGCGGGGCGTGTGTAGATATTTGAACTCAGAAATTACCGATCATCGAGAGATTTGAAGAGATCAAAGCAGATTATGATCTTGTAAAGGATAATATGGATATGATCTGATAAGGTTGAGACTCTTAATGAAAAGCTGCAACTTTAATGCTGCATTAAATAGCAAGAAGGCATATTATATCAACAATAACTGTTCTGATTCATTTTTTTAGCAGTCAGTTCCACAAAGTTCTCTCTTTGTACTCCTCCAAACAGTGCTTATAACCATTTGCTCCCGGTCCCTGATTCCTAACAGTTGGTCACTGGAATAGTTAGTTTCTGTTTCCAGATTTGACTGATTACATTTTATTCTGATAGATCAAGGGTAAACGAATAATTAAGTTCTTCACGCGGCTCCTTTTCCCCTGTCGCATAGGTGTCAACATTCACATGGCCGTCTCTGTTAATGGTCATTACCCGGAACATGGGTGTGTGATTTGTTTTATCAGGAATTTTGGTTCTTTCTAGTGCAGGGATATGAAGATAATGAACATGTTCAATTTGTTTGGAGTGGTTTACTCTTTCCATATCCATGTGCAAGTCTCCGGAAATAACTGCGGCAAGATTAGCTTGCTCAATAACCTGATCAATGAAGAGCTGATTGCTGATACCTTTATCGGGATTTTCAGAATAAACTCCCTTTTGAGCTCCATGAACAATTAAAAAGACCGGTTTTGGAGCTAAACGCTGAATTTGTTCAAGTACCCATTCGGCTCCGCTATCATCAAAATCGCGGCCATGATCAGGCGATGCAAATACAAATGCCAGTTTATCGTGGTTAATGACATAACGCGGGCTTTTAATAACACTGTTCCATTGGCGGGCATAGTGAAGGTATCGTTCTATTGTACTGCCGTGCTCTTCATTGCCCATGATGGGATAAAATGGTGCTTCTAACTTTTGAAAGACTTCGGTTGCTGCTTCATATTGTATCTCAGTTCCCTTATGGGCTACATCACCAATCCCTATGACAAAGTCGACGGGCTGCGTTTGCATAAGGGTGTTAATTTGATCAACAGCTGCATCTGTATGAGGGAATAATGCGCATGGTTTAGGTTCACCATCACCAATAAAAGCTATCCTGAGAAGTGTTGAATCATTTTCGGAGATATTACCGGTAATTGAAAACTCCGTAAATTTCGAACTTTTAACATCTGCTTTTGCAATTGCTGTGTTTTGGGACTCTTCTTTACCGGAATTTTCCAGGAATTCTGCCAGGTTCAATGAAGTAAACTTGTTGAATCCCGATCCGCCCTCACTTCCGGCATCATAAACCATACCGTAAACAGGTGAGTCTTTCCGGGCGTAAAGAATATTACCTCTTACCCATGATCCATCAATTCCGGATATGATTTTGGTAAATTCAGGTGTTTGATCAAAATTATTTATGGTGGTAAGATAAATGTCTCTGTCATCTTCTGCTATGAAAGATAAAATTACTTTTTCACCCCATGCCGTCATATCAGCTCCTGCCTGCTCTGAATCTACAGCATTGGTCACTACCGGCCTGTCCGATGCCTTTATGGGTTCCGACCATTTATTATTATCAGATTTATAGCTCAGGTAAAGATACCCGTCAGATTGACGAAATGCGGCAACTGTGGTCTTCTTTTCTGTTAGATGCACCATAGGAAGAATCGCTATCATCTCATCTTCTTTTGTACCAAGATCGTTTGCAAACTGCACAGGTGATGTAAGTGTATTGTCAGGCTGCATCTGCCTGTGCCACCCTTTGCCATCCATACTTTTGTATACTATTTCCAGGTTGCCCTCAGGAAGAGAAAGAAGGGTCGGATTAGTAAGACCCACCGGATGAGGGTGATTAAGAGATTTCGCTTTACTCCATTCGCCTCCGGGTTCAAGAATAGAGTACTTTAAATTATCTCCGGCTGCAAATAATACTACCAGGCTGCCGTCAGGACGAATTGCAATATCTGCTGTCTGTGTCGGGGGTTCTTCATGGGTTGCTATAAGACGACTATTCACTACCCAGCGGTCTTTGTTCTCAGTGTTATCAGAAGTTGCAAAGGCATGATAGTAAACACCTTCTGATATTTGATGAACAATATGTATAACCCCGTTTTTTGATATTACAGATCCCACACCTTCAAGATCGCTTATATCCGGACGGTTACCGGTATCCGCTTCGAACCACGACTCCCCTCCATCAGTTGATTTCAGCATCATGAAAACATTATCTGTTTCAGTCGGTTCCATAATAAAGTACAGATCCCCTTTGCTGTTTTCATAAGGACCGATACGGGCAGGTGTTTCCACAAAAGTTCCGCCTATATGACCTTTAGGCACTTTGACTGAAAATTGAGGAGTCGGACCTGCAAGAGGATGCCCCAGGTGATCGACCATCCGGATGGAGAAACGGTCGCCATGTGCCACCTTTTGAGGTCCATCCGCCCATCTGCGAATTACCAATGCGATTTCCCATTCTGCTGATGCACCGCTTTCAGGATCAGGAAACCAGCCCGGAGTAACTGGAGATAAACTGATTCCTGCACCGGGATTAGAGGGCTTTTCAGAAACAGAGATTAAATCTTCAGCCTCTTCACCGAGAAAAAACGATTGACAACTTACTATACTCACTGCAGGTGATTTCGCTGATTCATAAGGGAATTCATGGGCATCTGCAAATGACCAGGGCTGATTGTTCCAGCGGTATTGGATGCTGTACTGCCGGCGATAAAAAGATGTGTCGCTCTCAACTTCGAAACGGATACGGAAGGGATTGTCAACCGCTTGATCGGGTGCTTTATTGAGAGTGTCTGCCCATCCACTATCTTCGTCAAGATCTATAGTATAGTCTGCACGAACACGGAAAGCTGTAACCCGGTCATTTGAATAGAGAGTCTCTGTTTTTTCCTGCTGAGCAACTGCCTGAAAGGGCAGAAGCAAATTGGCAAATAATATGCAGCTTCCTAAAACTGTTAAAAATCGCTTCATTGGTTATTCTCCTATGTTTTACTTTGTTGTTAAAATAGTTACTAAATTAAAGGGCTCTGTAGGTTTGCATTTATCATTATTACAAGGTTTGATATCCCCTTCCTTTATGACGGACTATTCCTTAGTGGCCGCATAATTTGCCATTTGTGTTTCATCCCTCACCCCTCCAGCATTTTTTTTACTTCTTTCCATTCCCGGCGCATCATCGGGTCCTGTATCTCCATTCCCTCGAGCAGTCGTGCCACCTCCCGGGCCCCGTCCATATCCCGGCGTTCTATGAGTTCGAAGGCGATGTTGACCATGCCGATGATGCTCTCCCTTTCTCCGTGAGAAAGGGCAGTGCGATAGGCGTCGAGGGCGCGGTCCCACCACTGCAGATCGAAGGCAAGGTTGCCCAGAAAAATTGCGGCGTCGGTGTAATCAGGCTTGATCGTCAGCGCCTTGGTGAGATGTTCCATGGCGAGGAATTTCTGGTCCTGGTTGGCCAGAAGATCCGCCAGGCGATAATGGGCGGTATGATTGTTCGGGTCGGCATTGAGCGCTTCGCGCCAGGCGGTAATTGCCTGCTGCGTTTCATCACCGAGAACATAGAGGTCACCGATGTAGAACAGGAAGTCGGTCTCCTCCGGCATCAGCTTGTAGGCCCGGCGCACCAGTTCCACCGCTCTGTCGATCTCGTTCATGGCTACATGCACTTCAGCGAGTTGGTAAACGATACTTGCATCTTCAGGATCCAGCGCCAAAGCCTTCTCCAGAGCTTTCTGCGCGCCCACCCAGTCACCGGTTTTGCTGTAAGCTTCGGCAAGATAGAGCCAGGCGCTCACATTGCCGGGTTTTTGCTTCAGCCCACGGCGGTAGCCGGCAATGGCCTCGCCGTAATTGCGCAGCCGGTACTGCACCCCGGCCAGATTGAACAGGGCGTTCACCAGCGTCCCGTCGCTCTCATCCACTGCCCGGCGATAGGACGCAACGGCGGAGGGCAGGTCTCCGGTTTGGAAAAAACAGTTGCCTATGTTGAAGGCTGTGATGCCGGGATCGATTCCGCGCAGTCCCGCCTTGCGATACATGATGATCGCCCGTTTGAATTGTCCGTCCCGATAATACCCGTTGGCCCTGTTGAACACCCGCGTGGCCGTTGCGTCCTGTGCCACGGCGGGAGGAACAACAAACAGCAGACACATGAAACACACACACGCACGGCATACAGACGACGCTGATCGCGACAGATGTTCGTTAATGTCAAGAAATGGTGTGTCGGTTTTTGTTTTCAATGTTGCTGATCCGTGTTGCTGTTTACCTGACGTAAGTATTGTATGCTCCTGTAACAGGCTGCATTTTTCGTCAGTTACGAAATTTTATTTCGATCGGTTGCTCCATCCCGCAGAAGGGCACGGACTGTCCGTCCTTCACGGCGGGGCGGAAGGTTACCTGTTTCAGTGCCTGTACCCCGGCATCGGCAAGTCCGAGTCCCGGCGGGTTCTCTTCGCTGATGCGGATATCGTAGGGCCGACCGGCTACATCGACACAGAACAAAAGACGCACCGAGGCGTTGCGTTCGGCCTCCCGCACTGCATCGGGAATCTGTACATCGATGTTCCCGACCAGTTGCGGGCGCTCATCCACACCCTCGTCGGTGTTGCCGCCACTGCCGGTGCTGCGGTTGATCATTTCGTCGGAGACCGCCACGCCCCCCATGCCTTTTGCGCCCAGATCCATAGCGAAGCGCGGACCGGATTTACCGCTCTGGCGCGGGGTTTTTCGGCGCCGGGGCTTTTTCCTGATTTTTTTCTGTTCCGGCCGGGGTGCGCTCATCTCGATTCGTTCGATCTCGGTAGTGCGCACTTTGTTGCGCTTCCTGGGCGTAAAGGTCTCGCCGAGAAGAATCGAGAGTGTCGGGATGGATATGATCAACCCCCCGCTCAGGATCATGGCACAGATTGCATAGATAACAGTGCGCACCATTTGCTCCTATTCCACCATCGCTGCAATGGAAATTTTTTTGGTCCCCGCCAGGTTGGCCGCATCGATCACATCCACCATGATGCCGGTGACGGACTCCTTATCGGCAATGACTACCACCTCGCGGCCGGGGTTTTTAGCCAGCATCTGCCGCAGTACATCCTCCAGCCCCTTGACACTCACCTGGCGTTCGTTGACATGCACTGTGCCGGAGCGGGTGATGGCGATCATGATACTTTCCTTCTGTACCTCCGATGCGGATTGCGCCTGAGGCTTCGAGACATCCACGCCGGTCTCACGGGTAAAAGTGCTGGTGACGATAAAAAAGATCAACAGAATGAATACCATGTCCATCAGCGGTGCGATGTCCACGGTGAGACGCTGGCGGTTTCGTCTGCCGGTATCGAAAAAATCGTTCATCGGTGTTTCTCCAGTTCTGCCAGGGCGCTGTTGCCCAGCCGCTCCAATTGCTTTTTAGTATAGGCGACACGGTCGTCGATCAGGTTTTTGCTCAGCAGCAGCGGGAAGGCGATAAGAAGCCCGGACTGGGTGGTGAGCAATGCCTCGGAGATGCCATCGGCCATCAGCACCGGATTGCTGTTACCGTAGCGGGTGATGGTGATGAAGGTTTTGACCATACCGTCAACGGTTCCCAGCAGCCCCAGCAGGGGGGCAACCGAGGCAAGCACCCCTACGAAAAAAAGTCCCTGCTGCATGCGCTGAAACAGTTTCTGAAGGTAGATCCTGAGGGATTCCTTGATAAAGGCTGGATTTTGATCGCGAATCTGCAACATATGTTCCATAAGTTCGTAACTCACCCCGGGGCGTAACAGGCCGGCGCGGGGACGTGGCGTCGTTTCACGCAGGGAAAGGCGGAACCAGGCAAGGGGGGTGTGCATGTTTTTGCGCAGCAGGTCAGTTCCCAGCACTTCCAGTGTACGCAGCAGTAGAAAAAAGGCCCAGCTGCCCACGGCAAAAATCGGGAGCAGGATCCAGCCGCCCGCAAGGATTGTTTCGTACAGTTTGTCAATCAGCACAGGCTCAAGCCTCCGCTTTTTCTTTGTTAAACACGATATTGAAAGCTTCCATGACGGTCTCGTTATAGTGGGAGAGGATATTATCGAGTCGTTCCATCAAAAATCCGTGTATCAGCAGGATCGGGATCGCCACCAGCAGGCCGGTCTGGGTGGTGACCAGCGCCTCCGATATGCCCCCGGCGAGAATACGGGCGTCGTTGGTGCCGGTTTCGGTGATCACCCGGAACAGAGTGATCATGCCGCTCACCGTTCCGAGCAGCCCCAGCAGGGGAGCGGTTGATCCGAGAGTGGAAATTATGGACAACCGTTTTTCCAGCGACGGCACTTCGGCAAGCAGGATCTGTCGCACATGCTGTTCCGCCGCTTCCCGGCTGCCGTTGCGCCGGGTGACGACGGCATGAATCGCCCGGGTCAGGCCGGTGCAGGCCTTCTGGCAGTATAACTGGGCGTTGTCCCAGTCGCCCTTGTCGATAAGGGGCATCAGCCGCTTGCGAGAGCGGTTGAACCGGTGGTGGCGCCAGGTGAGTTTGATAAACCGCTCCAGCGATAAAAGAAGTGCGGTTATCGCGCAGGCAAGCAGCGGATACATGATCAGCCCACCTTTGCCGAACCACTCTTTGAATCGTGACCAGAGGCTGGCTTCCACCAGGGTCGTCTCTCCGGTGCCCACCTTGCCGTTTTGTAGTACGTCCAGGGGGACTTCTGTGCGTTTTCCGCTCTGTGCGGCGCTGATAAGTTTGATCATATCGTCGAAATAGGTCTCGCCCAGGCCGCTGCGCCAGCTGTAGCGGGGCCCTTCGAGGGAGCCGGTGCGCAGCAGGGTCTGCACCGCCGGTTCGTTTTTGGCAATATCAGTCATCACCACGGATCCCAGGCGCAGATTCCATGCAGTCCGTTCCTGCCCGTCGTTAAACAGGACCGCCCGTGTGGTGAGGCGCTGGTCGTCGGTTATGCCGATACGTGCTCGTCGATCCGCGAGCATTCGTCCCATAACCTGGCCCACAGCAGGATTGGGGCGGGCCAGCTGTTGCTGCAGCGACGAATAGAGCGCGGTGCGGTCGGCAATGTGCCAGGGGAAATCGTTCTCCAGCTTTTCCGCTGCGTCTTCCAGTGCCTGCTGCACCTGCAGGGTGAAACCCTCGAAGGCGGCTTTTTTTTCCAGCAGCCCTTCCCGTTCATCGTCCAGGGCATTTTTAAGAAGCAGGATGTCTTCCTGTGTCCGGTTCAGCTCCCCGGCCACCGAGGCGTAGCGTGATTCAAGCTGTCGGGCGCGTGATTCCTGCAACTTCATCTCTTCGTTATGCGCGTATCGTGCGTTCCACCGTGCCGCTTCGGCCCGCTCCAGCTCGTCCATTTTGCGGACCTTCAGCTCCCTGAGCGCGGTAATCTCCTTGCGCACCGCGGCAATCTCCTCGTCGATTTTCGCCGGCGAGGCCGGACGGGGGATAAGCACCATCAGCGCCAGCACTATCAGCGGATTAATTCTCATCTGAGGCCTCACTTTCCTGTTCAAGATCAAGTTGTACCGGGAGTTTGACAATCTGCGGCGCTTTCTTCGCATCCTTAACTCCTATAGCGGTGCGGATAGCTTCGCGTTGTGCAAAGTTCAGCTCTTCGTTCCAGACAAAGGTGGAATCGGTGTCGCGTCGCAGCACACCGTAGGACTGCTCCTCGGCGTCTACATAGGCCATCCACAGGTTCCCGATGCGCAGCACCCGGGCATTGATCGTACTGCCGTCGTTGCGCTGCACCGGCCGCTCCTGCAGTACGATGTCATCACCGAAGGCGACCTCCTCATCCATGAGCGCCATGAGGCGTGCCAGGGCTTCTTCGATACTGGCGGCGTCGTTTTCAAGATCCCGCTCCAGGGCAGTCACCCGTGCCAGGCGCTGCTCACGGTTCCAGGGCAGGGAGTGCTCGATGGTGTCGTGCAGGGCCCGGGCAGCCTGTATCAGCTGGTCGGCTAAATATTCTCGGCGGGTATCGATGGATCGCTGCTGCGCTTTGGTCTGTCTGATCCGGCCCGTGAGGGAGCGCACTTCGTTTTTTAGCTCCCCCAGTCGCTGCTGTAGTTCATCGATATCGGCACGCCGTGCAGCAATGTCGTCCTGCATTCGCTTTTTCAGTGTGGCATTGCGCTGTGCTTCCCGCGCTTTGATCGAATCGGTGCGGGCGATTGTTCTGTCGGCCCGGGCGATCTCCTTCTGCAGCTGCGCCTTTTGCTCGTTCAAGGAGGCTAATGTGTCGCGTTCATCAGCGTGAGCCGTAAAAAAAGTACTGCTTATCAGCAGGATCAGCTGAAGTGGGATGAACAGTTTTTCCGGTATCATATGGGACAGTGCCTTTGTAAAAAATTATTGGTTACATTTTGCGTGTTTTCGGAAGGAAGCGCGCATTCCCCTCCTGTATCACTATGTCCTAAGCTGAGCGATTGTTTTAATGAAAGCTACTGTGAGCAGTGAAGATGGCAGCAGATTGCACAAATAAAATCGCTCAGCTCAGGTGTTATTCTATATCGTTGCAAATCGCCTCCGCCGCTCCACTTTTCTCTTTACAAAATTTCTCCCGCACCCATCCCCGGCATGCGTCCCCATCCCAGCCATTTTCTTCACACCAGGTGAAAATTTTATCGAGGGTATCGCTTTCAGCAGTGAGTTTTTGTGCGGCGTTCTCGAGTTCTGTGCATATTTCGTCACCAAAATCGTTGCGCATGCAGTACCGCAGTTTTCCCTCCTCCCGGGCCCGTTTCAGCTGTGCGTCGGTGAATTGTGTACTGGCGTTTTTCACGGTCCCGTCCGGTGCCCGCTCTTTCCAGCGCAGGGTGTTCCCGTTTGTCAGTATCGAGTCCTGGTAGTAGCGGACCGATTTGCCCTGCTCCAGATAGTAGGCCACCGCCTCGGCGAGGCAGTTATTGCGCAACTCAGGCTCTTTGATGATGTCGGGATTGTCAAAGGCGTACTGCATGTCGTTGAAGCGCACCTGCCGACAGTAGTCCGGCTCGAACTGTCGGCAGTCGGTGTTGTTCCATCCCTCATCGTTGCAGAAGTCGGCGTGGGACTCGAAAACATTGAAGGAGATGATGTCTTTCGGGATCTCGATATGGACTGCGAAGGAATCCACCGCCAAACCCGCGAAAAACCCGTGGCCGCCGGTGACGGAATGAACCGGGGTAACGTTGGCGCTGCTGTGCTGGTTGATGTAGGTTTCTACAAAGTCGGCATAGTGGTCGTCGGTGCCAAAGAAGTAGATCACGTTTCTGCCGCCTTTGAGGTATGCATTACTCACCGGAATGGCTTCGAAAAGCCGGAACCCGTCATCGCCCTCTTCTTCGATAAGGTCAAAAAACTGAATGCGCCGCGTGGTGCCGCGGAAATAGAAGGCGCCCGGAGGTGATTCGCCGAAATTCGCGGCGATGTTGTCGAAACGGGTAAAGGCATTGACGCCGCTGTCGGTGAAGTGGTGGGTAATGAGCAGTCCGCGGATATCGTTGCTGTAGGTTGCCCGGAAGATGTGAGAGGTCAGGTTCAGCGTACCACCCAGGTACTGCACCGTGTCGCCGTCGGTGTAAGCGACCATGTTTTCCTCGCTTTGCAGGAGCGAGTCAAGTGAGGCCGATATACGCTGCGCATTTTCGGCAAAATAGTCCGCCAGCGCCGCTGAGTCATTGGCAATGGGGGCGATTTCCGGCTGGTAGATCTGCTGCAGTTGCTCTGAGATGCGTTCTGGGAGACTGCCGAAGAAGGCTTCCACCCCGCCCGCCGGGACGGAGTCGCTTATGGTGGTGCCGCTGAGGGCCACGGCATTGACCTTTGCGGTACTGTCGATACTCCAGGTCTGCGGCACTGTCGCCTGCCCGCGGATGGTGGTAACTGTTGCCTCGCCGGCCGAGTCCCATTCGACGACCGCCTCAAGGCGATAGGTCTCTCCGTTTTGCGCGATAAAATCATCCGGTCCGTCAAAACACATGGGGCTTTGTGCCCGTGGCGTCAATTCGATGGTCCGGCGCCCGCTGCCACCGTCACCGGTGATGGTCACCCGCGCCGAATCGTAAAAGGGAAATGCCGGGGTGTAGGATTCATCCAGCGCATTGAGCTTCTCCAGACACACTCCCCGCACCGGCCATCCGCTTACCACATACGCATTCAACGTGATCCCCCGAAAGACCTCGGTGTCAGCAGGCCGATATTCCCATGGACCCTGGAGACAGGTGAGCAACAGCAGGAAAAAAAGAGGGGGGAAGACTAACCTCCAATGCGCAATTGAACAGCTTCCGGGCAGCAGTCGTGAAGGCTTATTAACGTTGTTATTTGTAATGTTATCGTGATTCATTATGTCGTTACCGGTTTTGCACAATTCAGCGACAGGTTTTCATGTGTACAATAAAAAGGGTTACAGGATCCTCCGGCGGCGCCATTTGGCGGAAAGAACGATATAATAAAGCATTTCTCACATGGGACCTGAGGGGGGCGTACCCGACCGTGAGAGGACGTTGACCGTACGCGCCCCTTCTAAAAATACTGCTTATACGCAAACAACACCGGAAAAAAGGGGAACTGCGGAATGGTGTTGCGCTCCGGCGGATTTGCGGTGTTGTCGTAGACATACAGAAATACATTCTCCCGGTTAAATATGTTAAGCAGGGTCCAGCTGAAATTCCAGCGATCTTTCCGGCCCCAGTCGATAAGCTTTGCGTCCACCCGGCTGTAAGCAGGGTAGCGGCTTCGGTTGCGTCCGCCCAGCGGCGTAGCGATGTTGTTGGCCAGTCCCGGTGAGGGCCCCCCGGGCAATTGTCCCTCTCCCTGGTCAAGATAATGCGTGGGCAGGTAGCCGGTGATTTCGGTGTAGGGGAGGCCGGTGGTGTACTTAATCTGAAAGGAGCTGCGCAGATAGTTTTTCGGGCTGCGCCAGACGCTGGTGCCTTCGGGGTTGCGCCAGGTGATTCCCCCGTCGATTTTGACCGAATGAGGGATGTCCCACTTGGCAAAAAACACCCGCTCCGCCTCTTTTTGTACTGAATAGCCGAAGGCATAGCTCGCCCCGCCGGTAAAAAGTCCCTCTGTTTTGCGCAGGCTTATCTCGGCACCCAGGCTGTATCCCTCGCCCTGGATAAACAGATCGCCCAGGCTCACGTTGGGGTCGTTGCGGATGCTGTCGGGCTTTGAGTTGGGAGCGAACACGATGAGGTCGTCCAGTGTCTTGTAATAGACCTCCCAGGTGAAATCGAGCATGTCCATCAGGGCGTCCTGCGAGTAGCCCAGGGAGAAGAGTACGGATGAGGCGGGCGGAACCACCTGCGTTTTTTCTTTGGTGGCCGGGTAGTAAAATTCGTTGAGCGATTCGAAATCGCCGAAGATCACCGAGTTGATGAACTGTTTGTAATAGCCGGCGTGGGCGTCGAGGCGTTGATTTTCGGTAAAGGTCCAGGAGACGGAGAGTCGAGGCTCGGCGGAGACGGTCTCCAGGCTGGAAAGGTAGTTGGCCCGCAGGCCCGGCATCAGTTCAAACCGGCCCAGGGAAATCCGGTCTTCGGCAAAGAAGCTGTGCAGCCAGAAGGTGTTTTCCGCGGTGATGTCCAGGTTGATGAAGTCGGCCCGATTGCCGAAGAGGGTGAGAAAAGACTGCGACTCCAGTCCCAGCAGCAGCACATGGTTCTCCCACCCCGTATATTCAGCCCACGGCTTGAAACTTACCGACTGGATCTCGTTGATAAAAGTCTGCAGGTTTTCGATGCCAAACTCCTGCTCGAAGGCCGAATAGGAGAGGGACGAGCGGAGGGTGAGATCATCGGAGGGTCGCCAGTACCAGTTCAGCGGTATCACGGTGTTGCCCCAGAATGTTTCCAGGGGCGTGAACAGGAGGCGGTCCCGGCCGTTGTAGGCACTGAGCTGCAGGCCCATGTCGTCGCCCAGCCCTTGGAAGATGTTGCCCTGCAGGTCGTAGAACCGGTAGTCGATGTCCAGATCGGTGACACCGGCACTGCGCAGCAGTCCCAGCACTTCCTTTATATAGGTGGAGCGTCCGCTCAGGTTGATCCGGGTGGCCCCCTTCGATCCTTCGGCAGATACAGTGGTGGCAAAAGTGGTGATCTGCGCCGAGCCCTTGAGCTGGAGTGTGTCGTTGTCCTCCCTGCCTCCCTTGCGGCTCCGGATATCCACCACCGAGCTGAGCCGGTTGCCATAGGAGGGAGAGAAGCCGCCCTTGTAGAAATCCACCTTGTCGATGCCGTCCACCAGAAAGGTGGAGAAGAGGCCGAAAAAATGGACCGGGGAATAGACCACCCCGTTATCGAAGAGAAAAAGATTCTGGTCCGCCCCGCCGCCGCGCACGTAGATTTTTGAGCTGAAATCCGACGAGGCTACCACCCCGGGCAGGGCCTGGATTGCCTTAATCACGTCGGCTTCGGCAAGCCCCGGTTGACGGGCGATGGCCTTGGAGGAAACCGTGGACTGTCCCAGGCTCCTCCTGGGCCGCTTGCGCACCTGGATTACCACCGGACGCAGCCGGGTGAGCAGCTCCACCTGCTCCTGCGGAATCGAGTCTTCCGCCGAGGACACCGTGGTGTCAACCACAGCAGTGGCCGTGTCCACTGTGGTGTCGGCAACTACGAAGGCGGAGAACACCGAAAGCTGATTTTCGTTATCCAGGCTGTCCACGAACACCGTGTCGCCACCTCCTTTTTTTTCAATAACATAGCACTGTTCGATGTTGTCGTCGCGAATGCAGAGGTTCCAGAAGTCGTCCGGCGGGAGGGAAATCTCGAAGGGTTCACCGTAGCGCACGGTAAAGGATTCTCCGCTTTCCAGCAGTTGCGCCGAGACGGAATCGCTGCGGGCAAAGACGGAGTCCAGAAGCACGCCGCGGAGGATAAAATCCTGTGCCGGTACCGTCATGGATACACAGAGGAAAATAAGAAGTGTCCGTATAGATGAAAAGGACATGGGGAGTCCGGGAAATGTCAACGGGTAAGGTTTGAATATCAATCCAGCCGGGATTGTTGTATTGGTTACGGAATATACATAAATTGGATGGGGCGGGGCAAGCAGGAAATGGAGAAATAGGGAGGGGCGGGGCAACATGGTCAGGATTTTGCAGAAGATATCCAAAGAACCTTGACTGATGCGCAATCACACCGTGCCAGCGAACCATTCCCCTGTATCCGTATCATCCTGCCTGTCCTGATCCTGACTGGTTAAAAAGATACCCCGCACGTACAGGCCGCTATACAGCAATCGTATAGCAATACCCTCACCAACGTGTTTTTTTCCGGATAAAATAACTGGTAGCGGTGTTGTGGTGTAAGCAAGCAGCTTGTCTCCGCACGCAACGACACGCAATGGGGATACGACGCCCTCGGCAACATGACGCACAAAAGTACGTCTGCCGAAAACGGGGAGTATAGCTGGTCCCCCGAACACAACAGCAGCAAAAGTGATCTTTACCCAAATTAAGCGATTGCGATATGTACGCATGAGGGCTTGCAGGTTGACAAATCGGGGTGCATCCGGTATAATATCTAAGATGAGTTCCTTTACAGCATTCCCGCGTATACAATAATGGGGGTTATGTTTTTATGAGTGTGACGCAACAGCAGTATAATGCACTTCAGAGTCGGTTTTCGTTTCTGGAGGCAGTCTATCGTATTGCGGAATCGTTTGTAAGCCTCGACAGCTACGACAAAGTTGTCGACCGGGCACTGCAGAATCTCGGGATGGTATCGCGGGCATCGCGCGCCTATCTCTTCCAGTTCGATGAAGAAAAAAGCGTCATGGACAATACCCACGAGTGGTGCAACCAGGGGGTGAGTTCCGAAATAGAAAACCTGCAGGGATTGCCGCTGGATACGTTCCCCTGGTGGACTAAAAAACTGTACAACCACGAGATAATAGAGGTGCACGATGTCGACGCCATGGGTGATGAGGCAAAGGCGGAGCGGGAGATCCTCCAGGCGCAGGATATCAAGTCGATACTCGTGCTTCCCGTGGATGTAGAAGGCAATGTGCGCGGATTTGTGGGGCTGGACAATGTCGATAACGCAGGCGGGTGGGATACGCAGACGCGGGAGTATTTGAGTGTTGCAGCCAATATGGTCGGTATGGCGATCAAACGGGATGAAAACGAACGCCAGATCGTTTCGCAAAAAGATACCCTCGAAGCAGCCTATGAAGAGCTCAAGTCGACACAGGCACGGCTTCTTCAGTCCGAAAAACTCGCAGGAATCGGGCAGCTTGCCGCAGGAGTGGCTCACGAAATAAACAACCCTGTCGCGTTTGTAAAGAGTAACATGGAGAACCTCACCAGATATTTCAATTCCATGAAGGAACTTTTCCAGATGTATCGTACAGGAGCGGATCGTGCGTCAATTGAGAAGAAGGAAAAAGAGAAAAAGCTCGATTTTATTATCGACGATACCGATGCGCTGCTCGATGAAAGCAAGGAAGGGCTGGTACGCGTTACCGATATCGTCAAGAGCCTGAGAGAATTCGCCCATGTTGACAGGGAAAAGAAGTACGGTCATGCCGATATCAATGCGGGACTCAAAAGCTCACTGGTTATGGCGCGCAACGAAATAAAGTATTACGCGGATGTAACGACCGATTTGGGGGATATCCCCGCCGTGTACTGCAATATCGGGGAACTCGACCAGGTCTTTCTTAATATTCTCGTGAATGCGGCACAGGCAATCGCCTCTCAGAATCGCAGCGATCGGGGACACATTACCATACGAACGCGACAGGAGCCGGATCGGGTAGTGTGTGAGATAGAAGACGACGGTCCGGGCATTTCTGATGAGGCGCGTGCACGAATATTCGAACCTTTTTATACCACCAAAGCGGTAGGTGAGGGAACGGGACTGGGGCTGAGTATCGCCTATGATATAATCGTGAATCACCACCACGGTGAGATAACCGCGGCACCGGCCGCAGACGGGCGCGGGACGTGCTTCAGCATCCGTTTACCCATCCGGAAGGAGGAGACATAAACACCGTATGCAGGGACAATACGCTGCACATAAATAGATCTGTAATTTCCGATAAAAGTAACACAGAATCAACTATTAATAAACAGAGGAACAAGTCATGAATTACCAGATCATGTTTGTCGATGATGAAAAGAACGTCCTTAAATCGCTGCAGCGCTCGTTTATCGATGAAGAGGCTTACGAGCTGCTGCTTGCAGAAAGCGGCGAAGAGGCACTGCAGATGCTGCAGTGGCATTCACCCGTGGTGATCGTTGCCGATATGCGCATGCCGGGAATGGACGGGGTGGAATTTCTCACACGTGCACAACAGCAGTATCCGGATGCGGTATGTATGATACTTTCCGGATACGCGGATATCGAGAGTATCATGCAGGCGATCAACGAGGGGCACGTGTGGCGCTACATAACCAAACCGTGGGATGATAACGATCTCAAGCTATCGGTGAAAAATGCAATAGAGTACTATGAAAAGCGAATGGAGGCGCAGCGTCTGCTTAAGGAAGTTGAAAAGAAAAACGCGCAGCTTAAAGGGGCCAACGAAATGCTGGAGCAGCGAGTGCGCGAGCGTACGATTCAGCTTCAGGAACGTAACGAGCTGCTGCAGATGCTAGTCGATAATACTTCGCTGGAGCGGTTTATGCAAAAAGCGTGCAAAACGGTCTCCAGACAGCTTGACGGCCGCAACGTATTCGTGATCGCCGATTTTCTCGGAGAGACGTACGGTGATGGAAAAATGGGGACCACTCTCCACGATATCGCTGCGCGTACCTCCAAAACCGGAGAAAACATCTTCGAAGAACACGGGATCGGTCTTGTACTCTCAAAAGCGGGAACCGTCCTCGGGTCACTTGTAATCGAAAACGATGGCACGGTATCGCCCTCGCAGATAGTGGAAGCCATCGATTCGGTGTGCTCGATAGTCTCGATCGCGCTCTCCCAGCAAAAAGCGATTCAGGATATCCCCGGATTTCTGGACGATCTCAACGACATTAATACGGGTACGTGACATTGCATTCCGCACCTGTATATCATAAGGGCAGCATAGCGGAAAACAACAGGTGACATCTGTAACACGCCACAGTACGGCGTAACGAGGTGATACTATGACGGCACATGATACCTCAGGCGAGAATTCTTCCCGAAACGGCAAAGACGGATCCGAGCAGGAACGTCTCGAGCGGATGCTTGCCCGTATGGACAGCAACCTTGACCAAATAGAAACCCAGGAGATATTGAAAGGCTACAGCAGCGAGGAATTGCGTCAGAAAGGGCTTCTCGATGACGACGACAATACGATTGGGGTGGAGCGAAGCGAATACGCCCGCCGGCAACAGGCGGGAGGCCTGGTATTGGAAGCAGGGATCGAATTCGAAATAATAGAGACGTATCACACACCCAACCAAATTCCGGTTGAGGAGATAGAGTATCTCCCCGATGTGGCGCAGGGACGGCGCGTGGCCACCCAGGATACCGAAATCACCTGCGAGCGTAACTGCGAAGTCAATTATTTGCAGAATGCCCAACTGGAGGCACAGGGTGATGTGTATATCAAGAATGCAGCCATCCAGAGCGAGGTCTACTGCACCGGACATATATATGCGACCGAGCACAAGGGCGCGCTGATGGGCGGTACATTTCACGCACTTCGCGGGATAGAGGCAAAAAGCATCGGCTCGCCCCAGGGGGCAAAAACCCGGTGTGTGGTGGGCAACGACTACCTGCTGCAGAAAAAAGCGAAGGAACTTAACGATATTATCGAATTCAACCGCAAAAATATCAAAAAGATAGACGACATACTCGTCCCCCTGATAAAGGCGCTGAAAAAAGGGGCCAGTCTCAGTGAGGATAAGAAGAAAAAGGTGCGGGCGGTTCAGATGAAACGTCAGCAGATGCGCGCGCGCATCAAAATGCTCAAATGGAAGGTCGGTGAACTCAAAAAGAGAGAACCCGCGCACCTGCAGTGTATGATAAAAGTCAGGGATATCATATATCCGGATGTCACACTCAGAATCCGGGACCGGACCAGACAGGTGAAAAGCGAATATAAAAAGGCACAGTATTACTACGACAAAAAATCGGATAGCATACAGCATGCATCATTGTAGTAGCGCGCGCTATTTGTCTATTGCCCGGGGCGGGTCGTGCATGTGTTTTGCTGCTGCATGTGGTTAATATTATATTAATTACGATAACATGAGGGTTGATATGATTTAACTACGCGAGAGGGAAACGACTTATGATAACGGCAACGGCTGCGGCCTGTGCGGTGGCGGCAGAATATTCAGGCCGGGAAATGCACAAAAGGGGGCGATGTGCGGATGGAAATGCTGAGTAATGAGTGTAAATGGGCAATACCCCTGCTGAATAAAATCGACATTCTGGCGGTCGGATCGTTTGACGCGCCGGCTGATGCAATGTATGCCATGCTCCAGCATCATCCTCTTTTTCGCATGCATTACGTGGCCACGCCCATGGAGGTCGATGCGCTCGTCACAAAAAGATCGTACATACATGCGGGTGTATGCATGCTGCAGCACGATTGCAGCGAGCAATTGCGCTGTGTACTGCAGCAAAAACTCGGTATTGGCTGTGCCATGTTCTACATTACCGGCCGGGGCCCTGTGCGGATAGGGTATGAGCTGGCAAAGGCGGGGGCGCAAGGGGTATTCGACATGCCGCATTCGCAGCATGAGCGTGCACGTATTATCGCATGCATCAGGGATGTGTTTCTCGAGACACTGCTTATTCCCCCGTGCGGGTATCTGTATGACGAGGTGGTTCGGACCTGGTGCGGCAGTATTAAAACCAATGTTCCTTTGTCGGTGATGCATCTGGTACGGGAGGTAAAAGTCGGGGAATCGTACTTTCGAAAGCGATGGAAAAAACATTTCGGTCTCAAGCCCAAAGTGGTGTTGACCTTATACGCACTTTTCCGTTATGCATTCGCGGTAATCGAACAATATCAGGGCATGCAACAGGATCCGGGCATACGGATTCCGCATAAACGGCTGCAGACCATGGCAGAGTACTATTCCCGCAATAAAAAACAATTCGACTCCATTGTGCGCAGGGACACCACCCGGCTTCTTTCAAAAAACGAAGGCCGGGATACAACACCGGCCGATAGGCAGGAATGACCGGGCATGGGTACTGCCTATCTCGTAATGCATTTTTCCTGAAAACCGGGACTGATTAGTCCTTGTTTTTTGCTCAAAAAGCGGGTATTTTGTTATCCGGGTAAAGTGCCGGTGGTTTTTTTATGGCAAATGGGTACGGATTCCATCTGTGCAGCAGATGCCTGGTAATCGTGAAATAAAAGTCCGCTGGTTGCCGGGGAAGGGGGGGTTATGTGGTGACATTCAGGCAGGTGTCGCTATACAGGAGGGAAAGACGCACAATAAAAAAACCAATACACCTGAATTCATGCAGTTTTATGCCGGACGGTACTTCCTAGTCCAGATGGTGGTCGAAAATGAAGCGTTAGTACGATGTATCGATATGGAAAACCCGGATAATGTACATGAAATTGTATTCGACTCTTCATATGGGTATAACTCAAAAAAATAACAGGAAAGGATGATAAATGCCGAAAAACAGATTGTATGGAATTTGTATCGTCATATTATTGTGTTGTGTGCCATCCCGGGCAGGGGAGATGAAATCATATACAGTCAGGATTGAACCACAATTATATCTTGGTAATGGTTTCGGGGGAGCTGAGATGCGACTGATATTTGAAAAAATACCCTTTGTGTCGCCATATGCAGGTGCAGAGTTGTTTTGTACGCTATGGTATGGGTATCTATTGGGTAATGCGGGAATACAGAAACGGATTCCGGTGTGTGAGAATATCTCTGTCATTCCGATTCTTGGATACACATTCGGATCCAATCTGGCCTATTTCTCCTGTCATGAAGGGATGCATGGTGCTCTTCAGATTGCACTGGGAGAAAAACGAGTCAGACTGCATATCTCGGGAGAGTTACAATATTTCTGGTATCCGGAAGGATGGTCGGGCTATGCTATCACGCAACTCGGTGGAGGGATTTCAATTGGGATATAGGCACAATAACAGTAAAAAAACATGAAAAACCAGGGTGAAGGCAAAAATGTACAATGATGGTGCGTATCGTGACGATACACGCGCATGTAAAAGAATGTACAACTGTTGTATGGTGGTTTGGCAATTGGCTGTGGTGTGCATACTTGTTTTTTGTATTCGTACGGAAAGTGCTGCATCCGATTCTTTGTATAATAAAAAGAAGGATACATCACGATGGTGTTGGCATCTGGGGCTGCGGGGTGGCTCGAATGCAACGTGGATATCTGCCCCGGGGTTCAATGCCGGTGTGCAACACAGGCTTTTATGCGCTGCGGATGCAGCAGTGGCATATAAGCGGATTCTATTGACCTGTACTCCGTTTGAATACACGGCAACAACTCACTCCCACGTATATAAGGGAGTTGTATTCCGTAGATTTACCGGCTACAGTACGGCGTTACGGATTGACTATACAAACCTGATATCGACACCATCCGGGCGGGGCGTTATTGTGACCGGTAATTTAGGTTTTCGTTTCGCCGCACATCTGGATAAATATGAGCATGTGCAGGTATATGCGGGTTATCCGGAAGCTGCTTGTATACCGAACCTTTGGATAACTTTCACAAAACTGCCGTGTTCCATAGTACGTCTGGACGTTCCGGTGGCATATAATTATCGTATAGGAAGCACGTTTTTTTCTGCCGGTGTACATATCTATATCGGGGTCAGACGATAAATGAAACTGACAGGTTATATCTGCATACTGTGTATGTTTGTTATCGGGTGTTCTACTCATGACAGCCCATTTAAGCGACATGCGCTTGTATATGGAGTTTCGCAATATGAATATTCACTCTTTGAACTCCCCTACAGCGCAAGCGATGCGGACAGCGTCGCATATATGCTTGACAAGTGGGGTTATGAGGTGACTGCACGGACGGACTCTGTGGTGACTCCGCAGCGTATAAAAGAAGACATCGCACAATTATCGGCAGTAATGTCGGATAATGATATGTGCCTGTTCTTTTTTTCCGGCCATGGGATTGCGCGGGACGCGCTATCTCACCTCGATGTGGCTCCGGAAAATATAAACTTTTCGTATGCCTTTCTTGCTAACAGCACCAGTCCCGTAACGTCACTTGAGGGATACCTCAAATCCGGAACCGTATCAAAAAAAATACTGGTTAACGAATTGAAAAGACTGCCAACCAGGAACATCACCATGATACTTGACATGTGCTATGCCGGTGGATTCATTCATAAAACACCGGACTATAACGCAGACCACTCCGCTGAATACATCAGAAAACAAAAGCCACGTAAAAACACAAGTTCTATCCTGACACAGACATGGCGCACCTTCTGGGATGCATCGTATAACGGAGAATACGACTCACGGTTCGCGCCCCTCGTGCTGGGCGCATCAGGAAGTAAAGAGATATCGTGGGATGGTTTTTTCGGGCAGAGTGTATTCACGTACTTTTTCCTCAGAGCCCCGTGCTATGGCGATTTTGATGAAAACGGACGGGTGACACTCATCGAGACGTATGCATTCATACGGGCGGCGATGCAGCGTTACTGGAATAAAGAGGAGGTGGATTCCGCCTGGAATTTTATTCCGCATTTATCCGGCGGCGGGGTGGATGTGGTGTTGTTTGATGACGCATCCACCACCTTTAATCCTCTTCAGCCCTGAGGGGTATAGTCGAGAGATTTATAAAAACAAGAAACAAGGGAGGGTGCTACGTTATTAGCAAATGATACCTGTTTCGTTCATGCCACGGAAAGCACGAATAACGGTTGCCGGGGCCGTGTATCATATCATGTCAAGGGGAAATGAAGGGCGTACCATTTTTTGCTGTGACGATGAAAGATTTTGCTTCAGGAGCGTGATGATGTTGTATGCAAAGCGGCTGCCAATGGTAGAAACCGCATATTTTCTCAAAGTGTGCGGGCCTTCTGTATCGAGCATGGCAGGAAAAGGGGAGGAGGTGGCCAAAAGTATGGCTATGTCTCGTAAAGGTAATAAAGTTGCACCGTCCCCATCACTTCCATTACTACCATTTTACCAGGCAAACGGGTAGGCGGTGATTCCCGCAATCAATGCAACACCCGATTCGCGCTGTGACGTGAATTTAAACCGCCAGCCATGTTCTGTGTCATCATCCTTGTCTCCGGCCCAGGTATCGACTTCGGTCCGGGTTTCCATCAGATAGTGCACCTCGGCAAACACGGACAACGCCCTGGTAATAAAAAAATCCATACCTGCTACGGGAGCGACGCTTCCGGTGACTACGGTTCCATGATCGTCTGAATCGACATGCAAACTGTTAGCCTCGTCATGCCTCTTGTTAAAATTAACATTATACCATCCGCCGCATCGGTACTGCACACCACCAACGCGAAGAGAAACCGAAAGGTACGGCTTTATCATATCTGAAAGCCTGTAGCTGATTTTTGGGCGAAAGCAGAGGTAGCTGCCCCTTGTTGCATCGAATTCGGTATCGCCATTGTACTCAGCTTGAAAAGTAGTATCCATACCGTTGGTTTCCGCTACCACGGTATCTATGTTTGTTCTGGGAGCACTGACCGCCTCGAAAAAGATTAAAGTTTTTATATCAAAACCGAATGATATGTTTTTTATTAGACGTGCATTGTTTATATATGAGACTCCTGCGCACAAACCAGTACCGGGAGCATTGTCAACAGGCCCGTTGAATAATACTGCATCAGTGTGTTCCGATATACCGTGGCCGTCTATTTCGTTGTATATTTCAAGCCCGTCCGGGAACGAGGCCTCGGGGAAAAAGGCTATACCCAGTGAAATCCCAAGTCTGTTTCTTTTTTCTATATGACGCGTAAATGTCTCGGAGTAAATAACCGCCCCGGTTTCTACGTTAATGGCTTTAATGCTGCATACGGCTTTGTCTTTTTTAATTTTTGCATTAACGATAAAAAACCCCTGCACCCCGATTAGTTTTCCGGCTTTAACCATATCGCGGTTGCTGACTGCGCCGGTCATCGAAAGCTGCTGTTCCTTAAGCACCTCTTCTATTGTCTGCCTGTCTATCAGGCCAAAACGTGTGTTGCGTACGAGTTTTTTTTCCAGAAAACCTCTTACAGTAGCTGCGTTTACATTTTCTCCGACCCGTACCCGGTATATGGCAACGGTTTGAATTTTATCTGGCATACGATTGAGCGTGGTATCGAAATCATCGGCAATTTTTTTCCATATGATCTCAGTGTCCGAATATACACAGGTTGTTGCAATGAGTATCAGCAACAATGCGCTAATGCGTCTGCATGTATCCATACACGCCCCTTTGAGTTGGTTACGCAAGGTACAATTTTCAGGATTTTTTGCAATAAAATAATTAAGTCCAGTCTAAAAAAAGAGGACGAGTAGAAAAAAGATGCATGGTTCACACGTAAGAAACAAGCTTGACAAGAGGGGCGCAATCAATTTATCTTATATCATATCAGCATATTATGTGTTATATCTTATCTCGATACGGGGGCGTCATGTTTTATAAAAACACGGCACATTGTATCTATTTTGCGGATTTTTGGGGCCGCCTGAGAAGGTTCGTATGGCAATCTATCCCGAATGTCAAAGAACGTACCGTAAAAACAACTGTGTGTCTACTATATGAACAATTCGTTTTTTAGAGGGAACTCAATGCTAAAAATCCTGGCCCGGACACACTATATAAAATCCCCGGTCGATTGCCCCGGAAAACCGCGTGTGGTAAGGAAAGCGCGAAACAGCAACCGATTTTGTCGGACGCGGTGGTATTCTGTCAACGAACAAAATTACATTATTCGACCGTTCGAAACAGCACAATCAGAATGTGCGGAATCGCACAATGATATATAGTACAGATATAACCACATATGTAACCACAGATAAAGATAGGTCAGAGCATTACTCTGACCCGTCTGCAAAAATTGAAATGGCCGGAATGTGCAAAACCGAATATCGGCTCATGCACGCACAGAGAAGCCCCTCTTTGTTCGCCTGTGCGACTTTCGATTGTTTCTCGCTTGTTTTACCCCAAACCCCCTTAAGCCCATTAGAATTTTCTGTGAAGCCCGATAATAGTTTCAACCGACCCGTGGGTATACCTCAATGCTTTTCCGGGCCTTCTGACCCTTCCAAATGGCCCCTGTGATGCTTTGAAAAGAAAAAAAAGGGCCGGCAAACAGTCATGTGTCCACCGGCCAAAAAATGTGTTACTGGATTACTTACAGGTGACCATCCTCTAATTCGAGAATAGCTTCTTTAATCGATAGCGCAGGATGCTTTTTTTGAATATGTATCCAGGCGCAATCGTGGTCCTGATAAATATTGCCGTTCTCATACCTGTATAC
>CAZPUS010000036.1:8181-25960 GCA_964589825.1 uncultured Fibrobacterota bacterium | reverse complement strand
GAAAAAACGTTGCGGGCATTAAGAAAGCTGCGTATGAATCTAGATTCCGTCGAAGAAAAGCGGGAACAAAGCTCACGTGAATCTTTAACGATTCTGACCGCAGCAGCGGACGGCGTCTCTGCACGCACGTCCGCTACCAGATCGGAGATCGTCACATCGACTTCATGACCGACCGCCGAAATAACCGGTATATGCGATTCGGATATTGCCCGCGCCACCTCCTCTTCGTTAAACGCCCACAGGTCCTCGATCGATCCGCCCCCCCTGCCGGTAATGATGCAGTCGAGCCTGCTGTATTCATTGCACATCCGGATTCCGGACGCAATGGATGAAGGGGCTTCATCCCCCTGAACCGCAACGTCGCATATCACGATCTCCACCCAGGGTGCTCTGGCATGGATGTTTTTTATCATATCGCGCACCGCCGCTCCCCGTGCCGAGGTGACCAGTCCCACACGGGCGACCTCCTCAGGCAGCGCCTTTTTACGCGCCGCATCGAAGAGCCCCTCCTTTTGGAGTTTTTTCTTCGTACGCTCGAATTCCTCGTAGATTAACCCCTTACCCATTGACTGCAGCCGTTGGACATCGAGTTGATAGTATCCGCCCCGCCGGTAGACTCTGACCACCGCGATGACCGCCACTTCCTGCCCGTCATCCGGCAGTTGCGCGTGTTTGTGTACAATGGAGCGCCACATGACACACGGAATTCTGCTGCCCGCATCTTTAAGACTGAAATAGCAGTGCCCACGCGCCGATTGCTTGAAATTGGATACCTCTCCGGTTGCCCATACGAGCGTATTGCCCTGTTCCAGCCACGATGCAATTGCATCGTTTATTTCACTGACCGAATAAGGCCGTTCACATTCATAAGGTGGTGCCAGGCCCTGCAGCATCACGTCACTCTCCGTTGTCGCTTCGCTCGTAGATCCTGTAGATCTGTGTGGTACGGCCACTGTTTTCGTCGACCTCGATTACCACTCCGTTGATCATGGGTCCGCATTCCGAGGGGGTTATCCGTGCCGGGATCTGATAGAAAAAACGGGGAATAACCGATTTATAGGTCGCCCCGATACACGAGTGTTCCGGACCGGTCATTCCGGCATCACTTATGTAACCGGTCCCGCGAGGCGTAATACAGCTATCCGCTGTCTGCACATGGGTATGTGTGCCGATCAACGCAGTAATCGAGCCGTCGAGATAATAGAGCAGCGCTTTTTTCTCGGATGTGGCCTCGGCATGAAAATCGACAATGATAATGCGCGTCTGCTGCGCAATTTGCTCGGTAATCGACTTTGCGGTACGAAACGGACACGCAAGCTTCTCGGCCATAAACACTCTTCCCTGTAGATTCAGTACACCGATTTTGGTTTCTCCCTGTATTGTATGTACCGCCCACCCTTTTCCCACATTACCCTCCGGATAATTAGCCGGACGCAGTACAATCCCTTTATCGGTTTCGAGTGCCGCCTTGCTTTCGTCGTTTGCAAACGAGTGGTTGCCGCCGGTCACAATATCGACGCCATAACGACAAAGTTTTTCATGGATATTACAGGTAACACCCATGCCGCCTGCAGCGTTTTCACCGTTTGCAATACACACATCGATCGAATGACGCAGACGCAGTGCTTCGAGCCGCTCTGAAAGTATCCGCCGCCCTGCTCTACCGAAGATATCACCGATAAAAAGAATACGCATTGCTAACGCTTTCGCTCGATTACTGGGCGACCTGCGTATACCGGCTCTCGCGCACGATCGTTACCGTAACCTGACCGGGATATTCCATTTCGCTCTCGATTTTTTTGGCGATCTGTGTGGCCATCTCTTCGGCCTGGCTGTCGTCAACCTTTTTTGGCTCAACCATGGTACGGATTTCTCGTCCTGCCTGAATCACGTACGATTTGCTCACGCCTTTGAATGAATCCGCAATACGCTCCAGATTCTGTAACCGATCGATATACTTGGCAAGCGTTTCCCTGCGCACTCCCGGTCTGCTGCTCGAAATGGTATCCGCGACCTTCACCAATGGTGCATACAGCGACGTTGCCTCAACATCCTCGTGATGGGCGGCAATCGCGTTGACTATTATTTCAGATTCCCCCTGTTTTTTGGCGATTTCCGCACCGAGCTCCGAGTGCGTTCCTTTCATTTCACGATCGATCGCCTTGCCGATATCGTGCAGCAGCCCCGCACGCACCGCCGTATCCGAATCGAGTCCCAGCTCATTTGCCATAATACCGGAAAGAATGGCCACTTCCTTGGTATGCTGCAGCACGTTCTGTCCATAGGAGGCGCGATAACGCAACCGTCCGAGAAGCTCCATTATTTTGTTCGATATGCCATGCACGCCCAGCTCCAGGATCACATCCTCCGCCGCCTCGCGCATTTTTTCGTTCACGTCTTCTTCGCTCTTTTTTATGAGCTCTTCTATGCGCCCCGGATGAATGCGACCGTCCGCGATCAGTTTCTCCATGGCGATACGGGCCACCTCGCGACGCACCGGATCGAATCCCGAAAGAATCACCGCCTCGGGAGTATCGTCAACAATTACGTTGATATTCGTCGCTTCTTCAAAACTTCGGATATTGCGCCCTTCTCTGCCGATAATTCTCCCCTTCATCTCTTCGCTGGGCAAATGTACCACCGAAACGGTACTCTCTGTCGTGGTATCGGCCGCACTTCGCTGCATTGCCTGCAGCACCACTTCTTTTGCCTCGCGGT
Organism: uncultured Fibrobacterota bacterium; assembly: GCA_964589825.1. Taxonomy (GTDB): domain Bacteria; phylum Fibrobacterota; class Chitinivibrionia; order Chitinivibrionales; family WJKA01; genus CAZPUS01. The sequence goes on along the minus strand of CAZPUS010000036.1, from coordinate 23,242 downwards.
TGGCTTCCGCACGAGCCTTATCGCGCATATCCTTTATCATCTGGGCACATTCGTAGCGGATTTCGGACTCGAGGTTTTTCATAAGAAGCTCCTTGGCTTCACCCTCGGTCAACTTGGATATCTGTTCGAGTTTCCTGTTCTGCTCGGCAATCTGACGTTCGAGTTCGGTCTCCTTGGTGCTGAGCGACTCTTCTTTTGATGCCAGAAAATTCTCCCGCGCCTTGAACTCCTTTTCACGCTTGGTGATATTCTCCTGCCTATTGGTGAGCTCCACGCGCTGCTCTTTGAGCTGCTGCTGCTGCTGCCGAAGCTGTTCTTTTCTGTTTTCCACCTCCGCCTCGAATTTGCTCTTCTCCTTGAACCATTCATTCTTACCCTCGAGAATCGCCGATTTTTTGTTCAGCGCCGCCTCTTTCTGCGACTCCTCGAGAATTCGCGCCGCTTCGGTCTCGGCTTCCTCAATTTTTCGCTGCTTGTAGTTGCGATCGATGATACCACGCCAGTACATGCCGATTATGAATGCCACGGCGGCCGCGGCAACCCCTGTTCCTATTATTATGATAGTGTGTGTCATAACGTCCTCCTGATAAATAATGTATATACAACGATGTCTGTTATTTCATACGTATGGAGCCATTTCATCCGTAACACGGCTACAATGGAAAATGGACACGACATACAGGATTAAACCGAAGGATCGACCTCGCATCGGGTAGGAAAGTACCGGGGATTTGATGTGAAGAAGATTTCCCTCACAACCGCGATGCCGAATTGCGATGCGATCCGACAGCGCCCCTCAGGCAAAAACAGTATCACGCGCGCATATTACATCTGGTTATCATCGAGTACAGAATCGATCCTGTTTACCAGCGTATCGATCGCGCGATTACACTCCTGTTCTTCACTTTCGAGCCGACGTACAGCTTTTTGTGACTCGAAAAGCTCACCGGCAATATTCATGTTCGACAATATCGCGGTTTTCAGTTTGTTTTGTGTCGCATTCTTGTTGTGTGCCTGTACTATCTGATTTTCTACATAATGCGCGACACTACGGGTTGTCTGGCTGTCCACGTCACCTTTTATGACGTATTCGTTACCCAGAATATTTATCGATACCGTTTTTGCAGTCACTGGTACTCTCTCTCGCCTCTAAACGATAGTCAGCTTTCCTGATCTACCGTCTCTATTTTGGACACGATCTCCTCGATTTTCTCAGTCGCACTCTGCAGACGCTGTTGCCGTTCCTGCAGGTTCTCTTTTGCGGAACTGAGCTCTTCCTCCAGTTGTCTGTTTCTTTCCTGCACTTCGTTAATGGTGGCATCTCTTTGTGAGAGCTGCTCACGCAATGAATTGTTCTCCTCCTTTACACCTTTATATGCAGTAATAATGCTCTCTACTTTCTCCCCCAGCATATTGATTTTCTGGATATCCATAGTATAATTCACCTCGTGTCTCTCTAAACATGAAAATTACTCGTTATTAACACCTGAATTGAGCGGTTGTTTTGATGAAAGCTGCTGTGAGCTCTCCTGCAATTGTGTTCTCAAAAAGTATGGGCAACCTTGTTGGGTTTCTCATGGGTTTCGAGAATATAATCGTAGTGCCGATTGCAGCAGATTTCGCAAATAAAATCACTCTATATCAGGTAATAGTCATACACCGCATATCACGTCAATTCTTTGTATACGTTCTCCTAATTCTTTCCTGTACGCTCCATGCATATTCCGATAAGAAATGAACCGATATATAAGGTGGTGACCAAACTTTATGTTATCCGCCTATCTTTTTTCCTCTTAATCGGTTACAATACATAATAAAAATACATTCATCACCGCTTCATACACCAGTACCTGTGCCAAAAACGATGTTTTTCTTCCCACTGCAACGTTTCATACGTGCGGTCCGATTACCCTCGCATCATCACCGCATAAAAACGGCAGTATATATACATTATACGGTTTATGCCCTCACCAGTCAACCCGCGGGTGTAGTTTCGTCCTCTCTCAATGCAATATTGTAGTTAGAGGTAATGCGTGATATCACCTCGCGGTTGAGCGCATCCGCCTCGGTTTCCTGCAATGTTTTGTCCGGTGCCCTGAAGGTGACCGCGTAGGCGACGCTTTTCATTCCTGCACCTATTTTCTCCCCTTCGTATACATCGAAAATATGCACGTAAGAAACCATTGGCGAGACAGAATAGATGGCATCCCGTATCTCACCCGCTTTTATATGACGCGGCATCACGAAACAAAAACAACGCTTGAGTGCCGGATACCTGGACACCGGTGCATACTGCGGTATACGAAAGCCCTGCTGCAGCATTCCGTCCAGGAATATTTCCGCTGCGTAGACATCCGTTTTTATCTGAAATGCACGAAGCACCCCGGGAGCGAGCTTACCGAACACTCCATGAATGCGACCGTCGTCAGACACGAATTCCGCCCGTTCGTGTGTAAAAAGACCGTCATAGCGCACTGAAGTCATTTCACGAAACCGAAGCAGACCGATTCTGGTTTCACCGATACAACGTTCGATCAATCCTTTAAGCACATATATATCCGCAGTGCGCGGCTGTGTGTCCCAGGAAGGTGTATGCCATTCACCCTGCAGTGCAATGGCCAGTGTGTGCTGCTCCCGGGTATACTCTCCATTGCCCTCATACTCGTATACTCTGCCTATTTCGAAAAATCTGTTATGCTCGTTGTTTCTATTGAGGTTATAGGCGATTGTATCACACAGGGATATGATGAGTGAAGTGCGCATTTGTGCCATCTCCGGGCTCAGTGGATTACGCAAATCAACAGGTTTCGCTGCAGGTGCGACACAACGATTCTTCTTCTCTGAAGTCAGGCTGTTGGTTTGCGTCTCCCGTAACCCGGCATACGCACACCTGTTGCGCAGGGTATCGGTAACCAGTTCGTGTGTTTCTATCCCGGATTTTGTCACCGGCATTACCGCATATTCACTCGGCTCAATCGAATCATATCCTCTCAGCCGTCCCACCTCTTCTATCAGATCCGCCTCGATAGTGCAGTCATGACGGAAGGTGGGTATCAGACACGTCAGGACATCCCCTTTATTCGATTCTATTTCGAATTGCAGCCGCCGCAGCAATTTTCGGACCGTCCCGGTGTCGATACGTATCCCAAGAAGTTTTTCCACGCGGGAGGTACGCAGTGTAACGCGTCGCTGAGGCATCGGTTGTGCAATCTCATCAAGACGGCCCGCGACCACGCGACCGCCGGCGTATTCCGCCACCAGAGCCGCCGCGGTATCGAGTGCCTCGATAAGCCCCGCACCCGTGTCAACTCCCCGCTCGAAGCGATGAGACGAATCGGTGGAAATACCGCATCGTTTTGCGCTCTTTCGTATACCGGTAGGCTCAAAAAACGCGCACTCGAGAAACACGTCGCGGGTGGTCTCCGATATGCAGGAGCCGTCCCCGCCCATTATTCCTGCCAGTGCCACCGGTGTTTCCCCGTCGCAGATAAGCAGATCTTCACCGGTAAACGCATGGTTCGTCCCGTCGAGAGTGGTAAACCGCTCATCCCGGGCAGCCGTCCGAACCCGTATCTCTTTTGACGAAAGGGCGGCATAATCAAACGCGTGCATGGGATGACCCAGATGCAGCATTACATAATTGGTAATGTCGACGATATTGTTTATGGGACGTATGCCGGCCCTGATAAGACGCGTTTTCAGCCATTGCGGGGAGGACGTAATCGTTACATCCTGCACCAGTCTGCCCGCATAGCGCGGACAGCGGTCGGGCTCATCAATCGTTATCGAAATGCAGCGTTCGATACTCGTACCGTTATCTTCGCAGGGTGAGGGAAGCGAAGTATGCAGCGTTCTGTCGAAAAAGGCTGCCAGATCACGTGCCACACCGCGGATACTGAGGCAATCTCCCCGATCGGGGGTCAGCTCTATCTCTATTATGTAATCATCCACGAAATACTCTTTGAGCTGCGTACCGCAGCCTACCTCCCCCCCAAGTTCAAGTATACCCGAATGCTCATCGGAGATCCCGCACTCTTTTTCAGAGCACAGCATCCCTGCAGAGGCGACTCCCCGTATTTTGGTCTCTTCGACAGTGAGTCCGTTTTGGAGCGTGGTGCCGGGCACCGCGAGTGCGCTTTTGAGCCCGACCCGGACGTTGGGAGCACCACATACCAGCATATATTCGTTTGTCCCGTCCCACACAGTACACACGCTGAGTCTGTCAGCGTTGGGATGCGGCGCCACCTTTGTGACTTCAGCAACATACAGGCCGTCAGGCACTTTCATGTGCTCCACGGATGCGACCTCGAGCCCCATGCTGGTCAATGCATGGGTTACTGTCCCGATATCCTCGGTAAGCGGTACAAAATCCTTCAGCCATTGATACGTAACAATCAAAACTCACTCCTTACATCAGTCAACACGACCAAAACGGATACGCGTGCAGTGGTTAAAACTGTGCGAGAAAACGGGCGTCATTTTCAAAAAAGAGCCGTATATCGTCGATCCCGTACAGCAGCATCGCAATTCTGTCAATACCGATGCCGAATGCGAAGCCGGTATATTTTTCCGGATCGACACCCGCGTGGGTAAAAACGTTGGGATGCACCATACCGGCTCCGAGTACTTCGAGCCAGCCGGTGTGTTTACAGACGCGACACCCCTTGCCCGCACACAAAAAACACTCCACATCCACCTCGATACTCGGCTCGGTGAACGGGAAGAAACTCGGCCGTATCGTTATTTGCGAATCAGAACCGAAAAAGGCTTTCACGAACCCGAGCAGGGTACCCTTAAGGTCCGCGAAATTAACATTTTTATCGACATAGAGCCCTTCCACCTGATGAAAGGTACAGTAGCTTCGCGCACTGATCTCTTCTTCCCGGTATACACGTCCGGGCATTATGCAGCGGATCGGCGGCTGTTCCTTCTCCATAACCCTGATCTGAACCGGAGAGGTATGTGTCCGCAACATCGTATCGTCGGTCACATAAAAGGTGTCCTGCATGTCACGCGCAGGATGATCCTTTGGAAAATTCAATGCCTCGAAATTGTAAAATTCACTCTCCACTTCGGGACCATACGCGATCGAAAAACCCATGGAAACGAATATGTCCCGCATTCTGTTGCGGATTTCAGCAAGCGGATGAAGGCTTCCGTGCGCAAAATTGTATCCCGGAAGCGAATAATCGAATGTATCATCCTGGTGAGAGGACTGCTGCAATTGCTGTTTTTTGCGGGTGAATGCCGCCTCGATCTCCTGAAACAGCGCATTGATACGCTGTCCGATCTCTTTTCTCTGCTCGTGAGGCACCTCTTTTATGCGCTTTGAAAGCGCACGAATCTCTCCCTTTTTACCGAGATAGCGTATACGGAACTCTTCCGCTGACTCTTCATCCTGCAGTGACTCAAGGTGTTCTTTGGCAGCATTTCCCAGCGATTCGAGGTATTCACCCGACAGCGGCCGGGTCTGGGACTGACTCATATCCTGCAGCCTTGTTACGCTTTTACGGTTTCGACAAGTTTTCCGAAATCGTGTGGTTTCTCCACCGCGAGATAGGCGAGAGACTTTCTGTCAAGATCAACGCCTTTTTTCTGGCAGGAAGATATGAACTGGGAATAATTCATTCCGTGTTCCCGCACGGCTGCATTAATCCGGGCAATCCATAAACGACGGAAATTGCGTTTTTTCTGTTTACGCCCGATATAGGCATTCTGCCCGGCTTTCCATACCGCCTGGTTTGCAATACTGATACAGCTCTTACGTTTACCAAAATACCCTTTTGATGCAGAGAGTATCTTTTTACGCCTGTTTCGAGAGGCAACTCTGTTTTTTGCGCGTGGCATCGTCGAACTCCTTTAACTGAGATCTGAATGTGGTGTGATTACGGTACGTTACACCTGCAACATCGATTTCATTCTTTTTTCGTATGCGGCATCTGCGTAAGAAACTTTACGAAGATTCCTCTTGCGCTTTCTCGACTTGTGTCCGAGCAGATGTCCTTTGTACCCTTTTTTGTGCTTTACGCGGCCACTCGACGTAACCGAGAAACGCTTTTTCACCGAACTGCGTGTTTTCATTTTGGGCATGATCACTCCTTCTCATGTTTCTGCTTGTATTGATTCACTTTTTGTTTATCAGGCACGAATATCGAAACCATATTGCGCCCTTCCATCTTCTGATCGCTCTCTACCGCCGCAAGGTCCTCGAGGTCGTGCTTTAGCTGCTCAAGCAGCTGGGACCCCAGATCTTTATGTATAATTTCGCGTCCCCGGAAAACCACGGTTGCGCGAACACGGTCGCCTTTCAGCAGAAATTTTTTTGCATGATCCACTTTGAAATTATAGTCATGTGAATCGGTTTTTGCATGAAACCTGATCTCTTTGAGATGTACGACATGCTGTTTTTTCTTGGCTTCCTTCTCTTTTTTCGCTTTCTCGTACTTGTATTTTCCGTAGTCTATAATCCTGCACACAGGGGGTTTCGCCTTTGGTGCGACCTCTATGAGATCGAGCCCCGCCTGCTGTGCTTTCTGGAGGGCATCGTCGATGCGCATGACACCGAGCTGCTCCCCTTTTTCATCCACCACCCGAACCTCGGGTACCCGTATCTGCTCGTTGACACGGGTAAAATCTTTCGGTTTGCTCTTGAACTTTTTCTTTATGATACGCTCCTCCTTTACTCACGCTGCATAGGACAATGATTTACTGTCAATATTTGCACGAAGCGATGCGATAAATTCATCAAGTGTGACGTTATTCGCATCACCGTGGGTATGATATCGCGGTGAGACACTTCTGCACTGCTGTTCTTTCTCTCCCACCACTGCCATACACGGAATTTTGTGTATTTCCGCTTCGCGGATTTTATACCCCACCTTCTCCGATCTGCTGTCGACCTCTGCGCGAATGCCGTGGCGGGTGCACTCCCGGCATACCTCGTGCGCATAATCGAGAAACCGGTCGGATATGGGTATAACCTTTACCTGCACCGGTGCAAGCCATAGCGGTAGATCACCGCCGAAATGCTCTATCAATATACCGATAAATCGCTCCATCGAGCCCATCAGTGCCCGATGTATCATTACCGGCTGTTTTTCATTTCCATCCGCATCGGTATACCTGAGCTCGAAACGCTGCGGCATGCTGAAATCGACCTGTATGGTACCACACTGCCAGCTGCGCTGCAGGGAATCCATGATATGAAAATCGATCTTCGGCCCGTAAAAGGCGCCGTCTCCTTCGTTAAGCTGATAGTCGAACGAGCGTGACTCGAGCACATGTGAAAGGGCATTCTCCGCCTGCTCCCACATCTGCAGCGAGCCGATATATTTCTCGGGACGGGTGGAAAGCTCGATCGCATAATCGCTGAAGCCGAACTGTTCATAGACATGCAGAATAAAGGTGATCACTTCATCAATCTGCGCTTCAAGCTGCTGCGGGGTACAGAATATATGCGCATCGTCCTGCGTAAATTGACGTACGCGAAACAGTCCGTGCAACACTCCCGATTTTTCGTGTCGATGTACCGATCCGAACTCGAAATACCTGAGGGGGAATTCACGGTAGGAGTGCTTTGTATTGTTATAGACGAGCAAATGCGCGGGACAGTTCATGGGCTTGACCGCATGAGCGACGTCATCGATATCGGTACAATACATGTTGTCCCGGTATTTGTCCCAGTGGCCGCTTTTTTTCCAGAGCTCCTGATTCAGAATATAAGGCGTGCGTATCTCCCGGTAGCCGGCGGCCCGATGCGCACTTCGCGAATAGTCGACGATAGTATTGTAAAGGATCGTTCCTGCAGGATGCCAGAATGGAAATCCCGCCGCTTCCTCGTGAAACGAAAAAAGTGCCAGCTGGGTCCCCAGTTTACGGTGATCCCGCTTTTTCGCTTCTTCGAGCCGGTATAAATAGTCATCCAGCATCTGTTTTTTGGGAAAAGAAGTGCCGTAAATACGCTGCAACATTCTGTTGCTTTGATCGCCCCTCCAGTAAGCTCCCGCACTGTGCAGCACCTTGAATGCCTTGACATATCCGGTATGCGGAACGTGCGGCCCCCGGCACAGGTCCATCCATTCACCCTGACGATAGACCGTAGGCGTCTCATTCAGCTCATGCAGCAATTCGAGCTTGTACACTTCCGCCTGCCGGGAAAAGTATTGCTCGATCTCCTGTCCTGAAAGCTCACGCTTCTCGATGGGAATTTTCTGCGAGATTATCTCCCGGCATTTCTGCTCTATTCGTTCCAGATCCTGAGGAGTAAAGGGCTGCTCTACATCGAAATCATAATAAAAACCGTTTTCCACGGGCGGACCTATTGCCACCTTTGCCTGTGGAAAAAGCTCCTTTACCGCATGCGCCAGTATATGTGCGGATGAATGCCAGAACACATCCCTGCCCTCTTCACTGTCGAAGGTAAGGATCGCAACCTCATCATTATCATGAAGCGTTGTTGTCAGGTCGGTCACGTTACCGTTCACACGCGCAGCCAGCGCCTGCTTTGCAAGCCCCGGACCGATAGACGAGGCAAGATCGAGCGCCGTTGCATTCTGCCCGAGCTCTTTTGTGCTGTTATCCGGTAATACGACTTTCATCAGTGACTCGTTATTCGTTTTACAGACGTAAATACAAAAAACACCGGTACCGCCGACAACTCGTATGGTGCGGTTCTTCCGGTATGGATAAAATCCCCTGTGGATTCCCCGGGTTTATTGTGTAAAGTGGTTCGTATGCATGAAAGAGATGGTAAATGGGCGATACTGGATTCGAACCAGTGGCCTCTTGCATGTCAAGCAAGTGCTCTAACCAACTGAGCTAACCGCCCGGTTTTTACATCTTCTTATGTGCGCACACGTTATCCGACAAAATCCATTTAAACCTAACACTGCGCGATTGTTTTAATAAAGCTGCTGAGAGCCGTGCTGGTAATGTACTTTTGAAAACCAGGGTCATCCTTATTGGTTGGCTCATGATTTTTCGGGGATGCAGCGGCTATGCGAATGACAACAGATGGCGCACGCAAAAATCGCTCAGCTCAGAGTAAAAATAGTATATAACCCACTACATATCAAAATAATGGCTATCAATTTGCGTATTCGCTTAGACCATACCGGCGAGTTCGAGTATGAGCGCTTTGGTCTGCTCCCATCCGAGGCAGGGATCGGTAATCGATTTACCGTATTCTTTACCGGTAACGGGCTGTTTGCCCTCGGCGATATAGCTTTCGACCATAAGTCCCTTGATCGTCTTTCTGATGGAGCTGTCGAGACGGCGGTTCTCCATTATTTCATATGCGATTCTGGGCTGCTGCACATACTGCTTTCTCGAATTCGAATGGTTGGTATCCACGACAATGGTCTGGTTGTTCAGTGAACGCGCACGATATGCTTCGATGGTATTTATCAGATCCTCGTAGTGATAATTGGGCATACTCTCTCCGGCCGCATTTGCCGCACCGCGAAGTACCGCATGCGCCAGTTCATTCCCCTTTGATTCTACTTCCCAGTCATTGTAAAGAAAAATATGGGGTGACTGTGCCGCATATATCGAGTTGAGCATGACATTGATATCACCGCTGGTGGGATTTTTCATGCCTACCGGCTGTGTCAACCCGCTCGCGACCAAGCGATGCTGCTGATTCTCTACAGACCGCGCACCCACGGCTATATAGCTGAGTACATCCTCGAGATAGGCCGAATTATCGGGATAAAGCATCTCGTCCGCAGCCGAAAGATGCGTTTCGGCAAATACACGCAGATGCATCTTTCTGATACTCATTATACCACCGGCAATATCCGGCTCCTTCTCCGGATGCGGCTGATGCGCCATCCCTTTGTATCCCACGCCGGTAGTCCGGGGTTTGTTGGTATAGATACGCGGAACAATGAGCAATGCATCCTTTACCTGCTCCTGCAACGACGCCAGCCGCGTCACGTAATCCACGACCGCCTCTTCCTCGTGCGCGGAACAGGGGCCGACAATCAGAAGCATCCTTTCGCTCTTTCCCCTGATAATATCCGCGATCTCGTTATCGCGTGCCTCTTTGAGCTCTTTGTGTGCAGGGGGAAAGGGCAGCTGAGCAATGATTTCTTCGGCTGAGGGTATCTTTTTTATATATCGTAATTTCATGATTATACGTTCATATATTCGGTTACTGTTTCCCCGTTGGCATTTCTGCGGTACCATTTGTCCGGTACCATTTTTCAGATACCCGATACGTACGATACCGGAAAGCGAGGTCTTTTCGACAAATCAATAATTGACCAAAAATACATTTCGACACATAGCCGATTCACAATCATTTGCCCCAATTGAACAAGCGGCATACACCGACATGCCCGATAATCCGTTCGCCACAGTTGCATTCCGGCCTGGCTGCATTGGCCGTGTTGTGCATGAAAGGCTCGAGACGCGGCGCACCCCTCTACGTATCGTATTGAATGCCATTGCGTTACACCACATCATGTAGTGGGAACACGTCGTGCCGGCTCGCTATACCGCATTCGCGCTGTCAAAATCGAATTCGACTTCCGGATTCCCCTGGCGATCCCGCCACTGCATGGAAAGTGTACTGTCGTTATTCTCGTTTTCCGGTGGTGTCCAGAGGATCAGAATCGTATTCCATTCCGCTTCGAGATCGATATCCGCAATAGTGGTACGCTCCTGCCGCTGCAGTTTCCTCTTTTCGTACAACACACCGTTTATATATACTTCGACCTCTCCGCACGTGGTCACATCTAAAAGCGTCTGAAGCTGCGGGTTGGGAAGTCCGCCTTCTACCTGCACCGCCTTGCGGGATCTGCCCGGACGTACTTCATACATGAGCGCCATCGCAGCGTTATCACCTTCCGCAGGTATCGTCCCGCGACCGGTATCAATCATTTCCCACCGGAAGCTCTCTTTTACGGACTGATTCGGTATTCTGTATTCCCTGGGTGCGGCGACCGATATCACCTTTTCCCGCACGGCCCGGTCTACGTGCGTCATCATCCATATATAGTCCGGATATCCATTACTGCATTGACTGCCTGCAACGACCTTTTCCCCGTCAAAAAGTGTCAGGGTACTGCGCGCATACAGGTTGGTGAAGACATGCGTCCAGAATACACGCGCCTTTTGGTATGCATCTTCCACGCCCGGCACCTGACATACAAAAAGTTCTCCGCTCCCGAGAGGGACGCGTATCATTGCCGCGGCATGGCTGCGGTGTCCTTTTGCGAGATAGCGGGTAATGACCGGCATACGAAACCGTTCAGACTTTCCGTCCGCGGTGTAAAATTCACGCCAGCAGCTGTCATACTCACTCGATAACAACATATACTTTTCATCCGCATCGATCAGCACATCGGTCATGAGTCTGTTTTCGGTGTTCACGGGACCGTAGTGTGCTTTGTCAAGCCAGTACAACTCCTGATTACTCAACCCGTCGAACAATGCATCGTCCCTCCATTTGACCACGTTATACTGCGGTCCGAGATCGCGGGGAGCGATATCGATTCCGCTTTCCCGGCCAAGACGCTGCAACGTTTCTCCGTCAGGTGCAGATAAAATAACGGTTGACCCGCTGCGGGCCTTATCGCATAAACGCTTCACCGCATCCGCATCGCAGCCGCCGGCGGCATACACGATCGATCCCGCCGAATCGGTTGCGATACCGAGGTTTTCGAGCTGCTGTGCACCGCGGGAGTTATACGCGGCAACTTTCCGCCACTGCGGGGACTCATAGGAACTACTGTATTCGAAAAGACGCCTGAGAAATCGCAACGACGCCGGATGCGTCCCGGCCGTATCGCTTACGCGAAGCTGACACGCCGTCACCACTCCGGTCTCGACAAATGTCTGAACACACGGTGCCCAGTTGAGACCGCCGTGACCAAAATCACCCCAGCCCGAATCGATCAGTACACGACTCATCCCGCAGCCCGGTTTTTTGTACGGTGTTATGGTTACAAAGGCATCGGAGTTGGTTTTCCCGTACGGATCGTCTCCCCAGTACGCAAAATCGCCGTCATCGAAGCCTTTCATGATATCGTCACGCCCTCCCCGCACGTGACACTGCTCTGCAGGTTTGTTTTCCAGTGATGTCTGCGGCATGCAGCACGCACTCTGCTCCATTATGACCACACGCCCCCCCTGTGCGGCAAATCTCTTAATATCTTCATGCTGGGAAGAGCCCGCTTGGAGACTCTTTTTTTCTACGCACAGGATTGAAGCAGCAGCCGGATCCGCATCCTCGAGTGAATCGATCGTGACGGTGGATACGCCATGAGATTCAAGAATTTCCTTTACCGGCCCCTCTCCGAAAACAGCACATCGTGCCACATCCCATTTTTCACTGCGCATGGCGGCAGGATATACGGCACATGTGCGTTGTTGTACATCAAGAACTTGGGAACACGTTTCCAGTCTGGTCTCTATGCGGCAGTGGGTTTTCTCCTCGACCGGTGCACACGCTATGTCGAAATGCAGACGTTGTGTATGCCCGTGCACCACGGTCACGTCCCGGGACCATTGCCCGATCTTTTCGGCTCCATACCACAGCACGCATTCAAGACGGGCCTGCAGTGTATCGCCGGTATCGTTTACACAGGTGACGGTATGCGCAAGCGTGGCATCGTCGAATACGTGGTTGCGCTTCTGACGGATAACGAGCGCACAGGGGCGGTAGGCGTTCTTTATAATATCGAAACTCGGTCCGGGTTCATACCCTTTTGAATCGGGCTCCCACCATTTGAACTCACTGCCGTAGGCACCGCTGCGCAGCGGCTTTACATGAGGGGTTCCGGGCTCCGGGTATTCGAAAAGATGTTCCCTGTCGCAAGGCCGGTAATTGTCAAGCCCGGATATATTCCACGGGAAAATACAGGCCACTTCGTTGGCTCGTGCCTGCTCGATAATATCGGCAGCTTCCCGCGCAACCGCCTGGTGACAACTGCAAAACGATGCGAATATCTCCTCATTGCCCCACAGGGTGTTATCGATCGGCTGTCCGTAGTGCCATTTGCCGACCTCACCCACATGCAGGGGTTTTTCTTTGTTCCACCAGTCCTCCCCGGTACATTCGGTCCCGTAATGGCGGCTGAGCATATGCTGTGTGCGTTCGTCCCACAATGAACTGTCGCCTTCATGATAGGGTATACGTGTAGGATCCAGCTCTTCATATACGCTGCGAAGTCCGGGCAGTTTGTTGATAATCGCATTCCTGTTATGACACCATCTGGTTTCATTGGCCACACTCCAGAAAACCACACTCGGATGGTTCTTGTCACGTGCGATAATTTCACGTGCATGCTCATACGCATTGTCCCACAGCCGCTGCTTATCAAGTGCCATATCGTGACCAAACTGCCAACCCGCCTCAACACATACCACGATTCCCATTTCATCCGCGATATCGAGCAGAAGCCGGGGATGCGGAAACGTGTGGGTTCGGATATAATTCATGTTCATATCCTTGAGCATCCGGTACCACTGACGGATATATTCGGGACGAAAATTTTCGAGACTGTGTTTATGACACCACTCGCCGCTGAGATGAAGGGGGCTGCCGTTGAGCATTACGTGGTGCCCCTCTATCCATACCTCCCTGAACCCGAAGCGCTCGGTATACGAATCGATCGGCTCATGCGAGTGCGCAGTGCACGGCTCAAGACGAACCTCGAGTGTATAAAGATGCGGCGTCTGCGGCGACCACGGAATATAGGAGCTGAAGGTAAAGCGTGCCTCTTTTTGCACCGTATCGTCCTGTGGCACCTCTATTTCACCTCCGTCGAAGGTGCGCACCTCACGCATATGATCTTTTATTATATACCGTATACGGACGTGCTGGAGTGTATCATCTGTATTGCATACCCGTGTGTGCAACCAGATGGAATTGTGGCGCACACTCGTTCGAATGGTGACGTCATCTACATAACACGCCGGTACCGACTCGAGGTAGACATCCTGCCATATCCCTTTTTGACACTCCATCTGATCGGAACCGGTGGGGGTAAACGCTCTGGCGTTTTCATCACGCTCATAATCGGTCACATACACGATCAGTTCATTGTCGCGTTGCGTTACGCATTCGGTAATATCGCAGACAAAGGGCATAATGCCGTTTGTACGATGCGCAACGGTGGTGCCGTTTAGCACAACCCAGGACTCCCGCAATATCCCTTCGAAGCGCAGCCGCCACCGCTTTTTGTCCATGGTATCGGGCAAATCGAAAAAACGTCGGTACCATGCGGTATTCATGGCATCCCAGTGCGCGGGATAGCCGTAATTGTCGTAGATGCGCCCTTCGTACCAGGGCCGTTGCGCTATCTCCTCCTCTGTGTAGAGCGCGCCGCCCCTGGTCCAGGAACCGGGTACGATAATGCGGTCTTTCTGCCACCAGCTCTCCTGAGGAAAAAATAATGGCTGATGGGCGGTATTATCCTTTGATTCATACGGGGCAAAATCCCACCATCCGTTAAGACATTGTTGCGTACGCATTCCGGATCCTTTCAATTACTGTAAGGGGACACAATACCCGCAGAGTTCACCGCTGCTTTTACCACTGCATTCGCCCGGTTCAGGTAAAAATAAAAAATGCGTTTCGTATGTGGTCAATACCGCGAAAACTAATCCCGATTACATCGAACCTGCAGGGGACATCGGTTCTTTTTTGCTCGTAAAGGTATCGACGTGCCATTTGTCCGAGTGTACGCTGTTTGCGTGGGTTAACCCAGTATAATGGATTCGCGTCCCTGCCGCCCCATGACGACTTGACTTCACAAAACACCAGTGTGCCATCCGGATCCTGCGCAATACAGTCTATCTCTCCGTGTCTGGTGCAATAGTTCTGTTGGATGATGGTATACCCCTTACCGAGCAGATATTGCAACGCCTGCTCCTCGCGCACCTTTCCTTTACCTCGTGTATGCATCTTTTGCCCTTTCATTAACGTGCACGATGTTTGGATTTACTGTTACCTGAATTGAGCGGTTTTGTTCACGGTTGTATCAGGGAAAAGTATTCCGGGACGATGTCGCCGTTACTGCCGCAAGAGGAAAAATGCCCCCCCACTCTGCAT
>CAZPUS010000036.1:0-8171 GCA_964589825.1 uncultured Fibrobacterota bacterium | reverse complement strand
TTTAATGTGCAGTAATGATATGCCAGATAAAGGCTGCCGCAAGCACCCCGGTTAACAAAAGCGACAACCACTGATTCTTCAGCGTCCTGACCCAGAAGCTCCCGCTGCTCAAGTCCGACACATACTCCCGCATTCTCCGCCGGTCTCCGCTTCTGCGGTCGGTAATTCTGCGATCCGCATCCGTTTCTTCGGCAGGTGCACATTTGGTTTTCTTATTTGACAAGAATGAAACAGTGGGAGCACTTGCTTTCTCTTCGATATCAACAGTGTCGAGATCATGCAGCATCTCTTCCACGTTACGATAGCGCTCCTGCTTATCTTTTTTTATCGCTTTGAGGATCACGAGCTCGAGTCGCTTTGGAATATCCTTGCGTTTTGCCGAGGGTGGTGACGGGAGTTCGTGAATCTGTTTGTAGGCAACCGCGACCGCATTCTCTGCAGTAAAGGGAAGCCTGCCGGTAGACAGCTCGTATAACACGATACCGAGAGAATAGATGTCGCTTCTAAAATCGACGTCTTCGTCTTCGGCCTGTTCTGGGGCCATATATTCGGGAGTTCCCACCGTCATACCGGTCGCGGTTATCTTCTGGCTTTTCGAAAAGACTTTTGCAATACCGAAATCGCTCAGCTTGACTACGCACTCACGATCGAGCAGCATATTAGAGGGTTTGATATCGCGGTGCAGTACATGGTGTGTGTGCGCGTATCGAAGTCCGCGGCAAGCCTGCTTTGCATAGTCGATTACCTGAGCAAAGGGAAGCACTTTTTTGGGATTGATTACCTCACCGAGATTTCCTCCGTCAACATACTGCATGGCGATATACCGGTACTTCTGCTCCTCCACCCCATATTCATAAATAGGAACGATGTTCTGGTGCTCCAGAAGGGAGACCGCACGTGCTTCGGACTCGAATCGCTGAATCGTCTCTTCGCTGTTATGAAGCGTGGGCACCAGCACCTTGAGCGCCACGGTCCTCTCCAGCGGCATCTGTATTGCCCGGTAGATCGCCCCCATTCCCCCCATACCGATAAGCTTTTCTATCCTGTAATTCGCGATCTGCTCCGGCACCCAGTCCATGCTGGCATTTTTGTTTTTCTTACTCATCGGGCATCACTCTCTTTACGTATATGAATACCGTACAGTACTCCCATGTAGAGTAATATACATAATCCGACACACACACCACACAGCCAGAACCATTGGGAAAATGCCATCTCGCCGGCACTCGAAAAATGGAGCCGTTTGAAGAGGGAAAACGCTGGTCTGGAAATCGTAAGATGGGACAGCATCTTTCCCGCAGCGCTCATTTCATCGAAGGGAACGAGTATTCCGGAAAAAAATATCTGCGGAATGAGAACGACCGGCAGCATGCTGATGGCACGACGTACATCGGGACTGAGGGCACTCACCGCCAGCCCCAGAATTGCGCCGGCACCTGCCGAGGCGATAATCACCAGCAAAGTGGCTGGATCCACGCCGTACGATGAAAACAGTATCCCCAGCGAGGCATGCAGAAGCAATGCCTGCACCAGCGCCACTGCCCCGGCAATTATCAGTTTTGACACACAGTAAGGCAACGTGCTCATCCCCGCCCATACATCACGTCCGATGCAGTCCCATTCAGAGGCGATTTCACGCACCGCATTTACGCTTCCAAGCCATATCGCAGAAATGGTGACACAAAAATAAAAGGAGATAGGCAGCATGTAGCGGTCTGCGGTATATACCCCCAGAAGCAGCAGTGCAATGAGAGGGGCCTGTGCCAGCACGACGGCACAATTTCGCACATCACGCACAAAAAGCCGCACGTAGCGCATGAGTAACATACCGGTCTGAGCAAAGGGCGAAACCCGCTGTCGGGCGCTCTTGTTCGTATCCTTCGAAACGGCGCTGCCTCTGAGCCGCCCGGTTCGGCTGCGAATACGGGCGATATGTTTTTTCACCTTCCCGGTTACCGTCTTTCTTTGTCGTGTCTGCTTTCTTGCTTTTTCATACGCCTCTGCAAGCTCGTTTACTTTAAGCGAAGTATTCATGCTTTGGGGCGGCCCGTCATAGGCTATAGTGCCGCCGCTGAAAAAGAGAACCCTGTCGCAACAGGAAAGCTGAGAAAGAGTGTGGGTAGTCAGAATGATCGTATGACCTTTGCGTGCAAGATCGCGGAAAATATGCATGCAGGTACCTACCAGGCCGCTGTCGAGCCCCGCCAGAGGCTCATCGAGAAAAATAATCGTGGGTGACGAAAGAAGCACAATTCCCAGATGCAGCCGTTTGGCCTCACCGCCCGAGAGTCTGCACACCCGGCGATGCGCCGCATGCTCCAGTCCGAGTGTTTCCAGCACCTCTTGTATACGCGCCACGCGCTGAGCACGCGGGGTATCCCCGGGAAGACGCAGTATACTCTGCTCATAAAGCGTCTCCGACACGGTGAGATCGTCATACAAAAGATTTTTTTGAGCGACATAGCCGATACGGCTCGTGTAAGATCCTATATACTGTTGGAGGGGGAGTCCGTTATACTCCACCTCTCCTTCGAGCAGAGGCAACGTGCCGATGAGTGCGGAGGCCAGCGTGGTTTTGCCGGCACCGGACGGACCGAGTATGGCAACAAATTCGCCCGGATCAATCGAAAGCGATATCCGATCAACAATCACACACCCCTGCAGGGCGACCGATACCTCGCGTGCCTGAATACGTATCCGATTGCAGTCGTCAACCGTATGCAGCGTTCCGTCAACGAGCGATAGCCGCATCGAAGCGATCTGAATAATATCGTTGGAGTCGAGCTCGTGACGACGCACGGGCTTTCCGTTAATAAAGGTACCGTTGGTACTTTTGTTATCCACGAGCAGCGTCCGTCCCGAGTGCTCCATGATAATATACGCATGGAAGCGGGATGCGAGCGGGTGATCTATCTGTACATCGTTCGACGGGTCCCTGCCAATGGTGATACGACGGTTTTTATCCAGCGACGGCATATCTGTCAACGTCTCCCGTCCGTGCTGCTGCTCGTAAGGCTCGAGCCCGATCCGGCCTGGCGTCAGACGCACAAAAAAGGCCTGTACCCCGATACAAAGAATATCGCCGTCATGCAAATCCGCCTCCGAGACCGGTATGTCGTTGACCACGAGCCCGTAGGTTGACCCATTGTCCCTGATGTGCGGGCACTCACTGCGGCACTCAAGAAAGGCATGGCAACGCGAAACCCCCATACCTTTCAACTGTATGTCGCACGACGCATCCCGCCCGATAGTAAGTGTTTTTTCGTTAAGGCTGTGTACTATCATGACCGTACAAAAGTGTGGTGACCTATGCGAACGTCCACTCGCATATGTTAACCGCTGCTGATTTCATGAACCATAATTTCGACGATCCGTCTTTTGGCTTGCTCGAGGTCGTCATTGACGATTTCATAGTCATAATTGCCGTGACGACGGGCATAGTCCAGTTCATGGCGCGCATTTTCGAGACGTACGCCGATACTCTCTTCATGGTCCGTTCCCCGTTCCCTGAGCCGTCTTTGCAGCTCCTCCATGGACGGCGGCGTAACGAATATCCCGGTTGCATCGGGAAAGGCGTTCTGAAACTGGGTTTTGCCGTACACGTCCAGATCCATAACCACGTGGGTACCCCGTTCGACGGTATCCTTGACAAATGCTTTAGGAGTGCCGTAGTAGTGCCCGTGTACTTTCTGCCATTCCGCGAGTTCTCCTGCCGCGATTTTCTCTTTGAATTCATCCTCTGAAAGAAAAAAGTAATGCTCTCCGTCTTTTTCATGAGCCCGTGGTCTGCGCGTTGTCGCACTGATCGAATACACGATATTGGGTACTGTACGGCGCACATGGTCCAGCAGTGTCGTCTTCCCCGCTCCGGATGGTGCCGACACCACAAATATTTTTCCTCTCTTCATCTGCACGTCCTCATGACTGGTCGTTTTCAGGTTCTTCTTCCTCATCCTCTTCCGAGGGCATCGCCCTTCTCACTTCCACCAGCTCCTGATAATAGTCGTACTCCCGCTGCAGAAGATAGTGGAGTCTGTTGAGCTGTGCATAGATCATGTTCATACTCTTGCTTATCACGAGAAAGAGTATGAAAAGTCCCGCAAAGGCGACGGCTGCGATAATAAGTGATGTAATCACCGGCTCCTCCTTATTCCAACCATAACGTTCCCATCCATGATTCATCACCCTCACGTGTATCGTATAATATACCAAAAAACCACTGCAGTCCGTATTTGTAATCCGGGTCCTTGCAGAAAACGGTCACACTGAACGGCAGCGCGGTTCCTGATTCCGGCATTGAAGTGCGATTTATCATATCCCAGGTGATCAGCGCACGGTACACGGTGCGTGTCCCGTCTCTGGTTATGGACGCCTCCATCTGCGGAATCTGTCCCACGGGATAGTGTTCTTCGTTTGCCGATTTGCAGAATCCCCACGTATCCTCCCCGGTTTCGGAAAGCTTTGCCATACCGAGTACCGCCATCCGGTCGCCCGAGACGCCTTTAAGCC
This sequence comes from uncultured Fibrobacterota bacterium, assembly GCA_964589825.1. Lineage (GTDB taxonomy): Bacteria > Fibrobacterota > Chitinivibrionia > Chitinivibrionales > WJKA01 > CAZPUS01. The sequence goes on along the minus strand of CAZPUS010000036.1, from coordinate 3,662 downwards.
CCACCTTGACGCCGTCACCGGTATGAATGCCTTCCATATCTTTACGTGTGGCGATATGATACTCATGCTCGACTTCTACCTGCACTATAATACCGCGTTCGTTATAACATGCCCGCCATCCCGCGTGAAGCCGTTCCATATAGAACACGAACGCATCGGCACCTTCCGGAAACAATCCTCCGGGGAAATCGTCCATTTCGTATCGCGGTGCATTTGTGACATCGTCGGTTTTCGGCGCCCGGGCAAAACTGAGCAGCTTAGTCTGTGAGTCTTCGTTGTTTCCGAATCTGCATTCAACGTGTACCTGTCCGGCACCGTCATGCGCCACCGGAATCTTGACCGTCTTTGTTTCACCGGGAGCGAGGCTTTCCGCCGCTTTATTTTCTTCATCAGCGAATCGGACGGTAATGGTTCCGTCATTAAGCTCCACCACGCTGTGATTGGTGAGTGTCACACATACGAGATTCTGTGAAGTGCGCTGTGCGTAAACCTCATCGAGCGTGAGAGCCGCAGAGACTGAAACCGGCACTATGCTCCATCCCTGTGGTCCGTACATTAGTATCGCATGTCGGCCCGCGCGAAGATTTTCGGGTACATGAATACGCATCGATCCTTTTTCCACCGACACATCGAGCTCGGTATGCATCACACTCCATCCCGTCCCGAGTGACACCTCAGTAGTATCGCCGAGTGCCATTGACGGTACGTTCGTGGGTGCAGGAACCGGGTCCTGTGCCAGCAGAGGACTCTGCGCAATATCATGGGAAATATCGTTACCGCTCCAATACAACTCGAACACACCTTTTTTTGATTCGATAACCGCTATACCCGCATGAGGTGCATACCAGATTGTACGCAACACCCGTGCCTGAGTGAATAATTCGGGACACCCCATTGCCACGAATTCCGTTGCCGGATAAGCATCGACCGCATAACCGTGCCCTTCGAGTGACCGTCCGGCTCGGGTCCATATTTCACAAAGCTTTTCACGAATCGCGTTGGATGTCAATTCGGTGCACAGCATTTTTGCAGGCAGCACCATAGCCTCTGTATCCATTTTCCAATAGGTCATCCAGCTAAAAAGATCAACGAGCCTTTCTCCCCCTCCCGTATATCCCAGCGCCTTACCCAGTTCGGTCTGCTCCCACATCATACCGACATCGCTGCTGTTTTCAATCATGTTGAAAGGAATGGCGCCATTATCCCAGTATATATTCCCTCTGCTTTCGTTGCCTTCGCAGCGCGCCACTTCGGGCATGAGACTTACCGCAGCTTTTCGACAACCGGAGAAAAAATTGTTGAAAATCTTATTATGGCTCGTTGTGGTATGCTCCCCCTGCATCATTCGGTGAAACAGAGCACGAATGCGCACCCCGACTTTGCATCCACTGATGTAATTATTCGATATATGTGCATGATTTCCATCATGGGTGTAGTAGCCGGTTGCACCGGTATCCTCCCTGGTATCCACTATCACATTGTTATCCACCAGCAAGGGACCTGCGCTGATTTCGTGGAAAATGTTATGAGCCGTATTATTCCTGAAAATATTGCGGCTTATGCGGTTATGTTCACACCGGCAGTCTATCCATACGCCATGACAATCGTTCTCTTCTATGGTATTGCCCCGGATGATCCCGTTGACCATCGAATGAATCTTAATCCCCGCCTCTTCACACGTGCGATGATGGTGTTTCTGGTTGTTCGCCACAACCAGGTTCTCTTCGATAACGAGGTCTCTTGCACCTCCGATACCCACAATCCCGGCAATCCCGTTGTATTGCACTTTATTTCTGCGCGCAATAGTGGCACCAAGTTCCTTGCTGTAAAGCTTATGAACCTCATCCTTCTTCTGATCCAGCGGGATATTAACGAGCGGAACTTTTTTCATGGGTAGCGAAAAACCACCGACCGCCACCTCAAGCCCCTGTGCATTACTCCATTCAAGGACATTCTCTTCGACGATCCAGTGATGCCCCCCCTCAACACTCAGCACACTTTGATGATTGATTTTTTTCCAGTTTGCCCCGTGCCATTTATGTGCCGCCCCGCCTTTCATGTGGATACCTTGTACCCGGATATATCCCAAACCACGCACCGCAGGCGTAAAACACTGACGACGTACGGAACGTTCGATCTGCACACCCTCCGGGGTGCGTGCATTATCCAGACGTATCCAGATCCGCCCCTGCTCATCATCGATCCAGAGGGCATTGTCGTAATCGGCCAACTGCTCTTTTTTCTCCAGATGCGTCAGCAGCACGCCGTCTGCAAACACCTGCTCGCAGCGATCCTGCGGGCCTTTGCCCGGATGGTCCCAGGGCAGCGGATCGTATGGTGCCGACCAGCATCCCTTTTGCTCCTGCTGCCACAAAGGATCCCAAACATCCATGGCTTTCAGGTATACTTTTTCACCTTCGGCCGCCCGATAGGTAATCATACGCTCGTAGCTGTCACCCTGCGCAAAGGGCATCACACATTCACGATACTCACCTGCATGAATAAGAACCGTGTCACCTGCAAGGGCACACTGCGCCGCCCGCTGTATGGTCGCAAATGGATCTGCCTCCCCCCCGCTGTTGAAGTCGGACGCATTTTTCGCATCTGCGGCCACATGCAGCGTGACCGGCTCATGTACACTATATTTTTCATCGACCTGCTGCAGCGCCCAGAATGCATACCCGCGTACCCGCAACGTCTGTGATGCGTCATTATAGAGTGCTTCGAGTGCCTGCGATACTTCGGGCGAGGCTATTTTCTGCTGACCGATGCGGGTTATTTTTTCGAGTGACGTGTCCTGCGAATCAACGGGAAGGGGTATCGAATCCGCGTCGAGGGGTGACATACAATCTCCTTACAATGGTGACAGGTTAACATACACGCTGTTGCCCTAAAAATACCACATGTCATTTAAGATGACCCTGCCACATACAATTGACACCCGCATACTGCATACAGATCGGCGTAAAAAAAACAACCATTTCATATTATAAACCGCATTTGTGCATACATGCTGCATGCGGCAGTTTCTTTTCGATCTGGCGCTTTATTATTTTTATCTGTCGGGTACCTTTTTTGCCGGGATAGCTCAGTGGTAGAGCAACTGATTCGTAATCAGTAGGTCGGCGGTTCAAATCCGCCTCTCGGCTTTTCTCATCCTCTTTACAGTTACGGCATTTAGTCCTTACAACTTCTTTTTTAACAGCGTGTTATAAAGTACTCAAATTTCAGTCGCGATCATTCGCCGCTTTCTTCTGAGGGCTTAATGATGCAGCGGATGAGAAAGCGTACATGTGTCTGTCTATCCCGTACAGGGAGCGGGTTTCAGCGCGTGCTTCCAGGAATCGTCTTCTTCCCATTTTCCCATTCGCTTCTGCAGCATGATTTCATCTGCATGCACATACCGGCGAAACGCATCATACGACTTCCATCCGTCGATCATCATCACTTCAATCTCCCGGAACTCTTCATAACAGCCACCGAACGTTTCATTATGTCAAAGAGCAGGGCAGGACATATTGTATATTTATAACCTGACGGCAACAGTGCTTTTCATTTCTGACACATTTTGGCATTACACGATGATAAACTCAATATATGTACCACTCACATTTCGAAATGAGTTTTAAATGAAACAGTTCTCTCTGATTTGTATTTGCGGT
>CAZPUS010000035.1:9488-27683 GCA_964589825.1 uncultured Fibrobacterota bacterium | reverse complement strand
CGAAGAATTTTCAAGCAGACAAAAAAACTGATGCCTGGGAAGCAGAAACACGGTGATCTGTTATGCGACGGACTGGGTGCGTGTATCGGGGAATGCCCTCAGGGCGCGATCTCGGTTGTGCAACGCGAGGCAAAAGCCTATAACGAACACGACGTCATGGCCAATGTCGCGGAAAAAGGCGAGAATACCATCAGGGCGCATCTACAGCATCTGTTGAGTCATGATCAATACGCATACTATCAGCAGGCACTCGAGTATCTGCGCGCACATAACATCGCGATCCCCGCTCATACGCAGGAGGATGCCGCAGGGTCTGCCCGGGGATGCACATCAGGCGGCTGTCCCGGCTCGAAGACGCAAAGCTTTTCCCCTTCTTCGGCACCTGAAAAAACGCCTTCTGCATCCGCAGAGACGGTATCCGAACTCACCCACTGGCCGGTGCAGATGCATCTCATATCACCCCGTGCACCGCATTATCACCACGCAGACATACTGCTGTCCGCGGACTGCATAGCCTATTCGCTGCCCGATTTCCACGCCGGCTGGCTAAAAGGCAAAAAACTCGCGATCGCCTGCCCCAAACTCGACAGTGGTCAGGAAATATATCTGGAAAAAATAAAGGTACTTATCGAAGAATCTCAAATCAATACCCTTACCGTGATGACCATGCAGGTTCCCTGCTGCAACGGCCTGATCGCGCTCGCACAAAAAGCCGCGTCAGAGGCGAGCAGAAAAGTCCCTCTAAAACATATCATGGTGAGTATTCAGGGAGAAATACTCAAGAATGAATGGGTGTGACCTTTTGTCATATATGCGAATTGATGCACATTTATGACATATAAATGTATGCGTACTGCTAATACTATTATTTATTCAATTACCTTTTCAGCTAACTAGGGAGATCTGCAATGATTATCCGAAACCCTGCCGAAACACCGCTCATGAAAAATGCCCATGGCGTGGATGCACGCAATATCTACAACAAAGAGAGCGCCATGATTACTGTACTTACTCTGCATCCGGAGCAGTCCCTGAAACGTCATATCACACCGGTAGATGTGGCATTCTATGTGCTTGAAGGAAGTGGTGAAGTGGAAATTGGGGACGAACGCCGACAAGTGGGGAAAGATACACTTGTGGAAAGTCCCGGGGATATTGTCCACTGCTGGTATAACACGTCCAATGACGTACTGAAAGTTATGGTAATAAAAGCGCCAAAACCGAAAAAAAAGACAACGTTCGTCGCCGAATAAGCCGGATGTATTACCACGTGCCGGGTTCGTTTTTTACACACACGCGGTACAGAAAAAACGCGTGTAATGCTGGTAAGATGGACCGCGGGGGGAAATGAATCCCAATCGAGATTTTATTGAGAGCGATTACACTGCACAACAATCAACTTTTCAACACAATATAAGGAGACGCACTATGGAAATGTTCTGTTTTCAATGCGAACAGACCGCGACGGGACAGGGATGCACAAAAAAGGGTGTATGCGGCAAAGACGCCGAGGTAGCCGCACTGCAGGGATAAGGAGCATCAGAACCATATATTAGCCGTAAAGACGCATTGTAATATGGCATTACAATGTGTCTTTACTGTTTTTCCCACGGATAACGCAGACCCCACTGCGCGCGCATTCGGTCCATTGTCTCCATTACCGCCACACTGGTATCGAGCGTCATGTCGGGACTTTCGGTTTTCCCCTGCAGGATACAGTCGGTTGCATGTTGCGTCTCGTTATGAAGCCCGGGATCGTTTTCATTAAATTCCACGACGACATCCTCCTCTTCGCGTCTGCAGAGAGTAACCTTCAGGGCCCGGTGCCAGAAACGGTCGAAAAACACCGTCCCTTTAGTTCCCGCCACCACAGCGGTTCTGTCGGTATCGGTCCGGAAACCGGAACTGACCACTGCATGTGCTCTGCCGGTATATTCGAACACCGCGGCATTCTGCTCATCTACCCCGGTAGAACCCATTATTGCGTGACTGTGCAGTGCATCGGGAGTACCGAGAAGCCAGTGTGAAAACCAGACAGGATAGACTCCCAGATCGAGCAGTGCGCCACCTGCAAGATTGGGATTATACAGCCGGTGATCGGGTCCGAATGGTGCGATAAAGCCGAAATCGGCATGTACACTCACGATATCTCCAAGCATTCCCTTTCGAATATACGAAGCAATCGTTCTGCATGCAGGATTGAAACGTGCCCACATCGCTTCCATACAGAATAGCCCTTTTTCCCGTGCCATATCCCGCATGGTCCGGGCCTGAGTTGCATCGGTTGCAAAAGGTTTTTCACAAAGCACCGATTTTTCATTTTGCATTGCCATAATCGTGTTTTCGTAATGGAGATTGTGGGGGGTCGCGATATAGACGGCATCGATTTGTGGATCTTCACACAATTGCCGGTACGAGCCGAATGTTTTTGGTATTGAAAATCTCTCCGCAAATGCCTCTGCCCGTGATAAAGCTCGCGATGCCACACCCTCAAGCGTCGCGTTACGAACGCCGGCGAATTCGTTTGCAAATGTATGCGCAATCGCTCCGGGTGCGATAATGCCCCATCGAATGTGATTCGTCATTGTCAATCTCCCTTCATGTAACAGGCTCTAATAAATTGAACCTACATTGAGCAATTTTGTTCGCGAAATATGCTGCATCCGCACTATCGCCTCCACGCGGCACAAATTATTCTCTGTATGAACTACAAAAAAGTATTTTTCATCATACAAAATATATTTCGCATTTTGAAGCTGACTTTTGCTTCCTCGCGTCCTGGATGTGTTCCAGTACAAAGCTGTCTCACCTGAAACGAATTGGAATCGATTATGAGCGATGTAGTCAAAAAACTTACGGAAAAGGCACAGAAAAACAACGAAATAAACAAGGAACTCTACTCCTGGTATAATGTCAAACGCGGATTGCGTAATAAAGACAATACCGGTGTACTGGTCGGGTTGACCGAAATCGGAGACGTACACGGCTATATGATCTCTGAAAACGAAAAAATCCCGGTAGACGGTGAACTTTATTATCGCGGGGTTTCGGTAAACGAACTCGTCTCGGCATATGAGCGTGAAAAACGTTTCGGATTCGAGGAAGTCTGCTATCTTCTGCTTTTCGGGGAGTTCCCCCGCAAATCGGAACTCGAGGAGTTCAACTCACTGCTGGGAGAAAACCGGGCCCTGCCCAACGGCTTTACCGAAAGCATGATTCTCAAGGCCCCGAGTAACAACATCATGAACAAAATGGCCCGCAGTGTTTTAGCGCTCTATTCTTATGACAACGATGCGGACAACATCAGCCTTTTTCATACCATTCGTCAGAGTATCGCCCTCATATCGCAGTTTCCTTCACTCGCCTCATACGGCTACCAGGCTAAAATTCACAACTACGACAACCAGAGCCTTTTCATTCACCGTCCCGAACCGGAACTCAGCTCTTCGGAGAATCTTTTGCGACTGACCCGTCCGTCGATGTCGTGGACAGATCTCGAAGCCGAATTGCTCGATGCCGCCCTTATTCTGCACGCAGAACACGGCGGAGGGAACAACTCCGCCTTCTCTATTCACGTGGTCACCTCTTCCGGCACCGACATATACTCGTCTATTTCGGCAGCCCTGGGCTGTCTCAAAGGACCCAAACACGGCGGGGCCAACATAAAGGTGCGTGAAATGGTCAACGAGATAAAGGAGAATGTAAAGGACTGGAAAGACGAACAGGAAGTTAGCGCCTATATCCAGAAAATTCTCAATAAAGACGCGTATGATAAAACCGGGCTGGTCTACGGTGTCGGCCATGCGGTCTATACGCTTTCCGATCCGCGCGCGGTACTGCTGAAGAAAAAAGCACGGGATGTCGCGGAGCAAAAACAACGTACGGATGAGTTCGACCTCTATGAGCTGATTGAAAAAATTGCACCAGATATCATCTCAAAACATAAAAACAGCAATAAAGCGGTCTCTGCAAATGTCGATTTTTATTCCGGTTTTGTCTATGATATGCTCAATATACCCATGGATCTCTATACTCCGCTTTTTGCGGTTTCACGTATTGCGGGGTGGTGCGCACATCGTATAGAGGAACTCGTAAGCGGTGGCCGCATTATCCGTCCTGCGTATAAAAACGTGATACAGAAGGGTACCTATGTACCCCTCAAGGATCGGGGATGATATTCGGACCGAGAGCCCGGGTCTTTCCAGAGCAAGACTGCGGGGATAGTCTATTCCATTCTCCAGCGTCTTCGCAAATACCATTCAAGCCCAAACAGTGCAATAATACAGCCCAGAAGCAGCCAGGTACGCTCGAGTGAAATCGTCGAGGTTACCTTTTGCTGCGGCGACGTCTTTAGCGTCCTTTGTAACGAATCGATGTAGCCCGCCAAATGCGCAGCCGGAAATGCAGTGGCAAAATGATCGAGTACAACGCTGTTTTGACGATAGACCATCGTTTCCTCGTTACAGGGTGCTACAAACATCGTATCCTGATAAGAAGAGTGCCTCGAACCGGCGCTTATGCGTGAAATATAGTGATAATTACCGTACGGTAACGTACCGAGTGATATTGAATCCCGCCATCCGGAATCAAGGGTATCTTCGCGAAAAGCAGCTGTATCCCCCTTTTGATTATACACCACGATTGTATGGTGACGTGTGTGGTCAGTATACTGCAACGATGAGGGTACATACAAACGCATAAGAAGTGAATCTCCGGCCATTGCCCTCCCTTTTACCGCAAAGGCGTAATGCGTATCGAACAAATTTCGCACTACACGGTTTCTGAGAATACCGCCGATATATCGGGAAAACGGATACGCCACGTTCGCATTTCTCTGCCTGTGGTCAATAAAATCCCATTTCCAGACCCCGCGCGCAGCAACAACCAGAATGTCCCTGTTGTGATAGTGCGCGGAAAAAACCACCGGCACTCTCTTCCCTGACGGTAAAACCGCTTCCATATAGGTGTTCATTTGTTGCAGGTGGGAGGTGGGACCGGTTAGTATATCGACATCGGGCGTAAGAGCTTCAGCATTAAGCCCGGAATGTGCACGTGCCCCGCCATAGCCGACAAATGCAATGCTGCGGATGGTGTCTATCTTGCGTTGCCGTTCAGCTCCCGGTATTCCCCCGTAATAGAGAACCGGAACATCCGATCCAGGTGATGCCGAAAAAACGCTTTGCGTTTTTTCCCCGCCTTCGAATAGTACAGAGACGTGCGGCGAATGGATTTGTTTTCTTTGATTTCCCTTTCCGGCCTCTGCTCGCTGCCACAATTCATCTTCACCCAAAAATAACGATACAAAACGAGCATCCAGCGATGCGTGTTCTCTCTCGGTAAATACAACCGTAATTTGTTTGGGGAGTACGTGTTGAATGCCCCTATCGCTCACCGCATGTTCACTTTTCGTGTGCTCGGTTTTTCCGGATACGGTATACATGTATACGCCGGGTGTGCCTGCCTTGCAGGCCATGGTAAGGGTGTCATAAAAAAAACCGGTATCCGGGTGTATCGTACGGCTCGCACATTCCTGACTGCCCATTTGGCTCCTCCTCCGGAGAAAAACCGAAACTGCATTGTTGCGCCGAACATATCCATGGCAGTTGATTTCGAAGGTGCAAAGGCTGTCTGTAACAACGTTGTCGGGATACGATATAAGTGAAACATCCACATATGGTTTTGGTGTCCCTGCCGGCATTTGCATATAATGGTATCGTTTCTCTGTCCCTCCCCTTTCGAATAATCGTGTATTACTCCAGTTACCATCAGATATCACGAGTACATGCCGGGCCTGTACGACCGTATTATTTGGTAACCGATGCGGAAATATACTTAGACTATCGTGAAATGATATATCGCCACATTGTCGGATCCGTACGAGAGAATCACCAAATCCCATGATTCTCAGTCGACTTCGAGACCCTTTGGTCATGTTCAGGATATCGCACAGGTTCGCCGCGATGCTGTCATGATACGGAAATTGTTGCATGCTTACGGAACGATCGAGAAGAAGCAGCACCCCATCCCGATGTCTGCGAAAACTGCTGAAGCGAAGTAAGGGCTCGACCAGCGCGATACACAGCAGAATAAAAAGTACCAGACGTATCGCGCTCCCTGTTGCTTTTTTCCAGAACACCACGCGCATGGAAAGATAAAAGCGTAAAGAGAGAAAAAAAAGAAGGAGACAGCATATAAAAATAGCGATCCCGTAGTTCATAAATATGACGGTTTCCTGATCATTGTATTCTTTTTCCAGTACCGGTCATTACGCGCGGGATAATCTATGGTATAATGCGCCCCTCTGCTTTCGCGTCTTCGCAATGCGCATAAAATCACCAATCTCGATACAGTTACACTATTTCGAAGTGTCAGCAGAAGCGGTTCCGGTGCTATGGTACGATAGAGCTGATCCACCTCTTTTTTCAGGATATTAATGCGTGATATAGCCCGTTTAAGCTTATATGTAGATCGCACGATTCCGACGTAATTCCACATGGTTGACTGTATCTCTTTCATTGTATGCCAGAGTAATACCGATTCCCTGCTGGTTCCGCGTCGTGCAAACTCGTGATTGTATGTACGTTGTACATGCGTTATGGTTTTTCTGTTCAATGTCGCAACAGCATCGATTGCGGCCCGTCTGGAAAAAACGAGCGCTTCGAGGAGGGAATTAGACGCGAGCCTGTTTGCGCCATGCACCCCGGTACACGCGGATTCACCACATACATAGCAGTTATCCAGTCCGGTCCTGCTGTACATATCGACAGCGACTCCACCACAGATATAATGCGCGGCAGGGACTACCGGTATCGGCTCTTTCGTGATATCGAGTCCCAGTTCTTTGCACTTTGCGTATATCGAGGGGAAATTCTTTTTTGTTTTTTCTCCCTTTATATGACGTACATCGAGATACACGCATGCATCACCGGCACGCTTCATTTCCTGGTCTATAGCCCGAGCCACCACATCCCGCGGGGCAAGTGACGCCATGGGATGATATTCGTTCATGAACGCACGCCCGTTACGATCCTTGAGTTCCGCACCAAACCCCCGAAGTGCTTCGGAAATGAGAAAAGAATCTCCATCCGGATGATACAGCGTCGTGGGATGAAACTGCACGAACTCCATATTCGCACACGAAATCCCGGCACGGTACGCCATGGCGATACCATCCCCGGTAGCAATCTCAGGATTGGTCGTGTGCTGGAAAATATTGCCGAGACTGCCGGCTGCAATACACGTTTTCCCGGCCAGTATGGTATTTGTTTCTCCGCTGCTGCCATCGTAGACATATGCCCCATAACAGGCATTACCTGTGGACTCTGATCTTATACCCGTTTCAACCACAAGATCTATGGCATAATGATGTTCAAGAATCGTGATTCTTTTATCTCGTGTTACCGCATCGATAAGCGTCTGTTCTATTTCCTTTCCGGTATAATCCTTTACATGTGCAATTCGCGCCTTATGATGTCCTCCTTCTTTCACGAGGTCGAAATTGCCGAAGGCCTGCGATCCTTTCCGCCTGGAAAACCGGACACCCAGTTCATAAAGCTCCCTGATGCATGGCGGACCTTCATTGACAAGTACATCTACCGCTTCTTCATCACATAATCCACGGCCGGCTTCCAGCGTATCCTGAACATGGGCCTGCGTTGAATCATCGGGGGCCATCACTCCCGCAATTCCTCCCTGCGCATACCAGGTATTGGTGTCATCCACACCTCTTTTTGTAACGATCGTGACATCTCCGTGATCAACAACCTGTAGCGCGAACTGCAGCCCGGCAATACCACTGCCTATAATCAGAAAATCGGTGGTGTAATGCATAAAATCCGTTTCGAGATAATGTTATTCGATGCAGGTTTGATTGGCTTTTCTGCCAAGATACCCGCCATGGTGTCGCAGTCCGTACTGGCGCGAATCAACACCTTTTTTTTCCATCAATACCAGCGCGAGTGCATCGGCGATTCCGAGCATCACCGCAGTACTTGCAGTTGGCGTCAACGACAGTGAACACGGCTCATCGATTACCCCCATATTAATTACCACATCGGACAACTCACGTATACGGGAATCGGGATGTGAGGTAATACCGATTATCCTTTTTACCCCGAGATGTCGTGAAAGGGTAAGCATTTCGATTACTTCCCGGGTTTTTCCGCTGGTTGAAAAAGCGATAATGGTATCTTTTTCATCGAGCAATCCCAAAAATCCATGTGCTGCCTCACCGGGATGCAGAAAACAAGCAGGCGAGCAGGTTGAAGACATCGTGCCGGCGAGTTTTTGCGCAATATTCCCCGCCTTTCCCATCCCGGTAGTAATCACTTTTCCCTTACAGGAATAAAGAATCTCGATTGCACGCTCGAAATTCTCATCGAGTGGGACCTTTCTGATCGCCTCGGCTTCACGTGCCATTATTTCACGCGCTCTATCAAGAAGAGTTTCCTTCATTCGTCATTTCCTTTTTTTTGCATATCAGGATATGATAATGTGGTAGCGGCTTTATCTCGCACAAAAAAATAGGTGATGCGCACACCTACCCACATCACTCACTACTACCACAGCCAAGCGTTGTATGAGTTGTGGTATACGTCAATGACTGCGCGACGCTACATAATAAATGGCGTGAGGTTCGTCGTTACCGACGTATGTCGTAATCGATACGGGTTCGGACGGTGTCCCGGTACATAATGAAAATAGTGATATCACGAATGACATTTTCATGTTTCATCACCCTATGATATTTTTGTTGCAAAATAGTATATTATGTATCTGTGACGATAGTTATACACCTCTTACGGTTTGCCTACGCATATACTATTTTAATGAGGTGATTATAGAAAGAAGTTTGTACGCTCATCCATTGTTAACTTCAAGTTAATCTACAGATATACACTCAAGAGATGGAGTAGGCAATTATGCCCAATGTCACCAAAAGAGATCTCGTAGAAGCAATCGCCACCAAAACAGGTCTTACCCAAGTAGACACACGTATAATTGTTGAGAATTTTTTCGAAACGGTTTCCCATGCCCTTGAAAGCGGAAATAACATCGAAATTCGCGGCTTCGGACGCTTCAAACTGAAAAAAAAGAATGCACGTATGGCTCGAAATCCGCGCACCGGTGAACAGGTTCATGTTGAAGAAGGGGTCAAACCGACATTCGAAGCTTCCAACTCACTCCGAAAAAAAGTAAACGAAAGGCTGCTGAGTTCCTCGGTAGAACAGGAGCAGCAACACGACCCTTACGACACAGAATAGTACGCGATTTTTTATACTTTGTTTCCGGGCTTTATTCGCGCAAGAAAAATTGTATAGCTGAATTGAGGGGTTGTTTTGATAAAACCGGCGGTCAGCGTGCTGCTATTATGTTTTTGAAAATAATTGGACGAGGTTTTTGATTGTGTCTCCGGTACAAGTAGTGCGGATCATTGTAGCTGTCTCACTCAAAATCACTTATTTCAGTTTATAACGCATGGCACGACACCCATTCGCAACACCATAGCCTTTACGCAATCGTTTTGGTACGTATATAGATTCGGGCAGGTATCGACTTTTTCCCGCTTTTCACTCAACTGCAGCGTATTACTCTTTGGGCTTGCCTGGTTCATTGCCGATGTTCTTTTTATCCTCCACAAACTCTTCGCCCTGCTGCCATGTCTCGATAGCCGCATCTTTCAGTTCACCGTACCATTTCTTGATGAGTTCGGGCGCAACGCCAAGTTGCTGAGCCACTGACGACAGAGAGTCGCCACACTCTACACGCGTAACCGCCTTCCACTTGTCATAAGGACTTATTCCCTTGTGACTTTTTAACGGCTCTTTCCCGGACATGTCGACCGTATCAGCAGCAGCCACATCTTCCTGCCGTGTTACTGTGTTATCGGCAACCTCTCCCGGGGCCCGTATCTGCGCAAGTACCTGTTCGAGACGGGATCGAATGTCGCTATTCTCAGTGTACCCCGATACCGAATACTGAATCGTGCCGTAAGGCCCTATTACAAAAAGAGACGGAAGCGATTCCACCCCGTACCGTTTGGCGGTTACTTTATACCGATCTATAAGGACCTCCATATCGAACTCGTTTTTCTGTATATACGCTCTTGCTTTTTCCGCACCACCCTTGTTCACACACACGGCAAAAAATTTCACCGAATCCTCACTGTGCGCTTTTGCAAATTGTATCAGTTCGGGCAATTCCTTTTTGCACGGTTTACAATAGGTTGCCCAGAAACTCAATACCACCACATGACGGGTATCGTTTATATACGGCTTTAACAACTTATCGCCACAATAGACGCGAAGGGCCACTCTGCTTCCGTCCAGAGAGGGCAGGGAAAACGGAGGCGCAACATCACCACGTGGCAGGATCCGAGAGTGAACCGGCACTGCGCTCAGCAGCATCACCATGCCTGTAAACGACAAAACCAAGATGCGTGCCTGCATACCGCGTAATCGGCTATTTTGCATTTCCAAGTTCCCCGGCTCTTTCTGTTGCCGCATGAACTGCCTGTGCGACCGCATTACGTAATCCGTGTTTTTCCAGCTGCTGTACGCCGCGTACCGTCGTACCCCCCGGTGACATAACCCGCTGGCGAAGGGATGCCACATGTTCGTGTGACTGCGCCACCATCTCGGCCGCTCCGGCAACCGTCTCTGCAGCGCAGGTACGGGCCACATCGGGTGGCAGCCCCTCACCTATTCCCGCCTCTATGAGACTTTCAATAAACAGATAGACATATGCCGGACCGCTTCCCGAAACCCCGGTGATTGCATTCATGAGCTTTTCCGACACATGCAGTGCGGTCCCCGCTGCCCGTAGTATGGATTCTATACGTGCGACATCGGATGCGTCACAGTTTGGGTTGGTTGCAAATGCGCATACTCCCCGACCGATAAGAGCCGGTGTATTCGGCATTACCCTGCAGATTTTTTTCTGTGTACCGATCCACCCGGCAAGCGAACCCAGCGCGATACCCGCTGCAACAGAAATCCATATTGTTCCGGCAAATGCCCGGGCAGATGTATCAGGAAAAAGCCCCAGAGCCTTTTCCATATCGTTCGGTTTTACCGCACACACAACCGCGTCGAATGCCTCATTTTCCGGTGTATTCCATTGGGACGGATGAACAAAATGTACCGCTTCAGGCAGATCACTTGCCTTAGTCTCATTTGCATCGTATGCCCATATCTCTATTGCATCACCAAACCGTGACAAAAGCCCCTGCACCAGCGCACCGCCCATGTTTCCGGTTCCAAGCACACCGATTTTCATATACACGTCTTTCTACCTGAACCTCACGCTTTTATTGTCACACTCCGCAGATATCCGCACGCAGCGTTTTTTTGCTGCAACAACCACTATGTCAAGACGCTAACTTTTCATTACTTCAAGAAATTTGGTGTTGGTCTTGGTGCTGAGTATCTTTTCGTTGAGAAATTCCATCATTTCGACCGGTGTCATGGTCGCGAGAAATTTGCGCAGGACCCACATGCGGTTGCGCTCTTCTTCACTGAGCAGCAGCTCTTCTTTCCGTGTCCCGGAGCGCATAATATCGATCGCCGGAAATACGCGACGCTCGGCGATCTTACGATCGAGAATTAATTCCATATTACCGGTACCCTTGAATTCTTCAAAGATAACCTCGTCCATTCTGCTGCCGGTCTCGATCAGGGCTGTCGCGATAATGGTAAGACTCCCGCCCTGCTCGATATTACGAGCTGCACCAAAAAACCGTTTGGGTTTGTAAAGCGCCTGTGAATCAATACCACCGGAAAGGATTCTGCCCGAGTGTGGTGCCACCGTATTGTGTGCACGCGAAAATCTGGTAATACTGTCAAGAAGGATCACGACATCACGCTGATGCTCGACAAGGCGACGAGCACGTTCTATCACCATATCAGCCACGGCGACATGTCGTTCCGCCATTTCATCGAAAGTGGAACTGACGATCTCCGCATCCTTAACCGAGCGTTCCATATCGGTCACCTCTTCAGGGCGCTCGTCGATAAGAAGTATAATCACGAAGACTTCGGGATGATTCTTTATTATCGCATTAGCGATACTTTTCAGCAGTATCGTTTTTCCCGCCCTGGGAGGTGCCACAATGAGCCCTCGCTGGCCTTTACCAATAGGAATCATCATATTCATGATACGCGTGGCAGATTCTTTGGGATCGAACTCGAGATTGAACCGCTCTTCCGGAAACATAGGTGTCAGGTTATCGAAGTTGATCTTTTTCTGGCACTCTTCAGGGCTCTCGTAGTTGATGTCTTCAACGCGCAGCAGTGCAAAATACCGCTCTCCTTCTTTGGGAGCACGTACTTCACCACGAACGGTGTCACCCGTTTTCAGGTGGAATTTATTTATCTGTGATGGTGAAACGTATATATCGTCCTGACCGCTGAGGTAATTGTTCGACGGTGAGCGCAAAAACCCGAACCCGTCAGGCATAATCTCGATCACGCCGCCCGCCATTATTCGTCCGTTTTTTGCACCCGAGGCGTGTACGATCTTGAATATAAGATCCTGTTTGGTAAGACTACGATGGTCCTCTACCTTCAGTTCCACTGCAAGCCGGTTTAACTCCTCGATCGACTTGGACTTCAGCTCTGACACATTCATGTTGCAAACTCCACTCGATTGTTACAGGACAATCGTTTCTCAATGTTTAGGTTATAAATCACAGCACTAATTACGTACATTTCAACTATGTATGGCCACAATACATAATGCAGAGAATAGGCGCTTACCCGCGCCTGTTATTTCACAGGTAACCGAATTATTTATAATGGATAACGTGTTGGGTTTAGTGTTTTCACTTGTCAGCTTGATCTGCGTACTCGATACAATAATGGCAGGAAATCTCTGGAATACCCCGATAGATTGAAAATAAAAATATAACATGTCACACACATAATACAACACAAAATGAAATTTTTAAACATACCATAGCACACGTGCGCCCTGCACACCGAACTTGTGCCGTTGCGAATCAAATCGTATTTGTCAACTAACACCTGGACCTTACCCATTCCCACGTTCCTCACCCCATCCCGTAATCATCTGCTACACGCCTTTTTTGCTCAATCGCATTTTTTCACTGGAAGAAAAATTGTTCCGAGAGGTATGCCCTTCAAGAGGAACGATACGTTCGTGAATCGCATCGATAATCCAGTCGGGCTGAGGGAAGAAGGTATGTTCGAGTTCTTTTGCCGGTGTAATCCAGTTGCGCGATCCAACCACGACCGGCGGCGCGTCAAGATAATCGAACGCAAGCTCCGAGATATTCTGCGCCACGTCATTGAGATACGAACCGCGCTGGCACGCATCACTGCTGAGGACCACTCTTCCTGTCTTTTTCACCGACTCGACTATCTTTGTATAATCGAGCGGGCTGAGAGTGCGAAGGTCGATAAGCTCGGCTTCCATGCCATAGGTTTGTGACAGGGTATCGGCCGCTTTAACCGCGGTATAGAGAGTCGCACCAACGGTAATAATGGTAACGTCTTTTCCTTCCCGTTTTATTGACGGATCTCCGATTTCGATTTCGTACGGATCCTGCGGCACGCCCTCCGGATTAAACTGCTCCCCGATATCGTAAATACGCTGGGATTCAAAAAAGATAACCGGGTCACTGGTACGCAATGCGGCATGCAGCAAGCCCTTCGCATCGTACGGAGTAGCCGGAAACATAACCTTCAGACCGGGAACATGGGTGCAGAGGCTGGTCCAGTCCTGGGAATGCTGAGCCCCGTATTTGGAGCCAACCGATACACGGACGATAACCGGCATTTTAAGAATTCCGGCGCTCATAGCCTGCCATTTGGGCAGCTGGTTGAAAACTTCATCTCCCGCTCTTCCGAGAAAATCGCAGTACATGAGCTCGACGATTGCACGGCCCCCGCACATACCGTAGCCGGTGGCAGAACCGACAATCGCACCTTCTGATATCGAGGTGTTGAAAAGTCTGTGATACGGAAGCGCTTCGGTAAGCCCGCGGTATACGGCAAACGCCCCGCCCCAGTCACGGTTTTCCTCACCATAGGCAATGCAGGTAGGATCGGTATAGAACGTGTGAATAATCGCCTCGAAAATGGCGTCTCTCATTTGAACGGCCCGTCCCTTGGAGAGCGGTTTCCCGTTCTCATCCACGCCTTTTCTGCTGCGTTTTGCGATCTGTTTGACACGCGGATTCTCTTCCATGGGATGATTGACTTCGCACTCCCTGTCATCCCACTTTTCCACACGTTTGTTCGAAAACATAAGATCGCCGATTGCATCCGGATTGTTATAGGCATCCATATATGGGGACAGCGATTCATCCGTCGCCTTTCCGAGCGCCTTGACAATAAGCGATTTTGCATCCTCACGCATAACGGATAAATCGTCCTCTTTGCACAACCCGTTTTTCACGAGCTGTTCTCCGAATGCAACGATCGAATCGTCCTCCTGCCATGTTTTGATTTCCTCTTTTTCACGGTAGGAGGAGGCGTCCGATGGGGAATGCCCCGAAATACGATACGTGATCGTATCGAGAAGGCACGGGCCTTTGCCCTGTACCGCTGTCTTTTTCTTTCGCTCGAACGCATCGCGTACGGCCAGAGGATTGTATCCGTCAATTGTCTCGGAATGCATCTGATCTACATTAATACCCGCTCCTGCGCGCGAGAGCGCCTCAAAACCCATTGTTTCCCCTCTGGTCTGTCCGCCCATTCCGTAATGATTGTTCATAAAATTGAAAATCAGCGGGAGTCCGCCTTTATACTCACCTTCCCACAGCGTTTTGTATTGTCCCATGGTGGCCAGATGAAGCGCTTCCCATACCGGTCCGCATCCCAGGGATCCGTCGCCGATATTGGCTACGACGATACCCGGCTTTCTGTTACATTTCTTGAACAAAGCCACACCTACCGACACATCGGCTGATCCACCAACGATCGCGTTGTTTGGGAAAATACCGAAATCAGGGAAAAACATATGCATCGATCCGCCAAGCCCCTTGTTAAACCCGGTTTCGCGCGCAAAAATTTCCGCGAGTGCGCCATAAATAAGAAAATCGACTGCCAACTCTTTTACTGAATCGACCTTGTTGTTCTTTTCGACAACTCGACGGATATTCCCGCCAAAATAGGAACTCATTATAGTGTCGAGTTCGTTCTCATTGAGTTGTTCAATGGCCGCGAGCCCTTTTGCGAGTACTTCTCCGTGGCTTCTGTGTGAGCCGAGGATCACGTCTTCTACGTCCAGTGCCATCGCCTGCCCTACTGCAGAGGCTTCCTGACCGATAGAAAGATGCGCAGGTCCCGGGTGATTATAGGCGATACCACCGTATTCGCCCTCTGTTTTTATACTGTTGAGCATACTCTCGAATTCTCTGATAATGCACATGTCTCTATACGCTCGAATAAGTGCTTTTTTCGAGAGTTTTTTCGCTTCGGTCGTAATGCTTTTATTATAAGTGTTTACCGCAATATCCGAAAAGCTTATTTGTGTTTTTGCACGTACCTTTTTGGGATCGACAAATTGTGACTTGGGCATAACTCTCCTTTTATTATACGAGTGAATCGATACGCGTTATATTTTCAGAGATTCAATAGCGTCTTTGATTATTTCGGAAATGGTCGGATGGGCGCATACGATATCTTTAACGTCCTGCACCCGAAGCTGCGCTTCGACAATGACGCATGCGCTGTAAAGCAGCTCAGAGCAATTCCCGTCGATCATATGTATTCCCAGAACCGTCCCGTATTCACGGTCAGCAACAACCTTCACAAAGCCTCTGCCGCGCTCCGCCTCTGCCATATAGCGACCCGAATAGGTCATCGGAAGGGTCGAAGTCACCACATCGTAGCCGCGATTCTCCGCCTCCTGCTTGGAAAGTCCCACACTCGCGACTTCCGGATGCGTGTATATGACCTGCGGAATAGTATCGTAATTAACCCTGGTTTTTACCCCACGCAGTGCATCGACACATGCATCGGCCTCCCTGGTTGCGGTGTGCGCCAGCATGCTTTTGCCGTTGACATCACCCACCACATAGATGTTTGGCAGATTTGTCCTGCCGTATTCATCCGCCACAATTGCGTTTTTCTCACACTGCAGCGGCAATGCATCGAGCCCTGCCTCTTTGCCCCGCGGTCGCCGACCCACGCTCATAAGTACATAATCGGCACCCACATGGTCTTTTTTTCCGTTTTCATCCGTATAAAAGACGTTATGATCTTCAATTTTTTCAACTTTTGCATTCAGATGAAAGGTAACACCTTTTTTCTGCATCTGCTTTTGCAGAGTGGAGACAATCTCGGGATCCATCTGGCCGCCAATGGACGGCAGCATCTCAATTACATGAACCTGCGAGCCGATCGCGGAAAACAGCGACGCGAATTCAAGCCCGATTATCCCTCCGCCGATCACTACCATTTTTTCCGGTAGTTCTTTAAGCGAGAGGATTTCCCGGTTGGTTCCTACGTACTCCAGGTCAGCCCCGGGAATAGGAAGACGAATTGCGTCCGATCCTGTACATACGATACAGTTTTTCGCCTCGATGACGGTTTCGTTCACCCGTGCAGTTATTTTCTCTTTTGAATACGATTCTATGGTCCCGGTACCGTGAAAAATATCGGCTCCGCTTTTTTTAACGCCCGACTCATTCGCTTTGCGAAGTTTTTTAACAATAGAATCTTTTCGCGAAACCGCCTGAGAAAGATCGAATGAAGCGTTTTGCACGGTCACTCCGAATTCGCTGCTCTCGGTGGCGTGCTCGAAAAGTTTGGCCGAATGAAGCAACGTTTTGGTAGGAATACATCCTTCATTGAGACAGACGCCTCCGAAATGCTCCTGCTCGGCAATTGCGCAGGAATACCCATACTCTACCGCTTTTTTTGCTGCATGCGATCCCCCGGGTCCACCACCCAGAACCAGTACGTCATACATAAACAATTCCTCTTTTTTCAGGTATTACAGACAAAAGGATAATGTGATATTTTCAAGCGTCGTTACCATATCTTTGAGAAAACGCGCCGCGGGCGCACCGTCTACCACACGATGGTCTATGGTAAGCGAAAGACCTATGTGCGGTGCGATTTCATATCCTTCTTCTTCACTACCCACCGCTTTGGGTGTGATGGCATTGATACCCAGCAACGCGACCTGCGGCGGATTGAGTATGGGTGTGAAATATTCGACCCCGAACGTACCAAGGTTCGAAACCGTAAACGTACCACCGGATAAAAGATCTGGATCGATACTTCCTTCTCTGCACTGCTCTATGCGTGTCTTGAATTCGACCGCCAGCGTGGAAAGCGAAAGACGGTCCGCCTTGTGAACCACCGGAACCATCAGTCCACGGGGTGTATCGACCGCCATGGCAAGGTGAACGTGCGAAAACTGTCGATACTCATCGTTTTCAAAAAGTGCGTTGAGTCCGGGATGCCGCAGCAGCACTCTGCTGACGGTATAGGTGATCACATCGGTGACCGATATCTTCCCGATTCCCAGCTGTTCCCCTTTTTCCTTAATCTTTTTGCGGAATGCAAGCAGCTCTCTGGCGTCCGCGCTCGAGTGCATTGTAAGCTGCGCAGTCTGCTGCAGCGACGAGTGCATTCTGTCCGCGATGATCTTTCGCATATTGCTCAGCTTGACGGTTTTGTAGGCATCCGACTGTACCCCCGACGCGGAAGGTGCTGGGGCAATCAGATCGTCCCGCTGAACACGACCGCCGATACCGCTACCTTGTGCAGGTGCCTGCAACCCTTCCTGTTGCGCACGAGCGTATGCTGTTTTTGTACCGGGCGTCATAGCAAGCACATCTCGTTCGATAATTCGTCCTCCCGGGCCGGTACCTTTTGCATCACTGTCAATTACACTTCCACGTTCTTCTGCCCGCATACGTGCACGCGGTGATATGCCAGTCTCCGACTGAGTCACGGCAGGGGCTGACTGCGTGTTCTTTTGGACACTCTTTGGCGTTGGGGCAGGCTGAGCGGAGGTTCCCTCCTGCTGCGGCGTATCGGCATTTTTCTGCGGTTGTGATTCCGTGCTTTCTCCCCCGCTGCCGGATCCTGATTCACCGGGGCGGAATTGTTCCACATCCTCGCCCGGTTCTCCAACTACCGCGACATTGGTCATTACGGGAACCTCGGCGTCCTCGTCGAAAAATGTCGCCAGCAACGTACCTGCAACCGGCGATTC
>CAZPUS010000035.1:0-9388 GCA_964589825.1 uncultured Fibrobacterota bacterium | reverse complement strand
TATGTGTGCGATGAATGCGCATAACCTATAAGTGGCATGCACCGCACGTGGCGTCACTGTCAGCATCGGTATCGTATCTGGACGCGATGGAAAGTACCGTTACTCATTTACACTGGATACCTTTGCCTGAAATAGTGCGACAGTCGTTACCAAAAGGGTAAGAGCACAGGTACACGAAGCCGTGTCAGGGAAAGATCACCGCATACAGTGATCTGCACAAAACAAATCCCTACCTCTTCTGTAGACTATACGTCTGTGCCATAGTCATCGGATTGATGACATTTTCCGAGTATTGAGCCGTATTTCGGAAACAGCATGTATGCATGTCTGAACGAAGCGAGTTCATACATGCCCGGAATATGGCGAAATGGTTATGGAGGAACGTCATCAATCCGATGACTATGGCACAGACGTATACAAAGCAGCTAGTGAATAGAGCCGTGTAATTGCAGCCCGCTTCTACACACCACCTGGCCACTTCCCCGGAAAGCTCAGGCATACAAGACGGCTCATACTAACCTGAATCGAGTATGACCTATGATTTAAGTGCAACAATCGATGCAGCAGCATGCCCAGATGGCGGGAGACCGCTTCATCAACGCAACCGTCTGCTGTCTCCCGTGCTACGCAGCATCACCGGTATCACTGCATATTGCCGTACAACGCGAGTATACTGCTGCGCGACATGTTTGCCTGTGAAATCATCGCCATCGTCGCCTGCTGTCTGATGTTGTATTTGGTGTACTCTATCATCTCCCTGGCCTCTTCCACATCCATAAGATTGGATCGGGCGCTTTCGGCATTTTCCATTATCGAATCGGTAATGTTGAGATGCGATTCCACCGCAACATTTTTTCCCGCGACATTACTTAAAAATGTTTCGACATCATCGAGTGCGGCTTCCACATCAGACAACGCATCATTGGTATCTCCGGTACTGCTGATATCCGAACCCTGAAGGCCGTTTGGAGCATCGAAATTTGCGTCGGTAATGGCTTTTCCAAGCGTAATGTCCAACGTATTCGCGGTACCTGAGGCATCATCTAAGTTTATTGTGGCGAGAGAACCGCTGTTATTGAGCAGGGCATAGCCATTATACGTGGTATTATTCCTCGTACTTTCGATATCATCCACGATTTGCTGGAATTCGTCATTGTATGCATCCTGTTCGTCCGCATCGGAGCTTTGTGCAGACATATTCGCCAGCTCCTTGAGCCTGATGAGCATATCATAGACAGCATCCCCGCTATCCTCCGCAACCCCCAGGGTAGTTTGCCACTCCTGCAGATTTGTCTTGATCGGCTCGTAATTTCTGTACTTGGTCTCAAAATTCTTCCCGCGGATATAGTTGCCTATATTATCACTGGGATTGAGCACCTTTTTCCCTGAGGTAAGTCGCAGCAACGAGCCTGCCATCTGCTTTTTCGTTGTCTGATAAAAATTCGACAGCTGCAGGCCGAGTGCCGAATAGCTGCGTACAGGTACCATATAACACCTCCCTGGTTAGTGTGTGCCTCGAATGCTGCCCCAAAGCTTCCCCGCTTTGCAAGGGCAACATTCGATTTGCTTCCAATTTCCCCATTATTTGTATCGGTCGTTTTTCGGAATACTTTAGCCCTGAAATGTAAAAATTGCGTTTTTTCCGATTTTGCCATAGTCATTCGCATAAAAGCGCGTGTAGTAATCCGCACTCTGCAAAGAATTCGGCCTGCCGTTTTTTTCGGACATCACTGACCTTTTGTATTTTATTGTAGCTAAACTGAGCGATTGTTTTTATAAACGCTGCGGTGAGCCGTACTCGTAATGCGTCCTGGAAAGTCAGGGGGCAACCTTGTTGGTTGACTCATGATTTTCGGGGACACAGCAGCAGTGGGGATGGCAGCAGATTGCGCACACAAAATCCTCGGCTTAGGTTATCCATCATACTATCAGGAATTTTATTAATCTTAAATAAGGAGTGAGCCATGCCTGAAGCGGATCAGTCAAAAAAGGAGAAAAACTTTTCTCCTTCTATTCCTCAAACAAGTGACGCATTCTATCTTAAAGGATCGAACGCGTACGACTGGGGTATGAAAAACCGTCTTGCACGTATATTCAGTCCTGTATCGGGGAATACCGTGATGCTGGCATTTGACCACGGCTATTTCCAGGGGCCCACGACCGCACTTGAGCGTCTTGACCTCTCGATACGCCCGCTGGTGCCCTACGCCGATACGCTCATGTGTACCCGCGGCGCACTTCGCAGCACGATTGAGCCAAGTGCGACCAATTCGCTGGTGCTGCGTGCAAGCGGCGGCCCGAGTATCCTCAAGGAACTCTCCAACGAGCGCATCGCCTGTGATGTCGAAGATGCACTGAGACTCAATGTGTGCGCGGTGGCGGTCCAGGTATTTATCGGCGGTGAATTCGAAACACAGACCGTACACAACATGACCCGGCTCGTTGACATGTGCAACCGTTACGGGATACCGGTTCTCGGCGTTACCGCCGTGGGAAAAGAACTGACACGCGATGCCCGCTATATCGGCCTGGCCACGCGCATCCTCGCGGAGCTGGGAGCGGGATTTGTAAAGACCTATTTTGTCGATGGATTCGAAGATGTAACCGCGGGATGTCCGGTCCCGATAGTGATCGCCGGCGGCAAGAAAATCGCCGAACGTGATGCGCTCAAAATGGCACGAAACGCGATCGACCAGGGAGCAAACGGTGTGGATATGGGACGCAACATTTTCCAGTCCGATGCACCCCAGGCAATGTTGCAGGCAGTGCGAAAAGTGGTACACGAAAACATGTCCGCCGACCATGCCTATGAACTCTACCAGGAGCTGAAAAGCTGATGAAAGTGGGAATGTATTATAATAACAGCGATGTCAGGGTAGAAGATATACCCGTTCCTCCCACGGGTAACGATGCGGTGACTCTCAGAGTCGCTGCATGCGGTATCTGCGGCAGCGACCTCATGGAATGGTACCGCGTTACCCGTGCACCGCTTGTGCTGGGACATGAAGTCTGCGGTGAAATAATCGAAAAGGGGCCGCATGTATCGCAGTGGAATGTGGGAGATCGTGTATTCGTAACACATCACGTCCCGTGCGGCTCATGTGAGTACTGTTTACACGGACACACCACCGCATGCCGTGAATTTCAGAAAAAGAACAACTTCTCTCCCGGCGGTTTCTCTCAGTATCTGCGTGTTTCGGGGCGCAGCCTGGTTTCGGGCACGCTCGCGCTCGATGATACCATGAGCTGGGAAACAGGTACATTCATTGAACCTGTCGGGACCGTGATGCGCGGCATACGCACGCTTCAGCTCTCTCCCGGTGAACGGGTGCTGATCGTGGGCAGCGGCATTACCGGTCTGCTTTTCGTAAAAGCGGCCAGGGCCTTCGGCGCGGCAACGGTTATTGCTGCCGACATTCACGAGTATCGTTTGCAGGCGGCGCAGCGCTACGGGGCCGATTATGCGCTCATGTCGGACGATTCAATGATATCGCGTATCAAAGAGATTACCAATGAAAACCTGCTGGACAAGGTCGTTATCTGTACCGGTGCACCAGCGGCGGCACAGGCCGCGCTCGAATGCGTCGCTCCCGGCGCAACGGTACTCTTTTTCGCGGTTCCCAAACCGGGTATCGAAATCCCCATCGATTTCAATCCATTCTGGCGAAACGATATTACCATAAAAACCTGTTACGGTGCCGATCCGCTTGACAACAGGCAGGCATTCCAGATGCTTCGTACAAAAACGATCGATGTCAGTAACATGATCACCCACCGGTTTGGTCTCGACGACATCGCAAAGGCATTTGCTACCGCCGCACAGCCCGACGTTTCGTTAAAAGTGATCGTTACCCCCGATTAAACCTGAAGGAGCTCAAAATGCCCGCTATATCCTTTCTTCATGTCGCCGTAAGCGTGCACGACCTCGATAAGGCAATCGAATGGTACACCACCAACTTCGGGTTTAGCGAAAAAAAACGAGGCAATAAGGAAAGCCTTCATATTCGCTCCGCCATACTTACACTCAACGGTGCCTCGCTGGAGCTGATAGAGCCGGAAAGCCCCTGCGTACCGCAGCGTGTGTCCGGCACGCTTGCACAACAGCTACGCAATACCGGGGTCAATCACTTTGCACTGCAGGTTGAGAACCTTCAAGAGTGTTTTGACACATTGCAACAACAGGGTACCGAAATGGTTACCGACATTATGGGAGACCGGCTCTTTTTTTGCAAAGACCCGGACGGAACACTCATAGAAATCAAGCGATCATGATTGTGACCGGCTTCCCTGCCGCATGTGCGGTACACATAACCACATTCCAAACGAACCTATTGTCCTCAGGTTGTGTATAAGCAGATCCGGGCGTTATATCGTGAAAACGGTTTTGTGTACCTTAGCCGGCAAATACGCTGTCCATAAGCTGGATGGATGCTTTTTATTCCTGATACCGTACGTCAACAAGCTCGATGCCGTTTTTTTCCATATCTGTTCTTTTCAGCAGCACTCCGTCCGATTTACGAAACCACATCTCTATACTAAACAGTGCGGAAAGGGCCCCCGTCAATCCTACTTTTACCTTGCTGGCGGTAAAGGTCCCCGCTCCCACGGTAATCGATTCATTACCGAGCTTTTGAGCTCTGAACTTGTATGGTTTCAGGTTGTCCGGCCGAAGCGTACTGAAAACCATATCTTTTTTTCCGGATACCACAAAGGGGCGCAGGCTTAAAAACATATTCTGATAAAAAGGAGTCGCCGGAAGCTTTACTTTTTTGTTTACCGATTTACCCTTGTTTTTCCCTTTTATATACAACACGTGATTGTCCTTCTGCAGCTTCACGTCCGCGTTATTCCCCAAATCTATAATATGAGACTGCTGTGTCTCATAATCTTTGTCAAGCACACACCGGTACTTGTTTTGTGGTTTGTCGGTTCGGGACACCACGCAAATGATCGAACTCTCTTTTTTCGTGATAGTTGTTGTCTGTATTGCAGTCTCGTCCTGTTTTCGTATCTCATATGTGAGTGTCTCAACATGAGGTTTTGCCAATGTGGTGGCTGCGGTGATAAGATAACCCGCACACAGAATGAAAATTAAATAGGGCCACGTTTTCCGTATCATCCATACGCTCCTGTGCATAATCTGTGGTATTGTGGGACATTGCATTCGCTATGCATTCATACCGGTGTACGCTAGCGAAATGCGTAATATAATTTCTTCCGCAAATAAAAGTAATAATCAGACGCTGCATTTCACTACCATTTGCCCCGTGCATAGAGAACACGGCTCTTATGTCAGCAGATATCCATTTGCCCTGTTTGCACTCAATAAAAAAGGCACAGCGCCGTGAATGGTAGAAAGGGGTGTAACGACGCTGTACCTCCTCCGACCGACCCTATCGCAGGGAATTTTTTTTACTGCATCTGCTCCGGATCCTTCACGTGCCCCATAAACAGGACCGTATTCGTTTCGGTATCGCGAATGCTATACGCTTTATGAAACACATTACTTATGAAAAGAGCTCCTGCGCTCGAAATACCCTGAAAATTCGCGTCTGCTTCAAATGCTTTCCGCATTCCCATATCTATCAGCTCTTCTCTTAACGAAATCGAAGCGGTTAGGATTTTTTGGCGTTCCCATGCGTATTTCCTTGTCATTTGATTATAGTATGGTAATCTGTTTGCTTATATGAATATTGTCCGTGCGTATCCGAACCACATATACTCCCGTACCCGGTATGCGGAAGGATAGTACTGCCCGGCCGGGATGCAATCGATACTTCGCGGCGACCATACGTCCGGTCATGGTATAAATGCACACCTGCACCGGTGCCTGCATATCGCTGCAATCGACATGAATATTCCTGCCGTATGTGTGCATATCACCCTTACTTATCAGACCACGATCAGCATAGTCGGGAAGGGACCTTTGTGTTGCGGTACCGATTGACTGCAGAAACGTGTCATAGGTAATGTCCACATAGGGAAACTCTGCTTTATTATGAATCACCTGCTCATCATCGATAACGTAGCCTTGTATAACATCTACGCAACCGCCCGGAGGCTGTATATGGCATTTTCTGATTCTGGACCAACTGTCTGCAAAAAGAAAAACGTCTTGACCAATGAGCGTTCGATAATCACCCGGACCAGGTACTATACAAATTCCCAGGGTTTCATCAATAGAGTCACTGATGCTTTTTGTACAGTTCATACGTGTATCGATACTCCACACATATTTTTTCGTCAGTTTCCCTTTCAGACAGGTATCTACCTTTATCCGTATGCTATCCGCATTATACCGGATTCCCTCACTGTCAGGCGGCAGAAAAAACTCGAATACCGAATCGATAGTTCCTATAATGCAATAGCGGGAGGCATGATACAGGAAATCCATGTGCCGCAACATACCGGTCTCGGTTACGGTATCGATGGAATACACCGTATCGGGACCATAACGTGTTATCTGCACTATTCCCGCGGCCAGGGTGTCAACTTTTTCCGGTATCCGGAAACAACATGCGTGCCCCATTTCTGCATGAAACAATACCCATCCCGCAATAAGGCATACATACAATATCGTCTTTTTCGCCTTGTTTTCTCTTTTTTCTATGACCATGACCGCCTCCTTTGTAAGAATTCCCAGACCCGCCCCTTACCGCACCACGTGGAGCATGCCTGTGTTGAATACATCCTCTGAGTTCGCGATCCGGTAATAATACAGGCCTGTGTGCAGATCACGAATCACGGTTGTGTGTTCTTTACATGTCACCCTTCTTACACACCTGCCCTGTGCATCAAAAAACTCGGCAGTGACCGTATTGTTTGTGTGAACACCAACGGCTATGCGTACCGTACCGTTGTCATGGCTTACGCGTACGGTGTTGCGTGCACCTTTGCGTACAACATTGTTCCCTTGCACTGCAGTGGCATCACGGTACAGATATACACCCCGGTCGGTTCCGGCAAGCACAAGCGAATCGTTGGCCACATCCGTTCGTACCGCGGTATCAGTCGAGGCCAGACAGTGTACACGTGCTTTGATATCCCCTACCTCGGTCCAGCGGCAGTCGGCATTATACGGGCACTTACGATAAACCCCGTGGGCCGTAGCGATGAAGAAGGGATCTTCGTAATTGTACTGCGGCGGCCATATCATTGTGGTATACTCGCGCGGTTGCGCAACGATTGCAGGCACACGCAGCATCGCATCGACGGGCATATCATTGGGAGACGGGATGTAATGCCAGGAGCGGTCCTGCTGTTGTTCGACCTCATTAACGGATCTGGCCATTGGTACGATCTCCAGTCGCCGGTAATACAACACACCGCTATCCTGTGTACCCACCACGAGTTGGTTCGAATACGCGGTAGGTACGACATGCGCCTCTGTCACGGCGGTCACGTCGAGCGGCTCTTTTACCGTCTTCATAACCGTGTCATTGTCGGTTTTAATCAGACTGCCCGGGCCGGGAAGCGGACTGGTATCGAACCCGCCCGCATACAGGGCATTTTCAGGGGTGTATACGTGCAGTGCGGCACAATACGGCACTTCCACTCCGAAGCAATAGTCTGGTGTCTTAATCTGCGAAAGGACCACGTCTTCAGGATAATCTCCGATAACCGTATAGTACACACTGTTGCCGCTGCCCACATATACAATCGTGGAATCTACGGAATACAGCCTGCAGGCCAGTGCAGTAGGCATATCACACCAGGTAAGCACGGAAAACTGGTAGTACGGATAGCCCCTTATCCTGGTTCCGATATACATGCCGTTCGATTTATTGCCGGGAGAGCCTGCGGCAACAACGATCTGGTCGTTGAATGTCTTTTCCATAGCATGCACCGGCAGTGATACGCCGTCGAACGAGCCCCATTTACCGGAATCGTCCATAAACATAAGCCCGCCTTCCGTGCCTGCCAGAAGCAGGCCGGTCGACTGGTCCATCAGTATACACGAAACCGTGTCGTGCTTCAATCCGATTCTCTCCCATCCAGCACTGACCGCCAGCGTCGTGACAAGTACCATGCATACGGCGAAGCAGAGTGTGCGTTTCATACCAACCTCCTTCTGTTACATGTGGCCCGGATCTTTTACCCGACCCATGAATAAAATGGTGTTCGTGTACGTGTCCTGTATGCAAAAAATAAACGGACGGTCCGCCCGGAACGTCAACGGCATGGACACCATTCTCATTCCTGTTGCCGTGGCGGCTGCCGCCTCTGTTCCTTCCTCGTTTACCTTGACGTATGCCTTATGAAACACGTCGCTGATATACAACGTTGCTGTAGAGTCGATCCCACTGAAATCGGCCTGCCCGGTAAACGCCCGCTGCATGCCCATGCCCTGCAGTATCGACGATATATTCATCGTCTCGGTAGTAAAAGAAAACCGCGGCAGCTCGACCACCAGCTCGGTGGAATCCAACCCTTCCATTATTTTGTTGAGTATCTTCCCGGTAAGACGCTGTTCCACGCTGTCGAATGAATCACGTGTCGGTAACAGCACCAGCATGGCCAGCCGTTTCCCGGCATAGGGAAGCTGCAGCGCCTGATACCCCGCATCCGGACCGTACCCGTTTGCATAATACGGAAACGTTGTTTCAGGCAGGTGCATCATCGCGACCTCGGTCGTCGATCCGTCGGCCCTGTGAAAAACGGCGTTTCGCGTATCACTTTTGTCGAACCGGTGTAGCCATGTACCGAAAAAATAAATCGCGTTTGTCAACACGAACCTGGTATCCGTGTCAATGCTCCCCTTCGGAAGCAGGTCCTCTATCAACTCATTGGTTTCTTCATACACCCATCCATTAATGATCATACGGCACGAGTCGGGTGCACGTTGAAAATCGAGGCAGTTAAGACCCGCCCCGTAATGGCGGGCAAGTGTTTCAATGTATAGAGGCTTGAACGGCCAGCCGGTCTGCCCCCACGTGGTGTTGACAATGGAGAGTGTAACGCCGTTCTTTGGTTGATGGGCCTGCATAAGGGAAAGATCGAGTGCATTGAACGCGGAGTGCACCATGCTGTCCTCTATCGCTGAAAACGACAGCGCCTGTGCCATCTCCTCCGCGGTCTCCCCGCGTGCGCCGGCATAGGTCATGGCCAGACACTGCGAGATGCTGTAAGGAGAGAAAAACACGTTGTCGTAGCGGCGACCGAGTGCATGATACATGTCAAGGGCGAAGGCACTGTTACCACCGACCAGTTCATCTACGGTTGCGGAATCCACCGCCGGCTCCTGCACACGTGCTACATGTGCCGCTTCGAGACGCATGATCCGTTCGTTCCATGCATTGTCATCATCCGGTTCCGTGGTACTGTCGATACAGTAGGCAAGACTCATAACGATGAAACTGACTGCAATCGATGGGACGGTTCGTTTCAT
>CAZPUS010000034.1:0-28643 GCA_964589825.1 uncultured Fibrobacterota bacterium | reverse complement strand
TTTGTCGTTCATATGGGCGTGAATACACGAAAGTGAATTAATGAGTTCGGTTTCGCCGTCCAACGTATCTGCAAGGGCGGCCTTCATCAAAGTTGGATGCTACACGTCTTGCAGCGAACGACAGTACGTGCATGCATTTTCGAACAGCTTGTAGCCATCACCGCGCGGCGCAAGCTGCTCGCGTGTCCATCGCGGATGTTGCAGCCTGTCAATGTAGGCTTCCGGATGAGGCATTAACCCCAACACCCTGCCGGTGGTATCACTCAGAGCGGCAATTGCCGCCTGTGAGCCGCTGGGATTGTGCGGATACTCCATTGTCGGGCTCTGCCCGGCGGGGTCGGTATAAAACAGTGCAATATGATGCATCTCTTTTATATGCGCGATGACGCTGTTGTCGTCCACAACGAGCTTTCCTTCGCCATTGCGCACGGGAAGATAGAGACGGGTCAGACCCTGCAGAAATATTGACGGGGTCTCGGGATTTACCTGCAAATGTACCCATCTGTCTTCGAATTTATCACCGTCGTTATGGGTCAGTGTCACGGTCTGGGTGCCGTATTCGCCGCCAAGCGCGGGAAGAAGCCCCAGTTTAACCAGAAGCTGGAATCCGTTGCATATACCGAGCACGCATTTTCCCGCCTTAACAAAAGAGATAATCTCCGCAATGTACGCACTTCCCTGCGGGGTACGCATGTGCATGAACCGATCGACCTGTGCCTTGGCGGCACCGAGTTCGTCACCGTCGAGGAAGCCGCCGGGAAAGACCAGCAGATCGTAGCCCTGCAGGGAAACCCGGCCATTCATAAGCTCCCATATCGCGACAATATCGACCGTACCGAATCCTGCACACCTGCATGCATAGGCGGTCTCCTGTTCACAGTTGATACCGTTACCGCACACGACGATCGCTGAGGGAGAGGGGCTCATATGCTCATTCCGTATTCGTAAATAAGATTGTACCTGAATTAAGCGATTTTATTTGCGAAATCTGCTGCACTCCGCACTACTCTTATGTTCTCCAAAACAATGAGACAAGCAACAAGGTTGCCTTATACTTTTTGAGAACACAATAGCAGGACGGCTCAACGCAGCTTTCATCAAAACAACCGCTCAATTCAGGTTGCACAAAAATGATGGGTATCGAATCGATCGATACATGGTTTATTATTCATACATATCAGAACTGAAGCGGCGAGTGCCATGCGCTTTTTGCATCCCGTAATGACACTTCGAGGCTTCTGGTAGTATCGGATTCCACTGCAGCGACCCTGATTACATTGGTATCGGTCACCGATCCGATTTTAGCTATGGTGCAGCGTTGCTTTTCGGAAAAAAAGTGCTCAAACGCCGCTTCCTGTCCCGGTGCGACTTCTACCAGGATCCTGCCGGGAGTTTCTGAGAAGAGTACTTCTGTGTCCGTACTGCACTCTTTCCGGGGGACGCGGGAAAGAAAGATATCCGCACCGGTTGCACCGCTGAAGCACATCTCGGCGAGTGCAACACCAAGTCCCCCGTCGGAGCAGTCATGACATGATCTGACCACCCCCCCCTGGATGGCCCTGTGCAGGGACCTGTAAAGCTCAAACGTACGTGAAGGTCGACGAAGCTGCGGGACCGAGCCGTCTTCGATCTCTTTCATGAGCGCGTACTCTGATGCCCCCATATCCCGCCAGGTGGTACCAATGATATACAGTGCGTTACCGGGACTTTTAAGATCCATGGTGATCGCTTCTTCCGGTTTGTCAAGACGGGCGATGACGCTCACAAGAAGAGTGGGAGGTATCGATATTTTACGGTCGCCGATATGATAGTCGTTTTTCATGCTGTCCTTGCCGGAAATGAGTGCCATGTTGTAATGCAAACAGACATCGTGCAGCGCCTGATTTGCCCGCACCAGCTGTCCGAGTTTGTACTCACCGTCCGGTGTTTTTTCCGACTGCACCGGATCGCACCAGCAGAAATTATCGAGTGCGGCGATATAGTCGGGATCGGCACCCACGCACACCGCGTTGCGTACCGCTTCGTCGCAGCTGCAGGCTGCCATGGCATAGGCATCAATATCGCTGTAGCGCGGGATAATGCCGTTGGAGAGTGCGGCAGCACTCGCTGATCCCGGATATGGACGGATAACCGCCGCATCCGATGGTCCGTCGTTATGTGCGCCGGTAAGCGGTTTTACGACCGAGCCGCCCTGTACTTCATGGTCATACTGTCGTACGATGTACTCTTTGCTGCATATGTTGAGCCGACCCAGCAGTGCACACAGGTCTTTGCCGGGATCGTCAGATTCGATACGCTCCTGCGTGGGAAATTGTCGGGGCTGCCATCGGGCGGTGAGTTCCATTTTTGGTACCCCGTCGTGTAGAAATGTCATATCCATATGTGCCACCCGGTCTGAGTGGTACCATACATCGAGATACCCTGAATCGCAAAATTCACCCAGGTCACTCGCTTCAACGGCCCACTCGTGTGCCATTTCCATAAATGCCTCGACCTTATCGGGCGGCACGGCAAGGGTCATGCGCTCCTGCGCCTCCGAAAGGAATATCTCCCACGGCTCCAGACCGGGATATTTCAAAGGAGCACGGTCCACATAGACCTTTGCACCGTTGGTGTCCTGTGCCATTTCACCCACACTCGATGAGAGCCCCCCTGCACCGTTATCGGTTATTGAATTGTAGAGTCCCTTATCACGTGCAACAAGCAAAAAATCGGTCATCCGCTTCTGGGTAATGGGATCGCCGATTTGCACGGCGGTTGACGGAGAGCCTTCGTGAAGTGCTTCGGAGGAGAAGGTGGCCCCGTGAATACCATCTTTGCCGATACGACCGCCTGTCATGATGATGTGATCACCCGCCTGTGCCTTTTTTTCCCAGCCCTTTCTGCCGTGAGTGTGCTGGGGCATAAGGCCGAGGGTTCCGCAGTATACGAGGGGTTTCCCCATATAGCGGTCGTCGAATACCACACAGCCGTTTATCGTAGGTATGCCGCTTTTGTTGCCACCGTGCTCCACGCCGCGTCGTACTCCTTCGAATATGCGCTTGGGATGAAGTATTCTGGGAGGAAGTGTCCCTTTGTAAAACGGCGAGGCAAAGCAAAAGACGTCGGTATTCGCGATCAGCCTGCATCCCATACCGGTGCCGAACGGATCGCGATTCACACCCACAATGCCGGTCAGCGCACCGCCGTAAGGGTCGAGCGCGGACGGGCTGTTGTGCGTTTCCACCTTGAATACGAGTGCATACTCATCATCAAAGCGTATTACTCCGGCATTGTCGCTGAAAATGGAAAGGCATATGTCGCGGCTTCCCCGGTTTTTCTGTACCTGCCGGGTGGCACCGGCAATATAGGTACGAAAAAGACTCGTAATCTGCTGCGGGTCACGCCCGTTTTCATGATAGGTGATGCGGGCGTTGAATATCTTGTGTTTACAGTGCTCCGACCATGTCTGGCCCAGTATCTGCAATTCGGTGTCCGTTGGATTTGCCGGCATCGAATCCTCCCGGCGCTTCTTTAGCGTTGCGGGATCGGTATAATAGGCACGAATCGCCCTCATCTCCTGTTCGCTGAGTGCAAGCATCTGGTCCCTGCTCAGCTCCATGAGACGTTCATTGGTGATATCGACGGGTATTTCGCGAAACGGGATAATTTCGTGTGCGATATCGACCGCAGGGACCGAGGATGGTTTTTCGTGGACTTCCATCCACTGCTGTGCAGAGTAGATCGCCATGGTTTCGATGAGTTCGTTGGCAAGAACTCCCCGTGCCGCGTCGGTAAGTGCCTCGCGCGAGACGGTGCCCTCCATGAAAAACTGACGGGCTGTATAGACCTCAACATCCTCACCGTCACGCTGGCGCGCGCAGGAGATTACTTCGCGTGCAACCCGGGCGGTATTGTCGGTCACGCCGGGGCGTTTGCCGACTTCCACCATCCAGTCGAAATCGGATATAAAGCTGCTGTCGATGGTGTAGCGCTGTGTCACCGGGTCGGAAAGCATGGAGCGTGCAATGGAATCGAGCATCTCGATACTGAGTGAGCCCTCGAGGATATAGACATCGACGCATCGGACATTAACCAGGGTCGATATGCCGGCATCCTGGATAATTGACTGATAAGTGTGCTCGCCGTGTGCGTCTCGGTGGTGTGGTTTGAAGCCTACATAAATTCTGTGAGCCATAACATTTCCGTCTCGTTCGTCTTACGTATCATGCGAATGACCCCGGTGGAGCCATCCGGAATATGTGGTTAAAAGATAGAAAATAGTATTCTTCATTAGTGTGTCACACGGGCGTTGCTGCAATTGCCGTCTGCCAATTTAATCAGCCTCGTTTAAGGAAAAAACTCCGTTGTGTATCGGCTCAGTCAGGGTCCCGGCGTCCTTTGGCGATATCTATCGCATGCTTCATTTTGCGCGGATTTTTCTGTCCAGGCTTGATCTCGACACCGGAATTGAGGTCCACACCCCATGGCCGTACCTGCTCGAGCGCATCCGCGATATTTACCGGTCCCAGTCCGCCGGCGAGTATGACGTGCGTATGGTCCTGTACCGCACGTGCGGCGATCGACCAGTCGAATGTGTGACCGCTTCCACCGTGGACCGAGGCATTCCAGGTATCCAGAAGATACCCGTTGCAGTGGTAGCGCGTCAGTGCGTCGAGGTCTTTTTCCTCCCGTATGGCAAACGATTTGATTACATGAAAGGGAGCCAGTGTCTGCACAAGGCGCGGGGGTTCGTCACCGTGCAGCTGTATGGTGTCGATACCGCTTCGTTGTGCCACGCGCCGTATGGTAGATTCGCTCTCGTTTACAAATACGCCGACACAATTGACAAAGGGGCCGAGTGTGCTGATAATCGCGGCCGCATCACCCGGGGAGATATAACGCGGGCTTTTTGAATAAAAAATGAAGCCGAGCGCATCGGCTCCGCAGTTACAGGCGATACGCGCATCCTCCTGACGCGTAATTCCGCATATTTTAACTCTCGGCACCATTGCGCAGCTCCCTGATAAGGTCTTCGGGATTATGGTGTGTAACCAGCGCTTCGCCAACCAGTATTCCGGCGATACCCGCTTCGATAAGCGGGGCGGTATCCCTGCCGGAAAATATGCCGCTTTCCGATATGCACAGCACTTCCTTTGGCAGGTGTGCGGCAATCTCGAGCGTATGGCGTATATCGGTGGAAAACGTGTGAAGATCTCTGTTGTTTATACCCACCAGTGAAGGTGAGACCTGCATCACCTTATCCAGCTCCCCGGGCGAATGCAACTCGATCAATGTTTCGATCTCATATTCCCGGGCGGCCTCCTGCAGCTCCGAAAGCTGTGACGCGGAGAGAGCTTCCGCAATAAGAAGTATGGCATCCGCATTGTGCAGCGCGGATTCTGCGACCTGTACAGGATCGATAATAAACTCCTTGCGCAGCACCGGACAGCTGCATGCGGCCCGCACTTCGTCATAGTAATACAGGCTGCCGCCGAAAAAACGCTCGTCGGTTAGCACCGAAAGCGCATCCGCACCAGCGCCGGTGTTTTCTCCGCACGTATATTCTCGGGCGATCTGGACGGCATCGAACTCCTCGCGTAACACCCCCCGCGAAGGAGACGCTTTTTTCACCTCCGCGATAATACCGATACGGGCCGCATTCTGCAGCGCCTCTTGCAAAGAGCGGGGAGTATCGCTTCTTGCTCTGTGGAGTCCGTACTCCTTTTTAAGAGACTGAACCTGCGTTTTTTTATGTGCCAGAATGGTACGAAGAATGTCACTCATGCACGAAAGTCCCGGCAGAGGTGTACGAAATTACCGACCAGTTTCATTCCGTCCTGTGTCAGCACCGACTCCGGATGAAACTGTACGCCTTCACAGCGATGGTGCCGGTGCCGAATGCCCATCACCGTCCCGTCCTGAGTTCGGGAAGTTATTTCCAATTCACGTGCAGGAATCGAATACTCATCGATGATCAGACTGTGGTATCTGGTGGCTGTAAAGGGATTGGCCATTGTCGAGTAGATCGATTTTCCGTCGTGATGTATTTCGGAGGTCTTGCCGTGCATAAGCTGGGGGGCCTGGACCACCTTTGCACCAAAGGCAACGCCTATTGCCTGATGACCCAGACAGACGCCGAGTATGGGATACTGCGGAGAAAGCCTTTTTACTACCTCGATGGAGATTCCGGCGTCTTCGGGAATGCCGGGGCCGGGAGAGATGAGTATCCCCTCCGGGGTGAGCGCAGCAAGCTCGTCGACCGATATAGTGTCGTTTCGGAACACACGCACATCGCTGTACATGGTACCGATGTACTGCACAAGATTGTACGTGAATGAATCGTAATTGTCAATTACTGCTATCATGATAATCTCCGGCTTTGCGGGAAAGCGCTTCACCTTCCTTTATGGCGGCAAACAGCGCTTTGGCCTTGTTACGCGTCTCCTGGTATTCCTTACGGGGGACCGAATCCGCCACAATACCGGCTCCTGCCTGGATCCAGGCGCTTTTTTCGGAAAAAAGGATAGTGCGTATAATAATGCAGGTATCCATGGTGCCGTTGAAATCGATATAGCCGAGCGCTCCGCCGTATATACCGCGGTGAACTTTTTCAAGCTCATCTATTATTTCCATGGCGCGTATTTTGGGCGCACCTGAAAGCGTCCCGGCAGGAAAGCAGGCAAAGAGCGCATCGAGGCAGTCGCATGAGGGGTCGAGTTCACCCTCCACGTCACTGACCATATGTATTACGTGAGAAAATTTCTCGATGCGCATGCAGTCGGTGACCGAGACGGTCCCGTATCTGCTGACACGCCCCAGATCATTCCTTCCCAGATCGACCAGCATTACGTGTTCGGCGCGTTCTTTTGGATCGTTATACAGCGTCTGTGCATTCTCCTCATCCTGCTGCTGTGTCCTGCCCCGCGGAAGGGTCCCGGCGATTGGTCTTGTATAGGCACGATCCTCTTCGACGCGCACCAGCATTTCGGGAGAGGCTCCCACGATCGAGTAGTCACCGCAGCAGAGATAATACATATAGGGCGATGGATTCAATGTGCGCAGGGTACGGTAGATATCGAACGCATTGGCATCCACATCGACGCGAAAGCGCTGAGAAAGCACGATTTGAAAAATATCTCCCTTTCGGATGTAGTCTTTACATTTGCGTACCGCATCTTCGTACTCCTGTTGGGAGGTGTTCGACACGGGCTCGTGCGCATCCCGCACGTGAAAGTCGTGATCCGCACGCACGGTGCGCAGGGTCCGCTGCATATGCGCGATTCGTTCGCAGGCATCCTC
Organism: uncultured Fibrobacterota bacterium; assembly: GCA_964589825.1. Lineage (GTDB taxonomy): Bacteria > Fibrobacterota > Chitinivibrionia > Chitinivibrionales > WJKA01 > CAZPUS01. Next base: position 21,362 of record CAZPUS010000034.1, on the reverse strand, counting down.
GTATTCACGAACGATTGCGTTCTCGTCCGCATCCGGATTGAGTATCATGTTGGCAATGCAGATCATCCGGTGCCGAAAACGGTCGAATACGATCACATCGCGGTATATCCCGAAAAAGATATCGTGTGCAGGATCTTCTTTGGGGTTTTTGTCGGGGATATCTTCGTAAAGCCGTACTGCGTCATAGCCGAAGTAGCCGACCGCGCCGCCGCAAAACCGTGGAACCCCGTCGGTGTGCACCGCCCGGTACTGCTGCATATACTGCCTTAGTGCGCCGACAGGATCACCTTCTCCCTGTTGTTGTTGCGGGCCGCTGAGCTCCCAGCAGTTGCCGCGTGCGGTAAACGTTGCATACGGGTTGCCCCCTATCATCGAATACCGCCCGATACGGGCGCCGCCTTCCACGCTTTCGAGAAGAAAGCTGTAGCGCTGTTCGCGAAAGAGTGTAAGCCATACCGATACGGGGGTATAGGTATCGGCCAGCATTTCGGAGTATACCGAAATGACGTTACCCTGTGCGGCGAGATGTGCTATCCGTGATCTGTCGGGAAGGGGCATGCTGTATCCGGTAGGGGTTTCAGGTTGTTGCACTCTGCAAACGCGCCATGCTGGCCTGCAATTTTTCACGATGGCTCTTCAGGCCTTCGTATTTATCTTTCTCTTTTTTTACCACCTCGTCGGGTGCCCTGGAAAGAAAGTTGTCATTGTTCAGCTTTTTTTCCGAGGAGCCGATAAGCGCGTCGGTTTTTTCGAGTTCTTTCTCTATTCTGGCACGCTCGACATTAAGATCGATAAGTCCCTCCAGCTCCACGAAGACCTGTGTGCCGTGTACGACACTCTCTGCGCACACCTGCGGTTTTTGCGCCTCCGAATCGACGATGGTGCGCTCCATACGGGCAAAAGAATCTATCATCGCCACATGCGAAGACAGCCAGTCACCGGTCTTATCGTCTGCCGGGATGATCACCGCCTTACCTTTTTTATCGGGGGGAACGTTGTTTTCGGCACGGATGGTTCGCAGCGCGGTAATGACACGTTTGAGCAGGTCGAAGCGCTGCTGCAGGTCGTCATCGATCCATTCGGTGGATGCCGCGGGAATCCAGGCACGGATACAATACTCATTGTCAAGCAGTTCGGGCCATTCTATTTTTTCCCGAAGATACTGCCACAGCTGTTCGGTGAGATGCGGCATAAAGGGCTGCAGCATCTTGACAATGTGTACAAGAACGTACATGAGCATGGTAACCGCACGGGTATGTACTGCCGGATCGTCGCTGTATATGTCCGCTTTCTTGATCTCGATGTACCAGTCACAAAAATCGCGCCAGACAAAATCGTACAGCTGATGGCACGCCTCGTTGAGGCGAAATCCACCGATAGACGTGTCGAGGTTTTTCAGTGTGGTGTGCAGACGGCTGAGAATCCAGCGATCAGCCGCATCCATACGCGAGTTGTCGGGAAGCGAGGTTATGGTATACCGGCTCCGCGTGCAGGCACCAAGGAGAAATCGTGTGGCATTCCACAGCTTATTTGCAAAATTGCGTCCTATATCGAAGGTGTCTTTTGCAAGGTAGACATCCGCTCCCTGTGCGGTGATCATGAGAATGGAGAAGCGAAGTGCATCGGCTCCGTATTTTTCGATGATCTCGAGTGGATCGATCGCATTACCGAGCGATTTACTCATTTTCTTTCCGTGTTCGTCTCTGACCGTCCCGTGTATGATTACATCGCGAAACGGGCGCGTGCCGGTGAAGTATTCGCTCGCCATAATCATGCGTGCAACCCAGAAAAAGAGAATCTCCGATGCGGTCACGAGTGTATCGGTAGGATAGAATTTTTTCATCTCTTCGGTCTTGTCGGGCCATCCCATGGTCGAAAACGGCCACAGCCACGAGGAGAACCAGGTGTCAAGCACGTCTTCCTCCTGGCTAAGTCTGCTGCTGCCGCAGGCAGGGCAGGTATCGGGTGTCCGCTCGCGCACGATTACCTCGCTGCAGTCGTCGCAATACCATACGGGTATGCGGTGACCCCACCATATCTGGCGCGATATGCACCAGTCCCGGATATTTTCCAGCCAAGCGGTATAGATTTTTTTCCATCGCTGCGGGTAAAACCGGACACGATCCTGGTACGCATCCTCGAGGGCTTTGACGGCCAGCGGTTTCATCTTTACAAACCACTGTTCCGAAAGATACGGTTCCACCTCGGTATTGCAGCGGTAGCAGTGTCCCACCGAATGAGCGTGCTCCTGCGTGCTTTCCAACAGTCCCAGTGAATCCATCTCCTCAACGATCATTTTTCGTGCGCTGTAGCGATCCTTTCCCTGGTACTGTGCAGGGATATCGCCGCACATACGCGCCTTTTCATCCATAACCACGAAAGGTTCCATATCGTGGCGCTGTCCCATGGCAAAATCGTTCGGATCGTGCGCGGGTGTTACCTTGACCGCACCGGTGCCGAATTCCATGTCGACAAAATCGTCTGCAATTATCGGAATTTCTCTCTCCGCGATTGGAAGCCGCAGCGATGTGCCGATAAGCCCGCTGTAGCGTGCATCAGCTGGATTGACCGCCACCGCGGTATCGCCGAGCATGGTCTCGGGCCGTGTGGTAGCAACAGTAAGACTTGCGCTTCCGTCAGCGAATGGATACCTGAAATGGTAAAGCCGTCCTGCAGTTTGCTCGTGTTCCGATTCTTCATCCGAAAGCGCGGTTTCACAACGCGGACACCAGTTTATTATGTAATTGCCTTTGTAGATAAGGCCGTCGTTGTACAGGGTCACGAAGACATGACGCACCGCGCGCGAGAGCCCCTCGTCCATGGTGAAACGCTCGCGTTCCCAGTCACACGAGGCTCCGAGTTTTTTAAGCTGTCCGGTAATGGTGTGGTGGTGGTGGTGTTTCCACTCCCATACACGCTCGATGAAGGGCTCTCTTCCAAGGCTGTAGCGGGTTGACCCCTCTTTTTTTAGTGCGCGCTCGACCACGTTCTGCGTGGCGATTCCCGCATGGTCGGTACCGGGCATCCAGAGCGATTCCATCCCTTTCATGCGGCTGTAGCGTATGAGTACGTCCTGTATGGTGTTGTTGAGTGCATGACCCATATGCAGCACACCGGTGACGTTTGGCGGAGGGATGACGATGGTGTAGGGCTCTTTGGGCGAGTCGGTACGTGCATGAAAATGGCCGTGCGAGCTCCACAGCTCGTACATTCTCGGTTCGATCTCGGCGGGGTTGTAATTCTTTTCCATTGTATGTGATGCTCTCGTGATAAATGGTACGGATATATGGTGTCGAGGTTCGTATATTCGTCCATGAACCGGCCGGATTGCCGGCCATTAACGGAAATGTATACGCTACACGTTTACCGTATGCGAAATATATCACATAACGCACGTGCGTATCGGTCTATTTTTCACCATAAAAAATACATGAATTCAGCACCGTGGGTGGAGAGCCATGCACGGGCGCTATAATAGAAGCGTTCGCTGATCAGGATAGAGATGTGCGGAAAAAAGAGTGTTGTCGCTAGTGAGAGCGCGATTTTATACGCGTGATGAGATCCGCAATTTTGCCCGCAGGAAGAATGACCGGGATTTCCCCGACTTCACGGTAATCGGCAAATCGGTCGGTGCGCATCACCAGTATTCCCAGGCATGTACCGGAGGACGCGAGCGCCGGCATTCCGAGGCGGTTGTAGAGCTGACGATTCTGTGGTATGTAGTAGTGGTAAGGGTTATCCACCACCGCGCTGATCACGCCGGTAAAAAGAGATGCGTTTCTGTCGGCGATGCGGGGTTCACGGCTTATGAAAAGAAACGGATCGCCCGCGCGTACCGTATCGGTACTCTTCAGTTCGATGTAGCGATAGGTGGTGTCGGTGGTAGTAACAGGCGAGATGCAGAGTATATCGAAATCATTGTCTTTGAATACAATGGATGCTTCACGGCGGCTTCGGTCGGGCAGGATCATTTCTATTTTCGTGATAGAATTGTCGTAGGTTACCTCCTCCTGCTGCATCCGGCTCATGGCGGCCGCCATATTGCCGTAGGGATCGGTGGCCGAAAGCGCCATAACGCACAGTCCCTGAGAATCGATAACCGTGGCGAGGACTTCGTTGGTTACCTGCTCCTTCTGGACCTGTTTTCCGGATATCACCACCCGCTGCTGTGTATGGACCTCTACGGTGATCACCGCATTGCGAAAACGATGAAACAGCGTGTGACAGTTCTCCTGCGCCCGGGCCGATTCCAACGCACCAGCGGTAACAAGTGCGGCTGCCAGCAGGATCGTTATCCTGCAAAACATGCCGGTATGGTTCAGAAGTCTATTCAAATTCATTTTCATCGTTCCAGTCGGTTTTGAGTTCAAGAAAAAGGGTATGTATTCCGCGTTGTATCCGGAAAATCACATGTTCGCGATTACGCTTTTCCGCCGTTGCGATTTCTTTTTTCATCTCTTCGATGGAGGTGACCGGCTGTCCGTTGACGGCACAGACAATGTCATCTACCGCGCAGTTGGCAAGCGCGGCCCAGCTGCCTTCCTTAACCTCGCTTATCAGTACACCCACGGTGGACGGGGAAAGACGCATCTTTAGACGATCCATCAGTACGAGCTCTCGTGCCACGAACCCCAGCTGCGTGCTGGTATATAAATCTTTTTTGCCCGGCATGCGCGGAAATGCGCGCAGAGTAAACGTCACACGTTGCGGTGTTTCTCCGCGGATGCGGCGAAGCGTCACCGTGTCGCCGGGTGTAAACCGTCGTATCATAGAGTGAAACACTTCCGCCTGGTGCACATGTGAACAGGGGACCACGCGATCGTTTATATGGGTAATCACGTCTCCAACCGTCAGATGAGCCTTTATTTTGCTGTCGGTGGGATAGACGCGCGTAACGATAACACCCTCACGCGCCTCGATGCTCCGCGATCGTGCAATCCTCGCGGTAAGTGCCTGTACCTGTACCGGAATCCATGCTTTATCGACCACGTCGCCCTGGTCTATATCCGCAGGACGTGAAAGATCGACCACACTCTGCAGCCGCTGTGCATCCCGATCGAATGCCACAAGCACCGAAGAGTCTGCATCTGGCTGTGTGACCAGGGCACGGGTGAGTCGCTGCAGATCTTTAACACTGTGGACGGTATCACTGCCGATGCGCCGGATGATATCGCCCTGGGAAAAAGCGGGCCGCGCGCTTGCTGCCGCGCCGCTGTTGTTCACCGAGCTGATGAGTACCCCCCCCCCGGTTTCGTGTCGCTTTTCTATGGCCTGCAGAAAAGAGAGGTTGCTTGCGGTTATACCCCACAGAGGGAATTCTCGCTCGGGCAGGTGTACCTTTTCACGAAGGCGTGCACGAATCGAAGTCTGCAGCGTATCGCCGTTGCGGATAAGCGTGGCGGAGGAGGGGCTATCGATGCTAAGGCGGGTAAGCTGCGCGTTTACATCGGGCATCTGTTCCGCATACCGTGCGTGCAGCGGGGTGCCCCCGATGGCGACCAGCACGTCGCCCGGGCGTACGTCGGCGGAGTCGGCAGGCGATCCCGGGATGGATCCGCTTATCAGTACGCCCTGCAATTTGCGGTGTGTATGCAGAAGCGGCTGCAGTTCGAGTCCTGTCCAGCTTCGCCGCACCGACCCATGCTCCATAAGCTGGGCTACCACATGCCGCGCCTGTGATGCGGGTATGGCGGCGGAGATGCCCATGCGGATTTCATTTATCCCGATCAGTTCACCTTTGAGGTTGACCAGCGCACCGCCCGAGTTGCCCGAATAGATGGCTGCGTCGTGACCTATCCACTTAACGAGTGAGCCGACGTTTTCTCCCTCGATCATCACTTTGTTGAACGGCCAGTAGATTTTTGGCATCACGAGTTCGCTGTTGCTGACCACACCGACGGTCGCAGACTGAGAAAACGCCATGGGGCTTCCGAGCGCCACCACGCGATCCCCTGCTTCCACGCTGCTGTCCTTACCAAAAGGGATGTGGCTGAAGGTATCTCCTGACGTATGCCGGAGTTTGACGAGTGCGATATCGGTAAGCGCGTCCGCGCCTGCAAGCGTTGCGTCAATTTCGCGCTTGTCCCACATGGTGCACGAGATGTATTCCGCCTTTCCGGCGACATGGTAATTGGTCACCACGTATCCCCGCCGGTCGATTATCACACCGCTTCCCACGCTCTGGTGCTTCACTATTTTACCGTTTCGGCTCGACACGTTGACACAATGCAATTTCACGATTGCGGGCCGAACATGCGCGATCACCTTTTTCACCGACGAGGTAGTACGAGCCCGCCCGGTATCCCCGTGTGCTGCAAAGATGAGCACAGTAAAAACGAACGTCACGAATGCGTGCATGTGCATGCGGGTAAAGCGTAAGAATGATGCTGAGGTCATTGGCGATTATCCTTTATTGTGGTGCTGTACTCACAGCCCGGATAAAATCGAAAAATACAACAATGCGAACCCCGGCTGATTAATGCGGTGGCCAGGATGTTTTCATAAGGCAAAAATGCCGTTGTTTTGAACGAAGAATTGCGGTGATACGCAATGGTGTTGCGATTCAGACGACCGGTAAGCAGCGAATATACACGCGTGGGCACTAGTGACAAAAAAGAGTGTATTCATATATCAAAGGAGATTCCTGCCGCGTAAAAGGGCATCCATTTATTATTCCAATCTAAATTGAGCGATTTTATATGGGAAATCTGCTGCCATCCGCACTACTCTTATATTCTCGAAAACCATGAGACAACCACAAAAGGTGCCCCATAATTTTCGAGAACACGAAAGCATGCACGGCTCACCGCAGCGTTCATCAAAACAACCGCTCAATTCAGGTGAGATCGAGCACACCGTGCGTGTGCCACTCCCCCCCACGATGGGATGACAATGTATTTTCAGGTATATGAAGCAACACACATTCAGTCAGTCACGGATACCAGTTCCGTCTATCGATCCCTCAAAGTGTGATACCTGCGGCGCATGTGCCGCAATATGTCCGGTCCGGACCATTCATATCCACGACGGAGATACGCATATCGGGCCGGAGTGCATACGCTGCGGCAGATGCGTACGAGTCTGTCCCCTCGATGCAGTCCGGATGCGCACGCCACGTAAGGGAAATCAGAAGGAGGGGGCACAATGACGTATGATGTATGTGTCGTCGGTGCGGGGCTTGCGGGGCTTTATGCCGCCATGAACCTTTCGGCACAGGGAGTCTCTGTATGTGTGGTCGACCGGCGCACAAATATCGGGCACCCGGTGCGCTGTGCCGAGGCGACCGGGAACCGGGAGGAACTGGCCCGGTTTGTCCCGGTGGAAGAATCCTGGATCGCGACCGATATCGAAGGTATGCAGCTGCATACCGACCGTCGCCCGGATGGCCTGATGGTCCGGCTGCCCGATATCGGGGTGGTGCTTCACCGGGATCTCTTCGAAATCGCCTGTGCGCACGCAGCGCAGGCGGCTGGCACACGCTTTGTACTCGAGAGTGAAGTGGTGGACTTTATCCGTTCCGGAGCCCGTATCAGTGGAGTGTGTACCCACCGGGGAGATCGCATCGAGGCCCGTTTCATAATCGGTGCCGATGGGCCTGAGAGTTTTGTGGGACGCATGGCGGGGATTACCGAAACGCTGTCACCAGGGGACGTGTTTCCCGCTGCGCAGTATCATGTAGAGACCGATGCCTACAGTGATCATACGCTCCATTTTTTCTATGGAGAAACACTTATCCGACAGGGCTACATATGGGTATTTCCCAAGCACGACGGAACGGCAAATGTGGGTGCAGGGTTTTTCGGCGTACGTAACATTCCCGCCATATCGGTACTCGACACCTTCCTGAAAACGCATCTTCCCCAGGCCCGCATCATTGCAAAAACAGCAGGATGTGCGCCGGTTACTCCCTGCCCCAAAAGACTGCATCGGGACAATGTCATGGTGGTCGGCGATGCGGCACGACAGGTCAATCCGCTTATAGCGGGGGGTATCATGAACGCACTCGAGGCAACCCATCTGTGTACTGCACATCTTGTGCGTGCGCTCGAGAGCGATTCACCCCAGGCACATCTTGCCCGGTACTCACGTCAGTGGCAGCGGGGGCAGCGACGTCAGCAGCTGTTTTTCGAATCGGTTAAGCGGATGCTTCTTTCCGGCTCTACCGCGCAGGTCTATCGTCTTCTTGAGAAATCGTATTCCTTTTTTACGACCCACGTGGCACGCACCACCCCGTTTCGCATTCCCCTGTGGCCCACCGCCCGTTTTCTTGTTTCCATACTTCCCAGATATTTTCCTCATGCCCGCCATCTTTTGCGCTGATTTTCCTGACACGGCGCAATTGTGTATTTTTTCATGCTGAATCGTCGCCGTCTTCAGTTTCTTTTCCGATGACGTTCGGACAAAGCCGCGATCCATATTTATTCGAGGAACGAGCATATGAAGTCTGTGTGTATATGTCTGTGTGCGGGGCTGCTTTTTGCAATGGGTGCGCCGGCTCGGGCCGCTTCGGCACAAAGGCCGCAGGCGCGCATTCAACAGAGTGTGACCTGCTGTGAGGGAGACAGCGTGGTATTCAGCGGCTGGGGCAGTACCACACCTGCAGGGGTGATCGATACCTGGATATGGGATATAGACGGTGACGGGGAACCGGACTATGTCAACGAAACGGGCGAGATCGGATTCAAGGTGCGGTTTCCTCCCGACATCTATTATATAGTGCTTCGGGTGAGTGATCACACCGGTGCGCGGTCTGCACCCGATACCGCGCTGCTGCATGTGACGAAGCCGCATTGTGACACAAAGCTTGGCCCCGATACTACCGTACGGGTGGGTCAACGGGTTTATTTCGACCCGGCGTTCAACTGCCGTTGCGTGCGGCTGAGTACCTTTCTGTGGGATCTCAACGATGACGGGGTGTATGAATATCGCTCAAAAAGAAATGCCAGGACATCAAACGTGTACTACAGTCCCGGAACGCGCAGAGTGGTGCTTAAATGTATATCCGCAAGCGGCTACAGCACAACCGGGATGCGTACCATAACAGTAGTGCCAAACATTTCTTCGGAAAATACCACCGACATTCCGGCATCGGAGATTTCGGCGGAAACGGCAACGCATGAACGCTAAGCACTTTTCCCGGCGGATGCGATTTCCATGCATGGCGTGAAGAAAATTATTTTTAGCTGAATTGACCGCTGTAATCGATAAAAGCCGCGATAAGCCGCGCGGTAGTGGTATTCGTCATCATTACGAGCCTCTTTTCCGGTTTGATTCGGCAGCTGCTACCCGCAGCAACACTGCATACAATCCTGCCTGCCGGCTCGTAAATGAGTGGTAACGACAACAGTAACATGTCGGTTGTATCCATCCGTAGACAGTATCGGGGTATGAGCGGTAGCCGCACCATTGACACCACAGGAGCTGCAACAGTAGTATGGAGACAAAAAAGATAGGAATTCTCGGGGCGAGTTCGTATACCGGCTGTGAACTTGTACGGCTGTTGAGCCGCCATCGTGGAGCGGAGATCGCATTCGTTTCGTCGCGATCCTATGTCCGACAGCCACTGCATTCGGTCTACCCGGTGCTGAGAGGCGTATTCGACGGGGTGTGTATTCATCCGGACGAGGCGTGCGAGAATGATGTTGACTGCGTGTTTTCGTGTCTGCCTCACGGCGTCTCCGCCTCTTTGCTGCTTCCGTTTATTGAACGCGGGGTGAAAGTTATAGATCTCAGCGCCGATTTTCGCCTGCGCAGTGCACACAACTATGCATCATGGTATAACACCACCCATCCCGCACCGCAGCTTCTTGACAAGGCGGTCTACGGCCTGCCGGAGCTGTTCCGTGAAGAGATCGCCTCTGCATCCATACTCGCCAATCCCGGCTGTTACCCCACCAGCATACTCCTGGCGCTGCTGCCCCTTGTTGGACACGGGATGATTCCTCATGACGCGGTCGTGGTGGCAGATTCCAAATCCGGCCTTACCGGTGCGGGACGCACGCTCAAGCAGCACTCGCATTTTGTGGAGGTCAACGAGAACATGACCCCCTATGCAGCCGGACAGCGCCATCGTCATGTGGCGGAGATGCAGCAGCTTGTGCAGCAATCGGCAGGTGCAACACACAATGCTCCTCCCCGGCTGGTGTTTACTCCGCATCTTCTTCCGGTCAACCGCGGCATACTCTCCACCATGTATACCCGTGTACACGATGATGCCCGTGCCTGCCACCGCATACTCAGCGATGCGTATGCGAATGAGCCCTTTGTGCGCGTGCAGCAGCCGGATGTACATCCCGATCTTCATCGTGTGGCACGTACCAATTACTGCGACATCGGCGTGACCGAATCGGGAGAAGACAACTTCGTTATTATCACTTCGGCAATTGATAATCTTACCAAAGGCGCATCCGGTCAGGCATTGCAGTGCATGAACTGCATGCTGCAGTTTCCGGAAGCCGAAGGCCTCGACCTCTAATCATTTTTTCTGAAACCTGAATGGAGCGATTTTATTTGCGAAATCTGCGGCAATCCGCACAGCTTTTATATTCTCGAAACCTGTGAGACAACCAGCAAGGTTGCGCATACTTTTGGTGAACACAATAGCAGCACGGCTTTCACCGCAGCTTTTATCAAAACAACCGCTCAATTCAGGTGAACCCATTGTATATGGCCGAAAAAAACGTATGTATCAAAATCGGCGGTGCAACGCTCGATGACGCGGATGCAGTTGAACGCATCTGCGACAACATTGCGCAGCTTCGCACGCATAAGGTCGACGTGGTGCTTGTCCACGGGGGAGGCAAGGATATAAAAAAGCAGCTCGATATGCTCAACACCTCGTTCGAATTCGTGGAAGGAATGCGGGTAACCGATGCCGCGACGCTTCTGCAGGTGCAGATGGTACTGTGCGGAGGGGTAAACAAGCGTCTGGTGCACCATCTGCAGCACAAAAAGGTGCGCTGCGCCGGCATAAGCGGTATAGACGACGGACTGATCGGTGCGCGCAAAATGTACGTACACGGAAAAGACATCGGGTATGTAGGAGAAGTCGTGAATGTTAACCCAGCACTTATTCATTCGCTGCAGCAACAGGGGATAACTCCGGTAGTCTCGCCGGTGTCGGGCGGTGACGACGGCAACATCTACAATGTGAATGCGGATATCGCCGCATCAAAAATCGCATCGGCGGTGCATGCGTCCGCACTCATCTATATTTCGAATGTCGATGGCGTGATGCGCGGGGAAAAGGTAATCCCGACTATTACGGCAGGGGAAATAGAGCGGCTCATTGCAGACAGGACGGCACATACCGGAATGATTCCGAAACTTCGCAGTGCGGCGGATGCGTTGTCCTGCGGGGTTGAGCGGGTACACATCTGTCCGCTCAGCGGGCCCGACAATCTCTACAACGCACTCTTTGGAAGCGGTGAGGGGACACGGATTACCGCTACATCCCGGGGAGCATAGCCATGAGCCCGAAGGTTAAAGACGGATGCATATTATTTTCGGCTTCGGATATGTCCGATGCACAGTGGGATGCATTTGTAAACGAGTCGGATAATGGTACCATATTCCATACAAGACGATTCCTCTCATATCATCCACCCGGACGGTTCGATGATGCCTCTGTGGTCTTTTACAAAAAAGGGGAGCCGCTCGCGCTGCTGTGCGCAGCGCGAAAAGAATCCTCACGGGGAAAAGAGTGCATTTCACACCCGGGTGCATCGTATGGCGGTTTTGTCTATAAAAAAAATCTCAGCATAAAAGAGGCGTTTTTTCTGGTGGAGTCGTGGGAAGAATTCGCCCGGCAGCACGGATGCAAAAAGCTGCAGATAACCCTTCCTCCCTTGATTTACCAGAAGCACTACTCCCATTACATAGATTTTGCTCTTATACGCAACGGGTTCTCGTATACCCGAAGAGAAGTATCGAGCGTGGTGCAGCTGGATACTCCTCACGAGGAGCTTCTCGACACCTATCGAAGTGATGCGCGCAGAGCGGTAAAGAAAGCGGCCGGAGCCGGTGTGTGTGTACGTGAAACCGATGAATACGAGCAGTTTTATGCGATTCTTAAAACCAATCTTCGCATGCGTCACAATGTCGAGCCTACCCACACACTTGAGCAGCTGCGCATACTGGCACGTCTTTTTCCCCGTCGTATTCGGCTCTGGGGGGCCTTCAAGGACGAGCGGATGATCGCGGGGGTATGTAATTTCAGCGCCAATTCCAAGGTGGTACTTGCCTTTTATATCAGCCACGATGAAGCGTATCAGCAATACCGCCCTGTCAATATTCTTTTTTACGAAATAATGAAACGCTCTCGTGAAGAAGGATTCGAATTTCTCGATTTCGGCATATTTACCGTGCAGATGGAGCCCAACTGGGGCCTTGGACGATTCAAGGAGAACTTTGGGGCACGGGGGGTGTTTCGCGATACGCTGCATAAGGATTGCAGTGATTGAATGCACGGGCAATCAGTCAACAACCGAAAGGAGTGAGACAATGACGCCGACTCATACCAGCATATATAATGTGACAGACTACGGGGCACGTCCGGCAACGACCGAATGCTGCACACAGCAGCTGCAGGCTGCGATCGATGCGTGCGCAAAAGATGGTGGCGGTACGGTCTATTTCCCGGCCGGCACCTGGTATACCGGAACGCTCGTGCTTAAAAGCCATATTACACTCTATCTGGAACACGGTGCGGTACTCAAAGGCAGTTGTGAGTTGCGCGACTATCCCGAGTACTATCCTGCATTCAGGGCAAATACCGACCGTCAGACCTGTCGAAGCGTGCTGTATGCCGAAAAGCAGCACGATATCTGCATCGAAGGTCATGGGGTTTTTGAAGGAAACGGGGGACATGCCAATTATCAGACTGGTATCAATAATGATATACGCCGTCCGTTCGGCATCCGATTTGTCGAGTGCCGGAATATTGTTGTCAGAGATATAACCATGCGCAGCTCGGCCCAGTGGATGCAGCATTACCTGGCGTGTGACAATGTGCGGGTACACGGTATAACCGTCTTTAACCACCAGAACAAAAATGCGGACGGGATCGATATCGACGGATGTCGCAATGTCACGATATCCGATTGTGTTATCGATTCGGACGACGATGCAATCTGTCTTAAAAGCAACGGACCCCGGTCGACCGAACATGTGACAGTCTCCAACTGTATTGCCGCCAGCCACTGCAATGGGATAAAACTCGGAACCGAAACATCGGGAGGGTTTCGCAATATAGCTATTTCAAATTGTATTATTCGCCAGAGTGAGAGCACAACACCGAAAATAAACGGGTCAGTCACGACAACGTCGGGACTCGCGCTTATGATCGTGGACGGCGGGTGCCTTGAGAACGTGTCGGTTGACAACTGCATCATGGAGGGTATACAAACGCCGCTGTTCATACGTCTTGGTAACCGCGGTCGCGGCTATGCCCCCGATGCACCGGTGCCGGGAATCGGTATGGTACGTGATATCAATATCCGGGGACTCAGCGTCCGGGGTGCGGGTGCTGTCAGCAGTTGCATACTGGGGCTGCCCAGTGCGGCCGTGGAGCGCGTCTCGCTGAGTGATGTGACGGTACATACCTGCGGCGGCGGCTCTGCTGCGGAGATGGAAAAAGAGGTGCCGGAAAAAGAAGATAGGTATCCTGATGCGGATAGGTTCGACACCGCATTTCCTTCTTTCGGTTTTTACGTGCGTCATGCACGTAACATATCGTTTAACAGAATACGCCTGGTTCCCGATCTGCCCGACGCGCGGTCAGGGATATGGTGTGATGACTGCCACAATCTGCTGTGTAGCGAAATAGAGCTTGAGGATCCGACACACGAAAGCCCGGTGGTTTGGTGTCATAATGTGCGAAACGCACACATTGGATCGGTGAACAAACTGTTCTCAACCGTCGAGCCGCTGCGGATAACCGGACCGGAAAGCAATGAGGTGAGGGATGCTTCACGTGGCTCCCACACCTGAATGTGTGGTGCGGATGCGGGGATTTTCAGCCCTCGGAAGGATGTAACAGGTCGAGAATGTATCGGGGGGATGTGAGTGTTCGTTTCAGTCGAATACGCAGTAGTGCGTATTTGAGTAATGCAAAATGCGGATACCCGCGATATTTTTTTCGCAGCATCGACGCGGCACGACGGTAGCGTGCCGGGGCTGCGGAGATATTTTTTTGACCCGTATCCGTACCATAATGAACCAGAGGCTCGTGCACATGTACTAAGCGGGCACCGTTATAGAGCAGTCTGATAAAAAGATCGTAATCCTGCAGTGCGGGTAGCGTGGAATCGAACCCGCCGACCGTTTCCATCATTTTTCGACGCAGCAGCACGCACGAGCTTATCCCTATGAAATTATCGTACATAATCGATTTATAGCGGTCGGCAAAGCGCGGTGATTTGTCGGAAACGCGCCAGGTGCGCAGCAGAGGGTTCCAGTATTTTTTTGCGCAATAACACAGGTCCGCCTTTGTCGCGGTCAATGCCCGTACCTGTGTGTAAAGCTTTTGTGCGGTCCATGTATCGTCATCGTCCAGAAGCGCAATATATTCACAGCAGCACTGCTGTATGCCGGTGTTACGCGCTGTGTTGGCTCCGCGGCTGTTTTCATGACGCTTAAAAAAAATTGACTCGTTATTACGGGCAAGCGATTCACCCAGCCGCGGGGTTTCGTCCTCAGATCCGTCGTCGACAATGAAGAGCTCCCAGTCGGTGAATGTCTGTGCCAAAACAGAATCGACCGCCTGCTGCAGCAGATGGTAACGGTTACGGGTGGGGATAACGATACGTACACCGGGCATAGAATGAAAATACTTTTTGCTGGGTTGTAAGAAACTGAATGAGGTCTGTTGTTACGGGATGTTGTATTTTACTTTTGCATGGTGCATAAAAGAGAAAGCATGCAGCTGCCGGACAGGGCGGTGTTGTGTGAGAAACCTGCCGAATCCGCACTCCTCGGCTGTTCTCGGAAAAAATGAGACAATCGACAAAGGACTCAATGTCTTTCGTAAAATATCAACAGCACGGCTCAAGTGCGGGTTTATTATATTAATGGCCCGGTTCAGAGTCTAAGAAACCGACAATTATTATCAAATGCACAAAATCCTTCACATAGCGGCATTAAATTTTGCGGGAGTACCGTACAGTTTTTGTGAGATGCATAATGCCTGTGGTGACTATTCACGGCTTATCACCCTGCACAAAAACAACGTCACCGGATTCAGGGAAGATATCTGTCTCGGTTTTCCGCTGCCGGACAACATTCTGGCACGAATGCTGCGATCCAGAAAGATCGCGCGTCGGCGCAGCATGAACGGACCGGCGCAGGTACCGGTGTTCGAGCCACGTAACATCCTGGAAAAGACGTACTACCACCTCATGGACCTGCTTCGAATGCCTGCGGTCAGGCGTGCGATACGCGCGTACAACTGTGCGGATTTTGACATCATACACTACGATTCCGGTCTCGATTTCTACCGCACACCCCACCAGGCAAGGGCATGGAAAAAGCAGGGAAAGAAAATCGTCTGTTGTTATTACGGCAGTGATCTTCGTATACGCGGTATAATAAAGGAAATGGATTCACTCGCCGATCTCAGCATCACCTCGGAATACGATCATCTGGCATTGAAGCCGGACCTGGAGTATATATTCTACCCCTATAACAGCGCAGAACTTCCTGAGCCTTTACCGAACGAGAGCGATACTGTTCGTATCGTTCATTCCCCCACCAATCGGGCTTTCAAGGGAACCGATATTATTCTCGAGGTGATAGGCAGGATACAACAGCAACGAAAGATAACGTTTCATCTTCTGGAGGGGCGGCCGCGCCAGGAAGTGTTAGGCGTGAAAAGGGGCTGCGATATCTGTATCGATCAGGTCGGTGGCGCCATGGGAGGTACAGGGTATGGAAAAGCGGGGATAGAGACACTTGCCATGGGCATTCCCACTATCACCAATATGACCTGCGACTACAGCGAATGGCTGCCCGAGAATCCTTTTGTGGTTGCCAACGATGCGGACACGCTGTATGACCGGCTCATCGAGTTGATAGATTCTCCCTCACTTCGCCGGCAGCTTGGTGCCCGGGGACAAAAGTGGGTACATGCATATCATGGATTCGGGAGTGTCAATTCACGGCTGATGTCACTCTATCGCACCTACGGTATTATATCATGAGCCATTCGCGATCTTTTACCGCAAATGTTATTCGCTACGGTGCCGGCACGTTTTGTATGCGTGCGGCAAACATTGTGTTACTGCCGCTGTATACGTATGTGCTGGTGCCCCGGGAGTTCGGCATATATGCCCTGGCAGCAGCGATGTTCGCTCTTATCACCGTGGTATCCCAGTGTGGAATGCAGCAGGCGCTGACCCAGAAAATTCTTGTACAGCAGGATGGCTGTACCATTCGGGATCTGTTTTCCACTGCGGTGAATATGATACTGCTGGTAAGCGTTGGTGTTGCAGTGTTGTGCAGTGTCGCCTCACGTCCTATTGCGCGGCTTGTCTTTTCGGACAGCGCGCGGTATCCGCTGGTGATAATCGGCGCACTCGGGGTCGTTGCGGAGAACTGGTGTATGCTCGGTATACGTATGCTCAAAATCGAGGAGCAGGCAACCGCGGTTCTTTTTGCAAGCATCGGGATCGCGCTGCTGAAAACAGGGCTGACACTGTGGTTGCTTCTTGGTGCAGGAATGGGGATAACGGGAATTCTTCTTGCCGACGCCGTCAGTTTCGCTATCGTGGGTGCAGGGCTTTTTTTCATGCTGCGGCGCTATTACAAGCCCCTGCTGCATGCTGCGGTGGCGCGTGCCGCGCTGCGCTTTGGTGTCCCGATTCTGCTGGGGGGATTTTTTACCATGGGGGTGCAGGTCGCGGACAGGTTTTTTATCAAGGCGTTTATCGATACGGACGCGGTCGGGATCTACAGTATGTCGTATCGTATCGCATTGATAATGAATGTTTTTGTGATGGGGTTCAGAAGTGCGTGGATGCCACGTATATTAAAATCATATGGATATTATCGCTATCATCGCTTTGCGGGTCGGATTTTTACACGGCTTGTCGGTGCAACGGGTATTATCGGGATCGCGGTCTCCCTCGGTATAAAGGATCTGCTGCAAAGCCCGCTTTTTGACGATGCGTATCTGCACGGAATGCATATAGCACCTTTTGTCCTTGCCGGTTACGGGTTTACCGCACTCGCATCGTTTTATTCGGTTGCCGGATTCGTCCAGGGAAACGGTGTCGTATTTCTCAAAGCGGATGCACTCGCATTCGTGGTCAATGTGGCGGCAAACCTTATGTTGATACCCCGCTTCGGGATAACAGGGGCGGCATGCGCCACCGCACTGGCGTTTGCCGCAACTGCAGGGTATCTGTGGCTCGTATCGCGGGAAAAAATACGGATCGTGTATGAGCCCCGGCGCATCGGGATGGTGCTGGGTATACTGACAGTTGGTGCCGTAATTGGTGCAGTACTCGATATGGTGGTTGTAGACATTGCGGTGGTGGTGGGTATGGGTGTCACGCTGCTGCCCCTGTGGAAAAACAATTCTTACCCCAAAGAGAGCAATGCCGGATCGACCCGGGGATAAGTGAGACGGATAGTTCGATTTTGGGCGGCGTATAACTGAGTTATGATGGTGACGGCCCGTAGAGTGTACTGGAGATGATTTGGACGAAACGTGCTGCATGCGCTTCCCAGCTGCGCCCCTCTTCTATCAACTGACGGGCACGTCGGCCGTGCCGGTGCAGAAGCGAAGGCTGGTGCAGATAACGGGTAACCTTTTCTACACATTCCTCTACTTCGGCATCCTCTACAAGCCACCCGGCATCGAAGTCCGGAAATTCCCGCTCGATCGCCTTTAACCTGGGATACAATACCGGTTTTCCCATTGCCATGTAATCGAGCAGCTTTATAGGCAGTGACCGGGTCGTGGTAGGGGTGATATCGCGAAGATCGAAGCACAGATCGGCAGATTCGAGTGAGTGTGCAAAGTGTTCGTATGTGCACCATGGCTGCAGTGTACATTCTGCATTGTCGGTGTGTTCGTTGAGCCTCTGCATTCTCTGATTGATGTGTAAACGATCCTGCAGTGACCCGGGTGTCCCTGCAAGAAGCAAATGAAATCGCTGATCGGGAAATCGGCTGCACAACGCATCGACAAGATCGAACATCCGGTATATGCCACGACCGCGGTTGAGGATCCCGCTCATGGCGCACACGAATGCCGCTTTTTCAGGAAAGCGGGGCGGTGAACAGGGGAAATAACGAAGTACCGGGTAATACCCGGTAATGTAGCACGGTTTTGTGGGTGCGATGCGTCGGTATCTGCGCGCTTTGTCTTCTTCTCCGATTATAAGCAGATCGGCGATGTTGACCAGCAGCATGTTGTAACAATACAGCATCGCAAACCGGATATGGCGTCCGATGCCGCGCAGATGGTGCACGTACTGTTCAGGATACCACTCGGTAATATCGGCAATAATTTTACAACTGCGGTTACAACTGCTTCGATAACGATGTGCAGCGACAATCGGGGTTATTTCGGCACAAATGATGACATCGGGATAAAGCTGCCTGCAGGCATCAACGAACCAGGGAATCTTCTTCATGCCGTTGATACGTGTGCCTCTGATCGTGATACCATATTTGCTGGTCTCGCACACCTGTGTAGAGGCGAGAATGCTGACGGTATAATCGTGTGTGCGAAGTGTGCACGCCATTTTGTGGAGAATACGTTCATCGAACGGTGAATGGCCGGAGGTGAGAAACACCGCATGCGGCATACTGCCTTCCTTGGAATGGTTCCGTACTCAGGGATTTATCATGACCTTTTCTATATCGCGTCCCTGCGGTGAGTGCGCAACAGCGATGTACACCCCGGGAGCACAGTGGTTTCGGGGATTCCACTCGAAGGTAGCACCGAATTTGTTATGCAGCCTCGGCGTATGCAGAGAGGTAATGCGTGTCCCGTCCAGTGTGTAGAATACCACTCGCGAGCCGGACGGACATTTGGTAAAGGTGAGGGTGCTATGAGAGGCATTTGAAAGAGAGAAGGGGTTGGGAAACACCTCCATAGCTGCCTTGTCAGCCTTGGTAGAGAATTCATGGCCCAGCAGCATGCGTGAAATTCCTGCATCGCTTGCAATCCAGAGGTGTCCGCGTGAGCGGTCTATGGCAAGATCCGTTATCTGTGCATTGACCACCAGCCCGTCCATTGCGTTGAAAGTGGTTACCGTATCCGTGAGGCTGTCTCCTTGCTCTAAGGGACCTCTTCGCCAATTTATAAGCAGACCGTTGCGTGTGCCGAACCACAGGGAACGGCCATGCTCATATGCCATGCACGCAGCACCGCCGGTGAGTGCGGAGGTCATCTCCTTTTGTTTTTCCACACGAAAATCCACACCGGATTGGGAGGTGCCGTTGTCGGGATATTTGCAGAAAACCCCTTTAGTGGTTACAATCCAGCACGAGTCCCCCTTGCCGGGAGCAATATCGAGGATCGTTGCATTCAGCTTTTCCGAGGCTGCCGTAATTTCGCCTTTTACCGGGTCCCCGTTATACCGGATCATAATGAATGTGCCTTCTCTGCCACCTGCGTATACCGTGTTCTCCGCCGCCACCTCGATGCTCCAGGCATTTTCAATATAATGGGGGGATGCATAGGGGAAAAAGCGGTAATAATCATCTTCATGCGGCTCGATGGTACGGGCATTCCAGCATACCAGATTGCCGGATTTGTTCAGGAAGCCACCCAGCCAGATATTTCCTGCGGAGTCCTGTGCGATCGCGTTACTCTGATTCCATCCTCCGCGGATACTTAATTGCGGGTAATAGGGGCTGGTTTCTTTGTTTGTGGGGCCAAGGTAGTATCTCGTCCATGAAGAGTCCTGCGGCATAAAGCGTTTGACCCCGCCTTTGGGTGTTCCCAGCCATACCGAATTGTCCCTGGCAACACATAGACCGTGAAAATCGGCATTGTTGTCGTTTGCAGCAAAGCTGCCAAAGTGTTCTCTGCCGAAATGACGCCATGTATCCAAGCCATTGAACCAGGTGGCACCTTTCCACCAGTTCAGATCGTCGGAGCTTTTATCCCCCCGCGACAGCATCCACACATTCCCACGCTGATCGCTCTGCACGCGGTTGACGAATTGAAACGTCAGTCCGGGAATCGTAATCTGTTCGACCGCGTCCGCACCGGCGTTGTCTCTCCATAGATACAGGTAGTCCTCGCCGGTACCGATCACACGGGTTTGCTGGTTTGCATCAATACAGGAAATGGTACTTGGAAGTGCGAATTCAGTGAGCGTATCGTCGTGTTTCTGCATGGTTATCATGGTGTCTGCTGCATACAGCAGTGCATCCCCGTCACGCAGCAACGGATAGGGTGAGGTGGCCACCGACGTATCGCCCGCCGCAAGGTAGCGGACATCAGCGGATGCGGCAAGCGTGTCCCATACCGATTTGTCGTAATTGTTGAAGGTGGCGATGGGATGCTGCTGCAGGGGCAGAGTGGCGATGCCGTTGCGGGCGGCAACAAAAAGCGTCTCCCGGTACACAAGTGCGCTGTAGGTGATGGACGAGGTGTAATCGGCGATCTGAGTGACGTTCTTTATCTCGTGCGTTGTCGTATGAAAAAAGCTTATTCCCTCCGGTGAACAGATGACAATATGATCTCCGTATGCATAGAGGTCGGTTATCCGCCATCCCTCTGCATTCCCCGACGTATCGGATGAGGTATAGTAGGTAAAAGCCTGTGTCCTGCCCCCGGGCATAATGGAATAGAGATAGCCGGATTCGGTGCCGGCCCAGATGGTTCCGCGGCGGTCTCTGCAGAGTGCGGATACCGCGAGGTCGGTAAACACATCCGCGCCATGATGCAGCGTTGATTCTCCCGATTCAAGATTATATTCGAACATACCGCCGTTGGTCGCTGCCCAGACGGTCGATTCGGCTACCAGCACATCGTTGATGTGATTAACCTGTCCGTGATTTTCCACGCGGGTGAAGGCGTACAGTGCAGAGGCGGCACAAAGGACGAGTACCATACACACTGCGGGGATTGCTGTATTCTGAGGGGCGTTGTGTGATTGTGCATGTGGCATATACATACCTGCAAATCGTTGCTATTACAATATCACGATATATTACTTTTACGTTCCCTGAAGATAGTTTATTGCGGCAGGACTGATAAGAAATACGACTTGAGCTTGCCCCTGGTATAAAAGCCGGGAAGGAAATGGAGCCGAGGGGGATCGAACCCCTGACCTTGGCATTGCGAACGCCACGCTCTCCCGGCTGAGCTACGGCCCCAAAAGAGCTACACCATAGAATAT
>CAZPUS010000033.1:0-29403 GCA_964589825.1 uncultured Fibrobacterota bacterium | reverse complement strand
TAAATTGAGCGGTTTTGTTCGCGAAATCTGCTGCAATCCGTACTACTCTTATATTCTCGAAAATCATGAGGCAATCAACAGGGTTGTACCATAATTTTCTAGAACACAATAGCAGCAGGACTCACTGCGTATTTGATCGACGCAAAGGATCAGTTTTGGGTTTTAATTTATGATATGTTGAAAAGGTTCTCGTGGTGGAACAATTGATTTATCCGGTATCACGGGGGCAGGCTGCGATGAAGAGGTGGTGAAAGGGACGTGTCATGCAACGACAATTTACAACGTTTTATCTTGGGAACGGGTTATTTGCAATTGATGTACTGCTTGTGCAGGAAATAAACCGCAGTATCGACATTACACCGGTGGATCCCTCACCGGACTTCGTCATCGGGTTGATGAACCTGCGGGGGCAAATCGTTACCATTCTCGATCTCGGCATACGACTTGGGCTGGATTCCCGGGACCATACACGAGACACGTGTTGTGTAATCCTGAAAACGGATCGTGATATCGAGGGCCTTTCTGTAGGGTATGAGGTTGAAGAAAGGACATCGACCGACATAGTTGGTCTGCTGGTTGATAAGATCGGTGATATGGTAGAAGTCGATGAAGAGAAAATAGAGAGTCCTCCTGCAAATGTAAACGGGGTGGAAAGCAAATACCTGCAGGGTGTTATAACGCAGCAGTCGCAACTGGTGGCTATTATGAATACACGCTGCATTTTGGAGCAAAAAGCGGGGAAGGTTTGAGGGGGCACAGAATCGTAACGCGTATAATTTTTTAAAAAGGAGATTTGTATGTTTACAGGAATGAAAATCAGTACGAAAACAGTGGTTATGTTTATCGGATCGAATGTTATTCTGGCCGCGATCATCGGTGTTTCTGCGGTTATGACGTTGTCGGGTCAGGGTGAAAAGATGACAAACGATTTTCGCACCGAAGCGACACAACTGATTCAGAGCGAATTGCGTCACCTGACCGAATCGGCGTATGGGATTCTAACCCGGTATCAGGACAGTGCCGCCGCAGGTGCAATGTCGCAGGACAGTGCTCGCGAACTCGCATTTGAACAACTCAGGATGATGCGTTATAAAGAAGGGCGAGGCTACTTTTTTGTAATAAATACCGAAAGTCCTTATCCCCGCACCTTGATGCATGCGACTTCACCGTCCCTCGAGGGGAAAATTATGGACAGTGAGAAATACAATAAAGCGGAAGGGGGAAAGAACCTGTTCGTCGCGCTTGCACAAAAGGCTGAACGCGAGGGAGAAGGATTCGTGAGATATGAGTGGTATGACCCTCATGATAAGTCAAAGATGCTTCCGAAAATGTCCTATGTCAAGTATTTCGAACCCTGGGATGCGGCTGTTGGGACCGGGGTGTATGTTGATCATATAGATAAACTCGTTGCACAGAAGAGAGAAGGCGTATCGCAAAATGTCGCGAAAAGCAGAACAAGACTGATAAGCATTACTCTTATTCTGGTAGCGGTATTTCTTGTGGTAAGTATTCTGTTCGTCAGATGGTTCAGTAATCGTATTAAAAGTGTGACAAACAATCTTCGTGATATTGCTTCGGGAGAAGGCGACTTGACAAAACGATTAAAAGCGGAGTCAACCGATGAAATAGGGGAACTTTCCACACAGTTCAATACCTTCGTGGAAAAATTGCAGTCCATGGTGCGGAATATTTCGGACAATACCGTTACGTTGTCGAATTCGTCAGAGGAGCTTTCCACTACATCCAACCAGCTCGCGTCGAATGCGGAGGAGATGAGTAACCAGTCGAATACGGTCGCATCCGCGACCGAACAGGCGACTACGAACGTCAACAGTATCGCTTCTTCAGCAGAGGAGATGTCCACTTCGGTAAGTACGGTCGCGTCTTCGATCGAAGAGATGAACTCGTCGTTGAACGAGGTGTCCAAAAACTGTCAGAAAGAACTTGATGTTGCAAAGCAGGCCAATTCAAAAGCTTCAACCACTCGCCAGCAGATGGAAAAACTCGGATCATCATCAAAGGAGATTGGCAAAGTGGTTGACACGATTAACGACATCGCGGATCAGACGAATCTGCTGGCACTTAATGCCACGATAGAAGCGGCCTCTGCCGGAGAGGCGGGAAAAGGCTTTGCGGTGGTGGCCAATGAAGTGAAGGAGCTGGCAAAACAGACCGGTGAAGCGACCGAGGAGATACGCGGAAAAATAGAACAAATTCAGACCGACACCAGTGAGTCTGTTACTGCGATAGAAGAGATCGCCACGGTGATAGAACAGGTTACCGAGATATCACAGACGATCGTGAGTGCGGTGGAAGAGCAGTCGGCTACCGTGAATGAAATATCACGTAATGTGAGTGGTGCGAGTGAAGCGTCTAATGAAATTGCCCGTAACGTGCAGGAATCGGCTGGTGGTCTTAAAGAAGTTTCGTCTAATATTCAGGGAGTAAATTCAGCATCTGCAGATACAGCAAAAGGAGTGGATCAGATAAAGGAGAGCGCACAGGAGCTTGCCAAGCTTTCGGCCCAGCTTAAACAGATTGTGGATCAGTTTAAAGTGTAATGAAACATTATCCATTATTTTAACTACCTTAAGGAGCTTCACATGACCGGTATTCCGTCTCAGTACGGTGTATTCAGTTTTCTGCGTAAAATAAAAGTGTTTCATGGAAACAGGCTCTCTCTTAACGGAAAACTATTATTGCCTGTGGCCGTTCAGCTTATTGTCTTGCTTTTTCTCGTGGGAGTTCTGTTTTTTTCAATACATAATGCGCGGAGTAATTTACAGAAAACAAATAGTGTTGTAAAACTCAACGGAAATGTACAACAACTGACCAGAATTGCAAACAAATATTTCAATTCGACAAAACCATCCGGGCAGCGTGAGACTCGATTTATACAAATGATCGATAGTATCGCGAGACAAATAAATGCACATGGCGATATCGATATGGATATAGCCGGTGTGAAAAAGCGTTTTTCTACAATCGGGCAATTAAAAAGGAGAAATCTTGAAATCGAAGCATCTGTCATGGATTTGTCTAACAAATCCCTGGCACAGTCAAACGGGTATATCGCAAAGGTGGTGGAAAGACTTGCCGATCCGGCACAGGCACGAAACGTCAGTACGCTTGAACGTAAAGTGATACAGGGTGCGAATAACAATAGCGTGGCCATGCTGGGCATACAGAAGCTTTTTTATCGCATGGCCTATGATACGGCGGCGACAAAAGAGCTGCAGGCATTTCTCGAAAAGGCTTTGGAGAATTCGGCACAGGATATCAAGCGGCTGAAAAACACTCCCTTCGCCCAAATGCCGGTCAGTGCGCATAAAGCGAATACACGGATTAAACAACTTGTGGATAAATATATATCACATATGGAAACAATCGACAATGAGCGACGTGCCATCGCAGGTTTGCTTACTCAAACTCATGATGCATTGGCGGATGCACAGTCACGTTTTCAGAAAAACACAGTCGCAACCACCACCGCATCTTTTTTTCTTATTGGCCTGCTTATGACAGGTGCACTCATTTCTATCGCAGTCCTGACCACTGTAATCGGTATACGCATTTCGGGGTCGGTGACTCGTCTGACCGATATGCTTCGTGATATTTCAGAGGGAGAAGGTGATCTTACCAAACGACTGGAAATGGTCGCAAAAGATGAAGTAGGCGATCTGGCTCATTATTTCAATGTGTTTGTTGAAAAATTGCAGTCCATGGTGCGGAATATTTCGGACAATACCGTTACGTTGTCGAATTCGTCAGAGGAGCTTTCCACTACATCCAACCAGCTCGCGTCGAATGCGGAGGAGATGAGTAACCAGTCGAATACGGTCGCATCCGCGACCGAACAGGCGACTACGAACGTCAACAGTATCGCTTCTTCAGCAGAGGAGATGTCCACTTCGGTAAGTACGGTCGCGTCTTCGATCGAAGAGATGAACTCGTCGTTGAACGAGGTGTCCAAAAACTGTCAGAAAGAACTTGATGTTGCAAAGCAGGCCAATTCAAAAGCTTCAACCACTCGCCAGCAGATGGAAAAACTCGGATCATCATCAAAGGAGATTGGCAAAGTGGTTGACACGATTAACGACATCGCGGATCAGACGAATCTGCTGGCACTTAATGCCACGATAGAAGCGGCCTCTGCCGGAGAGGCGGGAAAAGGCTTTGCGGTGGTGGCCAATGAAGTGAAGGAGCTGGCAAAACAGACCGGTGAAGCGACCGAGGAGATACGCGGAAAAATAGAACAAATTCAGACCGACACCAGTGAGTCTGTTACTGCGATAGAAGAGATCGCCACGGTGATAGAACAGGTTACCGAGATATCACAGACGATCGTGAGTGCGGTGGAAGAGCAGTCGGCTACCGTGAATGAAATATCACGTAATGTGAGTGGTGCGAGTGAAGCGTCTAATGAAATTGCCCGTAACGTGCAGGAATCGGCTGGTGGTCTTAAAGAAGTTTCGTCTAATATTCAGGGAGTAAATTCAGCATCTGCAGATACAGCAAAAGGAGTGGATCAGATAAAGGAGAGCGCACAGGAGCTTGCCAAGCTTTCGGCCCAGCTTAAACAGATTGTGGATCAGTTTAAAGTGTAACCATAAATGTAACTGCACAGATAGGGACGGTGTTTAGCAGGGATTTGAATATTTCATGACGGACCATTTTATAGTAATACGCGAATTGAGCGAATAATATCGCTCAGTTTAGGAAATGACCAGATAGAAAGCAGGAGTGTTCACATATGGATATCCTTGTAATCGGAGCGGGAAAGGCTTCGGTGGCGATTTTGAATGAGTTTGCAGAGGTCGATGCCCATCGGGTTGCCGCAGTTGCCGACCTTGATACCGATGCAGTTGGTATGCGGGAAGCGCAAAAACGGAATATTCCTGTGTATACCGATTTTAAGCAGATGATACACGCCCACCGCTACGATGCAATATTTGAACTCACCGGTGTGCGAAAAATATTCGAGCAGGCAAAGCAGGAGAGCGATTCCGAAGACAAGGTGATTCCTGCATCGGCGATGCGGGTAGTGTATGACCTGATCGAATCGTTCAAGTCACGGAATGCCCAAAAAGCGGGTGCTGCCAATCAGATATCGGATGAATTTGCATCCCTCGGTAGTGATCTGGACAGTACACACGAGCTTATATCCCACTCTTCAGAGCAGATTCGTGACTTACTCGAAGAAGCTCGATTCATATCCATTAATGCACGTATTCAATCTCAGAAAGCGGGAAGTTACGGGAAGACGTTTGTGCCCATAGTGGACAAATTTTCCACATTGATCGGTGAAATTCAAGATGTTCTGGAAAACATAGACAAATCCGGAGATAAAGCACGTATCGTATCCGAGAATATTACGGAATCGGAACAAAAGATAAAGGCACTTTTTTAATCGCATATAATGCAGCGCACATTCGCATGAGCGCATCGCTATGTGACGATCGGACAGGCAATGAAAATACGAACGTTGATAGTGGATGATTCGGTAGTCTACCGCAAACTGGTGAGCCAGGTTGCCGACGGATTCGAAGAGATAGAAGTGGTCGGTGTGGCGCCCAATGGCGAAATCGCATTGCACAAAATCGCCCGGTTCGATGTACAGTTGGTGCTGTGTGACGTGCATATGCCCGAAAAAGACGGGGTGCAGACACTCGAAGAGATTCAGGCCGGCTTTCCTAAGGTACTGGTAGTAATGATGAGTGCGATCAGTACGCGCAATGCGGACATCACGGTCAAGGCCCTTGAAAAAGGAGCCATCGATTTTATAGAAAAACCGGAGACCGGATCAAAAGAAGAGAGTATCGAGAAGCTTCAGAGAGATATCGCATCGATTCTTCGGCTCGTACGGGTACGTGTGCAGACAGGTAAAATACGCAAAAGCGGTGAGAAAAAACCGGGGAGGAAAGAGGAAAAAACGGACGCTGCACCACAACCCGCGCAGATCATAACGAAGAAGGCCCCGCTCCCACGCACCTTTTCGGTACTTGCTGTAGGCGTCTCTACAGGTGGTCCCGAAGCATTAAAAAGATTCGTTCCCGCGCTCCCTGCGATACTTCCCGTGCCGGTACTTCTGGTGCAGCACATGCCCCCGCATTTTACGCGTTCTCTTGCGGAAAGCCTCGACAGAATATCACCCCTTCGTGTGGTTGAGGCTGAAGAGAATATGGAGCTGACAAATGCGACAATGTATATCGCCCCGGGAGGTCGTCACATGACGGTGAAAAAAGACGGCGATGGTAACCCTCGTATCGGCATAAATGACAGCCCGCCGGAAAACTCGTGCCGGCCTTCGGTCGATGTATTATTCAGATCGATCGCCGCGACTTATGGTGAAAGCGGTATTCTTTCCGTGGTTCTTACCGGGATGGGCAATGACGGGCTCTCGGGTGTACGAACCATGAAGCGAAAGGGGTGCATGTGTATTACCCAGTCGGCAGATTCTTGTGTGGTATACGGGATGCCCAGAGCAGTGGATGAGGAACAGCTGTCCGACAAATCGTTGCCGTTGGAAGAGATCGCCCCAGAGATATGCAGGCGGCTTGGGGTGTAACCGACTCGTTTTGAAAATATACGAACCGCTGTGTTTGCATGATAGAGCATTAAAAAGTGGTGCGAAAAGGAGAGTGGTGATGAAAATCGTATGTATAGATGATGATCCTGTCACACTGAAAACCATGAACAAAATTATTGAATCGCACGGCGCTGACGGGGATGAGGTTATGTGTGCCGGTAATGGGGAAGAGGGGATCGATTTGGTGAAAACGCGGGTACCGCAGGTGGTACTCACCGATCTCGTAATGCCGGGAGTATCCGGTATCGAGGTGTTGCAAACGGTAAAAGAGACGGATCCTCACATCGAGGTGATCGTCATTACCGGGAAAGGGTCGATCGAATCGGCGGTGGAAGCGATGAAGCTGGGGGCCAGAGATTATTTGACCAAACCGATAAATTCGGGTGTGCTCATCGGAAAGCTTCATACCATTCGCGAACTGCAGCACAGATGTGCTGAAGCGGAAGAGTATCGGTTCGCAAAAGAAAAAATAGAGCATAATGCACACCGTGCCGTATCGCAGATGGAAGAAAAACTCAGCGACTGTTGTCATGTATGCGATACTATAGAGGAGATGTGCGAACGCGATATACCCTTACAAGAACGTATGGAGCATATACGAAGACTTGTTAAAAATTTCAGAGAAACGCATTATTAACAATCACACATATGCATTACGCATTTTTATTCTTTTTTTGTAATCGACATGCCACACTGCATAAGCGATATAAGGTGACACCACATGGCTCAACCAGTTAATCTGACCGCACAGGAATTCAACCTCATGCAGCAATATATCGAGGACGAGTGCGGTATACATATATCCGAAGAAAAAACCTATCTCATAGAGACACGACTTACGACATTGATGGTCGAGAGCGGCTGCAGCAATTTCACACAGTTTTACCAGAAGGCACGGGCTGATACATCCGGCTCACTCAGGGACAAGATCGTTGATGCCATGAGCACGAATGAAACACTGTGGTTCCGAGACTCCTCGCCGTTCGTTATTTTGCGTGAGGTGTTGCTGCCCGAATATGCGAAGGAGATAGCGCAGGGAAGACGACAGAAAATCAGAATATGGTCTGCGGCATGTTCAAGCGGTCAGGAACCGTATTCAGTGGCCATTACGGCGTTGGAATATATGCAGGCCAATCCCGCGCTGAAAAGGCATCATCTGGAAATAACGGGAACCGATATCTCTCAGGCCGCTCTTTTTCTTGCTAAAGCCGGCAGATATGACAGTATCGCTATGTCAAGAGGTATGCCCAATCACATTGCAGGCCGGTATTTTTCCCGGGAGGGAAGAGTCTCCGTTATTTCAGATAACGTTAAAAACATGGTAACCTTTAAAAAACACAGTCTGCTGGATGATTTTTCGGGTATCGGAAGCAGGGATATCATTTTGTGTCGTAATGTACTTATTTATTTTAATGATGAGATGAAAAAAAGGATACTTGGCAAAATTGCGTCACTGTTACGTCCCAGTGGGCACCTCTTTTTAGGAGCGTCCGAATCATTGATAAATTATTCCAGAGAATACGAAATGAAGCAGCATGGAAAAGGGATGTATTATAAAGTGAAACGGTAGTTGAGACACTACGTCCGGAGTGAATCGATGCGTATAATGACAGTGGATGATTCTAAAGCGGTGCGTGAGGTTATACAGAATGCAGCGGATGTGCTCGGATTCGAATGTATTCATGCAGAAGACGGACGAGAGGCGATGGCGAAACTTGACGAATACGATGGAAATATAGACCTTGTACTGCTTGACTGGAATATGCCGATTATGGATGGCATGGAAACCCTCGAATCGATAAAATCGCATGGACGTCATAAATCCATTCCGGTTACGATGGTGACCACCGAAAGCGAACGGGAAAAAGTCGTGGCGGCAATACGCGCAGGCGCGAAAAATTACGTGATGAAGCCGTTTTCTCAGGAAGAACTCGTGAACAAAATAATGGAAAGCCTTGGGATGGGGGTATAGGTTGGCTTTCGTTATGACGATGTAGCACAACTTGTATTCATGCAGATGCTGAATAATTAATTTTTACCGAATAAAGGAGATATGAAATGGATGTCTCTTATGTCAATCCGTTTATACGGGCGACGCTTGAATTGTTCAAAAACATGTTGCAGATGGAGGTGACAAAGGGGAAGCTGAGGCTGAAGCAGGGAGAACAACCCACTCATGATGTCTCGGGTATCATCGGGCTTTCAGGCGAGGCACAGGGATCTATCGCGATAAGTTTTCCCAAGGTTATCGCGCTCAAGGTGGTTTCTGCAATGCTGGGTACTCCGATTAAGACCGTGGATGCCGATGTGACCGATGCAATAGGAGAAATGGCCAACATCATCGCGGGAAATGCAAAAAAAGAATTGAGTGAGTATAAACTGACTATATCGCTTCCAAACGTGGTAGTTGGGAAGCAACATACAATAAGCGCACCGACAGGCACTCCTACCATAATAATTCCCATTACAGGAAAAGTTGGTGAGTTCGCCATAGAAGTGGCGCTGAAAACCAAATAAGCGATTACCTAATTGGAGACAAAAAATGAAAGTACTTCTTGTGGATGATTCCAATACCATGCGCCGAATACAGAAGACGCAGCTTTCTCAGCTTGGGGTAACCGATGTTGTGGAGGCGACAAATGGGGATGAAGCCCTCAATGTACTGGCTGAGAACATGCCGGTGGATGCGATACTGCTTGACTGGAATATGCCGGTGATGGACGGCTTGACTTTTTTAAAGCATGTACGAAAGGACCCGACGTATAAAAATGTAAATATAGTGATGTGCACATCCGAGTCAGAAAAAACAAAGGTGATCGAGGCGATGAAGGAAGGGGCTGACAACTATATTGTAAAGCCGTTTCAGCCGGAGGGGCTTAAGAAGAAACTGGGGCTGAACTAAGTATACGCTCAATTTAGGTATAGGTGTTGTCTGGCGTGACCGGCTATCTTGTGAAGACCTTCCATCTACACAACCGCTCAATTCACAACAGCTAATACTCCAGACATTCCGGCCTATTTTCTGAGCGTTTTAAGAATCTTAATGCCGATCCTGACTGCAGAAAGCAGGGAAGAAGGGTCTTTCTTTCGAATCTTTTTTTTTCTGCTTCGTACAGTAACCAGAAAAAGCCGTGAAACAGCGTAGAGTACCGCTGCATAGAGCAGGGCGAAGAGTGATCGCGGGAAGCGTGGTTTAGGTGAGAGAAAAAACATTGAGCATATCCGTTTCGGGGTATAGTTTTTGTGAGTCTGTATATGAATCTATGTCTCGGTCCCTTATATACCTGGGGATACGACAAATGACCCCTCAGGAGATATGGTACAAAAAATAGAGCCCCGGCGGCATCACTATTTTTTTTACCAGGGGAAAATGCAGCATGAGTTTGTTCTGCAAAAGATCGGTCACGAAGTGTGCGGGCTTCTTTTTGGATACGAGTTTGGCATCTTCATCGAGACCGGCGATTTGTTTGCAGTATGAAACCGCTTCCCGAAACGATCCGAGCGTGTCAACCAGCCCAAGGCTGCGCGCCTGCTCGCCGGTAAAGATACGACCATCGGCGAGACTGTGTACACTGTCGACATCGATTCCGCGTCCCGTGGCAATCGCGTGAATGAATTGTTCGTGGGTATTCGAGACCAGTTCGTTAAGCAGCTCTTTCTCTTCTTCTCTGATGGGGCGGTGCGGATTGCCGATATCCTTGTATTCCCCGGATTTGATAGTGGTAAAGTCGATGCCGATTTTACGGGAAAGATCGTACACATGCGGAAACTGCATTATGACGCCGAAGCTTCCGGTGATGGTGCCGGGATTGGCAAATATAGTACGCGCACCGGCGGCGATATAATAGCCCCCAGATGCCGCAACGCTATTCATGCTGACCACGAGGGGCTTGCCGGTCTCTCTGAAATTGCATACCTCCGTATAAATCTCCTGGGAAGGGGCAACGGCACCACCACCGCTGTTTATCTGCAGTATTACTGCAGCCACCGATTTATCCCTGCGCAGTTCGCGCAGCTGACGCACATACTCTTTGCTGTCGTAAATGATCCCGTTAATTTTTACGACGCCCAGTTTTTTTTCGCCTGGCAGAGAAATCGACGAAGTGGTGTTTCGTGAAGAATTGAACGCAGAAAGCACAATGCCCACAAGTACGGGCAGCGCAATTATTGCGACTATTATCCATGTGTGTCTTTTTTTCACAACTGTTCCTCCGCAAGCAGTTTAAGCGTATCACCGGGCTGAATTCTGGTGTGCGGTGTAAGGCCGTTTAATGAATATACTTTTTCGACTGGAATTTTATAATCGCGTGCGATATCCCAGACAGTGTCTCCTTTACGTACGGTGTAATAGGTATAATCGTTGTTGCGCGTCTGTGTGGCATTGTCTGTTTTTTTACGCGAAATCAGAAGCGTATCACCGGGATGCAGCACCGTTGTTTCGGAGATGCCGTTAATTCGTGTGAGGCGTGAGACACTCGTACCGAATTTTTGGGAGATACTCCACAGATTTTCATCTTTTTTTATCGTATAACGAAATGAGTGTTGTGCTGTGGTAACGGATGAAATATCAGGCGTTTTTTCTTTAGCGTTATCATCCCTGGAAGATGAATCGTCACGCGGTGCTGTATAATAGACGAGGCGATCTCCCGGGTATATTACCGGATGGGCGCCGTTTAGTTGGTTCCATGATTTGATGTGGGCGATGGAGACCCCGAGGTAACGCGCAATATCAAAAAGGTTGTCTCCGCTTTTAACCGTGTAATAGCCTCGTTTCCCCTCAGCAGGAGCCTTTGCTTCTGCCTGTGTCTTGTTATCTGTGTGTTGCTTTGAGAGGACGAGTCGGTCACCGGTTTTAATCGTGTGCGGATCGCTGATGTTGTTCAGCCGGCAAATGGTTTTTATATCAGTGCCGTGACGCTGTGCAATTCCGAAAAGGGTCTCTCCCCGGCGTACCGTATGTGCGTGAGTTGAGTTGTTGCGTGCGGGAGAGTGCGGCTGCTTCTTTTGGGAGATGCCGCTTTGGGAGACAGGTACGGGAATATAGAGATGGTGACCGGCGATTATCCTGTTCGAATACATGTTATTGAGCGATTTAATCGCGTATACCGGTACATTGAATCTGTCGGCAATCGTGGAAAGGTTGTCGCCGTATCGAATAGTGTATCGCTGCCAGCGGACGTTATCCTTTTTGGCATTTATGGCATAGTATTCCCTGAATCCGGATCCCTTGCCTTCGGGCAGATAGACGGTTACATCCTCGACATTGGGCGGAATGGTGCCTTTTCGTATATGTGGGTTGAGTTTTTTCAGCGTGTCGACATCCAGCCCGGTACTTGCGGCGATTGTCTCGAGCGTAATGCTTGTATTGACATGAACACTGTCGAGTCGCAGCATACCGGACCCGGAGGCTGCGGTATATCCGAAACATTGGGGGTTTTTGGCAAGTACCAGTGAGGCGATAAACTGCGGTACATAGTTCATGGTCTGGCGCGGAAGCGAAAGGTCCCAGAAATTCCGGCTGCCGCCTGCTTTGCGAATGGCCCTGCTGGTGCGGTTTTCACCGCAGTTGTAAGAAGCGAGTGCCAGGTACCAGTCGTCGAAGTCATTATGCAGTTTTTTGAGGTAGGTTATTGCGCCCCTGGTCGATTTAACCAGATCGCGTCGTTCGTCGATCCAGTAGCCGACACGCATTCCATACATTCGGGCGGTGGACGGAATGAACTGCCAGATGCCGGACGCATGGGCATATGAGTATGCATACGGGTTAAAACCGCTTTCTATAAGGGGAAGATAGGCGAGATCTTCAGGGATTCCGTGTTTCTTCATCTCCTGTTTGAAATATGGAAGATAAACACGTGCCCGCCTGAGCGCGCGAATAATCGAGACTTTTCTGCCGCTTTCAAGCACTTTCATTGCGCGGTAGACCCGATCGTTCCACTCAACCGGAATCGAATATTCGGTGTTGCTGCATTTTAAAATGGTACGTACCATTTCACTGTCATTCGGCGAGATCGATATCGTATCCATTGCACGGGAGAGCCGTCTGCGCAGAACCCGTGAGGCAAGTGCTTTTGATGCAGGCGGAGTATAGGATGCGGGAAGACATTCCGCGTATGCATCGACCAGACGCTGATAGTAGCGATCGTACACTGAGACCGAACTGCTGTCGAATTCATTCATTTCAAGTATAGTGAGGGCGGAATCGAGAAGGGAGTCGGTTCGTGCGAACAGGGAATCTTTTCCGGCCCGGCATGCCTTGCTCATCAGTGTGTCGAGTATCGTGGTATCGAGTGTCGGATACCGGGAAAGTGCACGTCCGGATGCCGTATCGACCGAAACACTGTCGTGATGAGAGGTCGTATCGATATGATCTGTGGATGAAGAAAAGCCTGATTCGCTGCGGCTGAGGGACAACTGTGATGAACACTGTATGATAAAAAGTGTGCAAAAAGAAAGGCACACCAGTATGTGCAAACAACGAATGTGCATATATAAAACTCCTCAAGACGCGGTCAATTCACCGCGCCAAACGCGGCGAAGTCCCTTCGCAATGAAAAAGACCGTCCGGGGATTTTCGGGTAAAAAAATAGACATTGAGTTGTATCCCGGTATCTCGGGTATGCCGAACGTATGAGTGTGGCACATTTTATTTATCTGCGGCACTCAGATTCAACAACGGGTAACGTATGGTTACCGCCTACCGGTAAATAAAATACATATTATCCATTACTGCAATAAAGTATCTTTCACCTGAACCGAGCGGTTTTGTGTGCGAAATATGCGGCCAGCCATACCGTTGCTGCGTTTCCTAAAGCTGTAAGACAACCAACAAGATTGACACATACTTTTCGGTGAGGCCTTGAGAGCACGGCTCACCGCAGCTGTGATTAAAACAATCACTCGATTCAGGTTGTATCACGGGGTGGCGCTTAACCATCTTGTTCGCCGAACCAGCCGTGCCCCTTATCGTATGTTCAATTGCCGAAACGCTAAATCAACACGCTATAGATGACATGGAATTTATCGATATAATTTCACCCGAAAACGAAGTGCTTTCCTCCGCCTCTCGTGACGAGGTGCACCGCAACCACTCGCTTCACAGAGCGGTACAGGTGCTTATTCGCACAAGTAAAGGGCGCTATCTTCTGCAGCAGCGAAGTCCCGATAAAGATCATTATCCATTATGGTGGCATGCCGCGGTTGCCGGGCACGTCAATGCCGGATCTACCCCGCACCAATCCGCCTGCAGAGAGATGAAGGAAGAAATCGGTATTAGCACTACCCTTGAGTACCTGGATGCCTTTATTGTCGACGATACGGATGAATATGAAATGGTTTTTGTCTACTTCGGCTGTCACGACGGACCGTTTTATCCTGATAAAAGCGAGATTGCACAACTTGATTTTATTCATGAGTGCGATCTCTCCGACATTACCCGGCGTTACCGGCTTACTCCACACGCGGCCCGTGCATTCGAGCTTGTGAAAAAATGACATTGAAACACGATACTCAGGCTACGGCGAAATGACTTCATCTGCATCAGACACACCAAAAGCGTTCAGATTCGATAAAACACGGTATCCTTTTGCTCCGCATTGGTATACCCACAGAGACGTCTCGCTTCATTATGTTGATGAAGGGAAGGGACAGCCGGTGGTGTTTTTACATGGCAATCCGACATGGTCGTTTTTATACCGCAATGTGATTAAGGATTGTTCCGGCGTGTGTCGTTGTATCGCCCCCGATCTTCCCGGATTTGGCCTTTCCGGAATGCCGTCCGGATTTGGCTACACGCCTCATGAATACAGTGAGGCAATTTCCGCATTCCTCGATCATCTCGGCAGTCAACGTGTTATTCTGGTTATGCACGACTGGGGAGGTCCCATCGGTCTTTCCTATGCCGTAAGAAAGACTGAAAAAATTGCAGGGATGGTACTGTGCAATACGTGGTGCTGGCCGCCCAGGTGGGATGCCCGTGTTTTTTCACTGGTTATGGGAGGGGCACCGGGAAGATGGCTGATTATGCGGTATAATTTTTTTGCCCGTGTGCTGCTTCCCGGAGGGATCTCACGAAAAAAGACCAAAACCACGGCGATTATACGTTCATATGCGTCACGTTTTTTTGACATGCGGGCACGCCGGGCCACATGGGAATTCCCACGCAATATCCGAAAGCAAAGTGGGTGGTTTGAAAATCTTTTTAATCGGCTTCACGTATGCAAAGATGTGCCGGTGGAGATGGTATGGGGACGAAAAGATCCGGTGCTGGGAAAGAGGGCCTATATCAAAAAATGGCGGCGTGTTTTTCCCAAAGCACGCGTCGACAGAGTGCTGACCGCATCGCATTATGTACCTGAGGATACACCTGCGCGGGTAAGCGGTGCGGTTACGAGATTACTCGATCGAATCGAGTGATGGATGTGCGTAATTGTCTGATTTTATAGGCAAGTGATTACCCTGATATACGGATCTAAATCGGCTGGTTGCTCCCGGAAAAAAGCGAGATCTGTTCAACTTCATTACGTGAATGTGCTGATCGGGAGTTGAGGACATTTCGTACCGTCGACGCCATCTGTTCAGGATCGACCGGTTTCATGAGATATTCGCGTATACCGAGTGCTTTGGCGCGCTGAGCCGAAAGGTTTTCGCTGAATCCCGTACAGATTATAATAGGCAGATCAGGGCGTATATCGAGCATTTTGGTCGACAATTCGGCACCGGTGAGCCCCGGCATGGTATGATCGGTGATAACGATATCGTAATTGTTGGGCGACTGGCTGAATTGTCGCAGTGCTTTTTCACTGCTGGTTGAGGTCTCCACCGAATAGTTCAGACTGGTAAGAATTTCACTCGTCATATCGACAATCATCTCTTCGTCATCTACGAGGAGAACTTTTTCACCATTGCCGCGATGACAGGGTTTGGCTATAGTTGTTTTCGATTCCACCATATCAGCCTGCCGGGGAAAGTACACATGAAAAGTGGTTCCCTTTCCGGCCTCTGTTTCCAGAGACATGAGTCCGTGTACGCTTTTTACTATACCATGCACAACCGACAGTCCCATTCCCGTCCCTTCGTTATTTCCTTTTGTGGTAAAAAAGGGCTCGAAAATGCGATGTACGATACCGGGCTGAATTCCCATGCCCGTATCACCTACCGAAAGCCGCAGCATATTGTGATGTTGTGTACCGTTTTTTTCGGCGACTCTTCCCAGAAGCGGGCCATTGTGATTACACAGGCGAATGCTCATGGTGCCACGGGTACCACGCATCGCATAAGTCGCATTTGTACAGAGGTTCATTATGACCTGGTGAATCTGCGAAGGATCGGCCGCAACGATGTCTTCGTCTGTCTCGACGCTTACCTCGATGTTGATAGTTGACGGGACAGAGGCGCGAAGCAGCTTTGCGACCTCCTTTACAATCGGTATGATATGAATCGGACTGTTTTTCTGCTCTCCCTGCCTGCTGAAGGCCAGAATCTGGTGTACGAGATCTTTTGCGCGAAATCCCGCATTGGTGATCTGGTCTATATACTCGTTCGTTTTTGGATCGATTTTGGGAAGTATTTTTCTCAATAGTTCGGAGTACCCCAGAATAGGCATCAGAATGTTGTTGAAATCGTGTGCGATACCACCGGCCAGTGTACCGATGGCTTCCATCTTCTGTGCCTGACGAAGCATCATTTCACTTTTTTTGAGCTCCTTGACAACCGTGATGTCGCGGATAATCATAACCCATAATTCGGGCTCAGGGTCACCTTCCCGAACCGGGGTGATAACCACTTCTGCAGGAAACGAAGATCGGTCCTTTCGTATAAGTGTGAATTCATCGCTCAGAAATCCCTTTTTCCCTATTTCGTGATGTAAGGTACTTTCTATTTCATAGACACTTTTTATAGTAACCTGTATATTCTGAAGTGGTTGCGTGCGCAATTCGTCGGGTTGGTAATCGAGCATGTTGGCTGCTGCGCTGTTACAGTGGATAATGGAAAGTTCGGGTGCCCCGATCACGAGGAGTCCGTCGCGAAGACTTTCAAACGCTTTTTCGAGCAGGTTGTTCGACTTGCGCAGTTGCTCCTCTACCGCGGCTCTGCGCGATACTTCTTTTTCAAGGGCATGGTTGTTGCGGGAAAGAAGCGCGGTTTTTTTCTTCACCTGTCTGCGAAGA
This sequence comes from uncultured Fibrobacterota bacterium, assembly GCA_964589825.1. Taxonomy (GTDB): domain Bacteria; phylum Fibrobacterota; class Chitinivibrionia; order Chitinivibrionales; family WJKA01; genus CAZPUS01. Next base: position 12,645 of record CAZPUS010000033.1, on the reverse strand, counting down.
AGCACACTCATACCAAGAAGAAGCAGGACGAGTCCTGTTGCAGCAAGCAGAATCCATTTTACCGCAGGAGAAATGGCGAACTGTTGCGTATTGCCGAGTGTTTTATGCAGCAGTGTATGGTAGCGGGACATGGGTTTGTTTTTCTGCGTGTGGACATGGTAATCGATCGCATCAAGCAGTGTCTGGTTTTTTCCTTTTGCAGTGGCAAAACGCAGTTCGATGGGGGAAAAAATAACCGGCATCTTTTGAACACCAAATTTATTTTGATTCGTGATGCCGTAGAGGCGGTCCACTACACCCGCGTCGATCCATCCCGCTTCTATTGCAGCCATCACATCGGGTGCAGAGTTGAATTCGACAATGGTACATATCATGTCAAGACGTTTTACCGTGCGATGAAGATGCTGATTATACGGATCGTCACGCACTACGCCGACATTCTTCTCACTGAGATCGAGCAAGGACCTGATTTCCGCCTTGCTTAAGGCATAGATAGTTGCCCAGGTCGATATAACCGTTTCATTAGAAAAATCGTATTGCTGTGTCGCCTCCTGTGAATACGATACCGCCGGTACGAGGTCGACCTCACCATTTTTTAATCGTTGGAGAGATTGCGGCATCGATCCGGGAACAGGGACTATTTTCCACCCTTCTTCCTGTGCGATGTAATGAAGAAGCCCGGTGAAAAGACAACTCTCGTGGTAGCTGCTTTCCGGTACAGCACTCAAGGGGTAGAAGTCGAATACACCGATACGAACCGGTGTCGGGGCATCCGCGGTTGCGGTACGAAAAAGTATACAGAGACTCGCGCACAGTATGCACAGAGACCGAAAAAAGCTGCGTGTGCTACTGCTGCGTTGACTCATCCAAAGGTCTCCCGTTATAATGCATTGAACCGATTATTGATTTACAGATAGGAAGCGCAGATTCGGGAAGCGGTGCATATTTTTCTGATTTGATATCTGCCTGGCCTTTTTCGATGACCCACTGCAGAAAGCGATACAGTGTGCGAGCCTTTTCAAATGAGTGGGTATCGTAAGCCTGATTTTTATAAAAGATAAAGTAGGTGAATCCGCTTATGGGGTAGCCTCCCTCTGCAGGTGTGTCGGTTATGAGAGTACGCGCATCGGGTGGGAGCTCTACGGACGCCGCTTTTTGTGCCGATTGCCTGCCTGGGAGTATAAATTCTCCTGAACGGTTTTTCAACCGGGAGACGCAAAGGCGGTGTTGTTGGGCGTATGATAATTCAACATATCCGATTGAGCCCTCTATTTTCTGTACCATTTTTGCAACACCGGCATTACCTTTCACACCCATTCCGCAGGGCCACTGGACTATTTTCCCGTGACCGATTCTTTTTTTCCACTCTTTGGAAACCTTGGAAAGGTAGTGGGTGAATAGAAAAGACGTGCCGCTGCCTTCCGAACGGTGAACCACGGCGATATCGGTCTGTGGCAGTTGCACGTGATCGTTAAGCTGGCGGATTTTTTTGTGTGACCACGTCACGATTCTGCCAAGAAAAATGTCGGACAGTATGTCGGGTGTGAATCGAAGATCGGAACAATTGGGTACATTGCAGACAACCGCAACCGCACCGATGCAGGTGGGAAGATGCAGAATCGTATCCTGTATGGATTGTAGCTGTCTGTTATCAAGGAACGCGTCCGTTGCGCCGAGTTCTGTTTCTTTTTTCAAAAGGGCCGATATCCCCTGCCCGGAGCCGGTCGGTTGATAAATAATGCGTGTACCGGTGTGAGAATGATACGTTTCAAACCATTTTTTGTACAACGGGTAAGGGAAGGTGGCACCTGTGCCTTTGATAATATTCCCGGCCTGCGCAGATGCGGTGGGCAATAAGCAGATAGTCGCCACATGCAGCAGCACAAGGAAAAGAAAAAGCTTCATTTTTTGAAATGCGAGTTTCATAAGTCAGATTCCCTTATTCTCTTTTTCAGCGTAAAAATAGCGTAACGTTATTTTTATTAGATAGTTATACGGGGCAATGCCAAATCAATAACCACATGACGTTCAATCTCGATACACTACAGAAGCTTTTGTAATACTACCGCATCTAACCACTCAATTATACATTTGGTATGTTACGATTCTGTGAGCAACGCGTTAGTTTTGTGTAAGCGGAAGGGGTTTAGATTATCAGCCAGGATAATGGTGCGAAATTGCGACTAAAAATCAGCCCGGTCGCGTATATGCAACCACGTCAATGCGGCCAGATAAAGGCGTTAATGCGTTCATGAGTCTTGCCGATGCTGTTTCCATAAGCGCAATCGCAATGTATGTGTCGAAAGGAGGTGATCAGAGCACGTACATTGTAACCTGTTCCGCCATACGTGCAATAACTACCGTGGCGGATATGATTCTTTCCTGTTTCATTGCCAAGCACGTCAATACACGTCTGAAGGCGCTGCAGAAATTACACTGAGGCTGATATATGCACAATACTGCAGAAACGCTACATTTAAACCATAAAAAAGGGCTTTCGCATGAATCAGCGTATAATCCCCATACTGATTGCAGGTGCAGTAATTGTCCTGGCAGGTATGCGTCACGCCGAAGCCGTTTCGTCAGCCACACTATCGCGGAAAAAACGAAACATGTGCGATGGTGGCATGGAAGCCGGAAAATCGACAATCGGCATATCCGGCTCCCGTCTTATATAATTGAGTTTACCATGATTACCGCGAAGAGGGCTTGCACCGAACAGCTACCGGTGAACCTTACTCCACCGAAAAATCGAGTTCTGCGTTGTCCGCACGTACGACTATGGTCATGTGCTCGCGGGCCTCACCGGCAATGATCATTTTTGCGATCTCGGTCTCAAGAGACTTCTGCAATACCCGCTTGAGAGGACGGGCACCGTAAACCGGATCGTAGCCGCGGTTGGCGAGCAGATCTTTTGCCTTGTCTTCGACACGAATCTCGAGGTTCTGTGCATGGAGCATACCGGCAAAACGCTGTAGCTGTATATCGACGATTCGGCGTATTTCCTCTCTTGAAAGTGAATGGAATACGACGATTTCGTCCACGCGGTTCAAAAACTCGGGACGGAAATAGTTGCGAAGCTGCGGTGTCACTTTGTCCCGGATCTGCTCGTACGAGGCGTGTGGCGATTCGGTGATCGTTGCACTGCCGATATTGGAGGTCATGATGAGTATTGTATTTTTGAAATCGACTACGTGTCCCTGTGCATCGGTAATGCGGCCATCGTCCATTATCTGCAGCAGGGTGTTGAAGACATCGGTATGCGCTTTTTCAATTTCGTCGAAGAGTACGACAGAATAGGGACGTCTGCGTACCGCTTCGGTAAGCTGACCGCCTTCCTCGTAGCCAATATAACCCGGAGGGGCACCTACAAGGCGGGAAACCGAATGTTTCTCCATATACTCCGACATGTCAAGCCGTGTTATGGCACGTTCGTCGTCAAAGAGGTTGAATGCGAGCGTTCTGGCGAGCTCTGTTTTACCAACCCCGGTAGGACCGAGAAAGATGAAGCTTCCGATCGGTCTGTGCGGGTCCTTGACGCCTGCGCGTGCGCGCAAAACAGCTTCTGATACTGCATCAACCGCCTTGTTCTGTCCCACCACACGATTGTGCAGATGGTCGGAGAGCGACAGCAGTTTTTCCTTTTCGCTTTCGACAAGTCGGCTTACCGGAATGTTGGTCCAGTTGCTGATAATCGCTGCGACATTTTCCTCATCGACCTCTTCGGTTACCAGGCGACTTTCCTGTTGCTGCAACTGCTGTTCCATGGAGGAGAGTTTTTGCTCGAGATCGGGTATAGTCCCGTGGCGAAGCTGCGCAGCGGTGTTGAGATCGTAGTTGCGCTCCGCGCGTTCGAGTTCGGTGCGATAATGCTCCAGCTCTTCCCGGATCTGCTGTATGGTCGATATTTTATCTTTTTCCTGCTCCCAGCGGGTTTTCAGCGCATTGATTTTTTCCTTTACATCGGCAAGCTCTTTTCGCAGCGTCTCGGTGCGCTCTTTTGACTGCTCGTCTTTCTCTTTTTTTAGTCCGGTCAGCTCGATTTCAAGCTGCATGCGCCGGCGATTCGCTTCGTCGAGCTCTACCGGGCTCGAGTCCATCTCGGTGCGCAGCCGGGCAGCTGCCTCGTCGATCAGATCAATCGCCTTGTCGGGCAGAAAACGGTCGGTGATATAGCGATCCGAAAGGGTCGCGGCCGAAATAAGAGCCGTGTCACGGATCTTGACACCGTGATGCACCTCGTAGCGTTCCCGCAGACCGCGAAGTATCGAAATGGTATCCTCCACACTGGGCTGATCGACCAGGACGGTCTGGAAGCGGCGCTCCAGTGCGGCGTCTTTTTCAATGTGTTTGCGGTATTCATCGAGTGTCGTCGCGCCGATGCAGTGCAGCTCTCCTCGTGCCAGCATCGGTTTGAGTATATTGCTTGCATCCATGGCGCCACCGGTCGCTCCGGCACCGACAACGGTATGCAGTTCGTCTATAAACATAATAATATTTTCATCGCTTTCGGTTACTTCCCTGAGTACCGCCTTGAGACGTTCCTCGAATTCACCGCGAAACTTGGCACCGGCAATGAGTGATCCCATATCGAGGGCTAGCAGCCGGCTGTTTTTGAGCCCCTGCGGTACGTCACCGTTGACAATCCTGCTGGCGAGCCCTTCGACAATCGCGGTTTTTCCTACCCCCGGATCACCGATGAGTACCGGGTTATTTTTGGTCCGGCGCGAGAGAATCTGGATAACACGGCGAATCTCCTCGTCCCGTCCGATAACCGGATCCAGTTTCCCTTTCTGACCGAGCTCTACCAGATCCTTGGCGTACTTATCGAGGGCATTGAATGTCGATTCCGGATTGTCGGATGTCACCCGCTGCGACCCCCTGATGGTTTTTAGTGCACCGAGGACTTTGTCGGGCGAAATGCCCAGGTCCCGGGCGATTTTGCCGCATTCCTCATCCTTCTGGATTGCGGCAAGAAAAAGATGTTCGGTACTTACGTATTCATCCTTCATTTTGGATGCGATATTTTTCGCATCCGAAATAACGGCAGTGAGTGTGCGGGATGCATACGTCTGCACGCCCGAGCCGGTAACTGCCGGGATTTTTTCAAGGGCGGTCTGCACCTGTTGTGTAGCATCGTCTGCACGTAGATTCATCTTTTCGAGCAATGCCGCAGTGGTGCCGTCCTTATCTTTCAACAATGCGGCAATTACGTGCAGTGGCCTGATCTCCTGGTGACTATGCGATACCGCGAGTTCATTCGCGTCGGTAAGTGCCTTTTGTGACTTTTGAGTAAAATTGTCGAGATTCATAGTTCTTCCTCCTTTTGTATTTGCGTATCACTATTATTCCCTTTACTCTTAAATAAACGCAAATTATATGCCAGGTATATGAAAAAAAACAACCAGCTACATAAAGAAAAAAAAAGAGAGGTTTATGGTTGATAACTCATTGAAAATAAAAAGAAAAGAGAGGGTCATGTAATACAATCTATGCTCGTATGCTATTTAATGGCCAATTACGTTGTGTTTCAAATTAAAACACCAACATGTCATAATAGCAATTGTGAATTATGTATAATGCGCTATGCGGGATAGGTAGGATGATTTTTTTAGAGGTATATTTAACCGGATCTCCATTGACCAGAATAGCCCTTTGGTATAGAAGTAACTGATGATCTCATTGTACCCTCTATAGTGTAGTCATACTATAAATGGTACGAAACAAAGCGTGGTATGAGGTTTAATACAACCCTTGGGCAAGTGCTTTGATTTCAGCAGGTTCGATTTCGCGGGAATAGAGGCGCACCTCGTCGATTGCCCCCTTGAACGATGAATCTGAATGATTGGCAATTAAAGAGTTTCCTAGTGATAGGCGCACCGAGTCGATAATGTCGTCTGCGTAGAAACCTTCGCTGCGGTGTACTCCGTTTAGGTAAATGCGGTTTATACCGGTCGTAGTGTTCCACGTACATACGATATGATGCCATTTATTAAGTGCAATATCGGTGCTGTCATAGATATGCTCTGTGTTGCATGCACACAGTTCATTGGTAATGGCATTTTCGCCAAGCGATATTTCGAAGCAGCTGCTTTGAGAAGAGAAAAGCCGGTATTGGGTGTTCGAAGGGGCTGTATGCACCTTGAACCAGAAAGCGACGGATCCCTGCAAAGGCGGATTGAACGCAGAAACGGTCGAGATTAGCGCATTCGAAGAGTCGAAGATGGCACTTTGGTGTAATTTCCCTGGCCCCCGGGACATGAAATTTTGTGTTGCGTGATATCCATTACCACTCTGATCGATAATTGTATCTCCTTTCAGGCTGTCCATCGACCAGTACAAGGAGAGATCTCGAGTGATATTCGCCGCATGCAGGCTATCCAGAGTGCTTTTACCGGAATGTAACCGCGGGGTGGTACTTCGTACAGAAAATGCCCGATTTTTTGTGAGAACGGTACAATGGATGTCCCATTTTCCGGGAGGGAGTGAAGAAATCGAGTAAGCGGTGACGCCGGTAATTCGATGAGCACCATCAAGACCGTAAACCCGCAGCCAGTAAGTCGTGGAATCGGTATGCGCCGGATAGTCGATAACACCGTATAGTGTCGCTCCCGGAACACAGAATATGGTGTCAAGTCTAAGCGAATCGCGTGATGGCTGTACCGAAATGGTATCGGCGCTGACCAGAGAATCGGGCGTGATCACGGAAAGAAGGAATGACCCCGAGTCCCGGACACACATACTGAAGGTGCCATTCCCGGCCGAGAGCGTATCATAGCCCGTAGGGGTTTCAAAGGCGCCGGTATCGGCCAGAAATGTAAGGGGGCGAATTCTCACCTGTGCATTGCTGCGCGGTGTCGCAACGCTGTCGGCTACTACGCCGGCCACGATCGTTCCGTTCGTGGTTTCTGTTCCGCCTCCGGTATTCGATGCCATTGTGTTATCATCTGAAGAACACGAAACAAGAAGGAGGCTAACTACTACTGTTGATATACTACCTGCAAGTCTTCTAAACATGGTATCTTTCATCGGTGTGCTCCTTTTGTACCGACACGGGAAAAAGCTGCAGGTTGCATTGATATACCCTTTGCGGCATAGTATCCTTTTCTGCCATAGCGAGCAGTTCCCTGCGGAGTGTTCGTATTTTTTCCCGTATTTTTTCATACGAATCGGCAGAAATGCTCAGTGTAAGTGTCGAAATGTCACGTTCATCCTTAGGGATTCGCTCGAGAGCTTTTTTGGCAAGATCGGCAGCGGCACGCTGGTAGTTGTGTATAGTCACCGATCGCCATCCTTCACCGGTCGTGATGCTTTTATCGACCCGTTCATAATATCCATGCGTATTTTTTCTGATTATCTCCAGTTTCTCGAGCAATGAGAGAGCCCGTTGTGCTGCTGCCGGTGAAATGGCGGGCTCGAGCATATGTGCGAGAAGACGGGGATTCTCGTCCGATATCGGGAATATGGCCACGAGTTCCCGTATGACCGGATGATACCAATGAGAAAAGTAGGTGTAGACGTTTGGATCGATTACATGAGTATTATTCTTGTGGAAAGAGAGCATTTTCTGAAATGCAGTGTCTTTTTTTTCATGCGTTTTTGCCTGCGTGTACTCTACCAGCCAGTGGAAATAGCGCGCATCCTTTTTTGAAAGCCTGAACGCACGGGCAAATGGCTCGATGAGATGTTTCGGAATGTTGCGGGTGCCTTTTAGTATTGCGGTTATATGCGAAGGTGATTTAAGACCCACCAGGCGACATAACTCTTCATAATTGAACGAACGGTCCCGGCGGTGTCTGCGTTTATAGGCGTCACGCAGATACTGACGTGCATCAAGGTATCGTTGCGGGGAGAGTTTCATGTTGGCTTTCTTGGGATGTTGACCAATCTCTGGAAAAGTAGGTTTCGCTTTAAAAAATACATGATGCCGGTTGCATTCGGCAACGCTATAATATATATTATACTGTAAAAAAAATAAAATTGCAACTGATTAACAGTAAATTCTGCAATATCATAAAAAATAAAGAAATGCGAAAAAAAAGAAATGTGTTTGACGCTGTTAAGAGGGAAAGGCAATGCGTATAAATTAAAAAATAAGTAAAAAAACATTGTACTGTTTCTAAATCCGCCGCCCGCAGTTTAGGTGATAAAAACTGTTTCGGAGGTTTCTATGATTAGATTTTTGGGAGGTAAAAAACGGGATACTCGTACATATCAATGTAGTGTGGCTGCAGTGACTTTCGTTTGTGTCGTCGGTGTGTTTTGTGGCGTGCGTTACCTGGTCAAAAATGTAGCGCAGAGGTGCCAAAACGGAGGGGCATCACAGGTAGTGTTACCCGCTTCCTGGCACAGTGTTGGCGGCTGCGGTGTAGGCGGGGGGAGTGTTTCAGGCGGGGCGAGTGTACGGTGGGTCGGTCGGGGGGTGCCCGGTGCCCTGGTGGACATGGAGGCGAGATACAGTCGTTCTCTCAGCAGTGCAGTCGGCGGAGGCATGTTGCTTCGCCGTACACACACAATACCTCTTACGTTGGGATTTCATCCAACGGCGCTGGATATGACGCTTCAGCTTCCGTTACAGTATAAAGAGGAGATAATAGCCGATGAGTCGGACGAATATGAGAAAGCAGCCATCCCGGTTTCGGGCATAGGTGATCTTTCGTTGTCGTTTTCGAGGGCACTTGGTATGAGCGGTCAGACGCATCTGAATGTTGCTCTGACGCTGCCGACAGGAAAAGCGGATATCTACGATTTTACCCACCAACTTCTTGTATCGGATATGCAAACCGGTTCGGGAGTCATAAGTGTCAATGCAGGCATTGAGCATACTCTCAATTTCGGATGGGGCGTAGTTATGCTAGGCGGTTCCTATTCAACAGGGCTGCTTTATATGCGCACTATCGATGCAATGTGGGATTACGAGCTTGAACGGGCTGAGTCCGAAAAGAAAAAACTCGAATGGGCCCATGACGGAGCGGTCAGTTATGTAAACGACAAAGGGGTGCGGCGTAGTGATAATATCGGTGTGCATTGTTATGCCGGCATAAAAAAGGATAAGATGATGCATTCCTTCGGAGTGCTTCCTTCGTTTCCTTTAACGGCCTTTCCTTTTGTGGAGGAATCCGGAGAATTTATCGAGTATGAGATGGTCAATCGATACTTTTTTTCACCCGGCTTTAATGAGGTGCCACCCTCATCCGATAAACCGGAAATGCTCGAATCATTGCATGATTCGGTTGAAACCACCGATAAATATGAATCCCCCGGCGATTCTGTCACCTATGTCATGCACAAAGCGGATACGGAATGGGTCGCTGAAAAAAGAATTGCTCGTACCGACAAAGAACATGTCACCCTTACCATGAGTTATGGGTTGGAATTGTCGGATATCGGGCTCCCGTTTCCTTTGTTTCTCAGTCTCTCCGCACCACTGGTATTTGATTTTGAAAATGGTGTCGGGGTAAGCGGGTTTTCCGCCGGATTAGGAATAACGTATATGGTATGGTAAAAAAGCCGTGAATTATGCCTTTGAAGTGTTATGCGACAGCGAGCTGCGGGCCGCGTATTAATAATGACGTAAGACCCGTTGGCCAGCAATTGTATTCACGGGGCGGGTGCCGGCCTGTGTAGCAGGGCAATAGAAGGGCAATGCGTAGTTATCGAATTTGGGCATCCATTCTTCGCAGATGGATGTGCTCTCGTGTGTCGGACAGGCTATCCGCAAGGCACATGAGGTGTTAAGCCAGAGCGCAATGAAGCGGTGCATACAGTATGGGTATAAACATAAGACGCGTTTGCGGTAAAGGAATAAGTGTAATTAAAAAAGTAAAAAAATAAAATTTACAACAATCAATATAACCAAATGAAAATAAAGAAAAAAAACAACAAAACAGAGTTGCAAGTGGAATTGTAAACAAATATAATGTAAAAAACTTGTGCAAAAAACAGGCTCCTTTTATTATATTATGGGTGTAGCTATTTTTTTTGTATTCGTGCAACAACAAAGGGGGGGTGTTTTGAAGAGCCGACTAACAATATCGATTACGGGACTTTTGCTGATAGCGGCCGTGGTGGTGCCCGGCATGAGTGAAAAGGTGTTTGAGGAACAAAACGGGTATGTGTGTATCGAAGCGGAATCGGTGACTCCGGAGGGTGAATGGCTCGTGCATACGGATAATAGCGAGCATGAGTTTATCGATGGCTTTACCGGTGGCGGATGTATTCATTTTATCGGAAACAGTGAGAGGAGCGGTAGTCCCAAGGACCCGATTACTTATAATGTCAAAATAAATGCCCCGGGTGATTATGCACTTATAATCCGTGGTCTGGAAGCACCGATGGAGTCCAATGACGGCACATGGGCAAACGATTGTTATGCAAAAATGGAGGGGCAGAGTGACTACCTCGGGGAATTTACCAAACACGTTTTATTAGGAGGGAGCTATTCCTGGAGCTGGGGGGTGGAAGCAGAAGACGGCACTCATAATTTTAAGTGGCCGGTATATGATTTAAGTGTGGGAACACATCAATTTAAAATTGCGGGCCGTTCGAAAAATTTTATGATTGATCGTTTCGTGCTATACAAAGATATAACAAAAGATGAGGCTGAAGACATCACCCTTGAACCTTCTCCAGTCGCGGGTGCGATAAATGTAGATTTTAACGAACCGCAGAATACAAATATACCTTTGGATTCATCGATCATCGTTGATATATCGGCATCGACCGACAGTGGAGTGATAGAATCGGTAACGCTTCGCGTTGACGGAACAGAAGAAGAGAGTATTGACGGGACGCCCCTTGCGACCGAGATTACCGGGCTTTCCAAGGGATCCCACGAGTTTACCGCAGTTGCCTATACCGATTACGGTGACAGCGGGAAGACGACACTCTCGATAAATGTCTATGATGAAGGGGATATACTCTATGTCAAAGCAGAGAGTGGCTCCATGGCAGACGGCATGAGTGTTGTGAGCGATGCGGATGCAATATCCGGACAAGCCATATACGGAACAAACGGAAGTACGAGTGCTCCTTCTGACGGGCATTCAAAAGCAGAATATACGGTTACCATTCCCTCCGAAGGTTCCTGGTATGCGTGGGGAAGATTTTCGTATCCCGATGATACGCACAATTCGTTTTGGATTTCGGTCGACGGTGGTACATCGCAGCGTTTTGCAAATGGGGATACGTATGATCAGTATCACTGGGAAGGCCATATGAATGAAGGCGCGGTTGATCTCGGGAACCTGAGCGCGGGGGATCATACCATCACTGTGTATGTCAGAGAGCCCGGTCAGGATAATTTGCTCGATGCTCTGTGTATTGCCTCTAACGAAAATTATACACCAAGTGATGCGGATGTGGAATTCCAGTCCGATCTTACCGCTAATGAATGTTGTTTTGTGACGTACAATGACAATGAACCGGGGATGCGTGTGGTGTCCAATGGCAACACAATACAATTACAGGTGCCGCGTCATGTCGTCGTAAAACACGCCTCACTTGTTTCTGTTAAGGGGGCGGTGGTCTCGCGGGGGACGGTTATTAATGATGCTCGAGTCGATTTTAACAAAGCGCTGTCAATTTCGCCCGGAGTCTATATTTTTCGACTTGATGTACCGGGTTACGGTATTGTTAGCAACCGGTATCTTTTCAGATAGTATCACTAAATAGTTGTATAGAAGATCGGGTGGTGACGAACAATACAAAATGAACGATAATTTTCATTCTTATAGGGGGGTGTATTATGATAAGGCGAATGCTACTATTAGCCGGGGTAATGTGCGCACTACTCGTGTCCGCAGGTAATGCGCAGCAGACGGTTGTACTGGTACCCGATTATGACGACTGTCACGACGATGTGACCGGTGATATTATCGAAGGGCCTGATTCACGTCACAGTAAGTGGGAGGATCGACATGAATCCGGACAGCCTACATGGGGCATTAGCGGAGATGGCACTACGTATACTTTAAGCGATAATATCCATTGTACATATAACAGTTTTCCGGGGCAGAGCGGCCTTTACAACGTGACTCTTGGTGCAGTAATAGAAGAAGACGGGAATGGTGATTTTCAGGTCGAAATCGGGGGTGATATCGCTGTCGACGATAATTACCCGTGGTTAAACGGCACCAATAATTGCGGTAAGGGAACTGACGACACTCAGATCGATCTGGGAGAGCACGAGATCGGCAGTGGTGACGAAATTATATTTCGTGGAACGACAGTCTATCCATGTGGCAGTCACGGACAGTATACCAGGTGGTGGATGCTCAAATTTGAATTTCAGGGTTCGCTTGATGATGCTACCCCGCCGAGTGCGCCTTCAAATCTCGAAAACACCACTGCACACAATACCTCGCTTACCTTTTCGTGGGATGCAGCAGAAGATAACGAGTCAGGCATAAGTGAGTATCACCTCTATTTCGACGATACTCAGAAGGCCGCGACGAGTAATACATCCGCTACGGTAACCGGTCTTACGCGCAACACGGAATATACGAATATTTATGTCCTTGCAGTAAATGGAGTAGACTCCGTATCCGAGGCAAGCAATACGATAACCGCGACAACAGCTGATGAAAACGTCGAATCGGGTACATTCTATATGTGTGCCGCCTCCGATGCAGTAAGCCTGGCTAA
>CAZPUS010000032.1:0-29475 GCA_964589825.1 uncultured Fibrobacterota bacterium | reverse complement strand
TCGGGGCGACTGGATTCGAACCAGCGACCACTTGAACCCCATTCAAGTGCGCTACCAGACTGCGCTACGCCCCGATAAGAGAATACCGGAAAACCCGTTAATCACAGGATGTATGCTTCACATTGTAAAGGGATACACACTGTATAGTGCAATATAAACCAGAACCGAGCCATTTGTTGTGTGTTTTTACTGCAATGCGCACTACTCACCGCATCTTTCATCAACACAACCGCTCAATTCAGGTATAAAATAATTTCAGGCAGGAAGAAAAGACAAAAACGCTGCGGTCATTGGCGTTCTCTCTCACGTCGACTCAGCCGACAGCCGCAGTAGTTCTGGCGGTAGAGTCCGTACTGTCTGCTGAGCTCCACGCTTTTTTTAAACCCGTCATTTTTTTTAAAGTTGTATGGTTCGTAGGTCACGCCATGGCGTTGGGAGGCTTCTTCGCCGGCCCGGTGTATGGTATCGATATTTTTGTGCGGCGAGATACTCAACGTGGAAGTGAAACGTGCATATCCCATTTCAGCACATTTTTCAGCGGTTTTGCGCATGCGCTCTTTGATGCAGACCTCACAGCGCGCACCGCCTTCGGGTGTATGAGTCACCGAGCCGACCGCATTCTCCCATACGAGCGGCGTCCATGGTTCGGCGATAAAATCTACTGAGAAAAGCTGTGAAATTTTTTGTGCATCAGCCTTTCTTCGAACGAATTCATCTTCCGGGTGAATGTTGGGATTGTAAAAGAAGCATGCGAGCTTATACGCATCACCGAGTTGTGAAAGCACTCCGGCTTCGCATGCGCCGCAACATACATGAAGAAAAAGGTTCATAATGAAATAATGAAGCCGCGCTAAAGGGCGGGCAGAGAAAGTCCCGTTTCTTCAGGAGCGAATTGATAAATGCATTTATCGTGTGAGTAATACGAGCGTGTCACTTCCCTCCCCAGACCGCAAAGGATCTCGTAGCCGATCGTGCCGGTCTGCCGTGCTATGTCATCCACGCCGATATGCGCTTCGCCCTGCGAGCCAATAACCACCGCTCGGTCTCCGGGCCGGATGTCGGTATCAGGCCCGCAGTCAACCATAATGTAGTCCATGGTGACCCGGCCCGCAATTGTGTAACGCCGTCCACGAATAAGGACCGAGCCGACATTTCCCAGGCAACGGGGCAGGCCATGTGCATAGCCTATGGGAATCGTCGCGATGTCGGTTTGCTGTGATGTGCGATAAGTGCTTCCGTAGCTTATTGTAGAATCGGGAGGGAGCGTCTTTACTTTTACAACCGGTGCATGCATGGTAAGAATGGTATGAAGCTCGTGTCCGAAATCGATTGCAGGGGCGGGGCGACATCCATAGAGCGCTATACCGGGACGGACCATGTTCTCTGCAGTGTATTCAGCAGCGAGCATCATTGCCGCGCTGTTGGAGGTGTGTATCCACTCGGGTGAAATGCCCGCGTCATGAAATCGCTGCAGCAGCGAATGGAATAATTGTCGTTGTATAACGACACGGTCGGAACCCGGTTTATCCGCACAGGGGAAGTGCGTAAATAGCCCTTCGCAGTGGATATGGCTCATTTCGGAAAGTTTTTCGATTGCGCGATCGACCTCCTCAGGCAGCAGGCCCAGACGTCCCATACCGGTATCGATATTGCAATGGACGTGTAGCGGCGTTTGGATCCGCTTTAATTTGTCAAGAGTAGACAGGTCGTTAACCGATATGCGTACGTTGTTGGTCGCAGTCCATTCAATTTCTTCGAGTGCGCATTCACCCAGCACCAGCAGCGGGACGTTACAGCCGCTGCGGCGTAATCCATATGCCTGAGCCGCAGTGGCTACGGCAAAAAAGGTGACGCCGTGCTGTTCAAGAAAGGGCGCGATCACTTCAGCTCCGCATCCATACGCATCGTCCTTAACCACCGCCATAACGCTCATCCCGTGCGGGTAAGGCGACAGCACACTCGCTAAGTTGTGTGCAACCGCATCCAGATGGAAATCAATGTGGGGTATAAAGGGATGATACTGCATCGTGTACCAGCTTATTCATCTATTTCCCGGCCGGTAATTTTCCACTCGTCATCTTCCCGGCGTCTGTAAAAGCAGGAGACATATCCTTTATGACACGCACCGCCTTTTTGTTCAATCTTGAAAAGGAGAGTGTCGCCGTCACAGTCGATATACGCCTCCTTGACCTGCTGGGTATGACCGGACGTTTCCCCTTTCATCCATCGTTTTTGGCGGCTTCGGCTGTAATAGACCATTCGGCCTTTGTCAAGTGTTTCGCGCAGAGAGTCCCGGTTCATCCAGGCGAGCATGAGGACCTCGTTTGTCTGTGCATCCTGTGCAATGGCGGGTACCAGCCCGTCACTGTTGAATTTGACTTCGTCGATAAGCTGCATGTGCTACTCCATGGGTTACGTATAAATACAATCGGTTCGGTATCTCATATGCCGTGTCTGTGGTGTCTGCATATAGCGGTAATAGTGGGGTTGCACTCGAAAATACAATATGTACGCAGTAGATTACGTCACGCAACGGGATGGGGTTACCACAGACGAAGGGCGAATGATGCAGCACCGTCAAAGCGGCAGAATATGCTATTGTCTTATCTGGCCTTCACCTTCCACGATCCATTTGTAGGTGGTGAGGTCCTGAACACCCATAGGTCCCCGGGCGTGCAGTTTATCGGTCGATATACCTATTTCGCATCCCATTCCGTATTCCCCGCCGTCCGAAAAGCGCGTGCTCGCATTGATCATGACCGAAGAGGAGTCGACACGCCGCCGAAACATTTCCATCTCTTTTTTGGAACGGGTAAGGATGGCATCGGTATGCCTGGATCCATAGGTGTTTATGTGCGCTATTGCCTCGTTACAGCCGTCTACCTGTTTGACCGTACAGCGAAGGTCGAGGTATTCTTCGTACCAGTCGGCGGCACCCGCCTTTTTTATCCTTCTGTCGAGTGCGCGGGTAGACGTGTCGCCATATAACGTCACTCCATTGTCAAGAAGCGCATCGAGAATACGACGCTTCTTTTTTTCATCGAGTGCGGAGTCAAGAAGCAGTGTTTCCATTGCATTGCATACACTGGGTCGCTGTGTTTTTGCGTTTACCACGATAGGGATAGTGTGACGCAGCCCGGCGCTTTTGGCCACATAGATATGGCAGACTCCTTTGTAGTGTTTGATAACCGGTATCGAAGAGTTGGTAACTACCGTTCTGATAAGATTTTCGCCGCCACGGGGAATAATGAGATCGATACTGTCGTCTCTGGTAAGAAGGTAATTGACCGCCTCGCGCCTGGTGGTTTCTACCAGCCGAACCGCTTCGGCCGGCAGACCAGCGGTATCGAGTGCCCTGCTGAAAAGCTTTGCCAGGGCGGTATTGGTTTCAAACGCTTCGGAACCGCCGCGAAGGATGACCGCGTTTTTCGATTTAAGGCATATAGCTGCAGCATCTACTGTGACATTGGGACGCGATTCGTAAATAATGCCGACCACTCCGACAGGGACTTTGCGTTTGTAAATCCGCATTCCCTGCGTATGCCGGCGCTCGTCATATATCTGTCCAACGGGTGAGTCGAGATTCGCGACGACTTTGAGTCCGTCTTTCATCGACGCGAATGTCTTGTCAGAGAGCGTGAGCCGGTCTATTTTATGAGATGAAAGCCCCTTGCGGCGTGCGGCTTCACAATCGCGCGCATTTGCCTTGCAAAGCTCGTTTTTGTCGGTGTCGAGTAATTTCGCCATGGACAGGAGTGCTGTTTTGATTTTGGCATTCGGAAATTCACTCAGGATGTGTGCAGCCTCTTTTGCCTCACGACATATACGATCGATATTACGCTCATGTGCTGTTTTTGCGGCCATGCTATTGATCCTTTTACGTATGGAAAGAATGTGTGCGAACGCGCTATGGTCCAAAAAATACAAAAAAACGCCACGGCAGGCCGAATAGACGGGTCTTCCGACCCGTAATTAAGCTCGGAAAAGCGACGGCTGGAACACCGGATATGTAAGGTTCAGCATATAAGGACCATATTGTTCCGGTGAATTACCACGTTGAATGTTTTTTCGCCCAGGATTCTTGTCACTGCCGCGCTTTTTTCACCCTTGATGCGGTCCACATCTTCATTGCAATAATTGGTAAAGCCGCGTGCAATGCGATCTCCGGTTTTTGTACAGCGCACCTCGACGGCATCTCCCGGTTTATACGTCCCCTCCGTTTTGCTAATCCCTGCGGGAAGAAGGCTTTTTCCACGATGCAGCAGCGCATCGGTTGCGCCGGCGTCGATCCACAGGGTGCCCTGTATTCTCCCGCTGAAGGCAAGCCATCGGTCACGTGATTTCATCTTTTTCTGAGACGGATGAAAGAGTGTCGCAGCTTTCGGATTGGTGATCGATTCGAAAAGCCCTCGGGAATACCCATTACCTATTATGGCGTAAATCCCCGCCTTTGTGACCATTTCAGCTGCTTCGATTTTGGTTTTCATCCCTCCAACACTGAGTTCGTTGCGTTGGAATCCCGCTCCAGCGTAAAGCGTACGGTCTATTCGCGAAACATCGCTGATGTGTTGGGCATTATCGTGTGTATGAGGATTGCGGTCGAACAGACCGTCTACGTCGGTGAGTATGATATACACGTCCGCGTTGACCAGCATGGCGATTTGCGCGCCGAGTTTATCGTTTTCTCCAAAACGAATCTCTTCGACACCAATGGAGTCGTTTTCGTTCACTATTGGAATAGCCCGGTATTCCATAAGTTGAAACAGGGTGTTGCGTAAATTGAGGTATCTCTCTTTATGCCGAAAGTCGTTCCAGGTAACGAGCACCTGTCCGACATAACGATCGTACTTTCTGAAGAGTGCGTCGTATTTCTGCATCAGTTTGATCTGTCCGATACCGGCGCAGGCCTGACGCATGGGTATGGTGGCGGGTCTCTTTTTCAGCTCCAGGTAGTGCATACCGAAACTGATGGCACCCGAGGAAACGAGCACTACTCGTTGGACGTGAGAGCAGAGGCGGGAGATATCGGCAACGAGTTTTTTTATTCGTGCGGCGCCACCCGGCGTATGTGGAAGAATAGTGCGGCTTCCGACCTTGACCACCGCTGTATGCACCGCATCGATCCTGTCGAAAAAGAGTGAGTTACGAGCTAAAGAGATACGCTGAGCCATTACTGCAATTCGATAATCGTGTTCTGAAGGTTGTCGATTCGTATTCTCAAACTGTCAATACGATTGTCCAGCAATGCATTGCGGTGTCTACAGCGCTGCAGCTGCTGTTTTTGCTCGTTAATAAGCGAGTCTTTGATCACGTATTTTCGAAAACGCTGTGTCTGGGTCGTTTTGAGGTTCTTTGACGTGGCACGGCTTTGCTCGTAGCCGGTTTCGTAGGAGACGATCGAATGCAGAAAATCGATCCAGGTAAGTGCGCGGTCGATGTATTCACCCTTGGGATACCTTTTGCGGTATTTTTCGAGTTCGGTGAGCGCTTTTTTCCAGTCGCCGAACGGATTCTTGTAGTACAGGTGCACATAGGCCGACATAAACTGTGCCTTCTGGGCGATTTCGCGATTGGAGCTCTGCCGGGCGAGGTTTTCATATTGCTTTTGGGCATGAACAAAGTCTTCGGCATGTAAAAGTGAATCGGCCGAATGATACATGCGTTCCGATTTGGTCAGCACGTATGCGGAACTGCACTTTACAATAGAGCAGAATAGTAAAAAGCTGCTGATGAGTAACAACAATTGAACCGCGGTTTTCATGATCGATCGGTATCTTTTTTCTGATTTTGGTTCTAATCTTCTTCTGATGAAGATTTGTCAAGATTTATCATCTGATCGTTTTTCGAGGTATATTGTTCGGAGATCGGGTTTTTAATCTGTCGAAGTTTCTGGGTAACCTTTGATATGCGCTCGGTTTCTTCAGCTATGGTCCTGATTCGTGCCTTTATATCTTCGGATGCATCCTGGAGTGTCATCTCGAGGAATTGTGCATTGCCGGAGATGATCATGAGCGGATTGTTTATTTCATGATTTATCGAGGCGGCTATCTCGCCGATTGCTGCAAGCCGCTTTGATTTTACCAGCTCTTCTTCCTTTTTTTCCAGATTGATCGACATGTCGAAAAAGGCAGAGGCCAGATCGCCGATTTCATCGTTCGGGTAGCCGTCCGGATTGAAGTAAAAGTCGTGACTTCCTATATAGCCGGCCGAATCTTTGAGTTTTCGCAATGCACGGGTAATTTTTCGTGTGAATATCAGCGCAAAAATGATCGCGAAAATCGACATCCCCAGCAAGATTGAAATTGTCATCTGTTTGGCATTGCGAAGTCTAGTTTCTATGTCCTTGATGCAGTTATTGGTATGCAGGTCCATATTCTGCATAAGAGAAGTGACGCCATCACTGAAGGTGTCTTCGAGCTTGTCCATGCGATTGTTTATTCTGTTTAATTCTCTCCTGTCAAGCACGTCAATATTGTTCCCTGCGTTAATTTTAACCATTTCGTTAAAATTGATCATGAAATCGTTATTGCTTGCTTTGAGCTTGTTGTGCATTATCGATGAGAGCGAGGCAAGAGACTGCTGGGAAATACCGGTATAATTTACGTTTTCCTTGATTTCGGAAATACCTTCAATCCTTGTGGATATGGTATCGATGAGGAACATAATTTTCTGGGAAGTGCGCAAAAAATTTCCGGAGAGGACCTGTTTTTTTTCAGGGTCGGAGAGCGAATTATAGGAAAGCCGACTTCTGTGTCTGCTTTCGTGAAGATTGGAAATCTGCAGCAGCTGCTGTTGCGCATCGGCATAGCGCTTTAATATATGGGTGATGTCCTTGAGATCGGAAAGCTTGATAATAATTACCAGGTAGAAGATATTCAAAAAGATAATTATGATAAAGCCGAAAAAGAGTTTGACGCCGATGCTTGTTTTCATATCACATTCTCATCAGATGAAGAAACGGGCTAAAAAGTATATCCAAGAGAAAGATATACCGCATGATTGGTCTGAAGCGCCTCATCGAAACGGGGGGGCAAACCCACAATAGCACCCCACGCACCCCGCAGCGGCCCCAGCGCGGTATCGTACGAAAGCCCTGCACCTGTTCCTATGATGACCCCGCTGAAAAAGTCACGGTTCCATTTATATCCTCGCGAGGCATGTGCGGTATTCAGTTGGCTGAAAAGATACATGTGGCTCATAACCTTTAATCTGTATCTCAATTCGGTTTTTATGAGCGCATTTCCCGGTAATGCGCGCGGAGTCAGTCCTATGAATGAAATATAATTATAGACTCCGCGTTCGTGGTATTTTTTTTCATTAAAAAGACCACCAAGATAAAACATTGCAGGAGCGGGGAGGGGATCACTGCCCCGGAACACACTTAATCGGGGGGAGATGACGTGCCCGGGATATATTTCAAAATAGCGTCGCAGTTCCCCTTCTATCGAATAAAAATCGTGTTTGCTACCCGCATAGGCCAGCGACTGTGTAATTGTAACATAATGACGTCGCCCTGTCAAGGGAAAAGGCGAACGGTCGAGATTATCTATAAAGAGTGCTCCCTGCAGGTAGCGAAGTCCTTTAGGGAATGATCGCTCTTCGATCACGCTTTTTTCGGATCGGTACACACGATAGTTTTCAGCCCGCAGCCTGGCTTGAACAAGTATGCTTTTCCCAAAGTGTGCCCCCGCGGAGATAACGGCGCCTGCTTTATGCAGAGAGTGTTCTTTGTGAGATATGGTGCCGGTCGTGTTGCCGGTATCAACGGTATCGGTTTCGATATGCTGCACAATGCGTTCCCGGCCTGCAAAAGACTTCAGACGCAGCGTTGAGCCGAATTTTCTGAAAAAAAGCGGACTTCCTTCCAGTAGTAACTCATAGCGTTCACGGCGTAAACCGTATTGAAGGTGAAACTGCCATGAATAAGCACTTCCAAAAAGATTTTGCATGTAGGGGCGGGCATACCCTTCAAACAAATGGAACTGGTCGAACCGTGCGGACATCGTAATACCCAGACGGGGCTTTTCACTCACCTGAACACAAAGCGTGCCGCCGGTGTCGATCGAGACGTGTACGGTATGAAAAAGATCGGTGGCATAGAGGGTCGACATCGCGTCCGAAATATCGTGTCGAACGAGCGTGTCCCCCCGGATGAACGGCAACAGGCCTTCGATAAAAGCCGCTTGTGTGTGAGTATTGCCCTCGATTACAATCCGGTCGATCAGGAAAGGGGGGGGGATGCTGCTACCAGCCGGTATTTCTTTTTTCTTCTCGACAATTGTGCGGCATTTGGCGGCGGAGTTGTCCGGGCTGACGGCTGAATCCGGGGGCATAATCGAATGGGGTGAGCGAGAAGCGGGGGTGTCGCGCAGTGCGGGCAGCACCTCTTTTGCCGCGAGGTAGCCGCTGCGAATGATTGCATTGACACTGTCAAAATCCATGTTGGTAAATGAGTCGAGTCGCGGTGTGATGAGGATGTCGGCTTCTTTTTTTTCCTCATCCGATCGTCTGGTGATATGCAAATTCGCGATCTGAAGCGCAATATGCAGCGGTGAGGAGAGGTCTTCTCGTGAGTACAGGGGTGATGTCGCATCGATTGCGATTATGATGTCCGCTCCTGCGCGCCTTGCCGCTTTGCACGGAATATTCGATGTCAGTCCGCCGTCGACAAGCAGCATGCTGTCGCGCCGTACGGGAGAGAATGCAAAAGGGATGCTTGAGGATGCTTTTATTGCAGTACAGAGATCGCCGTCACGAAGTACTACCTGGCTACCGGAAAGTATGTCGGTGCTTACAAGCCTGAGCGGTACGGGAAGACTGTCGAAGTTTCCTCCGGCACACACCTGTGCACGCAGCAGCCTTGGTAAAAGAAAGGTGTAAAAATACTGACCGGATGAGATAGCGTTTGGTATAATCGGTTCAAGATCCTGATTAAAAGTGAGTTCGAAAAGATGATGCGTATGATGCAGCTTCTGGTTCATAAATAGATGGCGTCGCGGGATGCGATTGGAGAAAAATTTTCTCCATTCAACCCGTCTGCTCATTTTTATTATGCTGTCGGCAGAGTACCCAGATGCATAAAGTCCGCCGATAATGGCACCGATACTGCTTGCCACGATCAGGTCGGGTGTGATATTCATCGAGTCCAGACACTGAAGTGCGCCAAGCTGCGAAAGTCCGCGCGCTCCACCCCCGCTCAACACCAGGGCAACGGTAGGCTCACGAGTGCCGGAGGCGGGAGCGTCTGTATGCGAAACCGCAGCAAGCAGAATAATCGCGGTAACAACGCGCATAATGATATGCCTGCAAAGGAGAGGGTAAAATCTATTCATATAGGTATCTATTTCTGTGCAAAAAAAGGTCTCTGACCTGGTGCCCGAGGCGCGGATACGGCTTTTCGTGGCGGGTATCGGGCTGATTATGTATTTTTTATATGCGAACATACCTGACGATATATGCGTAATGCTTAGACGCGCAAATGCGATCCGTGCACACATGCCGGCTGCAAGCCGAATCCGGGTTTATACTCGTGTCACAACAAAATACGCGTGTGCGAGGCGTGTACGGATAAAACCAGAATAGAGCGCTTTTGGTTGTACAATCTGCTTCCTTTCGCACTATCTTTATATTCTCGGAAATCAGGAGGCAACCAACAAGGGGGTCCAAAAATTTTTGAGAATACAATAGCAGCACGGCTCACCGCAGCTTTCATCTAAACAACCGTTCATTTCAGGTAAAAATAGTATGATCGAGACACACAGGTAATGAAAAAAATGAATAAGGCGGCAAAAACGATTGGTTATTTCTGGTTGCTGTGTGCAATGCCGACGGTGGTCTCCGCACTGCTCATATTACTGGTTGCGTGCGCACACAAAAAGCCCCCGGGTGGCGGTCCGCCTGACACTACTGCTCCCCGCGTCGTTTCATCCACCCCGGCACACGGACGCACAAACGTGGAAACCGGCGCAAAAGTGGTGATCGAGTTCAGCGAGTGGCTCTCGACACGAAAAAGTGAAAGAGCGGTAATGGTCTATCCGCCGCTTTCGGGCACCGATGCGGTGCGGGTGGAGGGCAAAAAAATCATTATTCATCCTGCCCGTGGATTTCGGGACTCGATGACCTATCATGTCACGGTGACTACCTCGTGCAGAGACCTGCGAGGGAATGCGCTCGCACGTCCGTACACCTTTATTTTTTCTACCGGTACCCAACTCGACAGCGGCAGCATCAAGGGATGTATAGCATCGTGTGCAAAAGCGGGTGTTGCTTCGGGGCTGAAAGTGGCATTGTTTGAGGCATCCGCAGAAAGTCTGTTGCAGCAGCAGCCTCGATTCGTCACCGAAGCGGACAGTGATGCGGTCTTTTCGTTTGAGTATATTCCGCGCACTCCATGGCGAATTATCGGCTTTTTTGATAAAAACAACGATAACCGGCTTCAGTGGACGCAGGAGCAGTTATTCACCACTCGTACCATGTCCGTCGATCCCGACACCTCGGTCGTTCTGTTTGAAACCGGCTGTGATACAAGAACCTATTCCATTACATCCGTAACCGCATATTCTTCAAAACTGATGCAGATTCACTGGAATCATCCGCCTGCGCGCATCTTCTCCCAAAGATATGACGGTGCGATAAGACTCTATTCGTCTGCATCATCCGGAGCCTTGCAGGCGGGGATGGAGAAAATGCAGTCACGGGCCGTCACGATCGATACCGTCTACCGGATCGCGCATTCGGACAAGTGGCTTGTACACAGTGACACGCTTTTGAAACAGGGACGGTATACCCTTGTTTATCCTCTGATTTCGCCGCGTGATACCTCGGCCTGCCGGTCGCATCCTATGGGGTACGATTCGGTGAGGTACGATTCTGTATTGTTCAATACCACGGGACGTAACGACACCACGGCACCGGGCCTTACGCGCACCACCGCACGTGTTACCAATACACTTCTCAGGCCGGGACTATCTTTTGCCTACACCGAACCGTCCATGATCGATGCCTCACAGCTGTGGCTTGTCGACTCCACCGGCAGTGACAGTGTCCAAATGGCGTATTCGCGGCAGGTGAGCGATTCGTTCGTGGTCAGTGCCGTATCCTCCTGCATACCGGGAATGCGCTACACGCTGCAGTTACCGCCCGGGGCCATAAAAGATGTGGCGGGCAACGCTATGCGCGATACTGTGAAGATCGTAGTAACTACTCCTCATTCGGACAGCCTGTGCCTTGCGTTGAGAGCCGCTTCGGAATGCATTCCGGGACCGGTGCCGCGTTACTGGCGCTTTAAATACCTTTCTGATGCGCCCAATAGCCCGGTTACCTGCATACAGAAAGACAAGAGGATTGTATTCGATTCGATTCCCGCGGGGCTGGGGACGCTTTTTACCTGGCTGGAGACCACCGGGGACGGAGAGTACACCCCGGGAAGGCTTTTCCCGTGGCGTGCACCGGAGCCCTGCATGCAGTTTGGCGATACGCTTGAAGCACGGGCACGCTGGGAGATAACCGGGGTAAAAATGCCGCATTGTCGGTCATGCCGAATGAAACACGGGCCGGCGGATCGTGGCAATCGACATAAAACGCCGGATAATCGCACATCCGGAGGGCGCGCCGAATGAAAAAAAAGCCGAACACAGGGGTGCAGACGGTTTTCCTGCGGGTGTTCGGTACTCTGCTTGGTCATACGTGGCGGTTTTCGGCGAAGGGGGATACCGGCTACAATCCGTATATTTATCCCGGTGCGGCCATTTACTGTTTCTGGCATTCACAGATTCTGCAGTTTGCTTTCGGGTATCGTCGAAGCGGCATATGTGCGGTGATATCCGAAAGCAGAGACGGGGAACTGGCGGCACGTCTTGCGCGGTACTGGGGACACGATGTGATACGCGGCTCCTCGACACGGGGTGGATTTGGTGCGCTTCGGGCGAGTCTGGCCCGGCTCAAAAACAACGGTAAACTCGCGATGATTCCGGACGGACCGCGGGGGCCGGCCCACCGGGTGAAGCAGGGTCTGGCACATATTGCAGTGGTTTCGCGTGTCCCCGTAGTGCCGGTAGCTGCCGTTGCCTCACGCAGCTGGCGGCTTCGCTCCTGGGACCGGTTCGTGATTCCAAAACCCGGAGCCCGCATCACCGTGACATTCCATCCTCCGGTTATTGCGGATGCTACGCGTGCAACGCAGCAAAGGGAGAAGGAGGTCGAGCGGGTGCGCACCCTGATAGAAGAGAGGCTGGGGCAATGAACGGCTACCGACTCCCCGCAAACACCGCGATATGTATTCCCGCCTATAATGCAAAAGAGAGTCTTGCTCTGTTGTGGGGGGAGCTGGGGTCGATCGTGTGCGCAGATCAGGTGCTGGTAGTAGACGACGGATCGGATGATGCGACCGGTACATGGTGTGCACGCACCCATGTCCCGTGTATTGCTCATGCGCACAACCGGGGCAAAGGGGCGGCACTTGCAACCGGATTTTCATATCTTGTTGAAAAAGGATACAGATGGGTCCTCACGCTCGATGCGGACGGTCAGCACCCGGTAGCAGATATTCCACGATTTACCCAACAAGTGCAGCAAAGGCCTTCGAGCGCAATTATTATCGGGGCGCGGAAAAAACTGGGATCCGGGATGCCCCTGCCGCGGATTATGTCAAATACCCTCACATCCATTGCACTTTCGTTTATTACCCGCCGGTGGATCCCGGACAGCCAATGCGGGTTCCGGATGTATGCGGCCGCTTTTCTTGAGAAAATAACCATAGAGTCGCAACGATTCGAGGTGGAGACCGAAACCATCCTCAAAGCGCATGATGCGGGTATGTCCCTCGCATTCGTGCCGGTGCAGACTGTATATTTAGGAACCGGAAGCCATATATCTCATCTGGGCGATATGCTGCGCTGGATCCGTGCGGTCTTCAAATACCGCACCCCGGCGGCATGACGCATGGCAGAGATTTTGTGCCGCGCTCCGAATACGTTTGGAGCATAAAACCGTTTTCTTCTTTGTTAATGTATATGTAAAGGAGCAGAAATGCCGGGACCTCTAAACCCGCAAATCGCACGCAGACGGCTGGTAAACCAGCTTTCCCAGAAGGGCATATCCGATACCCGTGTACTCGAGGCCATCGGATCGGTTGAACGGCATAAACTCGTGGATCCGGGATTCGAGAATCAGGCTTATGATGACGTGGCATTGCCCATCGGGTTTGGACAGACAATTTCTCAGCCTTATGTGGTCGCCAGAATGACGGAGCTTTTACAGATAGAAAAAGATGACAAAATCCTCGAAATTGGCACCGGATCAGGATACCAGGCGGCCGTGCTGGCATGGTTTTCCAAGCGTATGTATACAATCGAACGTAATGCCTCACTGGCCGAGAGAGCCAAAAAGAACCTGCAGCGGCTCGGATATGCGAATATCGTATGCAAAACCGGCGACGGGACCAAAGGATGGCCTGCTTACGCACCTTTTGACCGTATCGTGGTCACGGCCGGTGCGCCCTGCGTACCCGAGCAGTTGCAGAAACAGCTCGCACCCGGCGGGAGGATGGTTATCCCTGCGGGAGACAGAGCGCTGCAGAAGCTTTACATTTATACAAAACTCGAGGACGGTACCACACGACGGGATGAAGGAGAGAGTGTGGTATTCGTGCCGCTGGTAGGAGAGAAAGGATGGCAGGAGTGACGTTACCTTCACGTGCAGTCGTCTGGATCAGGGATTTTCTCAGCGGCCTCTGCATCGGGATAGCCAATATTATCCCCGGGGTCTCGGGCGGGACTTTTCTGCTCATTCTCGGTATGTACGAGCGTGTCATTGGTATTCTGCATCGGGTCAACGCCTCGATAGCTGTACGTTTTATTACTGCCGGGTTCTCGCTGTTGCGGCATCCGGGAAGCAGACGTCACCGGATGCGTTTTGGGCTGATACTGCGCAAACTCGATGCAGCGTTTATGATCAGGCTGGGTATCGGGACTCTCATGGCGATAGTGCTGCTTTCGGAACTCATGGCCTGGCTGCTTACCCGGCAGTTCGAGTCTACCTACGGGTTTTTCTTCGGACTGATACTTGTCTCGGTCATCATTCCATGGAGGTTGCTGCTGCGGCCCCGTCCCGTGCATCTTCTCTTGTGTGTGGCGGGACTTGCCGCCACCGTCGCGGTCGCGAGTACGGGCAATCCATATGAAAAGGAACGTGCAAAAACCAGACTCTATACCGAGATGGCGCAAGAGGGGGATGCGATGCAGTCTTCGGCGCTGTTTGGCGCAACAGGCTATTCTGCGTATGAATACCTGTGGATTCTGTGTGCCGGGGCGGTCGCCATATCGGCCATGGTACTGCCGGGCATAAGCGGATCGTTGGTTCTTATTGTCTTCGGGGTCTACTTCGAGGTGATTACCGCCATATCTCACCTCAAGTCGCTGCAGATTTCGGCGCTGCTTTATCTGAGCGTGTTTTCCGTCGGGATGGTCGCCGGTCTTTTTTTGTTTGCCCGTCTTGTGAACTGGCTTCTTTCCAGGTTTCATGACGCGACAATGGCGTTTCTGATCGGTCTGATGGCGGGATCGCTCTATGCCTTGTGGCCATTTAAGGAGTATCGGATTATGGACAAGGTCGAAAAAGGCGAAGACGGGATACGCATTATCGAAGATGCAGTGGTCTATACCAATACGAATATACTTCCCTCTGCATGGGAGCAGGTATGGGGTGTGCTGATAAGCGCAGCGTTCGGTGCGGGTATTATGATGTTGTTTATACATTTCGGAGGGAAAAAAGAGGGCGCATCGGATGCATCTGTGGCCTGAATTCATTTATGCCCTGAATTGAGCGATTTTGTGTGCAAAATCTGCTGCAATCGGCACGACTCTTATATTCTCGAAACCCATGGACAACCAACAAGGTTGCCCCATAATGTTGAAGAACACAACAGCAGCACAGCTCACCGCAGCTTTCATCAACACGATTGCTCAAATGAGGGTATACAAGGAGTGAGTATGCAAAATAACAAAAAAATGAGACATCGCGCGGTATTGGTGGACAGGCCTTTTCTTTTTTTACTGGCTCTCGTTATATGTGCGGGTACGTGGCACAGATCATTTGCCGCGTTCGGGACCGGTTCGCTTATCGATACCGCTGCCTATTCCTCCTGGCATGTAGGAGAAAATCCGTTGGGGCTTTTGCAGGATTTTACGCACAGATTGTCGATCACCACCGGCTATGCCCATATGCACAGCAGCAATGTGTCGTATGATGATTCTGTGTTTGCCTTCAACAGTCTCGAGGCGATTGACATGCGTGCCGGTACTCCCGGACATATGCTCGCCCGTGTGCAGTACCGGTTTGTGCCGGGATCGTTTCCGTACGAAAGCGATCTGCACGAGTTTTTGCTGCATGAGGTGGGCGTCCATTTTGCCGGGAATACCGCACAGGGGCTTTTGCGTATCGGCGGTAATCTTGTAGGCAGGTTTGGTGGTGGCAGATTCGAGCGCTACCAGCGGCTTCATCTGGAGCTGTACCGTGTGCGTCTCTTTCTGGGGACTACGCTTTTGGATATGGTGCGTATCGATGCCGGAACCGGTGTCAGCGGGTTGCTGGATACGCTAAAAGATACCGAATCGCACAATCCACAGGTTGACGAAGACAATATCGGCGAGGTGAGCCTGCCGCTTCTGTTTTTTACCCTCGATCTAAACAGGGACGACTTTCCAGTGGCAGCAAACGGTGCGCTGGTGGTGGGCAAGAACCATTCGGTCTATTCGGTCAATGAAATTCACCGTGATGCACTTGTGGCGGACACGCTGCACTGGGAACTCAGAGGCAGATATACCGTACCACCCCTCTACACTGCAGGTGAGGATATCAGGCTGATGCCCGCACTGGGCATATCCCATACCCGCTCGCATGTTACCCGCTACGATGCCACCGAGGATAATTATCCGCTGCAGTATGGGGACAAACAACAGGACAGTGGATGGATTAGCTCACATGTACAAGTTGGGGGCGGTATCCGGGCCGGTTACGGCGCGGACCTTTCGTGCGGGTTTGGCTACGATTTTGTCGCAGCAGGCTATAACGCATCCGATACTTCGGCCGATGCGGGACTGCACGGCTTTGATATCAACGTGCAAGGTGCACCGCTGCATTTGGCCGGACGCGACTACGCACCCGGGATTTCAGACATGACATTTGGCCTGCATTATCAATTTATGCAACGAAACGATGCGATCGGATCGCTCGGTGCAGGATGGTTCGGAAGTGTACATCCTGCCGCAGTCCGCTCACAGCTGCCGCAGCGGTATGAACCGGTGGTGCGGTTTCACACTCAATGGGACCTGCACAGAACCGGACTCGAGGCTCGTGCCTTGCTGTTTGATTCACGCCTCGCAATAGAAATGGGTATCTTCTGGCTTTTTCGTCACTATACCGACGGTGTGTTTTCCGGGAATGAGCAGGGACTTGCATTTCGCTCGTTTCTGACCTACCGGATTCCTTAGGGCTTGAGTCGTAAGGGCAGGAGTGATTCACGTTTGAGAAGGCGGTATCGCTTTCATGATAACGTGCGCAGAAAAATCGATATGTGCGTGGAATACAATTTGAAAAATGAGGCGTATGATACGCGCCTGGGGGGGGCAGTTACCAGGGGTTCGATGCCATCGAACACCTGTATTCACAAGAGGTTGTGGAAACATGAATGTATTATTTATACGTGAAGGAGGAGGGGCTAATCAAGGCCATTTTTAAGCCCCTTTTAGCTCAGAGAAACAATTATTATACAAGGGAGTGCAATTATGTTCTTGGTAAATAGGAATGCTGTAATTCTCAAAGGGAAACAGCCGCTGGTGGATTGGATTAACTCACATGATGCCGAGGATCCCGTTGGACTTGAAGACGTAAGAACAGACTGCAATGTGTACTTACTGCCCGAGATGGACGGCCCAAGTGAAGCGTCCCATAAAATTGAGGCCAACTTCGACGTTTTATTTGAGAGTGAACTCCAAGGGTGGTATGTAGATGAGTCCATGTGGCCAGAGAACCGAACAATTAAGATGTTTCGTGAGTGGTTTGACATTGAGTATCACAGCATGGTAGTTGATGTCTTGGAAGATCCCATACGCAAGGAACTTGATTGAATTGGTGTCACCTGAATTGAGCGAGTTTATTTGTTGGGAAACAGGGGGCGGTGGTATCTTATTAGCAAATGGTACCTTTTCCGTCCATGCCACAAAAGCACGAATAACAGGGATCGGAGCCGTACATCATACTATAGCGGGGAAATGGAACCGGAGGGGGGGAGGGCAGCAAGTGCGGTTATATCGGTAAAAGGTAATAAAGTACCACCGTTCCCATTTTCGCATCTGGGGTACAGAAGCGGCAATCTTCGGCCGGAGCAATGAACAACCTCATTGCCTGATGGGTGCAGTATGCAGCAGCAGCGCACCTGGTTGGAAGAAAGGCGGGGTATGGTTTAAACGGGCTTTTATGATATAGAATCCACCATGCCATATTGTATTTTTGTAGCCCCGGCTTGCTGCATTTCAGACGCGGAAATGCCAGGCTGCATTGTATCGCATGATGAAAAGGAGCCGGCGGCGGGAGTAGTGTTTCGTGGTCAAACGATTCGATTCATTTATAATCAAAAGGACTATCTGTAATGAACAGACGTGTATGGTATTCGACACAATCGCTGGGCGAATGGGTATCGCAGGGAGAGCTCTCACAGTACGAAGAGGCGGCGATGGCGGCGCAGCGCAGGCTGCATGAGGGAAGCGGCGCAGGAGCTGAGATGCTTGGCTGGCTTTCTCTTCCGGAAAAAACAGAGGATACCCTGCTTGACGAAATACAGCAGGTATGTGATATGTTGCGTAAAAAAAGCGACGTGCTTATATGTATCGGCATCGGCGGTTCATATCTCGGTGCAAAAGCAGCAATTGAATTTAGGTCTTCTGCATTCGACGATCAGCGGGTTCCGCGTGTTGTGTTTGCCGGTCATCACCTTAACTCCGATTATATGGCCGATCTTCTGACGCTGATCAAAGAGAACGAGGTGGCGGTTAATGTGATTTCCAAAAGCGGCACTACTACTGAGCCCGGCGTGGTATTTCGTATCGTACGAAAGGCCATGGAAGAAAAGTACGGGACGGAGGAAGCTGCGACACGAATCGTGGCAACCACCGACCCCGAAAAAGGCGCACTGCGCTCGCTTTCGCAGCAGCAGGGCTATACCACTTTTTCGATTCCGGGAGATGTG
Source organism: uncultured Fibrobacterota bacterium (assembly GCA_964589825.1). Lineage (GTDB taxonomy): Bacteria > Fibrobacterota > Chitinivibrionia > Chitinivibrionales > WJKA01 > CAZPUS01. The sequence goes on along the minus strand of CAZPUS010000032.1, from coordinate 11,234 downwards.
GGCGGAAGGTTTTCGGTAATGACTCCTGTGGGGCTCGTTCCCATTGCGTATGCAGGTATAGATATCCGCGAGATGCTCGCTGGTGCGCGGGAAGCGATGCAGCATTGCAGCCAAAATACGCTTGAAGACAACCATGCGGCACGCTATGCAGCGGTTCGCAACATCCTTTTCCGCAAAGGGCTTACCACCGAGGTGATGTCGACCTTTCAGCCGCAGCTGCATTATATCGGCGAGTGGTGGAAGCAGCTTGCCGGAGAGAGCGAAGGTAAAAATCTGACCGGTATTTTCCCCGCGCTTGTCGACAATACGACAGATCTGCACTCTCTTGGACAGTGGATGCAGGAGGGTACGCGAATTGCATTCGAAACGTTCATCCGCCTGGAAAAAACCGCAACATCGGTGACGGTGCCCCGGTTCGAGGATAACTGCGATAACATGAACTATCTGCACGCAAGGACACTGGAGCAGATAAACGAAAAAGCGTATCTTGGCACACTTCTGGCTCATAAGGACGGTGGCGTGCCGGTATCCACACTGACAGTGGCGGATCGTACACCTGCGTCACTCGGGTATCTTTTTTATTTTTACGAAAAGGCGATCGCCGTTTCGGGCTATATCCTTCGGATCAATCCGTTCGATCAGCCCGGCGTTGAAGCGTATAAAAAGAACATGTTCGCGTTGCTGGAAAAACCGGGATTCGAAGAAGAGACTAAAAAACTTCAGAATCGTATTTAGGGGAGTTGAGTATGAAGTCGTATCGGGAAGTACTGACGTTCAATGTGCCCACCAGGAGAGACTACATCAACATTACGCCGAAGGTAAAAGAGTGTCTTGACAAAAGCGGAATCCGGGAAGGGATGTGCCTGGTGAATGCCATGCACATTACTGCAAGTGTGTATATCAATGACGATGAACCGGGCCTGCTCAAAGATTACGATGACTGGCTCGAGGGGCTTGCTCCTCACGAGCCGGTCAGCAGGTATCGTCATAACGGGTTCGAAGATAACGGGGATGCGCACCTGAAGCGTCAGGTCATGGGACGTGAAGTCGTTGTCGCGGTTACTGACGGGAAACTCGATTTTGGGCCCTGGGAGCAGATTTTTTACGGTGAATTCGACGGTAAAAGAGCCAAACGGGTACTGGTGAAAATTATCGGTGAATAACGCGGGGCGGCTGCACAGTTATCCCTTATAAGCCGTGCCAACACGCGATGCGTATGGAATGAAAACCAACGTTATACTCATACTCCGCACAATGGGGCACTTCTCATGTGTGCTGCTTTTTGTGGTATGCGGCATGTGCATATATGGGTGCGACATCCCCGGGCAGGATTCGCAGCATGGAGATACTACAGCGGGCGATACTGCGGTGGTTGTGTCGCCGGTTATTACCGATACCCTGGTGCATGACACGAGCGCCTTTACCCAGGGGCTGGCACTCTATGAGGGAAAATTGTACGAAAGCACCGGTCTTTACGGGCAGTCAAAGCTTCGTATCATCGATACTGCAACCGGTATCGCAGAGTCGGAAGTCGCGCTGGATGACAAGCTTTTTGGCGAGGGTCTCGCACTGCACAACCGGCATGCGCTACAGCTTACCTGGAAGGCACAAATGGCACTGCGCTATTCTCTTGTCGATTTGACGGTACGCGACACGCTGCATTATAAAGGGGAAGGCTGGGGCCTCACCGTATGCAACGGCCGGTATGTGATGTCGGACGGAAGCCATACGCTGACGCTAAGGGGAGATGATTTCGGGGTGCGTGCAACAAGGGAGGTGTACTACAACCAGGCAAGACTGACGCGGCTTAACGAGCTGGAGTGTATCGATGGGCTGGTCTATGCAAATGTCTGGTACAGTGACTATATATTCGCTATATCCCTGCAGCAGTCCCCGGCCCGGGTGGTGCGGGTTATCGACTGCAGTGAACTCGTGCTGCGTGCTGAGGTGCAGGGGTCCGACGATGCGGTGCTTAACGGAATTGCATGGGATCCACAGCGAAGGAGGGCATTTGTAACGGGCAAGAGATGGCCGCTGATTTTCGTGGTTTCTATTGATCGGGGACATCGGGGCGACGGTTCATAGAGACCGCGGCAATGCCGGCACCAAAACCGTTGTTGACATTCACGACGGTAAGACCGCTTGCACACGAGTTGAGCATGGCAAACAGCGGTACCAGGCCGTTTAAGTGAGAGCCGTATCCCACGTCGGTCGGCACGCCAATCACCGGACACGAGACCATTCCCGCAACTACCGAAGGAAGTGCGCCTTCCATCCCTGCTACTGCGATAATTACGCGTGCCTCGTGCAGCACCGGCATCGACGCGAGCAGGCGGTGAAGTCCCGCAACACCGATGTCGGGGATAAACTCACATGGATGGCCCAATATCTCCACAGTGCGTTGGGCTTCACGGGCTACCGGGATATCGGCGGTACCACCGGTTACAATCGCGATTGTACCCTGTGTATTCGTCTTCTTATGCCACTGTGAGGAGCGCTGCCAGAAACATCGGGCGGAATCGTCAAAACTGAGCTCTTCAAATGTGGTCGCGAGTTCCTTTCGCATCGATTCCGGGGCACGGGTACCAAAGACCGTCTCGTCCTGAGAGAGCTGCTCCCGGATAATAGATTTCACCTGGTCGGTAGTTTTTCCTGCACAGTATATTACTTCAGGCATTCCTTTGCGGATGCTCCGATGTGTGTCGAGTTTGGTATCTCCGATATCGGTAAACGGCATCTGTTTGAGCCGTGAGAGAGCCTCATCGATCGAAACCTCCTGGTTGGCAAACGATTCAAGCAAACCGCGAAGCGCATGCAATTCCATGATCGGCTCCTTTTGTCGTAACGGACGTTCGGTACGCACGTGAGCGGGGTGTCATCAAAAAAAAGGAACGCGAGAAATCGCGTTCCTTTGAAAAATACATTGTATAAAACCCAGAGCTGAAGCGTCTGCGCTTATTGCTTCGATTCTTTGACAAGATCGTCAAAATTTTTATCAAGCTTGTCTATATCTTTTTTCGCAACCAGAAACGCCGTCTCTTTTTGAGGAAGCTTGACAAAAAAGTTTTTCGATTTTTTCTTCTGATTTCCGATTATAATCTCTTTTGTCGTACCGGTGTTAAGCGTCACGCGAGCCACCAGCTGTGGCTTGTCAAGTCCCATATCCGCCATGCTCAGTGCAGAGGTCTCCCACGAACTGCAGGTAAAATCGGAGAGTGCAGTAACGATGCCGGACACTTTGCCCTGATCTGCCGCAGCCTTCTTCGGGGAGGTAAGGTGCCAGCGGGTGGTAGCTGCCGAGTCGATAACGGTATCACGTTTTGCGAGAGCCGTTTTCTGCATCCGGTTTATTAGTTCGATTTTTTCGGCGCGCGCGGCGTCGAAGGAGATTATTGTTTTGTCACACCAGCGCTTTGGTGACGTATGAAATGCATTGCGAATATTTCCCGAGACACTGTAGACATTGTCGGAGCCCAGCATGCGTACGTAATGGCTCCCCATTGCCGGTCCACTTTTACCGATTACCACAGATCCCATCGATTCTCTGTTTTCATCGAACACTTCCAGAAGTAACCCGTTCGTACTGTCGACCTTGAATTTATCGCGTTTTTCCGGATTAGTCGACATGAGCATCTCTTTTTCCATTTCGCCTATTTTGCGCAGTGCGTTACGCACGGCACTACTGTCTGCAGGGTAGGGATAAAAACCGGATTTATCCGATATGTCTGTTGTCACCTCATCCCCGATGGCGGATCCGGATTGCGTGTCTTCGAGCTTGTCCGACGCCTTCCATGTGGCATTCTCTTTGAATAGACGTACCACATCGTTGTCTGCGGTAATAATGAATTGCGAGCACGTTTTTGCCGAAAAAGCAGGAAAAAAGGCTTCTTTTTTTCCTGCCCTCTTCTCGGAAAACATGTTCAGTCCCACGATCAATACAATAATAAGAACCAGCGCAATTCCCGACCCGATGAGTTTGTTCATTTTCATCCCTTCACACCTCCCGGTTTTGCGATAAAAAAAGTGAATCGGTGCAAAAATATCAATTATGACTGACGTGAAAGATAGGCGCGAACCACAATACACGTCACGGCAAGTACCACGAGTACCACCGCGCCGAATGCAGCTTTTTTAATCATTTTTCTGCGGCCTTTGTAATGTGTACGACGTCTATGCTGCGAATGCAACACGTTAATTTATATTACGATGCAGTGGTTTTACGTCTGCGCATAAACACGAATATACCGAAAATAACGACAATCGCCGGCATAAGCAGAATGTTTACGTAGCGGTATACATTCGGTTTGAGGGTGCTTTCTCCCTCGATATCCGATTTGCGGATACTGCGGTCGGCCATTCCACGTGAACGGACCGCAATAAGGTTGTCATCGAGTGTAAGCCAGTCGACTACGTTCTGCAGCCAGGCGATACTTCCCTGCGACGCATTCTGCTGCGAGAGAAAATCCGAATCGCCGGATACGATAAGATGGTTGACATCGCTGGTCTTATCCACACGTGTCCCCTCCGCCTGAACTGCAGTCAGACTGTCACTCGTATCTGCGGGGGGAACCGGTTTACCGGCAAAATAGGAAGGAAAAGAGCCGTAAAGATAGGCGATGAGTGTGTGGGGCTGCATTTCGTCTTTTGGTGGATTCCAATTCTGTTGCGGATCGAGATTGAAGTTTTTACTGACGATCCAGCTTTTTTCCGACGAGCGTACAAGCGGCATGCCGATCGCCATCGAACTGTCGGTCTCCATAGTATCCACCCCGAGGTCGATGGATGAGACCCAGGGCATTATGAGTTGGCCGAGATCGGAAACCGCGGGGTTTTCCTGGCGAAAACCGGTGCCGGCTACACGGACAAAGTAAGGATACTGTACCGATACGTTCATTCGCATCCCCCCGAAATTTTGGGGGATCTGCACCGCCCCGCACTGGGCATCGAGGACCATATTGTGGTTTATCTTTGCCCCGTAATGTTCCGTCAGATCGAGTATCGCCGGGTCGATGGGTTCTCCGCGTACGCCGTACTGCATGGAAACCTTCACTGCATCGGCCAGTACGATTAAGTTGCCGCCCTTCATGAAGTACTGATCGATTTCGAAAAGATCCCGTTGGGAAAAGCCGTTTTCTCCGCCGCCCGGTACGATGAGCGTTTTATACTCGTTGCTGATGGAATCGCCTCCGGAAATGTCGACCAGTTTCACCTCGTAATTTTCCTGCAGGTTGTCGAAGATCGGTTTGTATTTCTTTTTGGTGGCGTCCTCGTAATCGCGAAGCTGGCGCATCTGACGAGTCACACTCGGGGGGATGTAGGCGGTCGTATCCGTCTTGAGTACCGCGACTTTGGGTACGTCATCGCGCATCACTTTAAGAATGGCCTGCGAAAGATCGTACTCGAAATTTTTCATGTTCTTAACCACGGGAAGTATCTCTTTTTTATCCTCGTACATAACCGCAATTCCGAGATACCCTTTCATTACCGAAGCGCGGTCCTTTTCAAAGCTCTGCATCTGTACCTGGGGTATCCCAAGTCGGCGGACCTTCTGCTGCATTTCCTGGTTTTTAGAAGGATCCTTCCATGAAATGCGAAGATTTTTGCCTGCATACGCCTTGTATTCACCGAGCATATCACGCACATCGGTTTCGATCGGTTTGATGTGGGCAGGCAAATCTTCCGAAAAATAGACATCAATGCGCACGATGTCATCCATTTTTTTAAGGATACGCTTCGTTGCATTCGATACGCTGTAGATTTTGTTTTCCGTAATATCGACGCGCTGGAATGCCTTGGAACCGAGGTAATTAATGACCACGATAAATCCAAGTACAATAAGCACTGAGGCGACTGAGGCGGAATTATACTTGAAATTCTTTCCCATAGTAATTACTCCCACATTCTGCGTTGAAGTGAAGCGACGTTTAAATAAAGAAAAAACCCGATAACCGAGAGATAATATATGATATCGCGAGTGTCAATCACCCCTCTGGAGATACTTTCGAAATGCGATCCCAGTCCGATATAATTGAGAACCGGCACGACAAACGAAGGCAGTCGCATTGTAATGAACTGATTGCCGACAATAAAAAGCACAAAGGTGATGACCACCCCGCCGATAAATGCCACGATCTGGTTTTCGGTAAGAGACGAAACCCACATGCCGATGGCGATATAGGCGGCGCCGAGCAGGAAGGAGCCGATATAGCCGCCGATAACGGGACCCATGTCGGGATTGCCCATTATGGCGATACTTACAGGGATAGTAATCGAAAGTGCAATCACTATCGCAAGGAAACAGAATGCAGAGAGAAATTTACCCGCAACCACTTCCGCATCTTTTACCGGCCAGGTGAGCAGAAGCTCGAGCGTGTTCGCCTTTTTCTCTTCGGCCCAGATACGGATGGTGATGGGGGGCACCTGAAACAGAAAAATCCAGGGCGTCAGCCCGAAATAACTTTGCATCTGGGCTTTGTTCATAAGGAAAAACCCCTGAAAGAACATAAAGTTGCTTATTACCAGATAGACGGTAATAATAACATACGCAATCGGGGAATAAAAATAGGAGCGGAACTCTTTTTTGAAAATTGCGGAAACCGTGGCCATAATATCAACCCTTTGTCAGTTGAGTGAATATATCCTCGAGACTTGCACTTCGTTTTTTAAGCTCTGACATCGTCCATCCGTTTTGCACTATGCACTGGAATATATCTTCACGTATATCCTTATCCGCGGTGGCGGAGATATCGATTTCGAGCCAGCCGTCTTCTTCACCGGTAACGGATACCTGCGACACCCCGTCGATTTCGGAGAGCTTCTGCTGTGCGGCCTCTTTATCCGCTTTTACACTGAGATCGTATCGATTGCCGCCGCTTTGTTCGGTCAGCTCCTGTGGAGTACCGGATCCCACGATTGAGCCTTTGTTGATAATCACGATCCTTGTGCAGGTGGCAGCGACTTCCGAGAGAATATGGGAGCAGTAGATAACCGTTTTTTCGGTCCCGAGGCGTTTTATCAGGTTTCGTATTTCGATGATCTGGTTGGGATCAAGGCCGGACATAGGCTCATCGAGTATGAGCAGCTCGGGATCATGAATGATCGCCTGGGCAAGACCGACACGCTGGCGGTATCCCTTGGATAGCTTACCGATCTGCTTGTAGAGCACATCCTTGAGGCCGCATACCTGGGCTACTTCGTTGAGTCGTTTGTCGAGCCGGCCGTCCTTAAGGCCTCGTACTTCGCCTACAAAGGTAAGATACTCCTTTACCCGCATTTCTGGATAAAGAGGATTGGTTTCGGGCAGGTAACCGAGCATCGAGCGTGTAGTGATGGTATGCTCGTGCGTGTCGTAGCCGGCGACTTCCGCCCGCCCTTCACTTGCCGGCATAAAACCCGTTATGATGCGCATCGCGGTGGTCTTTCCGGCGCCGTTGGGCCCCAGAAAACCGAAGACTTCGCCCCGTTTTACTTCGAGATTCAGTCCGTTTACCGCGTGTACGTCACCAAAGCGCTTGTGGATGTTTTCGACTTTGAGCATGGTCGAATTTTGTGCTCTCATACTGGACCCGCTTTTTTAAAGGTAACGATTATGATACAGTTTAATTAATGTTTTTTAAAAATGTAATTACGTATGTGCGCAAAAAATATTGCAGCAGATTTCATCAAAATAACCGCTCAATTCAGGTTGCATAAAAAAACGGCGTGGCTTTGTGTATATTCCGGCTGACAGATAGCCGGCCAATAGGTGCCGAGTCAATAAAAAATAAGTTGATTCCCACCGTACAGTCAACAACGGTAAAGAAATCGAAGAAATTTGTATCGTGAAGAGAGCGTATCTGTTGAACGCAGCCGGCCGGGTAGATCGTTTCTTAACGTGTATCACAGTTCACGTATCAGTCCACCATCCTGCGACGTAATGTAAAAACTGCAAGTGTACTCATTATTACCGTGAAAACCACAATATACGCCAGATCCCAGAGGTGGAGAATATCAAAACGAAAAAATGCGAGTGCGCGCGAAAGACGCACGCAGTGCGTCAGCGGGACGACTTCGGCGATCGGGCGAACCACTTCCGGCAGATTCTCCAGAGGGAATACGACACCTGAGAAGAAAAACATGGGTGAGATAAAGCCGGTAAAATAGAAATTAAAATGAGTAATCGTTTTTATAAAAGAAGTGATAAACAGAGAAAGTGCCCCGAAAGCCAGGCCTGTGGCAAAGCCGACCAGCGGAATGCCGATACTGTGCGGTAACGGCATCACACCAAAAAATGAGCTTACAAGCACCACGGCACAGGAGAAGAAAAACCCCTTGGTGCCGCCCCATACGATCTCTCCCAGAATGAGATCGGTTACCGTAAGCGGCGCCCCGAGCATTCCATCGTAGACTTTGTCGAATTCAAGCCGGATAAAAGTGCCGAACGAACATTCGAATGCGGATGTAAACATTGCGGTCGTGATGGGCAATCCGGTTGCGAGGAACGTCACATAGGGCACACCCTGCATCTTTGTGATATAGGCGCCCAGACCGATACCGATGGCGGCAAGAAAAATGAGTGGTTCGATAAACGGAGGAAGCGCGTTACTGATAAAGTTGCGCATGTACACTCGAAGATGGCGCAGCCACACCGCGTATATCCTGTAGAACACAGCGGGAACTCGTTCACTGTGCATCGTGGAGGCTCCTTCCGGTCACGGTGAGAAAAAGATCTTCGAGGTTGGCTTCCCGGGAAAAATAGCCGCCCTCGGGTAAATGGCGGGTGACTTCCGTGAGCGTCTCACGATTATTGCTGTAGAGGTAGGTGACCCCGCCGAATGTTTCATACCGGGGCAGCAGTGATACATCGAGAGAGAGAACCTGCTGCTGTGCCTCACGGTGAGTTATCTCTACCACATAACGCTCGATTTTGTCCCGTATGAGCTGCCAGGGGATACCTTCGACAATCGCCCGGCCTTTGTCCATTATTACGATATGGTCGCACAGCTGAAACGCTTCTTCCATATAGTGCGTGGTAAGCAGGATGGTCAGGCCCTGTTTTTTCAGGGTGCGGAGCCGGTTCCAGATAAGGTGGCGCACCTGGGGATCGAGGCCGGTGGTGGGCTCGTCGAGAATAAGCAGGCGGGGATTGTTGATGAGTCCTCGCGCGATAGTGAGCCGCCGCTTCATCCCTCCGGAGAGATTGCGGATTTTCTCTTCTTTTTTCTTTTCGAGTTCCATCATTTCGAGCAACTCGTCAATGCGCGAACGGGCCTTTATGCGCGGGATGGCGAAAAATCGTGCGTAGATGCGCAAATTCTGTACCACGTTCAGCTCTTCGTCGAGGTTGTTGTCCTGCGATACAACGCCTGAGCGGCTTTTAATTTCAAGCGGTGCCCCGGCCGGATCATACCCCATGACATCGACGGCCGATTCATCGGGATTATCCCTGCCCGATTTCCCGTATATAATTTTCATCATGGTCGATTTACCCGCCCCGTTGGGCCCGAGAAGACCCGCGCAGGTGCCCCCGGGCACCGAAAAACCGAATGAATCGAGCGCTTTGAATGTGCCGTAGGTTTTTGTGACATTCTGTACAGTAATCATAATTTCAGGCTCCACACAGGAAATCCGTATGTGCAAAGGGTGTCGGCGCACAAAGAGACTCGCCGCATACGGTGCAAAATACGGATAACGATTCCGGGCTCGCAGGAGTACTGCAGCAGATAAAAAAAGTGCTGCGACACGGGAAAATAGTACAATTACGCATGCAGCGCAACGTAGTGAACCCCTGCCATGAGTTTTTTTTCCAATAAACCCGGTTCAGGATGCCGGAATATGATACCAGATAAAATTGAATTTGCATTGCGGTTGCAGAAATGATATAATACTATGGTATATCTGCAAGGGGGGGTAAGAACGCATTGTGTAACCCGGTGCGGGTGGAAAGGAGAGGTAAATGAGAAACGTGCACAGAACGGCCTGGTCCCGTGGCCTGACGATGTTGATTGCAGTCTTTTCAGTCGCGAATCTGTATGGGCAGGGATATCCGGATGTCATCTGGATCCCGGTCATTTTTTATGATTACCGTGCGGACGGAACAAATCCTAATTTTGAACTTAGTTGCAAGACTGGTGAAGGGAACGTAAAATCGTGGCTTGACGAGGAGCACAAGCCAATCCTGAACAATACGGAAGATGCCTGCGTAAGTCATCTCGAAGAATGGTATAGACCAAGCGGCCGGAATGGGGCCGATGAGACGTCCGAATTTATTAAAGAAAATGGCAGATGGCAATGGACCAATCTCGTTCAATATCAGGGAAGAACCGGCGAATATGTGAGTGAAAATTACAACCCTGATTATGAAATGTCAACGATTGTAATATATGATTCGCTTCCATTTGTCCATTTGGGCAAAGATGATGAAAGCCTGGAAGGGGTTTATCAATTTCAGAGAGACAAGGATAACAATAACGAGTTTTACTGGATCGATGACAGAGGGTACGGTAACGAACCGAAACTACAAAAGATATGGGACAGGTATGGCGAATATCACAATTACGGCTTTACAATGGAGCTGCAGTGGACGTTTACATATAAAGAAGGATTGTCATTCGATTTTTTCGGTGATGACGATTTATATGTGTTTATTAACGACACGCTCGTACTCGATATCGGTGGAACACACGGCCAGAAGGATGGCGATTTTCATTTAGACTCGCTCGGCCTCTATTTTGAACAGGGCAAAGAGTATCGATTAAGTGTTTTTTATGCTGAGCGTCGCACTACAAGAGCGAATATTAAGATAACCACGAATATCATCACCCATATTCCAGCTCGACTTGAAATGAGTATATCCGCTGATACGATTCACGCGGGAGACACAGGAATTGCAACGGGAATGGTGTATGATCAAAACGATACGCTCCTGGAGGACAAGAGCAATCTGATCGAATGGGGTTTTCTCCCGGAAGCGATTGTCTATCCAGGCGACACGTTAATCGAGCGTGTCGGTGATACCACCTACTACACGGCGCAAAAAGCGTATCACAATCTGCTGGTATGGGGACGCTACGTCGAAGGTGAAACGTCGGTTTCGGATACCGATACGGTTTACGTGCTGCCCGCGGATGCGGATCATATCGTGATAGAGGGAGATCCGGACCCGATGAACTCGAGTCCTTGCTATGATAACCCGGTAGGAGGCAACGGGACGCTGACCATACCGTCTGAGCGTACGCGTGATAGCGTGTTCGCTA
>CAZPUS010000031.1:0-30741 GCA_964589825.1 uncultured Fibrobacterota bacterium | reverse complement strand
ACTCGCGTTGAAATTTCAGCAGGGCGGACCGTTTATGTATGTAATTCTTGCAGTGCTGGCCTGTGCGGTTGCAGTAGTGATCGAGCGGCTGATCTTCTATTTCGTGTTCTGTGCACAGGATGCCCGCAAACTCGTTGCCGATATCGCGAAGGCGCTGAATGAGGAGAATGTATCCCAGGCGCGGGAGCGCGCAATGTACAAAAAAGCGCCGCTGAACGTAATACTCGGGACCGCGCTGCAGGAGTACGCGGCAGGTTCCCGTCACGACGATATTCGGGAATCGGTGGAAGAGACCGCGATACGTGAAGTGCCCCGGCTTTCTCAGCGTCTCAACTATCTGGCGCTTTTTGCCAATATCGCCACTCTGATCGGGCTGCTCGGTACCATACACGGGTTGCAGATATCGTTCAGTTCGCTGGCGGCGGTAGAGGCGGCAAAAAAGGCGACCATGCTTGCCAGGGGGATTTCGCAGGCCATGAATACGACCGCATTCGGATTGATCGTAGCGGTGCCGTGCATGGTGTTTTATACACTGCTTGCCAACACGCGTGACCGCTTTACCAAGCAACTTGACGAAGCGGTAGTGCGGCTGCTTAATTATATAAAGAAGAGACGTGCATGAACGAGCGAATGCAGCAGACATCCATACTCCATTCGCGCCCGTCCGAATCGGCGCAGCCACCGGAGATCGATGTGACGCCTATTATGAATATGTTCGTCATATTGATTCCGTTTCTGGTCACTATGGCGGTGTTTACGCATCTTTCGGTGATCGAGCTTCAGACACCGTCCAATGTAGCCAAAACAGCCGACTGGCAGGACGGGAAAAAACCGAAACTCAAACTGACCGCAGTAGTCGGAGAACACTTTTTAGGTATCACCAAAGGGGGTATCATGTACGACTCGCTGCCCAGAGTTGACGGAACCTATCAGTACGGGCGGTTTGAAACCCGAATTAAGGCGCTGCGCAGCGAGACAGAGATACAGAACGAATGTGTCGTGGCGGTACAGGATAATGTCAGGTTCGACTATGCGGTCCGGGTGTTCGATATCTGCAAGCGCGTGGGTTTCAGCGAAATCGGTCTTTCAAGCGCACCTGAAAAAAGCGGTATGAGAGCATCCACAAATAACCGTTAGGCTGTATGCCATGACGTCTACTTATACACGAGTATTCTGAATGAAAATACGTATATCAAAATTCGGAGCGGCGGGCGCAGCGTCTGAATCCGCATTCAGACCCCAGCTGACATCACTGATAGATGTGATGACGATACTCCTCGTTTTTTTGCTGAAGAGCTTTTCGGTCGAAGGCCAGCTTGTAACCCCGTCACAAAATCTGCAGCTGCCGGTGTCCGAGCAGAAAAGCACACCCGAGGTGCTTCCCAATATAGAGATCACTACTACGGCTGTCCGTGCAGAGGGCATCCGTATCGTGGAAAACAAGGATATTCTGCAGCAGGATTCACTCATGATACCCCCGCTTTCGCAGTGGATTCAGGATTATATGGTCCATACCGCGGATACGACCACCCGGCGTATAATGCTGCAGACGGATCGCAACGTCGCGTTCAGTATCGTGAAGAAAGTGATGGCGACCTGCAGTAAAAACGGATTCGACAAATTTGATATACTCGTTATCGAGAAGGGGTAGCTTCGTGGTTTCGTCTTTTTATATATCGAACATATCGATCGAGCGTGGAGAGATTAAAGGGAGGCGGCGGTGACGAATCCTTCGCTCAGGGAATATGAACGGTATATCGCCTCGCCGGAACGCGCGTCCACCATGTTGTTTGCTCTGATTGCGGTGGTGACGGTCGTTGCCTTTCTGGGAGCCGGGGTCTCTCTTTCGTATCGACCGGTCACACAGAAAAGCCTCGACCCAGCACAGGCGAAGCGAATTCGTACCACATTTATGCTGCAGCAGCGTACCGAGCCAAAGCCGGAGCCGGAACCAAAATCCGTGCCTGAAAAAAAAGTGAAAAAAGCAAAACCGGAACCCGAAAAAGAAGTGGTCGACCTCACGCAGAAGCCAAAACTCGATCAGTCACATGAAGATATAAAAAAGCCCGATTCAAAGAAAAAAAAACGCAAAAAAGTACGGCGGGTATATGGCGTTAAGAAAATTTATTCAAAAGGAATCGGCAGCGGCGGCAGTGCGGCGGATGCAGTGGTGGGGAAATACGGTAATACGCTCAAAAAGGATGTGGATACCGTTACGGCGACCGAGGAGCAGCTTAAGGGAGAACTCGCATCGGTGACCACCGTCACGAGCGCTCCCCGGGTAAAGAAAAAACCGCGTATCAGCTACACCGAACAGATGCGCGAGCATAAAGTCGAAGGGGTGATAAAGGCACGGGTACTGGTCGATATCGACGGGACGGTCAAAAAAATATCACTACTCAACGACCTGGGACACGGCTCTGCCCAACAGGCTGTCAGCGTGTGCAGGCAGATGGAGTTTGTCCCGGCCAAGCGGGGTAATGAACCGGTCGCCACCTGGATTATCATCCCGATTCGTTTTGAACTGCTGAGTACGTAAGTGAGACCTGACTTGAGCGGTTTTGTTCGTGCAATCTGCTGCAATCCGCACTAATCTTATCTTCTCGAAAATCATGATACAACCAACAACGTTGCACCATAATTTTCGAGAACACAATAGCAGCAGGGTTCACCGCAGTTTTCATCAAAACAGCCGTTTAATTCAGGTCAAACCTGAATCGATACGACACTCATTGGTGCGTTTGCACGCGTCCGGGACATTTCTCCCGCGCGATATATAATGAAAACACGAACTGATCGCATAACCGGCTAATAAACGGAGACTCTATTTTATGCAACGAGAATCGGCTTTCTGTAGAACCATTCTTTTCATGCTGTCTTGTACGGCAGTTAGTGCGCTCAATGTGACGGCGCAGCAGACCGACAGTATCGGCCAGGCTTTCGGGGCGGCACATTCCACTGCGGATACCACGGTCGAATCGACGGCCGATCCTATTCTTAAGACAAATGATACGGACGCACTTGTGTCCGATACCGCTGCAGCCGGGCCGGACAGGGATACCGCATCCGCCTCATCCGGATATTCGGATACCACCGACGGGTTCTCTGATGAATCAGAGGAAGCGGCAGGCGCGGGTGTAGAGCGTATGCCCGAGCTGGCTTCATTTGTTGAGGCACAGTACCCGGATTCTCTCCTCAAAAGAGGTGTTGCCGGTGACGTGCTGCTCGACGTGCTTGTCGACGATTCCGGCATGGTCGACAGCGTGGCGGTGGTGGCGGGACTGCATCCTGCTCTCGACAGCGCGGCGAAAGAGGCTGTGGGACGGTTCCGCTTTACTCCTGCGATTGCGGAAGGAGATTCGGTTGCTGTCATACTGCAGTATCGGTATACGTTCAGTATACAGCAGCAGCTTGAGACGCTTGAGCAGTACGTAAACTACAAAGGAGTGGTAAAAGCAATGGGGACCAGGGAGCCGGTGCAGGATGCCATGGTGGTGATAACCTTTCCGGATTCGGCATGTAGCCGCAGTGTCGATGTGCCGTTTGATGCGTATCTTGACAAAATAGGATCGTTCGAGGGGCAGTATCGTGAGCAACAGGGGGTTGTTGCCATTACTGATTCTACGGGAGCGTTTTCGTTCACCTCGCTTCCCGCGTGTAAAATCGGCGTGCGTATCGTGGCGCCCGGATATAATTCATTCAAAACCCGTCAACGAATCGACGCAGATTCACAAACCGTGGTTACCTACAGGGTCGAAAAGCGAAGCTATTCGCCCTATGAAGTGGTGGTGTACGGCAAAGAGAAGAAAACAGAGGTGGCAAAGCGCACCATAACAATGTCCGAGGTAAAAAAAGTGCCCGGATTCGGTGGTGATGCCGTCAAGGTCGTGCAGGCGATGCCGGGGGTTGGCCGGGCGTTTTTCGGCAGCGGTCAGATCATTGTCCGGGGAAACTCGACAATGGATAACCAGTATTTCCTCAACGGAACCTATACCCCGTATCTTTTTCATTTCGGCGGAGGAAAATCGGTTTACAATTCGGATGCGCTCGAGGCGGTCGACTTTTATCCCGGTGGATTCGGGGCGCGCTACGGAAACGCAATCGGCGGGGTTGTCGAACTTACCGGAAGGGATGCGAAAGAGGACCGCTGGCACGGTATCGTGGATGTAAGCCTTCTGGATGCAGCGATGCTTTTCGAAGGGCCGGTGAACGAGAAGTTATCGGTGCTTGTTACTGCCAGACGGAGTTATATCGCCGACATGCTCAAATATGCAATCGAAGTGGGTGGGTTCAAACTGCCGTTTACCGTGACCCCGTACTACTGGGACTACGTGCTGCGGGCCGATTATCGTCCTGACGACAAACATCATGTATATGCGTCATTCGTGGGTGTCAAGGATCGGCTCGAGATGTTTACCGACATGGTGCGTGGCGGCAGTGTCGAAATAGATGAAAATACGGACGAATTCGACATCGAAAATAGATTTCATACCCAGGGATTCGGATGGGAATGGAAGATACACGATGCACTCACCAATTCGTTTGACGGCGGAGTATGCGAGTATACAGAAGGGAGTTCGGCATTCGGTTTTTTTACGTATGATCTCGAAGGGACACCGTACAATTTCAGGAATGAGCTTACCTACGAGCCGTCTGCAAGGCTGAAATATACGTTCGGGCTCGATGTGCTCGTGGCATCTTTACAGTATACAATGGCCACGATAGATGCCCGCAACGAGATACAGAAAGACAGCACCGAATTTCTTCTGGGCCCGTATGCCGGCTATTTTCAGCTGGAGTGGAGGGGGTTCGACGAAAGGCTGCAGCTTATTCCAGGTATCCGTTACGATTATTACCCGCAGCTGCGACACAACGGGACAATCATACCTGAATTCTGGGATTACGAACTCGACGACCCGCTCTATTCGACCCGGTTTCCTGCGGATCCCTCTCTGCGGATTACCGGGCGCTACGAATACCGGGACGGACATACCATAAAAGCAGCACTCGGAAGTTATAACCAGGAGCCGCAGCCGATAGGACGGGCAATTCATCAGACCTGGGGAAACCCCGATATGGAAACCACCAAGGCTCGACATGTCGTGGGAGGGTACGAGTGGCAGATGACCGATCTTATCTCTGTGGACATTCAGGCATATGCCAACCGGATATGGGATCTGGCACGTTCACCGTCACAAAAGGAGTATGCACGCAACCCGCAGCTTGAACCGTTTATTGATAACGGCAAGGGCCGGATAAAAGGACTCGAGCTTTTTATCCGGCACGATCAGGGGCAGCGCTTTTTTGGCTGGATATCGTATACCCTCTCTCACAGTGAGCGCTACAGTTATCAGCATGAAGAGTGGAGAGTCTACGGGCTCGATATAACCAACCATCTGCAAATTGTGGGCAGCTGGCAATTTCCTCACCATCTGGAAGCGGGATTCAGATACCGGTTTGTGGGCGGGTATCCGACCACACCGCGCACAGGTGTCGATTATTACGATGCATCTTCATTTAATTACGAGCCGGTGCTGGGAAAAGAAAACAGTGCACGCATGGCACCCTACATGGGACTCGATGTGCGGGTAGAGCGCACATTCGCGTTTTCCACCTGGATGTGCATTGCCTATCTGGATGCACAGAATCTGTTTCATATTTTGCGCTTTTTTGACAATGCGCAGGGAGAGCCGGTCTATGCACCGCCTGAGCTTTCATCATATAATTATAACTACGATTTCAGCGAGAAAAATGTGATGTCCGATATCCCCCGGGCCGCCCTGGGGATTCGGGTGGAGTTTTAGCATACCGCATACATACGTATACCTGAACTGAAGAAAAATCAAAAAAGGATGTGAAAATGATGGCAATACTGCGACATACCGTTATTGCGGCTGCAGTATCTATGGGAGTACTGATGTTGGGTTGTATGGATTTTCCTACGCGATTTGACAGGTTCCGGGATGATGAGCTGCGAATCGCCGCAGTGGCATTTACCCCTCAGGCGGAAGCATCCCCCGGTGATACGCTTTCGGCGACCGTGCATTTTGGAGGAGATTCGGTGACGCGTCTCGATTCGTTCAAGGTGACTTATTCTGTGGTGAAAAACCCGTACGGTACAGTCGATACTTTCGTGAATGCAACACAACTCGATTTCATCGATTCAACTTCGCATCTTCCGGATTCTTTTCGCTATTCATTCAGGGTTCCTGTTGACGTGTTCGTGTCCCGGCTTGCGAAGCAGCTCGCGCAACCCGGCCCTTCCGCACAGGAGATCGGGCAGGATAACGGGCAGCACACTGACGCATTCGAGGCGATTATTCCGTACCTGGGTGCCGACGATCAGATTCCGCCCGATTCCCTGCTGGCGTTTCTGGGCAGCATACGTCCGGAGACGGCGGATCAGATTAAAGCGGTTGCGACCGGAGCGAAGGCGATATTTACCGCCTTTTCGGCAGCCGGGCGCAAACTCGAGGTACATGCCTCGTTTACCGTACGCTACAATCACTGGTTTTCGCGCATGTACGAGCTGGCATACCGCACAATGCCCGACTCAGTAGTCGATTCTGCGGTCAACGATACCGCCCGTCAGATGCTTTCGGTCAATCACAACCCCCAAGTGAGCTGGCTCGGAATCTGCAAGGTGCGCCTCGATGAAGTCGGAGCATGGAGCTATACGCCGGTATCCGATTCGGATTATATCGACACGCTCTATCTGCTTCGTGCGGCTGCGGGATATATCCCGGATTCGAATTCACGAATCGACACGGTCATTATTACAGATACCGTAGTGGTCGATACCGGTTTTATCTATTTTTTTATTGCAGACAGCGGTATCGGGGATTATAACGGCAACGGAACTACAGATACGCTGCGCGATGCATACTGGGCACGGTACACACCCGAAGGCGACAGTGTTGCACGCGATACCCTGCAGTATGAGTTGTATGATTTTCACTGGTTTTACCATAACCTGGATGAAAGTGATATGCCCCTGGATTCATTGCTTACAATTCAGCAGGTCACGTTAAGTCCGGTAAAGCGCATTTACACGCCGCTGGATACCGCGATGCACGATTTTAGTGTATGGTGTGCGGTACAGGACTGGTGTATAGGCAAGTATCTGCGTCCAGAGGCGGTGACGTGTGTGCGTGCGGATGCGACCTTTCTTTATACCGATGCGTATGCAAAGGATGTGAAGTGATGGTCGCGATACATTTTGGAAAAATGCATGGGTGGGTCGCGCTCCGACCGCATACCGTGTCCCGACCGTGAGGGGGTGTCCCCCCGTGTATACGGACGCACGGGGGCGTGCAGAGCGAAGCAGGATGCGTTTGGAATTTGTTGCGGGGATATTGTATCTTCATTACTCAGCATTAGTTAGCGGTAACACTTTTTTCATTTCTGACATGGTTTGGCACTGTACGATGATAAATTCAATATAAGTACTACCCACATATCGAAAGAAGGCCGGATGAAGAAGCGCATATTTTTTTTGTGTGTAAAAACGCAAACAATATACACTTTCAAATAAAAGATTGAAGCAAGTTTTCAATGACCACCCCTAACCTCCCCGAAAAGTTCGCCAACTTCGTTCTCTTCAAAACCGCTGACGGCAAAGTCAATATCGATGTCTACTTTCACAATGAAACCCTGTGGCTACCCCGGAAGCTCATAGCCGGACTGTTTCAGAAAGACCGCAGCGTCATTTCAAAGCATCTGAAAAATATCTTTGAAGAAGGTGAACTTGACGAACAAGTGGTATGTGCAAAATTTGCACTAACCACTCAACACGGCGCCATGGAGGGCAAAACCCAGCAAAAAGAAGTGTTATACTACAATCTGCGGGCCATTACCGCCGTGGGGTATCGGGTCAATTCCCACCGGGCCACCGAATTCCGCAAATGGGCTACTGAAATTCTGCATGAATACATCATCAAGGGCTTTGCCATGGATGATGAACGCCTCAAGCAAATCAAGTATTTCGGTCAGGATTATTTTGACGAACTTCTGGAACGTATAAGGGAAATCCGCCTGAGCGAACGACGGCTTTACCAGAAGATCACCGATATCTACGCACTTTCCGCCGATTATGACCGAAACGATGAAATCACCAAAGAGTTTTTCGCCACCGTGCAGAACAAAATGCACTGGGCAATACAGGGTAAAACTGCTGCCGAGATCATTTATACCGAGGCCGACGCCCAAAAGCTGTACATGGGCTTGAAGACTTGGAAGAACGCGCCCAAGGGCAAAATCCTCAAATCCGATGTAACCATTGCAAAGAACTACCTCAACCGGGAACACGTGAAAGAACTGGAAAGAATCGTATCCGCCTATCTTGACTTGGCCGAAAACCGCGCACGCAGGGGCATTGTCACCAACATGAAAGACTGGGTGCAATTTCTGGACAAGTTCCTGGCTATCTCCGATTACCCCATCCTGCTGGATAAGGGCAAAGTTTCCGCTCTGGAAGCAAAAATCAAAGCCGAGGCTGAATACGATAAATGCCGGGTCATCCAGGATAAACAGTACATTTCCGATTTTGATGAAGACGTCAGAAAACTAATCGGAAAAGACAAAGGCGGTAAGAAATGAATAACAGAATTACCGAATGCGCCAATGCCGAATCGCTCCCTGGTATAAACCCGGATCCTTTTCTATCTGTCGATCCACTGCTCCGGGTTCATCCGCCATAAGTACCGCCTCTGTCTTAAACGCTTTATCGTACATCTTTTTTGACTGCTGCATAGACATACCTCCTATGGTTTGTAGTAAAGATAAGATAACTGGGGCTTCGGTATGTCTACAAAATCAGAGAAGGATCACCCTGGAAGGGGACAAAAAATTTCGCATCTGATTCGAGATGCCTTCGGTAACCGTGTCAATGTACTATTTTTATTATTTTGTGAGTTGTTTTGATTTCGGCGGGGAGTAATATTATGATGAATAATCGGGATATGCGCGTGCGCGTGCAGCGGATGGCGGTTGCGGTTTTCTTTGTACTGACAGCAGGCATTAGTGCTGATGCTGCGGCAAAGGACGGCGATGTTGCAGCGCAGAGGATGATGCTTACCAGTATTTCGGGTGACGTGGAATGCTGCAGCAAAACACCCGATTCATTACGCATACTGCATACCGGTGATACGCTTTCCGGAACCGTTGAGATAAAAACAAAAACAAATGCATCGGCGGAAGTGAAGTTCGGCAACGGTATTGTCGTGATTATCGGTGAGCGCAGTTATGTCGATTTTTCAAAGATGCTGGTACATAAAAAGAAGAAACTCTATCGCACGCAGCTCAAGCTTTTGCGTGGGCAGGTGTGGATTGAAGCCGGCGCAAGGGAGAAAAAACAAACCGTATGGTTCGATGTGCTGACTCACGACGCACGGGTATATGTGCGTCCCTCGATTATGCATGTATTTGTACAGAACAATATTTCATTTGTCGATGTCTACAAGGGAAGCGCGAAGGTGCGGCACAGAAAAACCGGATCGGAAGCGATTGTAAGGCAGGAAAAACGGGGCAAAATCGAAGCGGATGAAAAAGGGATCTCTATCATTGACCTTGAATACAAGGTGCGTGAGAAGATGCTTGCCGATACCGCGACTGCACCCGGGGAAAAAACGGCCGAAGGGCGGGTGCCTTCGATCGCGATGCTCGCAGTCCATTCGACCGTGGCAAGCAAGAAGGATCTGAATACGTTTTCCAATTTTATCTCCTCGGAGCTCGATAAACGCCATAAAAACATCAACGTGGTGTACTACGATAACGTACAGCGCATGCTGCGCGCCGAAGGCAGTGAGAAGATGATCGACTGTTTTACCGACTCATGCCTTTCTCATATTGCGTCGCAACTCGGGGTCGATATGGTGGTGCTGGGCGATATCGGCAAAATGGGGAGCAGGTATCTTTTTGACCTCAAACTTATAGATGTGTTTATGCAGAAGGTGAAAAGCCGCTCCAACGCAACGGTTAAGGAAGATATGGGAAAACTTTTCGATAAGGTCCCTTCCATGATCGACAGTCTCGTGACCGAGGAGGTGGTAGATGAAATAATGACCCCGGGCGTGCGGCAAAAGGATAACGCTGCCCTTGCCCGGAAAAATAAGGATAAATGCAGCGCACCGGACGATATGGTATGTATCCCGGGCGGGACATTTTATATGGGAAGCCCCATAGGCGATGGTGAAGCAGACGAATGGCCCCGGCATGAGGTGAAACTCGACAGTTTTTATATGGACAAATACGAGGTGACACGTGAGGAATTCAGAAAGGTTATGGGCTACCGCGCGGGGGCACAGCAGGGATGTTCGAATTGTCCGGTAAGCAACGTCTCGTGGTTCGAGGCAAAAAAATACTGCAGAAAAGCAGGCCAAAGACTCCCTACCGAAGCGGAATGGGAGTATGCCTGCCGCGCGGGAACACAGACCGCATTCCATTTCGGCAACTCGATATCGAGTCGTCTGGCGAACTTTGACGGGAGAAAACCCTACGGTGGCTCCGGACAGAGTGTGTTCAGGGGCGTGAAAATTCCGGTCGGATCGTTCGAGCCAAACGGTTACGGATTGTACGATATGCATGGCAATGTAATGGAATGGTGTGCCGACTGGTACGGCAAGAATTATTATAAACGGGCGCCGGAAATAAATCCCAAAGGGGCTCGGGACGGTACCTACCGGGTGTCCAGGGGCGGAAGTTTTCTCAGCGAGGGGAAGACGCTGCGAAGTGCGAACAGGTTGAGCTATGATCCTTCGGTTAGGCTGGAAACACTCGGGTTTCGTTGTGTAAAGGATGTGCGATAGAGGGTAAAGGGTGTATACCTCCGTCCTTGCAGAATTGCGCCGGAACAGCGTATGCAGTATATAAATGAAGCAACAGCGTTCTTTTGTATGCAGTAAAAAAAGCGATTTCCAGGGGCGGGTCCTCAAAACCCCTTCAGCAAAGACGATAAATGGCAATGTATTTTTAAAGCCGTTCAGATAAGGCTTTTGCGGACGATATGATCCGGCGGGCTTTTAAATTTGCATCCTGGACCGGGAATTGATTATTTTATGGTTCTCCTTATGAACGAGTATATAAAAGCAGTCGTCTGTAAAAAGTACATGTCAGATTCTGCAGTCGTTCTCTTCTTCCCGGTGTCAGCACATTTTTGAGAGAAGCGGTTCGGCATTATGAGACGCAGCGTAAAAAGATGCCGATCATAATAAAGAGCCGGAGTATGCCCGGAGCATTTCGATACTGCGGTGTACGGAGT
The DNA here is from genome assembly GCA_964589825.1 of uncultured Fibrobacterota bacterium. Lineage (GTDB taxonomy): Bacteria > Fibrobacterota > Chitinivibrionia > Chitinivibrionales > WJKA01 > CAZPUS01. The sequence continues at coordinate 19,484 of CAZPUS010000031.1, read as the reverse complement.
TATACGCTAATAACTATTTATTTATAAAAAATGAGTATCATTCAACTTCACAACATAAGGGAGTGTGTGCAATGAGCAAAATACGAGCACGACATATCTTCTCTTCCGAATCAGTGTCGGAAGGTCATCCGGACAAGGTCTGCGATCAGATTTCAGATGCAGTACTCGATGCATGTCTTGCCAAGGATCCGGAAAGCCGCGTGGCATGTGAAACACTGGTAGCACCCGGTATGGTAGTAAATGCAGGAGAGATTACCTGCGGAGGATGGGATTCGATCGACAGCAAAGAGATTACCAAGGGTGTGATCAAGGATATCGGCTACGAACACCCGGAGCTGGGTTTCAGTTTTCAGGATTTTGAATATATGTCCAAACTGCACGGTCAGTCCCCGGATATTTCCCAGGGTGTAACCGAAGGAACGGGTCTTTATGAAGAGCAGGGTGCCGGTGACCAGGGAATGATGTTCGGCTATGCGACCAACGAGACACCGGAGCTTATGCCTGCGCCGATACTCTATTCCCATAAGCTCCTCGAAGAGCTGGCGAAAATACGAAAGTCCGAGCAGCTCGAATACCTCAGGCCCGACTCCAAGTCACAGGTTTCCATACAGTATGTTGACGGTAAGCCGAAGAAAATAACCACTGTGGTTATCTCACATCAGACAAACGATGTTTCGCTTGAAAAAATCCGTACCGATATGATCGAGGTCGCCAAGAACGTGCTTTCTCCCACGGGACTGCTCGATGAGGATACCAACTACTTTATCAACCCGACCGGAAAATTTGTGAGCGGTGGACCTTATGCGGATTCCGGACTCACCGGCCGCAAGATAATCGTCGATACCTATGGAGGTGTCGGAAGTCACGGTGGTGGTGCGTTTTCAGGAAAAGATCCCTCAAAGGTCGACCGTTCGGCTGCTTACTATTGTCGTTATGCCGCAAAAAATATCGTTGCCGCAGGTATGGCGGAAAAATGTGAAATTCAGGTTGCGTATGCGATTGGTGTTGCCGAACCGGTAAGTGTCAATATCGATACCTACGGTACTGCAAAAGTCGATGAAGAGAAGCTGCAGCAGATGCTTGAAAATAATGTGGTGTTTAATTTCAAGCCGGCGAATATTCTCAAAGAGCTCGACCTGAAAAATCCCAGCGGGTGGTCGTATTGCAAAACAGCGGCATACGGTCACTTCGGAAGAGACATTTTCCCATGGGAGCAGACCGATAAAGTTGACGCGATTCGTTCCGCTATCGGTGCATAACAACTCACTACCCAGGAGGATACCCATCGTATGGATTCATCAACACCAGAAGTGATCGGCGTCGGTTCACCGGTCATCGATCAGGTCGCGGAAATCGATGAAGCGGCACTTTCGACCATCGGCGGAGATAAAGGCGGAATGGAACTGGTCGATTCCGAACGTATGGCGTCCATAGTTTCGAAAATCGGCTCCGATTCGGTAAAAGCGACCGGGGGATCCGCGGCGAATACCACGTTTGCACTTGCAAAACTGGGTGCGAAATGCGCATTTCTCGGTAAAATCGGAGAAGATGACAACGGCGCGCTGTTTCGTAATGAATTCGCCTCGGCGGGCATGGATACCTCACGGTTCAAGATATCATCCGATACGCCCACCGCCCGGTGCGTAAGCCTGGTTACGCCTGATCACGAACGCACAATGCGTACCGATCTCGGAGCTGCGGCGGATCTGTCACCGGCCGAAATTACGGACGGAGATTTTCGCGGTGCACGTCATGTGCATTGTGAAGGATATCTGCTGTTGAATCGGGATCTGCTCTATACGATAATGGCCAAAGCAAAAGATGCCGGATGTACGGTAAGCCTCGATCTCGCCTCGTTCGAAGTAGTGAATGCCGCGGCCGATATTCTCGAAGATCTGTTGCGCGACTACGTTGATGTAGTGGTTGCCAACGAAGAGGAGATCGTACGGATGTACCCTGATACCGAGCCACAGGATGGTGCAAAAGCGCTGTCACGCCTGAGCGATGTCGCGGTAGTCAACGTTGGGAAAGATGGGTCGTGGATCGCTCGCAGCGAGGAAGTGGTGCATACACGTGCACTGCTGGTGCGCAATGTGGTCGATACCACCGGCGCAGGTGATTACTGGACCGCCGGATTTCTGTATGGCTATCTGCGTGACATGTCTTTACAACAGTGCGGCAAAGTCGGCGCGGTTCTCGGCAGCACCGTGGTCAAGTATATGGGCGCGTCGTTGAGCGAAAGCGTGTGGAATGCCGTTACAGAACAGGTGGAGGAGATTACCGGATAGCCGATTGTCTGTAATTATTATACGTACGTTACTTTTTTATACTACAACGGAGGATATATGCCAGAAAAGACAAAGGATTATGTAGTTAAAGATATAAAACTTGCAGACTGGGGCCGCAAGGAGATTGAAATTGCGGAGAAGGAGATGCCCGGCCTTATCGCGACACGGGAAAAATACGGAGCGCAGAAGCCGCTCAAAGGTGCCCGTATAATGGGAAGTCTTCATATGACTATTCAAACCGCAGTGCTCATAGAAACTCTCGTTGAGCTGGGTGCTGATGTGCGCTGGGCCTCATGTAATATTTTTTCGACACAGGACCATGCGGCGGCGGCAATTGCCGCCAGCGGTGTACCGGTGTTTGCATGGAAGGGTGAGTCTCTCGAGGAGTACTGGGAATACACAAAAAGTGCGTTGACCTGGCCTGACGGCAAGGGACCCAACCTTATTGTTGACGATGGTGGAGATGCAACTTTGATGATTCATCGCGGCTACTATGGCGAGGACGATTCGTCGATGCTCGAAAGCAAAGAGTCCGATCACGCGGAACTCAAAATTCAGAACGCATTGCTTAAACGCGTGCAAAAGCAAGATCCGCAGTTCTGGCACAAGGTCGTGAAGGACTGGCACGGTGTCTCCGAAGAGACCACTACCGGTGTGCATCGCCTCTATCAGCGCGAACGTGACAATTCGCTACTGGTGCCCGCGATCAATGTGAACGATTCGGTTACCAAATCGAAATTCGACAATATCTACGGATGTCGTGAATCGGTAATCGATGGCGTAAAGCGTGCGACCGATGTAATGCTGTCAGGCAAAAACGTGGTTGTATGCGGCTACGGCGATGTCGGTAAAGGCGTTGTCGAGGCGTTCGCAAGCAACAATGCGCGGGTTCGGGTTACCGAGGTCGATCCCATCTGTGCCCTGCAGGCGTGCATGTCCGGCTACGAAGTCGACAAACTCGAGAATATGCTCGACTGGGGCGATATTTACGTTACCACTACCGGTAATCTCGATGTAATACGTACCGAGCATATGGCGTTGATGAAAGATCAGGCGATTGTATGTAACATAGGCCATTTCGACAACGAAATCCAAGTGGTAAAGCTTAATGAAATGCCCGATGTCAAGAAGGTGAATATTAAGCCCGGCGTGGACCGCTATACATTCGAGAATGGAAATTCCATTTATATACTCGCCGAAGGCCGGCTTGTCAATCTTGGGTGCGCCACCGGACATCCGAGTTTTGTTATGTCAAGCAGTTTCACCAACCAGACACTTGCGCAGATCGATCTCTGGAACGAATCGAAAGAGGTCGGTGTGTACCGGCTTTCGAAACAGCTGGACGAGGAAGTTGCACGTCTTCACCTTGACAAGCTTGGTGCCGGTCTTACCAAAATGACACAGGAACAGGCCGAATATATAGGTATACCTGTTGAAGGTCCCTACAAATCGGATCATTACAGATACTAACAGGTATCCTGCACGTGTAACCGCACAAAAATGAAATCAGTTTTATCATAGTCTATCTAAACGGTTTGTATACTAAAGGAGGAAACATATGTCTGAAGTTGCCGGAAAAATCGCAGAGACACTAATGTCGGGCAAAATTGACGAAGTCAAAAAACTTACACAGGAAGCGCTCGATAATGGAGCGGATCCGCGCGATATCGTGGACAACGGTCTTGTCGCGGGTATGGATATCGTAGGTCAGCGCTGGAAAGCCAATGAAATGTTCATTCCCGAAGTGCTTCGCTGCGCAAAGGCGATGGGCGGCGGAATGGAAATCGTACGTCCCAAGCTGTCGGATTCGGACAGCAGCGGTACCGGTGTAATGGTTATCGGTACGGTCGAGGGCGACCTGCACGATATTGGTAAAGACCTCGTCGCCATGATGTTCGAAGGCGCGGGATTTCAGGTGGTGAACATCGGTATCGATCAGCCGTCACAAAAATTCATTGACGCGGTAAAAGAGCATAAACCGCAGATCCTCGGGATTTCGGCGCTCTTGACAACCACGATGCCGAAAATGGGCGAAGTGATCAATGCGCTCAAAGAGGCGGGAATTCGTGATCAGGTAAAAATAATGGTCGGTGGTGCGCCGGTGACTGAAGAATATGCACAGGAAATCGGTGCGGACGGCTACGGTGCAAATGCGGCACATGCGGTGGAAGAAGGTAAAAAACTTGCTACGGCTGCGTAGTGGCTGTTTATGCCCGTTTTCAACGGTAGAATGATGGATACAACTGCCGGAACGTACAGAAGTTGATCTGTACGTTCCGGCTTGTCTACTGAATATGCGCAAATACAAACCACTGTACCTCCCCGGTGTTTCGCTGCTTTACCGGTAGGCCTCTGCGAACACAGTATTAAGAAGAGATGTTGCTGTACTGTGTCAATCTGCACAGAGAGTACGGGGATACTTTTTACGTGGTTTAACCTGCTAAGGAGAATAATCCTATGAAAATGAATCAGCAGATTCTCGGAGCACCGCGCTTTCGAGTTCTTTCAGACGATCAGATCGAAGAGATGTACTTTTCGGCACTCGACGTGCTGCAGAACACCGGCTCGAATGTGTTCCACGAAGAGGCGCTGGAGCTTTTCAGAAACAGTGAGGCGGTGGTAAAGGATAATCGCGTACGTGTTCCGATATCACTGGTGGAGCGTGCATTACGCAATTATCCCCGCAAAATATCTCTTCGTGGCCGGGGTGGCGCCAACGGCCTGAGACTGCAGAAGGATAACGTGGGATTCGGCACCGGGTCTGACCTTCCGTTTACCCTCGACAGAAAAACGGGAAAACGCAGGCGCTGTACCCGGCAGGACGTGTACGACAGTGCGCGCATCGTTGATCATCTGCCCAACTACGATTTTTTTATGTCCAACGGACTGGTAAACGATTGTCCCAACCCCATGACCTATGACCGGCATCAGTTCATGGCCATGGCCGAAGGATGCACAAAACCGTTCGTCGTTACGAGTGTGGACGGTGAAGGGCTTGAAGATATTTACAAAATGGCGTGTGTACTTCAGGGGGGTGAAGAAGAGTTTCGTCTTCATCCGCTTTTTGTGGTATATATAGAACCGATTTCCCCGCTGAAAAACGACAAGAGTGCGGTCCAGAAGCTTCTTTTTGCTGCCGAAAAAGGTATCCCGGCAATGTATACTCCATGTCCGAGCTCGGGTGCCACCGCACCGGCAACCATGGCGGGAATGCTGGTACAGTCGCTTAGTGAAACACTCCTGGCGGTGGTTCTCTGCCATCTGAAGAATCCTGGCATGCCTCTGATTATGGGAGGGGTTACCACGGTAATGGACATGATGACCACGACCTATTCCTACGGTGCCCCCGAGCTGTCGCTTGCCTCTGCGGCAAACAGTGAAATCGCCAAATGGCTGGGGCTTCTCATGTTCTCCACCGGTGGCTGCAGTGATGCGAAAACCGTGGATGAACAGGCGGCAATCGAAAGCACCACGAGCAATTTTTATGCGATGCTCTCCGGTGCGAACCTGGTGCACGATGTCGGCTACATTCAGAGTGGTACAGGCTCTTCGCTCGAAAGCCTGGTGATGAATGACGAGATTATCGGTATGGTACGCCAGTTTGCCAAAGGTATCAACACCGATGACGAACATCTCGCGCTAAAGCTCATAGATGAAAAAGGTCCGGGAGGTGAGTTTGTAACCTCGGATCACACCTTTGAACACTGGCGCGAATGGTATATGCCGAAGCTGCAGGATCGTGCCGACTGGGAAACCTGGCAGAGTGAGGGTGCAAAGACGATGTCCGACCGTATAAAAGAAGAGGTCGATCGCATTCTCGCTGAACACGAGCCGACGCCCATCCCTGACGACCAGAAAAAAGAGATGGAACAAATTATCGATGCTGCAGAAGAGCGTCATTCATAATCGAGAAGCATTATGGATTTATCCCGAATTTTACCATAAAGGAGCCTTATTATGGGATCCGGTACTCGCACCAATTTTACCGCGAATCTAACACCGCAGTTTCAGCTGCTTTCCGACGATCAGAAAGAGACGATATTCAATGGAATGATAAAAACCCTTAGCGATACGGGTGCAGACGTGCATCACGAAGAGGCCCGGGAGCTCCTCAAAAAGCACGGCTGTCGTGTCGACGGCATCAGGGTTAAAATTCCACCACAGAAAGTGCGTGAGGCACTCGGCACGCTTCCTCCCACCACCACGATTTACAGCTGGAAAGGTGAGGAGATGTGCTATGTGGAACGAAATCGCAGCTACTTCGGTCCCGGTCCTACGCCGCCGTATTTTAACGATCCCGACACTCTCGAGCGTCGAAAATATCTGCGAAAGGATGCAACCACCGTTGCAAAGGTGTGTGAAGCACTGCCCAATATCGGGTATGTACAGAGCCTTGGATCGATAAGCGATGTAACAAACGGTCTTGCCGATGTGTACGAATTTGCGGATATGATCCAGAACACCACAAAGCCGATTATGAACTGGGCGTTCAACCGTGCCAATTGCGCTGATTTGCATCGCATCGGTATCGTTATGGCGGGTGGTGAGGAAGAATTCAAAAAGCGTCCCAATTTTATTCATTACGGTGAGCCGATCTCTCCGCTGGTAAGCGATCATCACGCCATGGACAAATGCGTCTACTGTGCCCAAAACCGTATCCCGCAGGTCTACAGCCCTTGTGCGATAGGTGGTGGCACCGTTCCGGCGACTCATGCGGGACAGCTTGTTGTCGCGCTGTCAGAGTCGATGGTTGGTGTGGTGGTTTCTCAGCTTATGAACCCCGGCACATGCATCATCATAGGCGGCGTGCAGTCGATACTCGATATGCGTCGCTCGATCTATTCCTATGGCGCGCCGGAGCTGAGTCTTCTGAGTGCCGCACTTACCGAAATGTGTAAGTACCTCAATTTGCCGATGTTTTCACAGTCCGGATGTACCGATACAAAGAAACTCGAGGTGCAGTCCGGTATCGAAGCCGCGTTGTCGGTGCATGCCGCAATGCTGAGCGGTCCCAATTTCGTGCATGACAACGGATATACCGAATCGGGTAAAACCGGGGACGTATTTCAGCTGGTCATGGATGACGAGATAATCGGTATGGCCCGTATAATCGAAGGTGGTATCCAGGTCAACGAGGAGACAATGGCGGTCGATCAGATCGCAGAAGCGGGACCCGGAGGCCATTACCTCTATCACGATCATACTATGAAATGGTCGAGAAAGCACTGGCGTCCGTCGCTTATGGATCGTGACAGCTACGAGGGATGGGAAGAAAAAGGAAAGAAGACGATGCGTGACCGGATTGTGGACAAAACCCGCGATATCATCGAAAATTTCGAAGGACCCATCAACGATGTACCGGCCCAAGCCAAAAAGGATATAGACGATATTCTCCAGAAGGCCGAAGAGCGGATGAAGGCCCAGTAATAATTCACTGACAAAAAAAAGACGGGGGACAACATTCCCCCGTCTTTTTAACCTGACGCACGGGGCGTAAAGAGGAATAAGGTGGAATGGAGGCGCTTATTTCACCAAAGGAGCGTATCTTATGACACAGGAATCTCACACGCAACAAACGAACGAACATAAAAACCATGGTGACCTGGTAATAGGTATCGATACCGGCGGTACATTTACCGATGGAGTCGTAATGGATTATGCGAGCCGGACCGTACTGGCTGCAGAAAAGAGCCTTACCACGCGCGATGATCTCGCAAAGGGGATCGTCGATGTACTCCATCGTCTTCCTGTGGACGATCCGAAAAAAATCAAGCTTGTCGGTATATCGAGTACCCTCGCCACCAATTCGATCGCAGAGAATAAGACGCGCAGAGTCGGGTTGTTGCTTATCGGCTATGATCGTGATCTTATTAAAAGCTATAAACTCGATAAAAGCCTTCAGGCCGAAAAAAAAGGCTATTTTAAAGGCGGACATAGTTCGAACGGTCAGGAAAAAGAGCCGCTCGATACAGAGGGCATTCGCAATTGGATAGAAAAAAACAAAAAAAAGGTCGATGTGTTCGCGATATCGAGCTATTTCAGCCCGCTTAATTCGGAACACGAAGAAAAAGTATATGAAATAGTGCGAAGCGAGAGCGATTTGCCGGTGGTAAGCGGTCACCAGCTTTCTACTAAACTCGACTCTATAAAAAGAGCTGCAACCGCGGCAATCAATGCGTCTCTTGTCGCGGTAATGAAAGAGTTTATCGATGCCATGCATCGTGCGTTAGCCCAGAGGAATATTGAAGCTCCGCTCATGATAGTAAAAGGTGACGGTTCTTTGATGCCGTATAAGGAAGCGATCGCAAAACCGGTGGAAACCGTGCTTTCCGGACCTGCGGCGAGTGCGATGGGCGGGCACTTTCTGTCGCGGAAAAATACCGCGCTCATGGTTGACATGGGAGGAACGACTACCGATATTGCGCTGGTCGATCATGGGCGGGTCACTGTTGCAGAAGAAGGAACAAGGGTTGGAGAAGTGGAAACGGCGATAAAAGCGGCAGCTATTCGTACTGCATGCGTAGGCTGCGACAGCCGGATTACCCTTGCGAAAGAACACAAAATCCATATCGGGCCCGACAGGGTGATTCCGCTATGCAGACTTGCTGCTCAGTTTCCCGCAATCAGAGAAGAGATACTCTCTCTAAAAAAACGAAAACGGGGTCAGGTTACGCATGAGGACCTTGAATACTGGTACGCACCCAAAAAAATAGATCTGCGTCACGCCAGCGGGAACGAACGAAGGAAAGAGCTTATCAAGCTGCTCAACCAACGTCCAATGAGCCTGCGTGAGATTTTTAATACGATCGGGGTGCATCACGGGGTGCAGCTCGGGGTGACCGAACTTCTGCATCACGGGTATATAGAGACAGCCACACTCGCACCCACCGATGTGCTCCATGCGGTAGGACAGATGAATGAGTGGTGCAGTGAAGTGGCACGATCTGCTATAGAAATGAAATGCGAGATCGAGGATTGGGAATACGACTCCCTTCTTGTATCTGTTTTCGACCATATAGTGAACAGAATCGTGGAGGAGGTAATTGTGTTTCTCGTCCAGCAACGTCACGACGACAACGTGCCTGATTCTATCGATGATTCGTGGGGACGCTGGCTGTTTGAACAGGCGGTGGATGAGAGCAGAAGCGGCATGTCGGTGACGATCAATGCGGAGATATCGCTCGTCGGTATCGGTGCACCTGCCGATGTGTTTATACGTAAAGCCGCGGAAAAACTCAATGCGCCGTTCGTACTTCCCGATTCCTACCATGCGGCGAATGCGGTCGGCGCGGTTGCCGGATCGGTGATGGTACACAAAGAGGCGATTCTTTACACACGCGAAACCGAGGATACGTATACCTACATGGTGCAGATCGACGGAGATCGCAGGAATTTCGAGGAAGAAGATGCGGCTGCCAGCTATGCAGAGGATATGGTGACAAAGCTCGCTCGTGCCGGGGCGGAAGAAGCCGGGGCACAGCATCCCCAACTCGACCTTGAATTTGTTAGTGAAGGTGCACTGCAGCGGATTCTTGCAAAAGCGTTTGGCAATCCGACGCTTTTCGATGAGGATGCGGCAAACAATTAGCCCCTGGTTACTTTTTCCCTCGAAGGCAGAGGACCGGATGGTGGATACAGCAGTACTGCTCCGAGAGATCTGTGCAGAGTTTGATTTTTTTAGTCATTGTGCATAAGCGTAGGGTCGAGGACCGGGGGGCACACCAAATCAATGATATAGTGCTTCATCTGTCCAAATAGTACGAAAGGAGTATATAAATGAATATTATCGGAGAATTGATAAACGCGAGTCGAAAATCGGTACGTCCCCTTATCGAGGAGAAAAATGCCGAAGGAATTCAACAACTCGCCCAGGAACAGGTCGACGGGGGAGCTGACTTTATCGACGTGAATGCAGGTGTGTTTGTAAACAAAGAGGTCGAATATCTCTCATGGCTGGTTACCACAGTGCAGGAAACGGTTGATATACCCTGCTGTATCGACAGCCCGAATCCTGCTGCAATAGAGAAAGCGCTCGAAGTCCATAAAGGTACTCCCATGATCAATTCCATATCGTTGGAACGGGAACGTTACGATGCGATGCTTCCGTTCGTGACACAGAACGACAGAAAAGTGGTGGCTCTGTGTATGTCTGACGATGCGATGCCCACCACAAAAGACGATCGTATGAAAATTGCGGACAAGCTTATCAACAATCTTACCGGCAAAGGCGTTGCGCTGGAAAATATATTTGTTGATCCGCTGGTACAGCCGCTCTCGACCGATAAAACGTATGGAATGGAATTTATGAATACGGTTGATGAGATTATGCGCACCTTTCCGGGGGTACATACCATCTGTGGATTGTCGAATATCTCGTACGGGCTCCCCAAACGCAAGTTCCTTAACCAGAACTTTGTTACTATGGCGATTGGAAAGGGACTCGACAGTGCGGTGTGCAATCCCAAGGATGCGCGGATGATGGCCAACATTGTTGCGGCGGAGGCACTAGCAGGAAGAGATGAGTACTGTGAAGCCTATCTGAATGCTTACCGTGCGGGGCTAATGGAGTTGTAAATTGCCCAATGTAAGGAAGGGCAGGCGGGGATGTACTGTTGACAATGATAACTGTAAAGGAGTGCGAAATGGAACAGAATTACGATGAAGTAACGAGTGTGGCACGGGAATATTACAACAGCAGTGACGCTGATACGTTTTATTACGAAGTATGGGGTGGAGAGGACCTGCATCTGGGGATTTATGAATCGGAGCAGGATTCGGTATTCGATGCCAGTCGTCGAACCATCGACAGGATGGCGTCGTATTCCAAGCAACTTGGCAAGGACGGGGTGAAGGTGCTCGACCTTGGTGGTGGATTTGGAGGTACCGCACGGTATCTGGCAAAGAAATTCGGCTGCCATGTAACCAATTTAAACCTGAGTGAGGCCGAGAACGATCGTGGAAGACGCATGAACAAAGAACAGGGGCTGGATCACCTTATCGAAATGGTTGACGGTACGTTTGAAGATGTGCCGAGTGAGGATAATACCTTCGATATCGTCTGGTCACAGGATGCGATTCTTCACAGCGGAGAGCGTGAAAAAGTGATTGCAGAAGCGGCCAGGGTACTCAAGCCGGGCGGTGAGCTTATCTTTACCGATCCGATGCAGAGCGACTTATGTCCTGAAGACGTGCTGGGGCCGATATACGAACGTATAAACCTTTCGTCACTCGGAAGCCCGGGTTTTTACCGGGAGGTCGCGAAAAAGTACGGGTTCGAAGAACGCAATTTCGAAGAGATGACGCATAACCTTACCACACACTACTGGCGCATACTGCAGGAGACCGAGAGCCGTGACCAGGAACTCAAGGATAAAATAAGTGAAGACTACATCAACAGGATGAAAAAAGGTCTGCAGCATTGGGTCGAAGGTGGTAAAAAAGGCTATCTGGCCTGGGGGATTTTCTATTTTGTAAAACAGTAGTACCCCGAAGATGAAATAATGTATTTTTTTGGTATTGAATGGGATATTTGCGGAAGTGGCGGAACTGGTAGACGCGCTAGGTTCAGGGTCTAGTGGACATTCGTCCGTGGGGGTTCAAATCCCCCCTTCCGCATTTTTATGGCGCATGCAGAGGGAATCGGCATCCGGGTGTAAACGGATGCGTATCAGTGGCTGGCTTACCGCTGCGGGGCACAGTAAAGCCGGGTTCTATGTATTTTTTACCTGAATTGAGCGGTTGTTTTGATGAAAGCTACGGTAAGCCGTGCTGCTATGGTGTTCTCGAAAATTCTGGGGCAACCTTGCCGGGTGGTTCATGTTTTTCGAGATTATAAGAGTAGCGTGGATTGCAGTAGATTTCGCAGACAAAATCGCGCAGTGTAGGTTTAATCCAATCGGTTCTGGGATCGAAACGGGTATCGAGATAGATTCCCCCACCCCTTCCCAAAAATACGAGCACGCAGGAATATGCTTATCTGTTTTGTCAATTGCAGTTGCGTATGAGTATAACACACAGTCCCAAGATACATCAGTTATCGGAACACGTTGTCGAAAAAATCGCTGCCGGTGAAGTCGTGGAGCGTCCGGTCTCGGTGCTCAAAGAGCTGGTGGAGAATTCCCTCGACGCAGAAGCTACCCACATTACTATCCATATTGCACAAGCCGGTTTTTCCCGCATTAGCGTTTCTGATAATGGCCATGGTATCCCTGCAAAAGAGCTTGCCCTTTCGCTTAAACGCTACAGTACGAGCAAAATCGATTCTGCAGACGATCTTTTTAATGTCCATACCATGGGTTTTCGGGGTGAGGCGCTGGCAAGCATCGCCGCGGTGAGCAGAATGACAATACAAAGCAGTGTGTCGAATGACGGCAGTGGAAACGCGGTACGTGTTCAGGGAACAAATGACTCTGTGGAAGGTCCACGGCCTGAGGCACATACACGGGGAACGACGGTAGAGGTACGCGACCTTTTTTTCAATGTCCCTGCCCGGATGAAATTCATGAAGTCTCAACGTGCGGAAAAGATGGCGCTTTCGAGATTTTGTGAGGATATTGCCATCGCGCATCCTGAAGTTCATTTTACGGTGATTGTCGATGGCGCCACGCATATCGATGTCGGAATAACCGGTTCGATCCGGGAAAGAATCGGGTTCATTGCAGGAGAGAATTTTGCAAAACGTCTTATTGAGTGCAAAGAATCGAGCGATCGTATCGGTATGCGACTTTACATATCACCGACAGATCTCGCACGGGCCAAGCCGCGATTTCAGAATATTTTTGTTAATACACGTATGGTGGAAAACAGTACGGTACGTACTGCAGTACGTGATGCCTACAGTCGGTTCATTACCGGTACCTACAAGCCTTCGTTTTTTTGCTTTTTAACTATCGATCCACGAAGAATAGATGTTAATGTCCACCCGTCAAAACTGACTGTAAAGTTTGATGACGAACGCGCCATTTTCGGTTTTGTTCAATCGACGGTACGCAAGCATATGGCTGCGGCAATAGGAAGCCCTGAACAAGATCGATCTGCTATGGCGCCTCCGTTTGTCAAAAAACAGGGAGATGATAACACGCAGCCATATATGTCGCAGCATTCCGACGATACGAACGCATCGTTCACCTCCGCCCAGATGCCTTGCCGGATGCCCTATGAGGTGCGGGAGGAGAATGAGCGGCAGCATACGCTGCAGTTTTCAGCTGGGGCGGGGGATGACCATACGCAGAACACGAAATCCTCCCCGGCGGGCCATGTAAAGGATGCAACCGCGCAGGATATGACAAAACCGGGGGTGTACAGCGAGCTGATTTCGTGCTATCAAATTCATAATGCCTATATTCTTACTCAGATAAAAAACGGGATTATGCTTATTGATCAACATGCGGCGCATGAGCGGATTCTCTTCGAGCAGGCACTTTCAGATATTGCCGATGGCAAAGCGGAATCACAGCAGCTGCTTTTCCCGGTCGTTGTAGAATTGAGCAAAGAGGAGAAGCAGATTATCGATTCCGCGATATCGTACCTCGCGTCATTCGGGTTCTCCATCAGGGAGTTCGGGGAAACAACAGTAACGGTGGATGCAATCCCCATATATTTAAAAGATTCCCGTGTCCAGGACGCGGTGCTGGAAACAATCAGATTTTTATCCCAGGAGCATCACGAGGAATTTGTCAACGAACCTATCAAACGCTATGCTGCGGCATTTGCCTGCGGTGCGGCAATCAAATCTGGACAGAAACTGACGCAGGAAGAGATGAATGTGTTGCTCAACGATCTTTTTGCTGCGTCTAATCCGTATACCTGTCCGCACGGAAGGCCTACGGTAATACGCCTTTCTCTCGATGAAATTGCCAAGCGGTTCCTGCGATAGCAGGCGAAGCGGTATGATGACTGTATCAGGAAAGTCGACCCGCAGTACATTGTTTCCGCAGGGAATTAACCAGTGTATAATGCGATACGACCCCGTATCGTTAGTGTTATGAACATACGGGAAGCCGGGCACATCCAAGGTCTTATTTGTACACGGTCTTTCCTGCATTTTGTCATACGGGGCTTACACCGTAGCGCTTATTTCCGGATAAATGCGCCATCCGTAAATGCCGTGCTCTCCGTTTTGGGAATAGTAATATGGCACCCGCTGTTTTTTTTAAAACCATAGGCTGTAAAACGAATCAGCAGGAATGTGCGACCTTACAGTCGCTGTGTGCAGCAGAGAATGCCCGGGTAGTACGCAATGCTGAAGATGCGGATATCGTAATACTCAACACCTGCACGGTTACAGCGTCGGCGGAAGCGAAATCGCGCAGAGCGATACGACATATACATCGGCTTGCACCACATGCGCGAATCTGTGTGACAGGGTGCTGGGCACAGCATACACCGGATACCATAGAGAAAATGGACGGAGTGACATGGGTGTTCGGTAATTCGGCAAAAAAAGAGATCCCCCGGCTTATGAACGAAAAATTCGCCATGGAAAAGGTGCGCTGGAAACCGACCGAATCGTGGCAGGCGCAGGAGATTTTTTTTGACGGAATATCCGCATCCTCCGTGTTCCCTTCCCGCAGCCGGTTTCCAATAAAGATACAACAGGGGTGTGACAACCACTGTGCGTATTGTATTGTTCCTGCGGTACGGGGACCGTCAAGGATACGGGATTCCGAAGAGATCCTTGAGCACTGTCGCACCGCGGTTGCCAATGGCTACAAAGAACTGGTGGTTACCGGCACGCATATCGGTCTGTATCATGATCGAACGCATGGAATCGGTGATCTCGTGGAACTGCTCGAAGCGATAGCGCGACTTCCCGGAGATTTCAGAATCAGGCTTTCCTCACTCAATCCATCTGAACTCGATGAACGGCTGATTGATATGATATGTACGGATGAAAAAATATGCCGCCATCTTCATATTAGCATGCAGAGCATGAGTCCGGATGTAATCAGGGCGATGCAGCGAGACCCCGACGATATGCTGCAGTGCGTGGAGCGGCTTTCCTCCCTTGTACGCGCACGATCAGACATTCGTATCGGGACGGATATCATTGCGGGTTTTCCTACGGAAACAGAGGCTGCGTTTGTAAAGACGTGTTGCAATTTTGAATACGCCGGTTTCAACTATGCGCATGTGTTTCGTTTTTCATCACGGCCGGAGACGGCTGCGGCACAAATGCGTCCGTGTGTGAGTGACGCCGAGATTACGCGCAGGGCTTCCCGGCTTCGTGAAATGGCTGCTGTACAGGCCGGACGTTTTTTTCAGGCCCGGAAGGGGGAAATTATGCGCACTATCCTGGAAAAGCAATCTCCGCTGCGATGTATGAGCGATAATTATATTCGTATCCGTATTACACAACCCGAATCGGGTACTATAGAAAGAAACAGCTGGTGTAATGTGCAAGTGGAAGGAGTCGATGACAACGGACATTGTGTCGGATCGATTGTCGATAAAGATATGTAGTGCGCATATGCTCCGGAGTCGCTATAACATGCGTGTTGCTGCAGAGATGCGGAGATTGTCTGCGGTCTGATATACCCCTTTTACCCGCTTCGTCGGTCCGGGACGGGTAACGGTAATTGATGCACGTACCACAATGGTAGAAACAACAGATTTATAATCCGGATAATAAGGAAACGACAATTATGGGAATATTCTCCAAAGTGAAACGGGGCTTGAGCAAGACGCATTCCCGGATAACCGACATGGTGCAGGGCCATGTCGAGCTTGATGAGGATTTTTTCGAAACGCTTGAGGACGCGCTCGTGGCGGCGGATATTAATATGGATCAGGCGCAGCTGATTGTCGAAGAGCTGCAGCAGAGCGTGAATGACACGCCGGTATCGAGTGCCGACGAAGCGTATGAGCGTATGAAGCACGAACTGGTTGAGCGACTCGACGTAACGAATGCGCCGGATGAATTTCCGCCAAAGCCCTGGGTGATTCTTGTGGTGGGTGTCAACGGGGTAGGTAAGACTACGACTATCGGCAAGATGGCGCACGAGCTTACCGCAAAAGGAAAGCGTGTAATGCTGGGGGCGGCCGACACGTTTCGTGCCGGGGCGATCGAGCAGCTTACATTATGGGCGGAAAAAACAGGAACCGATATCGTGGCCCAGCAAAGCGGCGCCGATGCGGGAGCGGTCGCCTACAATACAATCGATGCGGCGATGTCGCGAGGCATTGATGTCGTGCTGCTCGATACTGCGGGACGGCTGCACAACAAGGCTCATCTCATGGAGGAGCTGAAAAAGGTATATCGCGTATGTAGACGCAAAAATGAGAATACGCCCAATGAAATACTGCTCGTTATCGATGCCAATACAGGTCAGAATGCGTTGCAGCAGGCAAAAGTTTTTAATGAAGCACTCCCGCTTACCGGCTATATTATCACAAAACTGGACGGAACCGCAAAGGGCGGTATTGCGGTATCGCTTGCAACCAGGACCGGGATTCCGATTCGAAAGATCGGGGTGGGCGAGGGCATCGACGATCTGCAGGATTTTGATGCACGGCAATATGTAGAAGCGATGTTCGGCAGCCTGAACGAATAGGTTGACACTGCCGGGATTTGATTATATAATATCTAAACCGGGATAGTGTTTTGATGGAATCTGCGGTGATCGCAGATTCCGTACACAGACTCACTCGCATGAGGTAATAGTAACACCGCTGCATCGGGGTGCAGTATTAATGGATGTTGAGTGTATTAACGTTGCCTACAAGGTCGGTATCAAATGTCGCGGGCAGTATGTGCTGCGAAGCACACGGTGTGAGCGCGTATCCTCCGTGTGTTGTTTACGTATGATCATTATGAACGCGGGAGCGAGCCATGTTTAGTGCGTTGTGGAGTTATATGTTTGCAGATACCAGCAAACGGCAGACCCTGCGGGAGCTGCTTGCCGAACTGCCTGTTTTTGAAGGGCTTAACGACCATGAACTCGATCAGACGAGCAAGTTGCTCCACAGGCGTATTTATGCTAAGGATGAGCTCGTGTTCAATGAAGATGAGCCTGGTGCGGGGATGTATATCATAAGTAAAGGGAAAATAGTCATCACCAAGACAACACAGAAATGTGAGACATTGCATCTTGCAACAATCGAGCAGCGAAGTTTTTTTGGAGAGATTGCGTTGCTGGATGAAATCCCCCGCAGTGCCTCTGCGCACGCCGGTTCTGAAACCGAGCTTTTTGCTTTTTGCAAACCTGATTTGGAAAAACTCATTGAGCGTAACCCACGGCTTGGTGCAAAAATTCTTTATAACATCTCTCGTATGATTTGTAAACGGCTGGTTGCTGCGAATGATAACGTTGAAGCACTCAATTTGCAGCTCGATAAGATGAAAAAAACGGTGCCTTCCATGCAGGAGGCTATATAATGAAGGACACGGAATCGAAGCTATCCAATATTGTAATGAAGACCGTTTTTTTTTCGACGGTACTTCTTGTCGTGGCCGGCATACTGTATAGTTTTGCGGTGCTGTTCGGGGCGATTATCGCCTCCGTTTTGTTGACGTTCATTCTCGAGCCGGTTGTCAATTTTTTTGAAACAAAAGGGATAAAACGCTTCTGGGTCATTATTGGGCTCTATTGTGTAATCATACTCTGTGCCGGCGCGGTGTTACGTTATGTAGTCCCGATACTGCTGCATGAGGCGCAGGCTTTTTCCAGCAACCTGCCGGAATACAGAGCAATGCTGGAACGCTCGATCGAAACCCTGGAGAAAAAGGCGTTACAGATGCTTCCCGTAAGCACGATTCCCGACCTTTCAGCGATACTGAACGCCCGTTTAAGCGCCTTCGGTCGTATGGACACGTCTACGCTTATGAGCTATGCGGCAAACGTGTTCACGGTGCTCTCCTTTGTGGTGCTTGTTCCGCTCATCACCTTCTTTTTTCTTGCCGACGGACATATGTTCAATAAAGCGTTACTGAAGTTAGTGCCGAATCGGTATTTTGAAATGTTCGTGCTGCTGATTCATAACATTATTTCCGCCCTCAAGCTCTTTTTGCGCGGGCAGCTTATCGATGCCGCGGCAGTAGGGGTGATGACGTCGGTGGGGCTTGCACTCGTCGGGCTTCCCTATTTTCTAGTGGTAGGGCTTATTGCCGGACTCGGAAATCTCATTCCGTACTTGGGGCCTGTTATCGGATTTTTGCCTGCGGTCTTTGTAATGCTGGTCACGCCCGGTTTTTTCACTCCTGTGAATTTTATCCTGGTCGTAGTGGTATTCGTTGCCGTGCAGTTTATAGAAGGAACGTTCATCTATCCCATCGCAGTAGGCAAGAGTGTCGATCTGCACCCTCTTGTGGTGATTGTCGGGATATCGGTGGGTGGTCATATCGGCGGGATACTCGGGATGTTGGTCGCAATACCGATAATCAGTATTTTCAAAGTCACACTCGAAGTATTGTATGCAAATCTGAAAAGTTATTCGATCATTTAGCGGGGCAATCGAGGGGTATATCCCATACAATAATCAGCATGTTATAGTTGTAAAAAAGGTGACCATAGTGCAGCCGGGTAAAAGTCGGTTTCGGTGGAAACAACTGAAAATCTTTTTTCAGGGCAGGGATGAGGGCAGCGGTGTTACTCTGAGTTGTTGCGCTCGAGTACAAGAGTAACCGGCCCATCGTTGACAAAAGATACTTCCATGTGTGCGCCAAAGAAGCCTGTGGTGACAACGGGCACGTGTTTTTTTATACATTCAACAAAATATTCATACAGGGGACGGCTTATTTGCGCCGATGCAGCCTGAGAATAGTTGGGGCGTCGTCCCTTTGTGCAGTCACCATAGAGCGTGAACTGTGACACTACAAGCGCGGCGCCGTTAATGTCGCGCAACGAAAGTGAACCATGTTGTCCGTTTCCTTCGAAAATACGAAAATCGGCGCATTTTGCAGCAAGGTATTCGGCCTGAGCCGGGGAATCGTTGCGATGCACACCCAGCAGTACGACAATACCGGGGCCGGATATTTCTGCAGCTTTTTCTCCGTCTGCTTTTACAGATGCGCTGCGTACACGCTGAATTATCGCTTTCATGGGTTCTCCAGTTTTTTGTTCAACATAAACTAAATTTGGTTCTCCACTGATTTGAGTGGATAAAAAATTTGATCTTTAAAAACTGCATATCATCCTAATATAAATCACTCCATAAAAAGTAGCCTTTTGAGACAGGTACGCATGTGATCGGTCGGCC
>CAZPUS010000030.1:0-31039 GCA_964589825.1 uncultured Fibrobacterota bacterium | reverse complement strand
AAAATAGATTAAGGAGGGATAAATGCGCCCACACGAAACTCGGAAGCGCCAAAAAAATTAAAGAAACTCCCCCTCTGGCCTAGCGTTACATCTTTTATCCACGCGCGATACAAATATCAAATGTATCGTTTATATTTCAATTTACTTATTATCACACATATTCGCAATGAAAATAATAATGAATGTTGTTATTGTTTTCAGGTCAAATTTGCCATAAATATGCCAAATGCCTCTGTGTAAACGCTCACCTCCATAAAAGTACTTTGTGTAGCCACGCCATTTTTATTATTTCGCTACTATGAATTATGAATGAAGAGTAATACACGTTATCTTTCATCGGCCACGGCGCTGACAATAAGTAACCACAGTTGCAGAGTCATAACGCTTCGATCGGTATACCCGACACTGCAGAGCACTTCGCAAACCAAAAGCTTACTTGGGATGCTTCTGCTGCTCTTTTCCTGGGAATATGTGTGATGCCATATTTACGATCCGACTGTATTCAGTGTGTGCCTATTGTCCTCGTAATACAGGCGACAGGGCAACGCCCGCTACCTGAACTCCTTTACCCGCAACACCTTTGCTAACTTTTCCTGCAAAATGCTGTATTTTATTGATAGGATAGTTATGACAGGCATCCTGAATGAACCCCATGATTTTTATGTGCATGTTATGCGGCCATAGGCATATATCGTCGGTCCCCGTATAAGGAGGATATCTGCGCTGAAATACAGACCATGAGACTGAAAAGACATCAAATCAGGCGTAATAAAACCGCATTGTGAAAACAAAAAAGGATCGCCCCAAGGGCCTTCTCCAAGCTCCCCACCAGAAAGACCAGGACTATCACACCTTCAGAAATGTCTTGCAGTTACGTCGTAGCCCTGTTGAGGCTGTAGCCTCTTTTCGATTGCCCAAATCTACCCCCGACATCCTGATTAAGTGGGTACTTTACCGTGCCGCAATGACGTGGGTTATACTATTCTGTTCTTCGTTTTGAATGCGCAACAGCATAATACCGGATACCGAAGGAATGGTAACAACGGGATTGGATGAGCGAGCAGACTCTGCTTTAAGAATTCTCCCCGCCGGTGTGACCCACTGTATATGCAATTCTGTGCCGGAAACAGTACGAACGGTGTGCAGCCTGCGTCCATTATGCAGGACAGCGAGTTTCTGCATTGCTGTTGCTTTGTGTAATCTTTCTGCAGCCACCGAATTGTGTATAGTGTATGTGCGGCTAAGCGTATCACTCACTGTCCCGCGTATCGCCGTGGCATCCATATAATATTGAAATTCGGCATCGGAAGTTATTGAAATTATTGTATCTGTTTCTGATGCCTGAATCCATTTACCGGTTTGGGACAGACGGTAATACCCAGTGGCTCCTTTGGGCATATACATATGGACGTGTACGCTGTCATTGTAAGCTCCTTCGTCAGGATAGACATACGGAGCAGGGGACTGGTATCCAAAGTCCAGAGTATATATATACATCAAATCATTGCGCAGTGTGAGGAAACGGAGTATGCCGGTTGCATTAAAGAAATCTCTGTCAAATGCGGTAACAAACGTGAAATGGGTATGAAGGAGGGTAGAATCCCAGGCTGTACCGTAATCGCCCGAATGATAGAGATAATCATCGCCGTTATGCTCTACAGTAAAAAAGTTGCCGTTAAGATCCGCCGCCATTTCATCGAAGGCAAGCCCCGGGGATATGAACAGGGTTTGCGGCGTATTCCAGTCGGATCCGTTCCATGTAATGTATTTCAGGGAGTAGTATCGTGGATTGGTATTTCTGTTTTGTCCCTGGACAAATAGCAACGGGTTTCCAGAACTGTCAGCGTCGACCCATGCGGTACCACGCTGCCAGTAATTTTCCGGAGACGGAACTTCGTGGGCTACGACGGCACCGGTGCTGTAGATTGAAAGCGGAAGTGTTGAGATACGATTACCTGCGGCATCGTACCACGTATCACCCTGATCCGGAGAATTGGCATAAAGCAGGTGTGTTGTACCAAGACCGCCGTAGCTTACACTTGCGCTTTTTTCGGTATATACAGCGAACACCACATGCATGCAGTTGTTTTTATCGAAGTCGATAAATGGGTTCAGTGACTGATAGGTCGTGTATCCGCTCGTTCCGCGTCCCTGCTCATGCCAGGCCATACACATCGGATCATTTATAAGACCATCGGATCCCAGCAGAGCATTGATATCCGTATAAAAATCCGTTCCTCCGAGCATGGTCCATCGTTGGGTATCAGCATCATAACGGGCTATTCCTCCGGCGAATGTCCCATCTACCTGATTGTTATCGGTACTTTTTTCGGGGGTTGGTTGTGTTATTCTATGGCGGAAGCCAACAAAAATAGTTCCGGTTCGATCCGATGCAAAATACGGATAGGTGACATAGATACCGGGGATGCCGCCTTCGGCAGGAGTTTTATCTCCGTAAAAAGTAAAAGATTCGATCGATTCCGGTTTATCAGAACGATAATACTGCCATGAATGTTTTTTACGCGGTACCCCGAATGGGTCCTGATCATTGTAGGGACGGGGGTACCATGTACTGTCTGAATCATTCCATACTCCACCATGGACGTGCATGTCACCGACAACGTGCAGGTAACCATGCGTATCGATAGCTATAGATAACTTATGGTGCCCATCAGGAACAAGATCGGAGATTACCGTCGTGCTTCCAAGAACGGTTCCGTCGAGAGAAAGTTTGGTAACCACACCATTCCCCAAGGTGTCTGCATAGGCGATATAAATAAAATCACCGTATGATACTATCGAACGGGCGGTATTGCCTATTTCTATTTTATTATGGGTCAAAATGCCCGCATGCATTAGCGTATCTATTGTAAATGCCCGGGATCCAAAACAGAATAGTACAACCAGGAATACTGTCAACGTACATCGCTTTAAAAAATAATGGATATGTCTCATGTTGCCTGCGTTTTTTCACCCTGTTCAATATTAAATGATAGAACTTTTGATTTTTCAGAATAGAAAATAATAAATCCCCAGCCAGACGCAATATATATCTCATTTCAGCTCAAAGATCGGTCCTTATTTACCTTATTGTTCTTGCTAAGGCTCCATTTTTATGTCACATGGATTTTAAACAGTTTAAAAAATTAACTTTTTTACTGACAGGCACCGTGAAGAACTTTTCATCAATTAATCGAATATCATAAATTTACTTAAGGTGAAATAGCAGGTCAGCTTATATGACAAATTCTATATTTATATTAAGCATCTGTTTGAAGCAAAGCTACAATGAGCGATACTGCTGCTAGGGGTTGCGTAATCAACATGAACCCTTGCAGGGTCTCTCATGGTCATAATAGCAGTAAACGAAGTGCGTATTTCAGCAGGTGGCATACACTCACTAAGCTTATATAGAGGCTGAAAATATACCGTTTCTGTAATCTCATTGACATTAACCGACCGACTCCCGTGGAATTTTTGTGCAACGAACAGACACCGTATTAAAAACAGCGTGCATATTCTGTGCGCTCTTTTTTTCTCTGATGGTTTTTTATTCAGGTCATCTTTATTCAGATGACACGGCAACGAAAATCATTTCGGCCCGCAACCTGCTTGTGAATGGTTCGTTCGCAATAAGTCCTTCAGGACCCGCGTGGGGGTTTTCCGGCAGGGGGGGGTACACGTTCCCGCATTTCAGCATCGGCTCGATTCTTAATTGCATACCTGCGGTGCTGATCTACACTGCTGCCACTTCAACTTTCGAAGAAACACCACCACATTATATGCTTTCGGCCCTTATGACGCTGCAAAATGTCATCTATACCGCAGGTATCGGAATTATGCTCTATCTGATATTCGTTAGATTCGGTGTCGGAGCACGTTATGCATTGCTGTTTTCAATTTGTTGCATAGCTGCTACCGAACTGTTGCATTACAGCTCCACAGGCTGGAGCGAACCCGCTGCCCTTTTCTGGGGGCTTGCAGGCTTTTTGCTGCTCTTTTTTCGTACCGACAGAGAGACAGACCAAAGGGAAAACACCAGGGCATGGATATTGTGGGGTGTGTGCACATCTATTGCATCCACGATACGAATGGAATATCTCCTCTTTTTTTTATTCTTCGCCCTGGTATATAGTATCCTGCAGCGCAAAGCTATCCCATCGGCTATTCTGGGAACTGGAATCACCCTCACATCCCTGGCCGCACACCTGTGGTTCAATCATTACCGATACGGTTCCTGGTTCGATTTCGGCTATTTTGGGTCTTCCGCTTCATCTGTATCCGGTGCCCCCCTCGCTCCGGCAGGTTCTGCAGTGCGTGAAATATTGCATAAATTCATTTCTACAGGATATCTTTCGACTGCATTCGACACGTTCATTTCATTCGGGCGGGTACACTGGTTCTGGGCGGCTACGCTGATGGCTCTGTATCCCCTGGCACTCCATAAAAACAAGCTTTTACCCTCGCCCCTTCGCGCACTCGCCATAAGCACCGGAATGTACCTGCTGGTTATTCCCGCATTCGGGACCAATTCATGGTGCTGGGCAAACCGCTACCTCTATCCGGTGATCCCTTTTGTTATTCTACCCGTTTTTTATCTTTACTACACCGGGAAACTGCGAAAACGTCCTGTACAGGCATTGAGTTTCGCCGGTGGCATAATTGCACTTACCTCCACTCTCGTCAATTCTCATTATGTCCAGGAATTGCAGGTATTGTATTACGGAAAAACAAACGCAATGAAGACCGGTCTTTCCTCATTAAGAGATCTGCCTTTTTTTGCACATTGCAAACTTCTTCCAGAATTTATACGTAATACGGCTCACCTTTTTACCGGTAACTTCCCAACGCATTCATGGGAAATCCTGCGCACTTCATGTCTCGATATATGGCCCGTAGGCCTCGTGGGCAGCGGTACCTCCCCGGTATGGGCATTAACACTGTGGACAGCATCACTCTTGCCGGCTGTTTTTTTTATGGTCAAATCCTTCAGACTATTGCGTAGCTGCAAATAGCCGCCTGTAAAGAATGGTTCTTTACTTTTACCTATTACTGTTGTTTTTGCTGCTGTCGCGCTTTATTTACCGCACCTTTAAAAAGCCAGTGCCTCTGAAGCCCTTTGAGCAGTATCTCCATCTGCTCGGCATCATCGTGTATCTGTTTCAACGTTTTCTGCACCTGTTCGGGCATATCTTTGTATTGGGTTGAAAGTTGTGAAACATCTTTCAGTAATCGATCGATTTGATCGGTCAGCACAATCGCATGCCGGGCAAACACCATCAGAGTATCGACGGCCTCATATCCATGAGTGCCGAGTCTGCTCAAATCCGCCACCATCGTGTCGGCATTTCCCAAAAGCGCATGAACTCTGTAAAGAATATTGTCGACGCTCGTACCCGCCTGCCCCAGAAAATCTACGAGCGTGTCACCATTAACGAGCTGCTGCATAATCCCATGCTGCTGAAATGCCATAAGCGATGAATCGGCCACTGTAACCATCCGCACCATGCGCTGCAGCGCTTCATCCAGAGCCGGGGCCTGGCGGGAGGGAATCTGCCCCCCTGGTTTTACCACTCCGGCAAGCTCCTCCTGTTTCTGTAATTCGATTTCCCAGTCACCCACGATAAAGCTTCGCTGACCCAGTTCTGCAACACACCCCTGCAGAAGCAACGGGACATATGTTTCTTTTATGCGTATAAACACGTCGATATCTCCGTCCGAGCTCAGATTGATATACTGAACACTTCCCACCTTAACCCCGTGGTAGCGCACATCGGCGCCCTCCTGCAGTCCGTGAATATTATCGTAATTAATCGAAAAGTGTTCCCAGGGCTGGATGAAGTCAGACGTAACTATTCCGTATATCAGAAATCCGGGTATTGCCACCAGAGGTATAAGCAGAAACAGCCCGACAAAAAAACTCCGGTGTTGATAATAAAACGGCTCTCTTACTTTTTGTGCCTGCTGTGAACCGGCACCGACGTGATCTCTGCTCATGTGCACAACTCCCTTGTACGCACTGATTGCGGGTTCTGTTACGTTACACCGATACCCTTCACACTACTCTCGTATCGGACTCTTTTTTACGGCTGAGTATAGCCTGTTATGGTTTCGATCCCTTCATGCTGCATATTATGGGGGAAAAGCGCTTCTCACGCAGCAATCCTGCCATTGCGAAGTTGTATCACCGGCCAATCAAACGCTTTTATATCAGCATTCTTACTGATACCCATGAGTATGCTGCACACATATTTTTCAGTATACTGGTCCAGATACTCCTGCATGAATACCATGCTGGCGTCATCAACTCCGGCAAACAGATGGTCAAGTATAAGAAAATCGGGTGCAAGCACACATGCCCGGGCAAGTGCAACCCGACGGGCTTCTCCATGAGAAAGACGCTCCGGAAGAAGGTCGATGGCATGCGCTATATGCAATCTTTCAAGCAATTGCGTAACACGGGCCCTGATACCCACCTCCCTGGCTATTTTAAAATATCGCAACGCGAGCGCACAATTGTCGTAAACGGTCATATTGCTGATAAGTGCATTTGACTGAAGTACGCACCCCATTCGGCAGCGAAGACGCAACAATTCGTGCCGCCCCGTATGGCCCAACTCGAGATGTTCCCAGAACACCCTGCCGGTATCCGGCAGTTCGATCCCGGCACACAAATGCAGCAGTGAACTGATTCCGCTTCCCGATTCGCCGGAAATAATAAGATGTTCTCCATGAGCAAGTCCGAGACTGACATTCTGGAGTATCGGCCTTTCGTTATCGTACAGACTCACCTGCTCGCAATTCATTCTATAACCCATGAGAATACCATCCTATTGTAATAATTACCGTTACCACCATCACAATCACAAAAGAGTGCACCACGGTTCTGAACACGGCTCTCGGGACTTCCCGCACACTCTGCACCGATAGCCCGTGATAGCAGCTCAATGAGGCTATAATAGCTCCGAACAATACACTTTTTACCACGGTAAGAATCACATCGCTCATACTCAATGCTTGGAGAATCTTTGTCATGGAAATCATAAAATCGAGATCCACTATCACTTTTGCGATCAAGAGGCCTCCCACAATCGCAATTATATCAAAATAGACGTTTAAACAGAGTATGGCAACAATCATCCCTACAAACGCAGGTTGCACGAGAAAATGAACTATGTTGATTCCCATGGCCTTAATAATCATAATTTCCGAGTTGATTTTCATATTGCCGATATAGGCAGAAAGAGCCGCGGCCGAGCGACCGATAACAAGCAGTGAGGTAACAATAGGCCCGAGCTCTCGCACTATGGCAATGACCATCACATTACCAAAATACTCGCCAACACCGAACTGGGGCATATATGCCGACGCCTGAATTGCTATAAGAATACCGGTAATTAGACCGGTAAAGCTTACCAGCAAAAATGCATCAATTCCGGTAAACAAGACCTGATCGGTAAATTGCTTCAGCGAAAGTGCATATCGCCTTCTGTGGAAGACAAACATGGTACACGTGTCATATAATAACCCTGCCGCGCCATAAAGTATACGCAGATGTGCCTGTGCCCATTCCCCCAGACGTCGTATATAAGCCCCTATCATTGTTCAAAAATACACACGGGATGGGAGAGGTATTGCTTCCTGTGTGGATCGATTCGGCATGTGCCTGTAGCCGGTGTAGTAACACTACAGAGGATACAATGAGTCCTAATGACGCCTCAGCGAGAGATAGGCGATATGACAATAGCCGAATACGAAAATACACAGAAAAGGAAGCACAAAATAATTACCGGTAACTGTAAAAAAGACGAAAGATGTGGTAAGATACAAAGCCAGGAGCAACTCCCCGTAGGCAATACGCGAAAGGGTATAGCGCTTTCCTTTCACGCCGTCTTCTTTTTTGCAGATATTGTACTTGGGAGTACGGATAAAAGCAGTCGGTTTTACCATAAATGCGCCCAGTACCGCCTTACCGTTGTTAAGGCACATCCCTACTCCTGTTGAAAAGACAAAAGGGATATAGGCGAGTTTCTGACGCCAGTTCCCGTACGTCTCTTTTAGAGATACTCCATAAAAAAGACCGATCGAACAAAAAGAAAATATAAAGATTACTACCTCGATAATGCTTAAATGTATGCCCTCTGCCTGTTGCCTGAAGTAGACCGCAAAAGGTATAATCAATGAAATAAGAAACAAAAGAAGGTAATTTACCGGAGAGAGCAAGTGCATGACACTCTCGCATTTCAATCTCCAGGGTAGTTTGGATGCAAACACCTGTCTGAGGATTTTACACCCGACCTGCACCGAACCTTTTGTCCATCGATACTGCTGACTCATAAAGCCGTTGACATCGACCGGTAACTCTGATGGGCACACCAGTCTCGGCAGATACTTGAACCGCCATCCCTTAAGCTGCATTCTGTATGAAAGGTCGAGATCCTCGGTTAGGGTGTCGTGCTGCCACCCTCCCGCCTCAACGATCGCCTTGCGACGTATTACACCTGCAGTACCGTTAAAATTCATAAAGCGCCCGGATATGTTACGAGCACCATGCTCGAGCTGAAAATGTCCGTCGAGCATAATCGATTGCGCCCTGGTAAGCAGCGAATAGTTTTCGTTTATATGGCCCCATTTAGCCTGCACCACTCCGACATCCGGATCCGAAAAAAACGGAATTGCCTTTTTCAGAAACTCTTTAGAAGGAACAAAATCGGCATCAAAAATACAGTATAGATCGCTATCGGTACTTTCCAGGCCGGCCTGTAATGCGCCAGCCTTATAACCCACCCTGTCGGTTCGATGCTGATAGAGCGCATTCACGCCTTGCTGTTTCAACCCTTCAACCGTCTTGCGTGCTATGGAGCGGGTCTCGTCGGTTGAATCGTCAAGTACCTGCACCGTCAGTTTGTCACTTGGATACTCCATGGCCGCTGCAGCTTTTATAACCCGCTCCGCAACATACATTTCATTATAAAGAGGCAACTGTACCGTCACACTGGGATATGCATAATCCGCGACCGTGCATTCTGTAAATTTTTTTTCTGTTTCCAATCGTCCCTTGCGGTATTTGCTGAAAAGATACAGCAATATGTATCTGTGAATTCCATATACCGTAAGCAACAATAAAAGCGTATAATAAATGCCGAGAACCATCGACTGCAGCCAGGGGTGAATTGATGGAGTCGCAACTATATCCACAGCATCATCTCCTGCGTGTGTACATTGTTTACATCTTTATAAGAAAAAGATGCGTAAAAAAATAGGAAGGACAGTGTGTTGCTCTTGTTCCATGTCTTCATGTGTGATCCGCCGCTGTGCTTTTAGAATTTGAAGTAGTAATGATACGTATGAATTTCTTTTTTGTCAAAAAATATATATTATTGCAGCATCGAGTGTTACTAAAAATCATACCCATACCTGTTGCGGATACGCTCACACCCGTTATTATCACCTGTATCGTCACGATTATAATAGCGAGGGGGGAAAATCTTGCCTGACGGCGTATGGTACTTACGCATCTTTTATAAAGGCTCCTTTCACCATATCTCGTAACAATAAAATACAAAACGGCACGTACTGAAACAGCCGTATAATCATTTTCTGTTCCCATACCCCGCATTTTTTATACTCAAGAAGAACTTCATACGAAATAAAAAACGCGGTAATAAAAAAGAGCACAGAGCTTTTAGGGCGTATGCAGAAAAAGGGGACAAGCCACAATGCATACCACGGATACACCGTATGTGTGCACAGGAGAAAAAGAATAAAGGCTACTTCCGCTTTGTTAATCATATCCATATCATTTCTCAGAGCGATATAGCAACAACCGAGGACAGTAATAACAGGCATCAGTATCCGCGCGCGTACATCAAAAAGTGCGTATGCCAACGAAAAAATGGAACTGTTGAATTCCCAGTGAGCACAGTAGGTACCCAGTTGCTCAAATAGCTTTGTCCCGGCGGTAATATAGGGCAAAAAGAGCATTGTTGCCAGCATGAGTGCGGTTATCGTCATCGGCATGGCCGTACAGACAAAACTTTTTCCCGCACGCACAAGAGGCCTGCCATACGTAACAGAAAAGCGCTCTCTCCATGCGGTAATTACGAATACGGGCAGAAGCACGCCGGATATATACTTGACATGAATCGAACATACCAGTACCGCCAATGCGGCATACCAGCGTCTCTTCTGGGCAAGCCATAACGAGGGTATACATACAACCATCCCGATAATATCGATATGCATCCCGAGATATGCTTCAATAATGAGTAAAGGACAGAGCGCATACAGTGAGATCCATCGATATTTAATGCGGTGACGCATTACCATAAAAACAAATACAAGTAATAGAATCTCAGCCAGCAGGTATATGAGCCGTAAACCCCAAAGCGATTCACCGCTCATGCCATATGCCGCTAAGAACACCATTTGTGCTAGCGCAGGATAAATAGTACTGCAGTCGGTATATTTCATATTGTCATAGACAATACTTCCCGCTCTCATCGATTCACACTGTGGCGAATCGGGAGTGCAGACAAACGGATTATGCCCGTAATACTGCACCTTACCATCCCAGAGGTATCGGTAGACATCTTCTGAAAGTATGGTGGGATCGCTGCCGAAAAAAAGCAGGCGTAACAAAAGCCCGAAGCCGATGACCCATACAACGTGGCGTGTCGTATATATGCGGTTTACGCTCAGAATAAAAAAGAGAATATACGCGGCAGCGGAACCAAGAAGGAGAACAAACACAGGATAGAATCCTAACCACATAGCTGCAATACGAAGCAGCAGAAAAATCCCGGCATAACAAAAAAGAGAGAACAACAGTAGCATTGTCGTTACAGGTTTTTTCTTTCCGGTATGTATCATATAGGGGACTCTTTGCCTGAGAGATGCATCTGCGGACGACGCAATTGTATTTCAGATGGGAGAAAAGCTGAAGACTCCATACACAGATCAATTATCGAAAATGTATTTTTATCATCACATCTGATCGACCGGAATCGAAAACCCTGAATCAGATGATCAATGTGATAAAAGCCGAGGTGTCACACACCGGATACAAGGCTCAACACATCATCCTACGGTGTGCCTGTAATGTTTCGGCTTTGCATGGTATACACAACCGACACATAATTTGCCAGGCTGCAAAAATACATTACTCGCCTGGACCATTATTATCCCCGGGAATAATCACATACCATTTGTATGCGACCATGTCCCGTCTACACTCACACTTTACTACCGTCTGCCCGCGCCGTCGTGAAATCGGCGATATACGGGCACTATCCGTTTTGCATTATACACACGACCGCGTTACGCGGTGTTTCATACAACACGGAATCCTTTATCGAGCCCTTGCCAATCCCTTGCCAATCCCTTGCCAATCATTGAAGACAGATAACTGCGCATCTCTCAGCCCCAAACCAGACATTTTAAATATGCGAACCTCGGACTTTGATTACCCACTTCCACACGAGCTTATTGCGCAATATCCGAACCAGAAGAGGGACCACAGCCGTCTATTGCATCTCGATCGACGAAGCGGTGCGGTTTCGGACCGTTTTTTTCAATCCCTTCCCACGTTGCTCAGAAAAAACGACAGAGTCGTGTTTAATGACAGCCGTGTCTTCCCCGCGCGTTTATTCTGCCGCAAATGCACTACCGGTGCCTCAATTGAGCTGCTTTTTCTGCAGCAATCCAAGAAAGATGAATGGAGGTGTCTTGCCCGCCCGGCACGCCGGTTAAAAACAGGTACGCTACTTATGCCGGCGGACAACGATGAGATCCACCTGAGTATCCGTGCCATTGACTCGGGAGGTCACGTCACCGTTCACCTTCAGCAATCATTGCCTGAATACGATTCCATGCTTGACATACTGCACACATACGGCCGCATCCCTCTCCCACCCTATATACAACGGGAAGATTCCGCGGAGGACAAAGACCGCTATCAAACCGTATATGCCCGTCATGTGGGATCAGTAGCAGCGCCGACTGCGGGTTTACATTTTACGCCCGAATTACTTCGAGAGCTTACCAGAAAGGGCGTAGGGCTATCGTATATTACCCTTCACGTAGGGCTGGGAACGTTCAGGCCGGTCGAAACCGATGATCCACAGAAGCATCCTATGCATGAAGAGCGTTATTCACTTACCCGTGAAACTGTCGATCAAATAAACGAGACCAAAGCCTCGGGAGGACGAATTGTTGCAGTAGGCACCACCGTGGTGAGGGTACTCGAACATTGCGCCGCAGCGCAAGGCAAAGTCACCGAATCGGAGGGAAGTACTACGCTGAAAATTTTGCCGGGATATGAATTCAAAACGATTGATGCAATGATAACCAACTTTCATCTGCCAAAATCGACGCTACTTATGCTGGTTTCCGCCTTCGCTTCACGGCAGTACATCCTTGATGCATACCGGCACGCAGTCACACAATCATACCGTTTTTTCAGCTACGGTGATGCGATGTTCATTTCCTGAGCTGATTAATCCTGCCTGTAACATAATTGATCACGGCCGTTGCGCTATTGACGATCCTCGATAAGCTTTTTCAAGCCTTCTTTTTCGAACTGAACGATGATAACCGGCGTGTGAGAAGCTTCTTTGCCGACCACAAGGCCGGTATCCTGATATGCCTCGTGATAGATAACCTGCCCTATATAATAATGTCCGCCGCTGCTATAGGTTACCGGTTCCTGCTGCTCGACTTCGGTTCCTTCCGCCTCTTCCAGAAGGTCCTGGCCGGAAAAACAAAATGTTTTGAGGCATTTGGCACAACAAAATTCGAACACGCCGTTTCTGCTTAGTGTCCTGCC
Source organism: uncultured Fibrobacterota bacterium (assembly GCA_964589825.1). Lineage (GTDB taxonomy): Bacteria > Fibrobacterota > Chitinivibrionia > Chitinivibrionales > WJKA01 > CAZPUS01. The sequence continues at coordinate 18,213 of CAZPUS010000030.1, read as the reverse complement.
GTTATCCGCAATACTGCGATTCAGATGCGCAAGAGTCACTTTTGAGCAGAAGCGACAGTATATTGCCAGCTGTTCTTTGGGTCGAAATGCTTTGGCCATGGGTCCCCCTTGAGGCATTAACGTTTAGAGTGAAAAACATACATACGTCCGGCGATGGACGCTATATCCGAAAAAAAACAGAAAAAGGGATCCTCTTTGTAAAACAAAGGTCTGTTTTTCTTATCAGAATATCCGTAACGCCGTAAATATATAAAAATAGTATTAATGCACATAATCAATCTACACCAGACAAATATTATTTTTCAACTCATTTTAACATGCCCATGCTACCAGGTCACACTTTTTGGCATCTACTCTTGGCCATACCAGACGTTTTATCCGCCAAATCCGCCGCAAGAGCACAATGTTGTGACGGTAATAATCACCGGATTGATCAGGCGTTTTCAGGCTCTATTATACGTACTGCAACCGGAAGGTTTTTTTAATGAGAATTGTTTTTATGGGTACAGCGGATTTCGGCATCCCCGCTCTTGAATGCATAGGCGATTCAACACATACACTGGCCGGAGTCATCACTACGCCGCCACGACCACAAGGTCGTGGTCGAAAGCTACGGCAATCACCGGTACAGGAGTACTGCGCCGCTCAAAATATCGGACCGCTTTTTGCCCCGGAAAACCTTGATACAGCGGATTTCGCACACACGCTTGACGCACTCGCTGCGGACCTGTACGTTGTTGTCGCATTCCGCATTCTGCCGCCGCGTATTTTTTCCATACCCCGCAAGGGCTGTTTCAATATACACGCATCGCTGCTTCCGAAATACCGGGGTCCCGCCCCTATTCAGCGCGCAATAGAGAGTGGTGAAAAAACGACCGGGATCACGATTTTTAAAATCGATGAAGGTATCGATACCGGACGAATTATCCTTCAAAAACCTGAACATATCGATTATTCGGATACGACCCCCACGCTCTACACCCGGCTTTCTCAACTTGGTGCTCATGCGGGTATGGAAGCAATCGAAATGATAGAAAAAAACCGTGTCACCCTTTACAAACAGGATACTTCAAATACAAGTAGCGCACCAAAACTGAAAAAAAAAGAGGGCAGAATCGACTGGACCCTTCCTGCAGAAGCGATATACAATAAAATCCGCGCATTTAAGCCCTTTCCGGGCACCCACACGACACTTGACGGAAAAAGAATCGGTGTCGAATGGGCGACACCGACGTCTTCGGATCAGGAGGAATTTTCGCCCGGGACACTAGAAAAGGTAACCACCGAATCCATAACCGTTAAATGCGGACAAGACTCGCTCGATATTCTTGAAGTAAAACCCGAAAGCAAAAACCGTATGAGCTGTAAGGCATATCTGCGTGGCAGCCGCCTGAGCATTGGACAAACATTTATATGAGCACACGAAACGACGCTTTCCGTTTATTAAAAAAAATCACTACCGGACGCCACTTTTCACACAACCCGGTCGCGTGGGATCTCTATCCCGAAAAACGTACCGTTGAGCGAAGGGAGCGTCGTATGGTTTTTTCTCTTGTCTACGGTGTCCTCGTCAATCGCTCCCGACTGATAAATATCGCAGGCTCTTTTCTCAATGACGAAACGCTGCTGCAAAATCACGAGCTGATGCTTGTTCTTCAGCTCGGTGCGTTTCAGCTGCTTTATATGGATCGGATACCCCCACATGCAGCGGTGAACGAAACCGTAGCTATTACAAAAAACCATCCCGAACTGGCCCGCTTCAGCGGAATGGTAAACGGCATACTACGACGCATCATTACCCACAGGAAGAACCCCCGGACAGCCTTAGCCGATCAAAGCACGGCATCACGTCTCTGCATCGAATATTCACATCCCCGTTTTTTAATAGCGCGATGGCTTGAACAATTCGGTCTGGCCAATACAAAAAAGCTCCTAGTCTACAACAACACACCTCCACCGGTCTACCTGCGCCGCACGCTTCATAATCTTTCAATTCAGCATTTCGAAAATGAAGCACTGCAGATATGCCGGCCTACCGAAGGGTATTCAAAGCTCTTTTATCGGGTCACAAAAAATCTATTCCCACAGGAGATTGGACTTCATACCCGGGGACATTGTACCATACAGTCACCCGAAGAGGGGTGGTGCATTCCGGCAGGAAGCGTCAGGAGTGATGAAAATCTGTGCATAATAACTTCATCTCCAGACTCCCTCACCTCCTTGCTTTCACAGGTTACCGGGAATAGTACGTTCCATATTTGCGCCAACACAGGTACAAAAAATGCGTCGCGCATCGTTTCCTCTCTGTATGAAAAAAAAATGCACAATGTATTTCCCTTTGTGTGTGACACCAGAGGCTTTCCTTTTAAAACCGAATTCAATAAGGTCTACCTGCACGCCCCCTCGTCATCTACCGGACTGCTGAGTCTTTTCCCGATGCAGAGGTGGCATCTTGACGAAGACTCGGTTTTGCAGCACTGCGAAACTCAGAAACAATTGCTGGCACACGCGAGTCGCCTCGTTGCGCCCGGCGGTATACTGGTATATATTACCCGCTCTCTGGAAAAAGAGGAAAATGAGGATATGATTTTCCATTTTCTTTCCCGGCACACTGAATTTTCAGCCGCAAAGATTCCTGCTGCCATACCGAGAAAATATCTGACAGCAGAGGGCTATGTCCGTATATCACCGCATCTTCATGGGTTGCATGGGCTTTTTTGTGCCCGCATTCAGCGCAAAAAGTAGCCCCCCGTGATTCGGTTGAATTATTTTTAGCACTAATGCATTAAAGCAGTACGTGCACCTTTTCCAATAATGTATAAGTCGTAAACAGTTACAGTGCATTTTACGTATCCGAACAGCAAAGGATGAGGCAAAAAATGAGCGGTAAACTACTATCCCGTGCCTGCAGAAAATGTGCGGTATTGCTGTGCGCATTACTACCCGCACTCATTAGTATCGATTGCGCCCGATCGAACGAAACACTGGCAACAGCCGATATCGTAATAGGTACCGTGAATAAGCAACAAAAAAACGGCAGCGGCAAAACTCTTTCCCAGGGAATGAACATCAGGCATGGTGATGTGGTACATATTGGCGAAGACGCAAAGGTCAAGCTTGCTCTGCCCGGAAGTAACACCGTCTATGTAAACGAAAATTCAAAGGTGCAGTTCAACACCACATCCTCTGCGGGACATGATTCTGTCCCCATTGCCATCTCACTCCCTCAGGGTGAATGCTATTCTTCGATCGAGCAACTCGGCGCACTCGGCGGGGATTACTCCATCGTGACCCCCTATGGTACGTTTGTCTCTTCTAACGCACATTTTAATATATTGTGTAACCATACACATGCAATCATTTCGACTTTACACGGCGATGTGACGTTTGTCTCCCTTGATGGAGACAGCAGTGCCCTCTCACGCTGCAAAACAACGGCAATCAACTCGAAGGGACGCGTAAAAACCAAAACATCTCTCTCTCCAAAACAGATCAGGTATCTGAAAAAATGGGTAGGTACAGGCAACATCGAACGTCATCTTGCTGTTTCAGATTGTCAAGACGATTCGCTCGCATCTGTAAATAAGCCCCCGGAATGGATCGCTATTGCGGACTCTGTAGCACAGGCACATCGTCTTTTTTCCGACACTGTTCGTGCAAACGATCCTGACGGCGACACAATCACCTATTCGCTACTCCGCGCTCCTAAAGCCATGTCGCTTGATTCCATCTCCGGCATTCTGAAGTTCATGCCCGATAAGCCGGGGATGTATACCTATACCGTTATTGCAAAAGACCGCCGGGGAGCGCAAATAGAAAAAAGATGCAGGCTTCGCATCAAACCACTGTTCGGGGTTGTGCTCGACATGCCTTCACGAGCCACTCCCGGAAACACAATCAACGCCAGGGCCTCACTCGTGAGCGGATCGGCTGACTCAATAATGTTTCGATTCGATATGAACGGTGACGGCGTCTGGGACTATCCTTCCACGGCTAAATTCGGATCTGCTGCAGAAATCACACACACCTATACCAATGCCGGCACCTATGCCGCACGTCTTCAGGCCAGAAATCAGCAGGGCGAACGTGACCTTTATGTGAGCAAAATTACGGTTAACGGAAAACCGTCGGCACAATTTTCTGCCGATCCATCCAATCCTCTGACTCAACAAAAGGTGACGCTCAATGCATCGGCATCACACGATCCAAATGACCATGCCACTTCCCTTTCAGCGCGATGGATTATAGAAGCATCTTCCGGCGAGGATACAATCATCAGCACCAAATCACTTACACAACCGCTCTCATTTTCATGGAAACGACCGGATACCTATCGTATCACGCTGATTGTTAACGATCCGTACGGTGTTTCCGATACTGCCGCCGATTCAATACGAGTAAGCGGGGGAATATCGATAGACTCCCTTACCTGTGCAGACACCATCACCATCGACACGCCGCTGAAAATTCGCTGCCATCTTGCCGGATCAGCAAAAAACCATGGTCACGTAGTCTATTCATGGCGGTTTGGTGATGAAAAGGATACCACACTCACTACCGACAGTGCCGCTGTAGTACATCACTACGATGAGAGTGCTTCTTTTACTATTACCTGTATTGCACGGGATACCCTCTCCCGGCACAGTGACACTGCAAAAGTAACAGCCACCGTCCGCGATATGCCTACCCATGTGGAAGCCGGAGGCCCTTACTCCGTTCATGTAAACGAGACCCTTTACGTCGACGCCACAGTGAGCGACTCGGACAGTAAAATTGTCTCCTATTCATGGGACTTTAACAACGATGGAAAATATGAATGGCTTTCAAAAAATAACACCAAAGCACACCATGTGTATATGTATTCCGACACTTACCATATTGCATTTCAGGTACATACCGCCCGGGGTAAAGCTTTTTCAGATACCACTCGTGTAGTTGTTGTCAACACTCCGCCCCGTGTACAGGCGGGTGAAGATATACTTGCGGTTAATCCCCGCACCGTTAAGCTCAACGGAAAAGCTATGGATCCGGATGGGAAAATCATTCGATACGAATGGGATTTTGACGGGGACGGGGATTTTGACTGGTCTTCCCAGGAAAACGGATCGGTTAATCACCGGTTTACCGAATATACGTGGGCTATATTCAGAGCTACTGATTCCGACAGCGCCATGTCCCGCGACTCACTCAAGATCATTATATGTCCTGAAAATATGATTGCGGTACCGGGAGGCAAATACTGTATCGACATATACGAATATCCCAACCGCAAAGGCGTTCAACCACGTCGAAACGTCATCTATGAAGAGGCGGTACGGCTTTGTGCCGAAAAAGACAAACACCTCTGTACTCAACAGGAGTGGACAGAGGCTTGTCAAAGTAACAAAAATTTCGCCTATCCATACGGCAACACGTACAATGTTGAAAACTGCAACACGCTTGGTAATTCGTGGGTAAGCAACGAGCTCGCCGCAAGCGGTGAATTCAGTGACTGTAAATGCAGATACGGCGCCATGGATATGAGCGGCAATGTAGCCGAATGGGTCTATTCCGAGGATAAGGAAACCGCATTCGCGTATGGCGGTTCATGGCAGACCGGAGAAAGAACAAGTAGATGCACTTCCAGGCTCAAGCTTGACAAAAGCAAGTCTTACTTTTACATCGGCTTCAGATGCTGCAAATAATGGAAAAAATACTGCGTGGGGAAAAACAATTCGGGAATTTGCGCTGGTGGCACCCGATACTGTTTGGTACACTCTATTCACTCTGCTTCCCACCGTTCAATTATACGTTCCATTTTATCTTTGCGCCCTTTCCACTACTCGGGTTTGTGATGCTCATCCCCCTGTTGCAAATATCCAGAGCAGCAGGAGTAAAAAAATCAATCGGGCTCGGTTACCTGTATGGTATTGCCGCATCGTTGAGTCAATTCTACTGGATCGGGAATGTCGTTGCTGAAGGTGTGTGGCATCTCATTCTTATCGGGCTATGCTTAATCGCGCTCTATATCGGTCTATTCTTTGCCGGAGCCGCACTTTTTTTCCGCGTGACCAGCCGTCGCTATCCCCTGCTCAGTCTCTTGCTTTTCCCAGCCTTCTGGGTTGTGCTCGAATGGTCAAGGAGCATTGGCGAACTTGCATTTCCCTGGACTTTTCTCGGATATTCGGTCAGCCAATTGCTTCCGATTGCGCAGCTTAGCGCGGTTACCGGCATCTACGGGCTCTCGTTTATGACAGCCCTGGGAAACACGGTAATCTGGTCTCTTTTTTCATCGCAGTATTCAACTCTGCAGAAAAAAAAACTTGCCGCGGTACTCATTATCTGCCTCGCCGCAATCGCTGTATGGGGCATGGTGAGAATTCCTGCACGTTCAGCACCGCACACTGCCGAAAAAGAGAAGGGATCCCACGTACGGGTAAGCTGCATACAACCTGATTTTAACCAGAATCGATGGGGACCCGGTTCTCTCGATTCAAGCATCGCTGTACTCGATTCATTGGTTTCGCAAAGCCGAAAAGAGAGTCCCGCGCTAATTATCCTTCCCGAAAGCGCGCTATTCTGTTATACCCGCTCCACCCGCCGTATCGCACAAAGGATACATGCCTGGTCCCGCCTTAGCAACGCGGATATCGTATTCGGCACGCTCGACTTCCGTCAGAGCACCGATTCGAGCTTTTACGAGTATCGCGTCTACAATGCCGCCTTTTTTACTCCTCATGATGCCGACACTTTTTCGGTCTACTATAAAAACGTACTGGTCCCCTTCAGTGAAGCGCTCCCCTTTGAAGGCATCTTTCCTATTATCAGCAGGGTCAACCTCGGTGAAGCGGATTTCGCGGCAGGCACCACATCCCGCATTTTTTCTTCAGACGCCCACCCACTGCGCTTCTCGCCATTTATCTGTTATGAAATCATTTTCCCTTCCTTTGTCCGAAACCGTGCCCGTGACTCGGTCAATTGCCTTGTCAATTTGACAAACGACGGCTGGTTCGGAAAAACTACCGCACCATTTCAGCATGCGCATATGGCACGTATGCGCGCAATCGAAAACGGACTTCCTCTCATTCGCAGCGCAAACAGCGGGATAAGTTTTTACACGGACGTGTTTGGAAGAACGTATGGAAAAACCGAACTTTTTTCACGTACAGTGCAACACTATGACATTTCAGTCGATACACGTGCAACGCTGTACCGCCGAATCGGCGAATGGCCCGTCTTTTTATGCATAGCATTACTTATTGGCATTGGTACTTACCACGGTCTCATTACTGTTATAAACCGTCGACACAAAAGCTCTATGCTCACACCGGTCTCCTGATCGACCCGTTGCACACACCCATAAGCCGAACCGTGCGGTTTTGTAAAAAGTAGCTACTACAATTGAGGTAACCACCCTACTCAAAAAAAATAAAGCACGTTTCAATACGTATTTTTAATAAAGACCTGAATTGAGCGGTTGATTTGATGAACGCTGCGTTGAACCCTGCTGCTATTGTGTTCTCGAAAACCATGGGGCACCCTTGTTGGTTGTCTCATGATTTTAAAAAATATAAGAGTAGTACGGATTGCAGCGGATTTGGCGAACAAAACCGCTCAATTCAGGAAAGATTTGCTTAGCAATAAGGATCACTATATGAACCGGCATGCATCAGGAGCATTGACCTTACAAAAAAGGCGCTCTTTCCTTCAGACCCTTCTGGGTGGCTGTACGATTATGGCGGGGACCAAATCGCTATTCGCATCTTCACGCGCGTTCGCTCAGGATTCTGCAGCGACAGGCTATATATATGACAGCCGCTGTCTGCGCCATCCTCATTCAACCGAATCACCCCAGCGTCTGGAATGGCTGCATGAATACGTGCAGAAATATCTTTTCAATTCGATTACGCAGGTTGATCTGCACACCAGCAACACGCAACAGCATATACAGCGTGTTCATACCAGCGACCATTATAACAGCGTTTCCGATATCCCGGACACGGGATTGGCGGCTGGTCTGGCGGTTGCCGGCGTCATCGGGGCGGTAGATGCAGTTCACAACGGCTCGGTAGATAACGCGTTTTGCGCCATCCGCCCTCCGGGACACCATGCGCATAACAACGGCGGAGAGGAAGGCTTCTGTTTTTACAACAACGTGGCTGTGGCCGCCATGTATGCGCGCGAGGTACTCGGATACGAACGTATTGTTATCGTGGACTGGGATTACCATCACGGAAATGCGACACAGGACTTCTTCCTCGATGATTCACATGTACTTTTTCTTTCTACCCATTATCAATTCGATTATCCCGGCACGGGTGACCCTGCGATAACGGGAATCGGTGCAGCAGAAGGATACAATATCAACGTACATCTGGACTGTAATGCAACCGCGTCCGATATCAGCACGGCCTGGGATGAAAAGCTTATACCAAAATGCGAAAGCTTTAACCCGGAATTGATTCTTATATCAGCCGGTTTCGACAGCAAAGAAAACGACGCGCTGGGATGCTTTTCGGTTACACCGCAGGGCTTCTATAGCCTCACTAAAAAACTGATGCAGCTTGCCGATACATACTGTAACGGAAAAATCGTATCGATGCTGGAAGGAGGCTATGCAGACTCAGACAGCCCATACAATGCGCGCACCTATTTTGGGTTGCGTCACAGTGTCGGTGCACATATTGCGGCACTTTCGGGAATAGAAATGCCGCCGACATCACTGAAAAGACCTGAAAAGAATAATTCCGTCTCCATACACAGTACTAATGGAACACCGCTATTCTCCTTTCAGGGAAACGTACTCTCAGTTGAAAGCCCTGCAACCATGCTTCCTGCCACCATGGTGCTTATGGATTATTCCGGACGTCGCATCAGCTCTCGAACTCTTCATGCACGCCATAGCAGCATACCGCTTAACAACGAACTGCATGCACACCGTAAATATATCGCCCGGATAAAAGATGCGTATGGCCGTCAACACTCTTTTTCTTTTTATTACCCGAACGAATAATGGTAAGGTTCATCGGCTTTTTCCCAATTGTAAGAAACCGTGAATTCGCGATCACATTTTTGGCAAAAACGATATATCGATTTCTCTCTCAGATGGGCTGTGATCCTCGATGGTAACGTATGTAGAATGCCGTGGAAGGACCTCGGGGAATTTCATCCCCCATTCGATACACACAATCGCGTCTGTCTTTTCGACATACTCGCTGTAGCCGACATTAATCAGTTCATCAACATGGGTGAGTCTGTAAAAGTCGAAATGAAAGACCGGGAATGAATCTAGCCGATACTCGTATACCAGCGAAAAGCTGGGGCTGCGCACACGAATCGATGGATCGAAATAGTGAATAAAGCCGCGAATGAATTCCGTCTTTCCCGCACCCAAAGCACCGCACAGTACAAAGCAATCTCCGGGATTACTTCCGGCGGCACATTCCGCACCCACAGCCCTGGTCTGCTCTGGCGTAGAGGTTTTTCTTTGCATCGTTGTCGTATCGCTGAAATGAAGGGGTTCATGTACCTTTATATTCATTTCACGGCTTCTATTTTTTCCATGCCCCGCATATACGGTCGCAACACTTCGGGAACGATCACGCTGCCGTCCGGCTGCCAATAGGTTTCAAGAAGGGCAAGCATAAGACGCGGAGTCGCCACACCGCTGCCGTTAAGAGTGTGTACCATCTGCAATTTCTTCTCATCAGAAGGCCGGTATTTGATCTGCATCCTGCGTGCCTGAAAATCTTCGAAATTACTACAGGACGATACCTCGAGATAATTTTTTTCTCCCGGTGCCCACACTTCTATATCATAACACTTGGCAGCGGCAAAGGAGAGATCCGCATCACACAATTCGATAATACGATATTTCATATTCAGGGACTGAAGAATGTATTCGGCATTTGAAACGATCTCGTCAAGTGTAGCATAGGAATCCTGCGGTCGTGTCAAATGCACGAGTTCCACCTTATTGAACTGGTGGACCCGGTTAAAACCTTTGGTATCCTTACCGTAGGAGCCCGCCTCTCTTCTGAAACACGCACTGTACGCGCAATATTTAACCGGCAGATCGGCCTCTTCGATTATTTCATCACGATGTATATTCGTTACCGGGACCTCTGCGGTAGGAATACAGTATAATTCATCCTTCTCAACATAGTACATCTGTTCGGCCGATTTGGGAAGCTGCCCTGTCCCGAAATGGCTCTCATTATTTGCGAGAAACGGCGGGAAAACTTCAGTATAGCCGTGGCGTGTGGTGTGCACATCGAGCATATAGTTTATCAGCGCGCGTTCAAGCAGCGCCCCTTTTCCAAGATAGAGCGGAAAAAAATTACCACTGATTTTCGCACCTCTTACAAAATCGAACAATCCCAGTGCGGAGCCTATATCGAGATGCGATACGCGCTGACGGGTATCATCCACCGCTCCCCATTCCCGCACAGGCACGTTATCTTTCTCGCTTTCCCCGTGGGGAACATCGGGATGGGGTATATTGGGGACACCTTTCATTGATTCGAACATGCGCTCCTGTATCTGCCGATGCTCCTCCTTGGTGTCCTTAATTTGCGCCGATACTCCCTGCATCTGTTCGATAAGTTCGGATGCATCCTGTTTCTCTTTTTTATACCGGGCAATCTCTTTCGACTTAGTGTTACGCACTTCATTGAGCCGGCTCTGCTCATGTGCCAAATGACGCCGTTGTTCGTCAAGTGAAAGGAGCTCATTTACATCGAGCGAATAGTGTTTCCTTCTCAAAGCTTTCGCGGTTTCTTCAGGATTCTCACGGACTCTTTTTATATCAAGCATCACACGCCTTTCATTAACACCAATTTGGCAAAAAACAATTTGTGTGTGAAAAATAATTCACCACCTATGCGTTTTTCCACGTTACGTAAACCTGAATTGAGCAGTTGTTTTAATGAAAGCTGCAGTGAGCCGTGCTGCTATTGTGTTCTCGAACATTATAGGGCAAGCCTGTTAGTTGTCTCATGGGTTTCAAGAATTAAAGAGTTGTACGATTTGCAGCAGATTCCGCAAATATAATCACTCCGTTCTGTGTAAATTTGCTCTGGTGATGTGCACATCATATATTATTAAGGTAGAATACATAAAACGCATCCGGATTGCAACACTATTACGTGCCTCCGGCAATTGTTTTTGTTAAACCTAACATGAGTGGTTATTTTGATGAAAGCTGCTGCATTCCGCTCTATTTAGGAAAAAGAAAGGGTGTGTACCCCGGCCGCTGTCATATTTTCAAAAATTACGGGGTTATCATCGGTGGCCGGCTCATGACGTACGGTAATACCGGCGAGCTTTAATTCGCCTCCGTATTCACACATTTGAAAATCCTCGGTTACGATATGATGAATCCAAGCCATTTTTTACATCCTGAACTGATCGATAGTTTTGACCAAGAATGCGGTACGCTGTACTGTTATCACGTTCGCGGAAATGATGAGGCGGATAGGCTCATTATTGCAGGCATCTCATAGCGGTACGGATGACAGCGGCTTTCGCAAACAAACTCAGTTCAGGTACAATACAACAGGAGGAATGTAATCATGTATTTACGCCCGATACTGCCACTGCATATAGTGGCAGCACTGTTCGTTATCAGTAGTTTCGCGGCACCCACACACAGTAATGAAACGCCACTTCCTGCACGTATTTCACAGTACTTTGCCTCTCTGGATTCGTATATCGAAGATCTCAGCAGTAACGAAAAAATTAAAAGCTACCAACTCGATCCCGTGGACCGCTTGTTTCGAACTGTCGGTGAAAAACATCCCGAGTTTTTTTCCATATTGAGAACGAATTCAAAAGGAAAAGTGGTAAATGAGTTCAGGGACGGTAAAAATGTCCCCCGTCAATTCCGCGACATTGGCGGTCAGAAGTGGTATTCCTCCGTAATGCGAACGATGAAACCCTACTATGGGCACATTAAAACAAACGAAGACGTCTATCTGTTCTGGGCTCGACCGATCGAAATAACCAAAGGGGGAAAGAGCGCTTTCGGTGGAGCCGTTGCCGCTAAAATCGAACTTGACAAAGCACTCAATACGGCCACTGAAAAGACCGGTGCCGCGTTTCGTATCAAAGGCGGTACACGGACCTTTCTGAAAAAGAACTGGCGCGATAACAGCCAATCAGCCACCAGTGATATTGTGCGGATTAAAGGGATCCCTGAACTGACCGTTGAATATATTCCGGAAAAGTCCGAATTAAAAAAGGTCGCGAGCACGGCAGAATCACAACAAAAAACAACAGATACAAACAAAACCAAGAGTGACACCACAGGCGGATCCACCCTGTCGTATAGTATCGGCATCGCGATTGTCATTATGGCACTGATCGGCATCCTTGCGGTATTTGTTATCCGTTTTGTCCGCACCCGCAGCGCACCTGTTGATGGCATACATATTGGTGGTGAAGCTCACCCGCATAAAGAACCGGGGCCGTCATCAGAGTCAAAAAACAAGGCCGGCAATGACGATGAAATCTCTCTGGATGAACTTGCCACACCGAATCCCGCCACACCGGCTGCAGATAAACCGGCCGGTACTACAGAAGCCGCATCTTATAATGAGGCCACCGGCTTCGATGCATTTTCCGAAGTCACCGCAGCGAAGACTGCGCAGACGCCGAAACCGGACCGGGCAGACGCCGACAGCGATGTGGAAGAAGAATTTGATGTTTCCTCTCAATTTGCATCGACACCGGAGACAAAATGGGAGCACGAAACGGATGATGAGTCTGAAGCAGCTTCTGATGATACTGTTTTTGATTCTGACATATCGTCACAGGAAAAATCGCCGCATCACACGGACTCTGCTTCCGAAGCCCGGACAACTCTGCAAGCCGACGATACGGCATCCTCCTCCGCGTCGTCTTCGAAATTCAAAGGCGCGGGGTATTCTGCAGAGGATATTACACGTCTTGTTGAAGAAAAAGTCCGACAATTGCAACCCTCACTCGAACAAAAAATACGTACCGAATTCAATGCCAGATTACGCACCATAACGCATGAGTTTTCCTCGTTTGCCGATACCCTTATTCAGACCACGAATGAGTCCAAAAAGCAAAATGACATTGTAATTAACACCGCAGAGCAGATTAAACGCAGAATATCATCCATCGAACAGGATCAGGACGAATAAATCGTGTGTGGGAACTACGGCCATACGCACCAGACAGCATATTCACGATCATCCAAAATAAAGCGAGCGGGCGTACACCTTTTACGTACCCGAAAAAAACACAGCTCTCCACATCTTATGTTACTAACCCTCAAACTGTGACAGGAATACTATGAAACTCGAGCAGCAGATACGTGAATTCACTGATGAATACTGCCTGGATCAATACCTGAACCACAATGAGTCATACACCCCACAGGCACAGCAAATCTTCAGGAATGAACTTCAGCGTCGTGGCTACAGCGATGAAATGATTCGGTCAAAAAAAGAGGCGCAATCCACCTCGCAGGCCCAAGAGGAGCAGATGCACGCTCTTGTGCATCCTTTTTCCAATACCGACATTCTTCTGGCAAAGTCCGTACTTGATGAGCACGACATTCACTACCTTATTAAAAGCACCTCCTTTGAATCATCCGCGCTACCGATAGAAAATCAGGCTGCTGTCGAGTATATGATGTATGTGCCGGAATCAGAATTCAACAAGGCCTCTCAGGCTATTGACGAAGTGTTCATTCCACAGGAGGGAAAATACCGACAACGTGCGTCAACACTTAAGGAAAAGCTGCAGAGTATAAATTTTTCCGATCTTGTAATACCGCAGGAACACGGAAATCAGGAATTCGAGATAGAATTCTCCGCGTTCGAAAAAGAAAAGATTATCGAATATGCACGCACCGTACAACAAGATGCGGTTGTAATAGAGCAACGTATGCAACGTCCTGTTTTTTTCCTCGATCATCTTGACGATCTTGTGACTAAATTGCAGTCCGCTCCCCGTGTGAGCCTTTCCATACCTCATATTCTGGCGGTACTCGAATTGCTGCAGATTTACAGCAGCGTCCCCGATTTCGCAGATGAGCTCGAAGAAACAGCCGGTCAGTTGCTTCAGTTTTTTAAGCTCGGATAATTCTCTTACCGGTGCAGATAGGTAATATCCTGCTGTGCGATGAATCGCCGGAATGATTCGGTCGCATCGGCCTTGTCTACGGGTACAAGCAGTTTTTCTCCCATTGGAGAATGGAGGTAAAGAGTTATTTCATTATAAGGAGTCCGGGCACGCAATTGACGGATAAGGGCAAAGGACTCCCTCAGCAGCTTCTGTTTTGTATTCTTTTTCGAGATATACTCGACTCGTATACGGTTACGTGAATCAACCGACGTATTGACCAGGGTGCCATACGTACGTACGATCTCCTGAAGCGTGCCTATATCGCCGGGAAAGAGCTTCTGCATCTCCATACGCGCCACACGTGCTTTTTCATGCATCTGCGCTTCTCTGTACGCCTCTATCAGCCCTGCCCATGCGTCGGCGTTATACTTATTGAACGATATAGCAATTTTATAAAATTTAATTTTTGTTGTCAGACTCCCGGCTCGTGAAGCAGAGTCACAATAACGTACCGCAGCCGACATGGGAGCGGATATTCCATTCCGGTCAGTTATTTTATCTTCCTTTTCGATTTGTTCACCTGTATCACCGGAATCTCGGGGAGCACCTGTATCTACTAAAGACATATGTCGCCTGCCGGATACATCTGCGCCTGATTGTTGTGCAAAACGCTCACTCTGCCCGGTCATTTCTTCATTCACCTGGCCGCTTTCTTCAGTAGTTGTCATAACGATATGCGATACTGTAAGCAGAATAATAAGCAACACCACCAGCATAATGACTTTCTGCGCATTGCGTTTTTTTTCCCCGGACTCAGAATGAAGTCTGGAATCCGTCATTATCCCCCCGGCAGCTGCGTCGCTGTGTGCCACGAATCCTTCACGGGTCCTTGGTTCATATTCCGTATGACTCTCTTTTTTTTCGATGTCATCCCACATACTCTGTACCTTTACATCCGCTTCCGCTTTTTGCATCTGCGCCTCAACACCGACTTTTGACAGGTAATCGAGAGTATCGTTCGCCTCACTCCGCTCGATGTCCTCTTTGTACACAAGTGGAAGCGATCCCACCATCTCTTTTGCTTTGTCCAAATCTATCGAAGGCTTAGCCGCAAGATGCCGAACGATTACATTTCGTGCCTTTTCATTCTTGATCTTTTTTATTACGATATTTACGCGCATAATCCCTCATCATGTTACAGGCACTGGTTCCATTCGAAAATTGTCTCGGAGTAATACACAGACACAAAAAAGTGCGTGCCGGCATAATTCACGTCAGCCTCGGTATGAATAATAGCCGAGCACCAATCCACCCGTATTCAGCCGGCGCAGCCTTTGTGCTACGATCCCTTCAATAGCCTGAATCCAAGCAGCATGAAAGGAAACCTGTATCTACGAACAGTCTGCATACAGTATCCCACCATCGGAGACCGTAACAATATGCCACAGCGGATGCCTCATGCACATGGCTGCATCTGTTCCTTAATTATACATTTATTTTTTTAATACGACAAATCCATTCACGTTAGGTTTTATTAGTACGCCTTTTTACATAACTGACGACCGATTCAAGGTATGAAACGTATTCCTGACGCCCCTCACTGACTATATTAATGAGACAAAAAAGTGTTCTGTAATTTAGCTCAATACGCAGGGCGACAGGAGAACAAAGATGCCATCATCGCCAAAGCAACAAAGGCTGGAGTCCCTGCGGAAAAGACGAAAAATGACCCGGAGGTTGTTTCTCTTCCTAAACGCCGCCGCCTGAGCACCCCCTACCGAACGGTCTTTATCGTATCGTATATGCCCCCTGAGGGTAAAATCTGTGGTATCAATGCCGACAATATTATTCCCATATTCTTCCAGTTCAAAAGTCACGAGATCCGAAAAATCAGTGCATTTTGTTGCATCGATTTCAAATTCAGGAGGCCCGAAAAGAAGGCTGCACGAGAGCCCGCACAGCAATAAAACAATAGTGTTGGAAATAATTGTTCTTATCATGTTGACGTGGTCGGTAATCAGTTATACCCATATGATGAATCGAATACTACTTCGTGTACATTGTCAAGGTTTTCTATTTCAAAGAATTTCACCACGGCGCTTTCTTGTGACACCAACTGTACTACAAAGTATCTGCCGGCATAAAATTGCATATATTCGGAGGTATAAGGGAAAAAATCAATAGCAGTAACATCGATAATTTTTTCAAACTTATCCAACGACATATCCTTTGGATCCAAAATCGCAAAATACGAAACAAATCTTCCCGCGTCCGTGTCTTTTGAAAGCCTTACATAAAGATACCCGTTAAATAATTTCGGGTGGTCGATGCGTTCGAAGGATTTTTCCTTTATTTCATCGTATTTTTCCAAATCAATGACAGTGTCCATCTCATTATTTCTAAGGTTAAACACTCCAATGTACCCCATCCTCTTAACTTCCAACGGTATATTTGTTATGTAAAGAGTGGTATCATTACCTGTAATGCGTATAGATGCACAATTAAAAAAAGAATGAACCGGTTTTATTCTTTCTGTTTCCAGCGTTTTTAAATTTAATTTAATAATATACCCTTGCCCGTTCCTCACCCAGTTTCCAATATATACATACGAGCCTATTTTAGTAATATGGGTTCTATGGGCCATATCATCAACACTGATTTTTTTAACAATTTCATAATTGTTTACGTCTATAATCTGACATGGAAATGTCCCGCCTTCTTCATATGCCGCACTACCTACGATAATGTAATTACCTGCCAGGACCGGTTTGAGGGGATTAATATATATGGACACTTTTTGCTCTATGTTGCAATCACTGTCCACTACATAAAGCTTATCCCCCCATGTATGCGTACTGATTCGTCCCCCGCCAGAAAAAATAACCCTGCCGTCAGGAGTATTTACCACACCCCCTACCGAACGGTCTTTATCGTATCGTATATGCCCCCTGAGGGTAAAATCTGTGGTATCAATGCCGACAATATTATTCCCATATTCTTCCAGTTCAAAAGTCACGAGATCCGAAAAATCAGTGCATTTTGTTGCATCGATTTCAAACTCAGGAGGCCCGAACAGTACACTGCATGAGAGGCAAGAAAAAACCAAAAAAAAGCATACTCCGCAGACACATTTATTCATTATTTCTCCCGCTTAAATTTTGTTCATTATGTTAATAACCGGGCGGCATATTTCCATGATCCGCCCGGCATGTTTTGCATACTACCAACGCGTAATGGTCTTTGTATTGTTATCGTGCTTTAAATTTGTAGGCGTGACATGTGAGTCTTTCATCCATGTATATGTCACTACCGGATACGATATCTTTACGCCCCACACTTTTTTTGTTTTCCATCTAACACCGGATGCATATTTATACAAATTACTCGGGGAATCAAGATCATACCCTTGTGATTTCCAGCCACGATACACCACCTTTGAACAATACCAGCCTGTGTTGTTTCTTCTGATATACGGTAATATACTGAATGGTTTTCCGATCCACTTACGACCATACTCAATCGCTTTTCTCCTTTTACGGTTATTCGCCCCTTTAACGCGGCATACGGCCACATCTTTACTTTTTGTCCAGTAATTTTTTAGCTCATCATGTCCCACCGCCCCTAAGAGGTTTCCTTTTCCTTCCTTGGCCGCATCTGTTTTGTTAGAAGCAGATAACAAAAAGTGGTTATCATCTGTTCTTAATTTTTTTTCATCAAAATACGCCGCATGTTTCCAGTGTCCGGGTATTGCCCATCCAATCGGGCCGTTCGGGCTTCCGCTGCTACTCTCATCATATTTCAGAAATATATCCCCGTATTTCCATTTATCTTGTTTGAATTTCTCTTTTGGTATTTTTTTAGGACGCATAGCCAGATTTTTCTGATGCTGTTCAATATTATACTTCTCGGTAATACGCTTGAACTTATGATAGAGGTTCTGCTCCTTTAGATACGCCTCGAGTCTTGCAGCGTCACCGCTGTAGTGCGCCTCCCAGGCAAGAGATATGATTGTTTCCTGAACCCCGGCTTTTTCTTCGGGAGGCAGCCCGTACAATTCATCCAGCGTATCATACTCAACCATATCCCACGCGATACTGTCCGCATCAGCGGGAGGAGTCGCATTCTCCAGCACGGCCT
>CAZPUS010000029.1:9270-32081 GCA_964589825.1 uncultured Fibrobacterota bacterium | reverse complement strand
CTGGGGAGCGCAAAATGGAGATGCTTTGCCGTCAGGGTGCTGTCGGACAGAAGGGGTTCACAGTGGGAGCCGTAATGATTTTTTGCACAGGTGCTGATTCCCGCCATGCCGTGCGCTTTGAGCACACCAAGATTGAGCATATAGCTGGCCTGGACAAACGATTCCGGCAGTCTGGTAACTATTGAATCGTTGGCGTTGTTTTTTCCAGAAAGAAAGAGACGCCCCGAATCACATGGTTGTGCTTTGATGCGACCGTTTCCACCTGCCGGATCGACATAATTAACATCAGGAAATTTTGCATGTACAATAGAGTAGAAATCGTCGAAAAAGGACCGGATCGGGTCGCCGATCGTAATGTCGGATGGGGCGACACCTGCAGCATGTATCAGATGGTGCAGCACCGCACACATAAGCTGTGGTGAGGTGTCGGTCATATATTTTTCCTGGTGTTTTACATGAGACGCAGGATTCCAGTAAGCACTGCATAGGTTGACTTTAATAGCGATTTTTTCTCCGGCCCTGTATCCATTATCTCCTCTGCCATACTGGCGGTTAAAATGACGAAAAAGAGAGTCCCATGCAGCCGCTTTGGTTTGTGCGCCAGTAAGGCGGCAAACCGCTACCCCAAGCATAGCTTTGACTTTTTGAGGGTCGGTATTATCGTTTTTCCACCAGTAATCGGTTCCCATATTGAGGCAGTTTTCATCAGTTGCATCCGGATGGTGTGCCCATACCACTCTGCCCGGATTGATGCCTTTTGCCTCTCCGACAGGATCGTTGGGTGTCACAGCCGTATAGTCGTCATAGGGCTGTGGAGAATCATTCTGTGTCAGAAGCGCCTTGCCGTAAAGAGAGGCGCGAACCGGTGTGGCGGTGTTGAGTGCGGTATATGTCCCCGCCCCGATAACGGCGACACCATACATAACGGCAGCTATAACTTTTTTTCGACGCAGCGTATGACGCAGCCCTTTCCAGGCGCCCATGGTTGCAAAAAGAGCGGTCAGCCATGCGATAAATCCGCCAGCGATCGGTGCTGCAACACGCTGGCATGGATATGTGGCACGTGACGGTTTGGGGATGACCCGTATGCAGAACCAGACAAGTGCACAGAAGCCGGCAATCGGAAATAAAAGCAGATAGAGCGCACGAGGCAGCTTAATCCCTTTTATCTTTCCGGTAACCGGACATACGTGCAGAAATGGGAACGAGGTATGCGGACGTTTCATGAGAGGAGGTCCTTTTTGGCACATATAAAAAAGCGTTATTTACACAAGGCGTTATGCACCGGCTATGTTGTGCTGTTGTGGTAGAGGATTCCACTATGCATCTGACCTGTCTGTTGATTCGTACACTGAATACCGATGCGTCGGCAGTAGTTTTCCGCTTTTGCTGCAGGGGAAGCGGTATGGGTAGCTGCGCTGCATATGGCACAGTATAAATAATATATACTAAATGCACTCATAATGCAACGAAGACCATGAGCAAAGAAATAAAATGCGGTAGCAGAATCATTATTCGCATGTGTTATGTGCATCGTAAACACTATTTACGCATTATACGCAGATATCGGAGTAGAAACCGAGTCAAAAGAGAGTGTCTGCAAAGTGGTTTTGCGGGTAACAGCCGGGAAACAACACCTCGGTGTGGGATGTCCCTTGACTCACTACTTGCAATAGCGCTGGCTGAGGCTCGTCACAGGTATATTTCTACCCGTCCATAACCACGGAATAGAATGAAAAAGTCAACAGCCCTGCAATGGCAGTAATGGCACGTCATGCTATAATGTTAATTGCGGTGTGCAGAAGTATGGAAATGCTGAGAAACCCGAGCTATTGATGACTATCAGGAGTAGAGTCGTCCGCCTCTTTTTTTTCGCTCTGAGGGTTTTGATTTTCGCGTGTAGTTTGATTTTTTGAGGATGAAGTGTCGCCTTTTTTCCCTTTTTTTGTATCATCCTGTGTATTGGAGCCCTTGATAAAATCATATATTTTTTTCATTACTTCCGGGGCATCACGCAGCAGTTTCTTCATTTCCGTATTGGCCTGCGATACCGGTTGAATAGAGACTTTATCCTTGTTGATAACGATAAAAGCCAGAGGTTCCACGTTTATGCCGCCACCGGTGCCCGATCCTGATCCTGATTTGCCTTCTTTGCCGCTGCCACCCGCGGCAAAACCGACCGATATCTTCGAGACAGGAATAAGAGTGATCTCTCCGGCGGAAATAGGCTCGCCAATTACGGTCTCGGTTTTGGCGATATATCGCATTTTTTCGAGTGCGGTCTCAATAACCTGGGATAAAGACATAAGTGTGATATCCGCTCGGTGAGGTTGTGTCTTAGGTGTGTTCGAGTTCTTCGGTGTTATGGTATACTTCTACCAGATCGGCCGTTATGCACATTTTATCCAGCACCTTTTCGGTATACTGGTTCTCCGCGATTATAGCGAGTCGGCCCTGGCTGTTGTGCTGCTTCATTTGTTTTGCACAGGTGACGAGGATGGCGATAATACGGGAATAGAGATAGGAGCAGCGTTCGAAAACGAATGCAATGCGTGAGGCATCCTCTTGCAGCAGGTCGTTAACGAGCTCTTTGAACTGGGAGATGTCAACCTCGGGTTTTATCTTGTCATGGATAGTGATTACCCGCCATTCATGTATTGAATGGATGGAAAAATCCAGTTTTTCCGGGGTTGCATCCTGTTGCATAGCATGCTCTTTTTATTTTTGAAAAATTACGTCTCAATCTGTCTGTGAACGCTTTCTAAACAATGCAAATATAATAAAAGGGTGTGATGCAGTGGTAGTGGTTACACCAAAGAATCCAGTCAGCTGCTGGTGTCGGGTACGATTCCCAGGTGGTTCATGGCTTCACCTATTATATAGAGCGAGCCGGTAATGCAGATGATGTCGGTATCGAACTGTGATGCCTGGTGTAGTGCCTCAGGTACCGACGAAGTGAGGTAATACGCAATGTGCGAATAGGGATGTCGCTGTGCAAGGTACTCCGGTGCACACGCGCGAGGAGAACGTGCTGCGGTATATACGCACGAATCGGCATTGTGCAGGAGTACGCGTAGCATCTCGGAATAGTCTTTGTCTTTCATCGCTCCAATTACCATGCATATGCGTGCATCGGGAAATATATGCGCTATAGTGGAGATTAGCATGCGTGCAGCATCAGGGTTGTGCGCGCCATCAAGCAGCACCGATGGTTTTCTGTCGGCCAGCACCTGAAATCGTCCGGGGATACGAGTGGCGGCTATGCCTTTTTGCATATCGTGTGTGGATGCAATACCGAGTTGACTGCATGTTTCTATAGCGAGAGAGGCATTTTCTTTCTGGTAAACAGCATAAGCCGGAAGGGTGTAGGTAACTTCTTTGCAGGTAAATTCGCTGGCCCCGGGGTTATGCGTGTTTAATGTCGGGCGTCGGTCCGAGTCGACAGAACAAAGATACAGGGGGCTGTCCGATTTGCGAGCAGCGACGTGCGCCTGGTGGCGAATTGTCGGATCATCGGGCATTTGCATGACACACGGGATACCCGGTTTGATAATCCCCAGTTTTTCACGTGCGATTTCGGAAAGCGAGGTGCCCAGGTAGCGCTGATGATCGGTTGCAATTTTTGTGATCGTGCTTATGCGAGGTGTTACGATATTCGTCGCATCGAAACGTCCGCCCATTCCTGTTTCGTAAATGGTCCATTCCACGTTTTCTTTTTTGAAAAGGTGTGTCGCGATAAGAAAGGACGCTTCGAAAAAAGTCAGCCCGTAGTCATCTATAACTGAAGAAAGATCCCTGTAAACCTCGAGCCATTGTTGTGTAGAGACCGCTTTTTTGTCGATTCTGAATCGTTCACGAAAATCACAAAGATGAGGAGAGGTAAAACAGCCGGTACGTATTCCAGCAGTATGCAGTACCGACTCAATAAACGCACATACCGACCCTTTGCCGTTCGTTCCGGCCACATGTATGCATTCACAACAGGTATGTGGCGACCCGCAGGCCTTTGCGGCAGCAGATATGCGCGTAAGTCCCGGCTTTATACCGTGCGTGCGCAGAGAGAAAAGGTGTTGTATTGCAGCCTCGTCCGAATGAGCCATAGCGTAAAGGTGTTCCGGTCGATTATGAACAGGCGTGAGGTGTATGGAGAGGATGTTTCGAAGATCGCGTTATTGCAGTGCTTTTTTTGCCTTCTGCCCTTCCGGGGAGTCTGGATATTTTTCGATGAGCTTTTGCCATACCAGGCTTCGTGCTTTCATGTTATTCAATTCACCGTAGACGTTTCCAAGCTTGTAGAGTGCGACTGCGGTTTTTGTTCCGTCTTTGTGTGCTTCTAGATATTCCTTATATGCATTTTTTGCATCGTTCCATTTTTGTCGGGCATAGTATGCCTCAGCAATCCAGTATTGTGCAAGCTCGCTTTTTTTATTATCCGGGTATTTCGAGATAAGATCTCTGAATCCGTCGACCGCGAGATCGTAGCGTCCTGCCATGAAATCTTCGTACGCAAGCTGGTAGAGTTGCTCTATTTTGCTTTTTTCCATTGCAGTGGCGAGCGAATCTTCCCGTGCTTTTTCCTGCCAGCTTTTTTTAATATCCTGCGTTTTTTCATCGATTGAAGTAAGTCGCTGTTGGCTTTCATACACCTGTTTTTGTACGGCGGTGATACGCTGATTCATTTCTTTAAAGCGTATTTGCTGGTCTGCGCGGATCTGCCGCAGTAGTTTCTGATTGGTTTTCTGATGTTTCAGCAACTCCTGTTGTGTCGCATCGAGAGAAACGCTGAGTGAATCGACGTGGTGTTCGATGCGGCGAAGCTCCTGTGTTCGAAGCATCGTGATTTGAGAACACCCGTTCCATGAAAGAGCGCCATATACAACAGCAATCCAAAGTAGTCCTCTGCGCATAGTCAACTCCACATGTCCGCTTGATAATTAGCAAAATAGCGATACGTCAGTCCACCGTCAGCCGGTGCAGAAGGTTATCACCGGCATCCCTGTTTTATCGGCGTTGAATAACCTTGAATTCCACCCGTCTGTTTTTGTGAAAGCATGGCTCCGAAGCGCAGCCTGAAACCGCAGGTCGTTCTTCGCCCCACGAGGTGACCTCAAGGCGTATGGCATCGATCCCGTAATTGATGATATACTCCTTGACACGACGCGCTCTGCTTTCTCCGAGTCCCATGTTGTATTCGGAAGATCCGCGTTGGTCGCAGTGGCCCTCGAGCAGAATGCGCAACTGAGGGTTGTCCTGAAGAAACTGTGCTGCATTCTGCAATTTTTCGATTGCGCTGTCGGTCAGGGAGTGTTGATCATATCCAAAGTAGATCGTTTTCAAGTTACGTGTTACTTTTTCTTTAAACGCCACATCGAGAGATTCTTCCCGAAATGCGGCATCCTTTGATGTATCTATCCGGAATTCTTCGGGTTCGCTGAACGTTGTGTCTTCTACCGGTGCTGTTTCCTTTTTTTCCTGCGGGATGGTCGATTCCTGCTTTTTACATCCACAAAAAAACAGTGCGGCACAAAGTATGGTAAATACTAATGTATTATACATCGGTTCCTCCTGTATATAGGACTATATATTACGGGCTGAAGCGCAGCCAGTCGGGCATCCTGGCGTTATGTGAATCGGTAATTCTTCTGAGATTGGTTCCGTCTTTTTTTATTGTATAGATATCGCTTTGGGTGCCACGGGTAGAGACAAAAGCGATATGATTGCCATCCGGAGACCAGGCCGGGTATTCGTTGTTCCCTGCACAGGAGGTGATCTTTTTAGCCTCGCTGCCGTCGGGTTTAATAGTCCAGATGTCGAATTTATTATCCTGGAGAGATGCGTACGCAATGTGTGTCCCGGAGGGCGCCCAGTCGGGGGAGTCCTGATAGTTTCCTTTAAAGGTAAGTCTTTTGATATTTGCACCGTCCTTATCCATGATATAAATCTGGGGTGTACCCGATCTGTCCGAGGTGAACGCGATGTGATAGCCGTTGGGTGACCATGAAGGCGAGGTTTCGATAGAATAACTGTCGGTAAGTTTGCGCGGTCTGCCGCCATTGACGGGAGCACGGTAGATATCGAGATTCCCCCCGCGGGAAGAGGAAAAGGCAACCTGGCCGGTCAGCATGTTTACATCGGGTGAGACATCGACACCACGGCTGTAAAAGAGAATGTCTGCATTACCCGACTCGAGCGAGCCGCGGTATATATCCGGTTTTCCCCGCAGGTAAGAGGTCCACAGCAGCGATGTTGTATCCGCAAACGCGGGGAAGATGTTGGTGGTTGGAGTGGCAAAAATTTTTTTTACACGAAACCCGTCGTAGTCCATCATGTAAAGATGTTTTTCCTTTTCGTACTCTTTTACAAATACAATAGCGCTTTCAAAAAGCCCTTTTTTGCCCAGCAGTGTGCGGACAACTTTATTGGAAAAACGATGGGCCATGGTTCGAAGGTGTGTAATATCGCCGCGATATTTTTTGCCCAGCAGCAGTTCGATTGACGATGCATCGTGCACATTACACTGGAGTGAGATGTGTTCATCGTTGCGGGTATATTCTCCGTCGATTACGAGCGCAATACGCTGACTCCGGAAAAGCTGGGTGTCAATTTTGGAGGTGCGAAGTACCCTGAATTTTCCCGTAAAGGAGAGATCCCGGGCGATAATATCCTCCGGAGAGGTCGAAGTGGAAGCGAGTTTTTCCTCTCCTGCGGCGGTAAAGGGAAGTATGGCAACCGCGATTGTATCCTGTCCGGTGGAATACAACTGCAGGGAAGCCTTTTGCGCTTCGGTTCGAAATGCGCACACAATGATGCCGAGAATGAGCAGCAGCGACGTAAAAGGTATAGCGTGCTTTTTCATAACGTAGTTAACCATCTGAATATATATAAATAAATGGGTGGAAGGCGGCACCTTCCCGTACCGTATGAAGGCATGTCATTGTTTTTTTGCAAATCATGGTTCGTTTATTGTCTCGATAATTGGTTTGTCCGGCTTAAAGGCTCGATCCTGTGTGGGTGTAAAGCGCTATTGAATTGAGTCTAATATACAATATTTGCGAGGAACAGGGCAAGAGCGTCCGAAGGTGAAAAAGTGCGCGTTACGTAAGGGAAACAGAGAAGCTGTGACACAGACCGGCAGCTTCGCACCTATTATCCACCGGCGCCTTTTGTAGGTCTGAAAGTACAGTCCAGCTGGAGTGAACTGGATGCGTATCCGGGAGGGAGCTTACCGAACGGGGCTGCCTGGCGTACTGCGCGTATCGCGAGTTTGTCGATGAATGTGTCACCACTGGAGTGAGAGATAGAGACGTCGGATATGCTGCCGTTGGCGTAAATGGTAAAGGTGAGCCGGACTTTGATTTCACTGTCCCGGGTCTGTGGATTCCAGTAGCGTTCGATTGCACCCCGAATGCTGTTAAGATACCAGTCGTAGGAAAAGCTTGTCTGCGTCTGTACTTCGGTAGCAGGTGCCATGTCCCCGAGCAGCCCGGCAAGCTGCTCCAATTCTTCCTGTTGCTTTTGCCGGGAGGTGTCGGGTGTCTCTTTTGTTCGTGATTGTGCGTCCTTCCGGCGGGGTTCGCGCTGTTTTCCCGGTTTCGGTTCGGGCTCGGGTTTTGGCTCGGGCTTTTTGGGCGCAGGTTCCGGGGGTTCAGGCTTTTGCGGAGTTGGTTTCGGTTTTTTCGCAGGTGCAGGAGGGTGTGGTATACGTTGTGGTGGTTGCACCAGCTGAAAGGTCTCGGGGCGTATGAATTCTTCTTCGGTTCTGGCAAGTTTTGCTAAAAGGGGCAGAATAAGAAACACAACGAGATGAAATGTAAGAGAGATAAAAAGTCCCGGAAGTATCGATTCGGACGAGTTCATAATATATGGATATAAGAGATGCCGGGAGTTAAAAAAAATCGACCTGTACGGTATTCAAGAAAAAACGTATGTGCGATATGGGCATGGATCCCTTTTACGGAGAATCCTTTTCCGGCGGCTGGGTAAGAAAACCGAGTTTGACCGCTCCGGCATCCTGGATTTTCGTGATAAGATGAATGACGATTCCGTATGGTACCTGTTTGTCGGCATTTATAAATACAGGTACATGGGGCCTGTTGTTGAACTCTCTGCGAAACTGTCGTTCAAACGAAGAAAGAGAAATCCGTTTCTGGTTTATATAGACATTCCTCTGCTCGTCGATGGTAACCTGTATATATTCTTTTGATTCGACATTGGGCGTATCGCCACGGGGAAGGTCGACCTGAACCCCCTGAGTCATCATCGGCGCCGTGATCATAAAAATGATAAGCAGTGCAAAGGTAATATCGACCAGGTTGGTGACATTGATCTGACTTATCGTACGGTTTCGTCTTCTGCGTCGTTGCGAAAGACTCATATGGTGGTGCCTTCATTGTTTCCATGCGAAAATAATAACGAAAGGATCTCCTGTTTTACCCGTGCCACAACAGTTTCCTTGTACCCGTCGATACTGTCTTCGAGTTTTTCGGCCTGATGGTTGAGGTAGTTGTAGAAAAACACGGCAGGGATGGCAACGGCAAGTCCGGCGATGGTGGTGATAAGTGCTTCCGCAATACCGGGAGCCACGACAGGAAGGCTTGCCGAGCCCTGATTCGATATCTGATAAAAGGAGTTCATGATCCCCCACACCGTACCCAGAAGACCCAGAAACGGTGACACCGTACTTACGATAGCGAGGATAAACAATCCGCGATGAATCCGGGGAAAAAGACGGGCCTGTGCCGCGTCGGTATGCTGCTGGGTGATGGCGAACTGATTCTGCAGAAAGAAGCTCCAGTCAGTAACGCCCCGCTGTTCATCTGCGTCTTTCAGGATCCGTTTTATTTCATGCGCACCTGTCTGTGCAATCTGGCCGAAAAGGGAGACTCGGATTTGTTGCTTGATTCGATCTATCCCTGTTAAGGAACGAAGTTTTGCGAATGCGCGCGAAAAGGCATTGTTCTGTGCATGGGCCCGATGCAACCAGACCAGGCGAATAAAAATGACTGCCCAGCTGATTACTGACAATGCGGCAAGGATGAGCATGATAAATTTGATTACCAGACCGGCACGCATAATCATTTGCCAGATGGGGATTTGCATAAAACGGTAATCCTTGTTGTGAATGAGACAAATAGTGTTGACTCTGCCGGGGGATAATACAAACAATTGCTGCTGCCCGGAGAGAGCCGGAGTACAAAAAATGCGGGATTCTTATGACTGTCTTGTTCCGAGTATGAAATCCTCTGTCATCTGCCAGCCTTCGGAATCCGGAAACTGCTGTGGCGGATGTTTCATGAAGTAGGCTGAAGGAGAAATGAGTGCGCCGCTCTGACCGCGATCGAGCGCGAGTTTACAGCAGCGGATTGCATCTATCGCTATGCCGGCGGAGTTCGGAGAATCTTCTACCGAAAGACGCAGTTCTATGTTCATGGGGACATCGCCAAAGAGCTTTCCTTCCATGCGGATAAAGCACACTTTGTTATCATCCTGCCAGGCAACATAGTCACTCGGTCCGATGTGTATATCACGTGAGGGCAGCGGTTGTGATGCAACCGATTGTACCGCTTCGGTTTTTGACGTTCGCTTGGAAGTAAGACGGCTTTTGTTTACCATGTTGAGAAAATCGGTATTACCGCCGGTGTTGAGCTGGTAGGTACGTTCCAGCTTGGCTCCTCTTCGTTTAAACAAATCGGTAAGTACACGGTGTGTAACCGTCGCACCGACCTGCGCTTTAATGTCATCCCCGATAACCGGGAGGCCCTTTTGTGAAAAACGAGAAGCCCAGTTGCCTTCACTTACAATAAAAACCGGTACACAGTTTACAAAGGCGACACCCGCTTCGAGTGCACATTCTGCATAAAAGCGACTCGCCTCTTCAGAGCCTACGGGCAGATAATTTATCAGTACGTCCGCATTGCTTTTTTTCAGTGTGTCAACGATTTCTTCTTGCGAAAGCTGCGCGGTTTCGGCGGGAACGAACACTTCATCGTCCGGATATTCCTTCATATGCTCGGAATAGCCGTCGAGAAGTCCGCCCATTTGTACCGAAACGCCTGTTTCCGGGATATCTTTGCAAAAGACGGTTGTGCAGTTAGGCGGTGCGAAGATCGCTTCCGCGACGTCTCGTCCAACTTTTCTTTTATCTATATCGAATGCAGCCGCTATTTCGATATCCGATACATGGTAGCCGCCTATGTAGGGGTGCATTAATCCGGTAATGGTTTCGGTATCATCTTTTTTGTGTTTGTAATAGTGAATCCCCTGTATAAGGGAACTCGCACAATTGCCGACCCCCACGATAGCCAGTTTGATGGTAGCCATGGTATGGTAACTCCTCCTCACTTATTTATATGTACGCACGGTACGTATAGGTATAGAAATGGAAATTGTCGTTGTTGGCAACGGGAAGTAATGTCCATCGTTGCCCGGCCTCGCATCCCAGACACGACGCAGTGCGTGTCATATGCTCTTATGATCTTTTGTCCTGAATAAAATAATTTAATGCAAAGGGTTCGGGGAAAAAGCGCTGCTATCTTACAGGAGCGAAACAAAGGGGATTAGGGTATGCACTATGTAAGATGGGCAATGAGAAATGTAACATCCAAAGGCTAAAGCGGCGCAAAAAAATGCCGATAATTAGATATGGATAGTTATATATCCTGAATACGAACCGATATGGCGTTAGTATTAGGCGCGCACCCTGTGCGTCAAAACAGCTGATCTCATAAATAAGGATGGATATATCAAATCCATTGTGACCTGTACTGAGCGTTTGAGCCGAAAAACGATGCGGACGGCGGCATATTTTTGCACACAAAAACGCGCTGCGCAGGTGTAAATAAAGGAAGAAAAGGATGAATATCATAAGCGCGGCACTTTCACCTACTGCGGTCGGCGTAATCCCCGGGGTGGGAGCTCGGCGTCCTTCTTCCGTATCGGGTACAGGGAAAACATCGTCACAGCAATTGACCAGCCAGGAGCGCAAGGAAGTCACCCACCTCAAACGCGTGGATCGTAAGGTCCGGGCACATGAGCAGGCTCACGTTGCCGCAGGGGGGCAGTATGTGCAAGGCGGGGCCAATTTCGAATATACTACCGGTCCTGACGGTAAACGCTATGCGGTCGGGGGAGAGGTGAGTATCGATACATCCCCGGTAAAAGGAGATCCGCAGGCAACGATCCGTAAGATGCGCACCGTACGCCAGGCAGCGCTTGCTCCGGCCGAACCATCGGGGCAGGATCGACAGGTTGCGGCAAAAGCCTCCCAAAACGAGATGGAAGCACGCAAACAGCTGCGCTTGGAGCGTTCTTCTGACAATATGCAGGGAACTGCGAAAGCTGACGCAGCCGGACAGAAAAGTGTTCCAACAGGCTATACGAACAAAGCAATGCCACAGTATATATCGGCGTCGGCGGTGCAAGGGGTGATGTTCGATATTTCGGGCTGAGGGCTACAGTTAACTCAATCCAATCTGCAGGTAGTGTTGACATTTGTGTTCTTATATGGCATAATTATCACTGCCCTCTTTAAATCACCAAAATTGAGCGGCTGTTTTGATGAAAGCTGCGGTGAGCTATGCTGCTGTTGTGTTCTCGAAACCCCGGGGCAACCATGTTGGTTGGCTCATGGCTTTCGAGAAGATAAGAGTAGTGCGGCAGCAGATTTTGCGAACAAAATCGTTCAATTTATGCATCATTCAGCATGCAGCTAGTATGAGGTATGATTTCCCCCTTTGTGTTTTTTCAGGTTACATTATGGATTCCCCCCTTCCAGACGCAGATACCGGCACAACGCCCGCTCAAATTCTTTTGCTGGATACCAGTGCGGTAACCAGAGATATGCTTGCATACGGTCTAAAAAAGGAATTCTCGGTCAAGGCGGTAGATAACGCGCCGCACGCACTCGAGGCCCTCTCAAACCATAGGTTCGATATCGCGATACTCGATGTAAATACCGATCGGGATCAACGTAAGACACTCTTACGCGAGATCAGGAATCTTTATCCAAAAACGACTGTTGCGCTGATGACCGATCAGGATATAGATCATACGATCGATATTGCACAAAAGGAGAACATCGCGAATATCCTTACCAAAGGAATCCCGCTCAATTTCAATGAGCTTTATACGTATCTGCATGCGGTCGCCACACGTGAAATATTCGGTCTGCAACGGTATATGAGAAAAGACTATCAGCTCATAAAAACATACACCCTTCAGCGCTCCGATGAGCTGGAATGGATAGAGCGGGATATCGCGGAAAGAGTCGCGAGCTTTCATCGTTATCATGTGTTCATCGAAATACTTCTGGATGAGATCATGACGAATGCCCTCTACCATGCCCCGGCAGACGCAACCGGAAAAGAAAAATATAAACGTAACGCACCCGTCATTCTCGATGACGAGGAATATGTGCGAGTATGTTTTGGCAGAGACGGGGAGAAATACGCTGTGTCGGTGCTTGACAAAAGCGGTCGCCTTACAAAAGAGCAGGTGTTGCAGCGGTTCAAGAGGCATATGCATAAGGAAGGGCTTTTTGATGAATCGGGACGAGGATTGTTTCTTTCCTGGTCTTTCTCTGATCGTCTCTTCTTTAATATCGAAAAAGAGGTGGCAACAGAGATCATTGCCATGAATTTTTACGATCAGACACAAAAGACGGTAAAACCGCTGTATGTAAATGAAATTCAGCCGTGCACCAAATAGTATTTTCGAACTGTTCGAATATCGTGAGACAGGGGCAGCGTGAAGACTTCCAGAGCTAAATACGGCCTCTTTGACATCCCCCCCCCGGAACATCTTTGTACTTTTTTTATCAAATTTAAAAAATCAATAAAAGGAGAGAGCGTTGCGGAATGATGCGCATACGTAGACATCACATAAAGGAGCAGGGGCGATGAAATGGGGGTGTCGTTGTAACTGGGGATGTATCGCGGGCATAGCGCTGTATTGTATTGGTGCGGATGTGCCTGCAGGGTGCGAAACAAACGACGCGATGCCGGATACCGCGAAAGCGAGTGCGGTGGCAGCCTCTTCCAGCGCTGCGGTTGCGGTAAGTAATGAGGGGGATGCCGCCGGGGAAAGAGTACCGATCACTCTTTCGCTCTCTGCGGCGGTACCCGGAGGCGGCCATATTCTGAATCGAAAGTATATCAAAGGGAGTGCATTTCTGGTAAGTGAAATATCGTTCGGACTGGTGGCGTATAATCGCTATCTTTACATGGGGCAGAGAAATGAGCTGGTCGATGTATGGCGCTCCCGAACCGATTCATTGGCCGCGGTGCGAGACATGTATCGCGATTCACTTGCCGTTTCGGCCACCTCAGCCGATTCTTTGCACTTCGCCTCGCTTTTAAATAGTAGCAAAGATGAATATGTGGGATCCCGACAGACAATGGAGCTGAAAAGGTATGAGGAAATGGCAAGCGAGCGGGAATTTTACAACTGGTTGTGTGTTACCGCATTGTGGCACTGCTATTCATTATGTGATGCACTTGCGGCCACCGGGTGGAACAATGACGTCCGTCCGCGCGATCCCTTCATAGCGGGGCTTCTTTCTGCAATTCCCTTCTCGGGGGGGGGGCAGATATATAACGGATCGTTTTCAAAAGCGGGGCTTCTTTTCGCAGCGAACGGCTCGCTTACGTATATGGCCTATAATTATCATAAATTAATGAAACACTGTGAGAAAATGGCGCTTCGTTATGCGGATACCCAGGATGAAGCCGATGAGGATATCGTACTGCAATGGAAAGGAAAACAGAAAAGTGCATTTAATCTCAGGAATGTATATCTGTGGTATGATATTGTGTTTTATTTTTACGGCATATTCGATGCGGTGGTAGATGCCCATCTGCATGATTTGCCGGTACAAATGCACTTTATGCCACACCGGCAGCAACCAACTATAGGCGTCTATTATACCGTAACGTACTGAATATATATAGGAGGGAGCCTAATGGCTACAACGCTGAAAGATGTGGGGAAAAGGGCGGGAGTAACGCCGGCTACTGTATCCATGGTGATCAACAATAAACCGAATATTTCGGAGCAGACACGAAGACGAGTACTTAAAATATCCAAAGATATGGATTATTTCCCCAATGTCATTGCACGAAGTCTTGCCAAAAAACGGTTGAACTCTATCGCGGTAATTGTGCCCAACCTCGCCTCATCATTTGTAATACGGGTTTTGCAGGGGATAAAGAGTACGAACAGGGATATCGATTATACCGTACAGCTTTTCGATACGATCGGTCAGACCGAAGACGAGCTTTCGCTGGTGAGGCGTCTCTCCCGGGAACGGCGAATCGACGGGGCGATTCTTATCGGTCCCACCGCGACCTCTGAAGAACTGGAGAGTGTCGTAAGAGATACTATCCCGTGCGTGGTAGTTGCGGAGCAATACGACCATATCGACTCTCTTTTCGTGAATCATTCTCACGGCGCAAGCTGTGCAACGCGATATTTATGCGAAAAGGGGCATACACGAATCGCATGTGTCATGTCTGAAAACAACACGAGAAAAACATCCGAAAAGTATCAGGGATTTTCCGAGACGCTCAAGGAAAATGGAATAGATGCACACCCGTCACATCTTTTTTCCGCGTCAAGCGATTCGATGCAGGAAGGCAACAGAATTTTTCATGAACTTCGCCAAAAAGCGCCTGATGTGAGTGCGGTATTCGTACCTGCAGGTGATATGGTGGCGATAGGGATTATTAAGCAGGCCCGTAAAGCAGGCATTGATGTACCCTCGCAGCTGGCCGTGGTCGGGTATGATGATATTCCCGCCGCAGAAGTGGTGGAGCCTGCACTGACTACCGTGCGGCAGCCAAAGCTCGAAATGGGTGATCATGCCATCGACATGATTATAGATCGTATCGAAGGACGTGCTGGTGAATTGCGCCATGAAGAGCTGTTGCCTAAATTCATACAGAGGGAATCTGCCTGATTATTAGCACGGGCTGGCGCGCAACAATATTATTTTTGAGTCATACGTACTCTGTGAGAAATGGGGGTGCACCGGATTTCGACGGAGAGTACGAAGGATACGCAGCATGTCGAGGATGCTGGTTGGCCTCGTAAAATCCACCAGTGGCATAATAACTGCCGAAGATTATTCTTACGCAATGGCTGCCTAAACTAAGGCGGTCGCATCCGTTTCCGCGTTGTGCCCGCGTGGCAGCGGGTGACAAACAAGGGGCACTGGCGTCGTGAAGTCGCACCGCTTCCGGCGTAAGATTAATCGGTGTATGCGGTCACGAAAACCTGTCTGTCGGTTTTGTGACTGTGAAATTTCAAAGACAGACTAAGCATGTAGCGGCGTATGTGGATTGCTCTCCGGACAGGGGTTCGATTCCCCTCACCTCCACCATCTTCTTGACAGGTACGAATTTTGTTGTGGAATGCCTTTCGTGGTCATTCTGTCTGTGACGGTGACAACGGAGGAATTCCAGAAAGGTGACGTAGACCGGCCGGACAAACGGCCAAATTATATCGGGCGAGTTATTCAGTGCATTCGTTAAAGAGGAAACGCTGCAGAGTATCACCATCGAAAATGTTCATGAACCGGAGTGCAAAGCAATGAAGCGTATTGACAAGTCACATAAGCTCGAAAATGTGTGTTACGACATCAGGGGTAAAGCGGTGAAAGAGGCCAAGCGGCTCGAAGAAGAGGGGTATGAAATTGCCCATCTTAATATCGGTAACCCCGCGAGTTTCGGTTTTAATGCGCCCGAAGAGGTGCTGCACGACATTACGATCAATATAAAGAATGCACAGGGCTATTGTGATGAGAAGGGTATTTTCCCGGGCCGTAAAGCGGTGATGCAGTATGCACAGCAGCGCAATATCCCGGGGGTGGACATCGAGGATATATTCCTTGGCAACGGGGTTAGCGAGCTGATAGTATTTGCGATGCAGGCATTGTGTAACAATGGTACCGAAATTTTACTTCCTTCCCCTGTATATCCACTCTGGTCGGCAGCAGTTAACCTGGCAGGAGGAAAGCCGGTTTATTACCGCTGTGATGAGGAGTCCGACTGGAATCCCGATATGAAGGACCTCGAATCCAAGATTACTGCAAAAACTCGTGGAGTGGTGGTTATAAATCCTAACAATCCTACAGGGGCAGTATACCCCCGTGAGATTCTCGACAAGGTGATCAAACTGGCCCGTGCGCACGAGCTCGTGGTTTTTGCCGACGAAATATATGACAAAATTGTATACGATGGTAACGAACACGTCTCTGTGGCCTCTCTTGCGGATGATGTGCTTTTTGTTACATTCAACGGTCTTTCGAAATGTTACCGTGCCGCCGGGTTTCGTGCTGGCTGGATGATACTCAGCGGAGCGAAAAGTCATGCATCCGATTATATCGAAGGGTTACGCATGCTTGCATCGATGCGGTTATGCAGCAACGTGCCAGCCCAGTACGGGATACAGACTTCTCTGGGAGGCTACCAGAGCATACGGGATCTTGTATTGCCGGGGGGGAGGCTGCGGGCGCAGCGGGATATCGCGTACGATCTTCTTACCGATATCCCCGGAATAAGTTGCGTCAAACCAAAAGGCGCATTGTATTTATTCCCTAAGATGGATACTAAAAAATTCACTATTAAGGACGATGCACAGGTGATACTCGATCTGTTGCTGAAAAAGCATATATTACTGGTACAGGGTACCGGTTTCGACTGGCCAGACCCCGATCATTTCCGGGTTGTCTATCTGCCGCCGGTTGAAGAACTCAAAGATGCAATGCACAAGATCGGTGATTTTTTCGGTAATTACCGGCAGTTGTAATTACCCATGGCATTTATATGCAAGCCAGGCGATGTTTTCCGCAAACCTGTCGATCGTTTTCATGCCTTCTTCATCATTGTCTACATCCGCGCCACCTTTACCGAATGCGATATTCCAGTAGGTCGAGCCGGCAACGATCATGTCGTTGATGGTAAACCAGTACAGCTGTTGTGCATACGTAAAATTCTGTCCTGCTCGTCGCGCGACCGCGATGGGGCCACCGATTTTACGGGAAAAGAGCTGCCCTTGCGCCCGGCTGATATATCCTGCACGATCGAGTAAGGACATAAGCTGCGGTGTCGCAGATCCAAAATAGACCGGAGAGCCGGTCACGATGATATCGGCCGATTTCATACGCTCGAAAATCGGATGAAAGTCATCATCCTTTATTACGCAGCCACCGTCGCCATCCTCACTGCGGCACCACATACATGCGCTGCATGGTGCTATTTTTTTCCCGGAGAGCGTGATCAGTTTGGTCTCGATATTTTCCTGCTGGAGTCTGGAAAGACACCGGTTAATCAGCGTGGTTGTGTTCGACTGCGTGCGTGGACTGGCGCTTATTCCGATTGCATTCATAGATGATCTCCTGTGAGTGGTTTGTAGTGCACGTGTATTGTTTTTTTGAAAAAATACTTTTGCTGCAGCAGCATTTTTCTAAACGATCTGTTTCCCAGGTTAACCGTATTTAAAGAAACATCATATGCAGAGAGCCTCAATTTGAAAATGTACACAGCTGCGCCATACGTTCCGGATGGTAATTTGAGCTTAAAGTGAGCGATTTTGTTTGCGAAATCCACTGCAATTCGCACTATTTTTATGTTCTCGAAAACCATAAGACAACCAACAAGGTTGACCCATCATTTTCCAGAACACAATAGCATCACGGCTCACCGCAGCTTTCATTAAAACAACCGCTCACGTTAGGTTGAATACGCACTAAAAGAAAGCCGCAGTAAAAAAAGAACACTACCATGTGTGTTCATTTGTTACAGGTAGCACACAGTCCAATAATATGTAAACAGGAGTGATTGTACCATGCAGTATATCGGCAAACGGTTGAGCAGTTACGGAAGACTCGGTATTCTGAGTATCGGTATCGGGATACTTATGGCCCTGGATATTATGGCCGACATTTCATTTATCTATAAATTATGGCCGGTACTCACGGTGATACTGGGCATCGGATTTATTGGCATTTACGTGCATCGCTCCCGACAGGAGGCCGCGTTTATTGGTATCGGAAGCTACCTTATCGGCTTCAGTGCACTGGCGTTTTATTGTAATCTGACCGCCTGGAGTGAACTTTCGCTGCTGTGGCCCGTTTTTATCGCACTTTTTGGTGTCTCGTTTATCCTTATGTTTTTTTTCAGTCGTCAACGACCGGTACTGCTTTTGCTCAGCGGTTTGTTGTTTATCTCGCTCGCATTGGTTTTTTTCTTCGTTTTCGGCATCACCACCCGGTTATGGTGGTCCGTTTTCGTATTTGCCGGGATAAGTTTTTTAATTTTTGATACGATGAGGAACTAATGAATAATAGCAAGAAAAAATCAGTAGTGTTTATCGAGCCGGCGGGGAGCGCATCCAATGTGTTCGAAAATTACATGCGCCTCCCCCTTATGGGGACGCTGTATATGGCCACTATCCTTCATGACAAAGGCTATGATGTTCGTGTTTATAATGAAAACATCCTTCCTCACAGGATAGATCCGTATGATATAGAGGCAGACGTGTTCTGCATAAGCGCACTTACGGTAAGTGCCAATCGTGCACGATTGCTCGCAAGAAAGATACAGCGCATATATCCGGATGCTTTGCTGATCATCGGCGGGATTCATGCATCACTGAGCGCGGAGTCGTTTCAGGGACTGGCCGATTATATTGTGTCGGGTGAAGGAGAAAGTGTTATTGAAGATCTGGTGGAGAGAAAATATGCAGAAAAGAATGTGCACGGCCCGGCGGTAAAAAACATGGACGAATTACCTCTTGTCAATTATGCCCTTTTACAGGGACGGGAGACAATGGATATCATTCCGGTCATGACATCCAGAGGCTGTCCGTTCGATTGCAATTTTTGTACCGTGACAAAAGTGTTTGGGAGAAAATTCCGCATGCAGTCGGCACAACGGGTTGTGGATGAAATAGAGCACGCGCTTTCGTTTTTTACTACACGTACCGTATTTTTCTATGACGATAATTTTACTGCGAACAGAAAACGTATCGAACAATTATGCATGCATTTAAACGAGCGGGGGATCGACATAGACTGGGTGACACAGGTGCGTTCGGACATTGCAAATGATCCGGGGCTTTTGAGGCAGATGGAGCGGGCGGGATGCAGATATTTTTTTATCGGGTTCGAGTCGATACATCAGGATACGCTCGATGCCATGCACAAGTCGCAGACGTTGTCGGATATCCAAAATGCGATCCGCGTGATACACGAGCATGGCATAAGCATCCATGGCATGTTTATTTTCGGGGATGATAATGATACCCCGCAGCGCCTCCACGCGACGGCAAAGTTCGCAGTCCAAAACCATATCGATACGGTGCAGTTCATGATATTGACCCCGTTTCCGGGGACCCAGTATTATGAAAAAATTACGGCAGAGGATCGGCTCATACATACGAACTGGGATTATTTTAACGGTATGTATACGGTGTTCCGGCCGGCGGGCATGTCGCCCTCGCGTTTGCAGCAGGAGACGCTGAAAGCGTATGTCTATTTTTATTCGTTTCCACGGGTATTGGTCGATCTGCTGCGGCTTGTAGTCAATATTACACTCGATGCTCTGACCTGGAATTTCCGGGATGCGTTAAGCTATGGCACGTTTGATACCGTGTTTCTCAAGGGGGGAGCGCGTTTTCTGGTTGGACGTTATGCAAAGACCTTCGACGAGTATCTCTCCTATCTGCATCATATCGAACATCGTGATGCAGCCGATGCAGTAGAGGAAACAACAGCCTTAGAAACTGCAGCCGGGAAAATCTGCGACAGTGAAGGGCTGTAAAATGATATTTTCGAGCGTTCTGAAATAGGCCGCATAATTACTAGGAAAGAAGCGCAGCGGGAAAAAATCAAGGAGCGCGTATCGTCCGTCGCCGCGTGTGACATACGCTTCGTGATCGGCCGGGAGCAGGGGGATCTGCAGATCAGGGGGCGCCGTCTTACGTGTTGACTCGTGGTGTTTTTATAATTGTTCCGATTCTGCAAGAACATCCCGGAGTTTTCGGCATACAGTGTAATTGCTTTAATAGATAAAGAAGAGGTGCGTGTGGGTATTGACCTGAAAAGTGACGATGTAATTATTTTTGTAGTTGTAAATCGATGTGTATTCATGCAACACATACAACCTGTGGCGGTGCCGTGGTGACCGGGTTAACAATGTATGAGCCGTAGTCACGGTAATGCCGTATAACAAGGAGTTATAGATATGCTTGTTGGAATTTCGCCCGTTGTCGGGCCTCAGCTACTTGCTACCCTTTGCAGAATGGGGCACGGGGATGAGATCGTACTGGCGGATGCACATTTTCCGGCAGAGACATTCAACCGCAACGTAATCAGAGCCGACGGAATAAAAATTGCGGATCTGCTTGGTGGAATAGTTCCGCTTATCGCGATAGACGATTTCGTGGACGATCCCGTCGTGATGATGGAGGCGGTTCAGGGTGATTCGCTCGATCCCGAGGTAGAGGCTTCGTATCGAAAAGTGATAGACGGAATATATCCGGATACGGCTCCAACCACCAGGATTGACCGCTTCGCCTTTTACGAAAGAACGAAATCCGCGTTTGCAGTGGTGATGACCGGCGAGACCGCAAAGTACGGCAATATTATACTAAAAAAAGGGGTCACGCCCTGTGACTGAGGCTTAGGGACTGACGTTGTGGGCTTTAGCGCCACAGCGTCAGATACGCTGGCTCAGGTTCAATGTCGCCAAGAGTGGCCGGGTAAAAAAGACGACAGACGGATCCGGGAACACCGAATCCGTCTGTCCGTGATTGGTAGCGTTTATTGAGCGGTTACACTCAATTCGTAATCACCGTAGCCGTTGCTGTAGTATGAAGCTATTTTAAAGTAGACAGTCCCGTTGTCGGAGCCTGAATTGGTGAACGTGGGAGCGAGATCGGCCCCTTTATCTCCGTTGCTGGAGCCGAGGCTTTCTCCCTGTGCATCAAAAAATTCTATCTGGACCGCAAGATCCTGGCTCGAGTTGCTCACCGAAAACTGCAGTGTTTCTCCTGCATTTATGGGGCAGGAAAACCAGTCTTCATCGTTGCCACCGACTATTGCACACGCCATTGTGTTCGAAGGGACCGAGGTAATGGTATGCGCGCTGTCCTGGATATCGTTGTATTCGTATACATCGTTAGTGTCGAGGTTGCGGATGCCGAGGGTATAGCTGCCATGGTCTTCAGAAAAGTAACTGTTTATCTTTACATAATAGGTGCCTCCCGGGGATGTCATTCGATGCGAAAACGACGCTCCTTCATTTGCACTGTTCGTTTTGAAAATTTCCGATTTCGTACTGTCGTAGACTGCAAGTTCAGCGCTTAATCCAGATGATACCCTGGTGATATCGAATTCGACCCAGTCCCATATACCCTTATTTTCTGTAGTGAATTCATACCAGTCCTGCTCGCTGCCTGAGAGGATCCGGCCGTTGACGGAAGAGACGGGAAGTGTTCCGAGATTCCGGGCGCTGTCTCTGCTCTCATTCGGCTCGTAGGTGTCATTGGTGTCGAGATTATGGATCGAAAGTGAGTATGAGCCGGTGTCATTGGCAAAATAGCTGTTTATTTTTGCGTAGAACGTGCCGCCCGTGGTAGCCATGGAGTGGGAGAGGTCCGCCCCGTTGGTTGCTGCGTTTGAGCTGAAAACTTCCGTGCCCTGACTGTTGAACACACTCAGCTGTGCGGTAAGCGAATTTGATACGTTGGTGATATCGAATTTAACCCAGTCCCAGACCCCGTCATTTTCGGTAGTGAATTTATACCAGTCCTGTTCACTGCCGGAAAGGAGCCGCCCGTTAATTGAGGAGACAGGGAGTGAGCCGAGCGTATATGCCGCAGTTCTGGTTTCGTTGGGCTCATATATGTCATTGGTGTCGAGATTGCTGACTGAAAAGGTGTATGAGCCGCTGTCGTTTGAAAAGTAGCTGTTTATTTTTGCATAATAGGTTCCGCCGGTGGTCGCCAGCAGTTGGGAGACATCCGATCCCTCATTTGCACTGTTTGCGCGGGCGACCTCTTCACCGTTGCTGTTATAGAGGGTAAGTTGTGCGCTCATACCGGAGACATTGGTGATAGTACTTTTAATCCAGTCCCAGTTATCGCTGTTTTGTGTGGTAAAAGTGAAGTAGTCTACATCAGCGGGTACATGAATTGTACCGTTGATATCCGAATTCAGGGAAATCGCCGCAGCGGTGTTTCGCTGATCGTTGGGTTCATAGTCGTCTTTGGCAATGCTTGATCCTCCGCCGGTCGCGGTTTCGATAAGATCGCAGGAGAGGAGAAATGCGCCACTGAGCAGTGTTGCGAGCAGTACAGCGGTTGTACGCACGCGGATATGTGTTGTGCGTGAGGAAAACAAAAAGGGCCTCCTTGGTAAATATGGTAATATAAACTATATGTTAATTATCGATTGATGGGGGTATCCGTATCCGCTATAATGGAGTATACTAAATGGTACGTTTGCGATACAACTATCCCTGTCCGGGCGGCAACATGTCTGGTAAATAAAAGTATGCAGTTACCTGATACGCGGAAGCTCTACAGGGGGGTGTATGAAATTTTACCGCCCATGGCTTTTATCGAGCGCCCGTGCGTATTCATCTTCTGTGGGCGTATGGAAAAGCAGTATGATATTGACAACAAGTAGTACCATAAGCCCCGGTATACCGGTAAGCCCGGTGGTAAGATCGTTACCGCCACTGACCACCATGAATGACAAACCGGTGGTGGCATTGAGCGATCCGTGAATTATCGCTGCGGCAATGACCGAT
>CAZPUS010000029.1:0-9170 GCA_964589825.1 uncultured Fibrobacterota bacterium | reverse complement strand
CCATACTGTTTTCTATGATATCAACAGGTAAAATACTTTTTTTACGGCGATATCAGTAAATGGGATGAATCGGATTATGAGGTATGGTGTCGGCATTGAGGTGTGAATTGTTCCCCTGTTGTATTTTTTATGCATTATCATTGATTCCTACTACTGCAGAGAAAGGAGAGGTATGTCGCCTCATATTATAGACGGAAAAGCCCTGTCCAATTCGATAAAAGAAGAACTCGCACAGCAGGTCAGCCGGATGGCGCCGGAGATCGTTCCGGGACTTGCAGTTGTGCTTGTGGGGGAAGATCCTGCCTCCCAGGTATACGTGCGCATGAAGGCAAAGGCATGCGAGAAGGCGGGAATCCGGTCATGGCAGCATACCCTTTCGGCCGAGTCTTCGCAGGAGGAAGTGATCGAGTTGGTTCATTCTCTTAACGCAGATACACAGGTGCACGGAATTCTCGTACAGCTGCCGCTTCCCGCCCATATAGATGAACAGACGGTGCTGTATTCGATAGATCCCCAAAAGGATGTGGACGGATTT
The DNA here is from genome assembly GCA_964589825.1 of uncultured Fibrobacterota bacterium. Taxonomy (GTDB): domain Bacteria; phylum Fibrobacterota; class Chitinivibrionia; order Chitinivibrionales; family WJKA01; genus CAZPUS01. Next base: position 8,635 of record CAZPUS010000029.1, on the reverse strand, counting down.
CTTCCCCAGAATCTGGGAAAACTCATGCGCGGAGAAGAGGGGCCCAGGCCCTGTACGCCGTTTGGTATTATAAAACTACTTGAACATGCGCAGGTGACCACTCAGGGGGCGCATGCAGTAATCGTGGGCCGAAGCAATATCGTTGGTAAGCCGCTCATGAACATGCTGGTACAAAAGGCGAGTCCGGGAAACGCCACGGTAACCATGTGTCATTCACGTACGCAGGATCTTTCGGGGTACACGAGACAGGCGGATATTCTTATCGCGAGTGTCGGCTCGCCGGGACTGGTGAGTGCAGACATGGTTAAAGAGGGGGCAGTGGTGATCGATGTAGGGGTCAACAGGGTCGATGACCCTTCACGTGAAAAAGGGTATCGTCTGGTCGGAGACGTACAATATGAAGAGGTGGCGCCAAAGTGCAGTGCAATAACTCCCGTACCCGGCGGGGTGGGCCCCATGACGATCGCAATGCTTCTTACCAATACCGTGGATGCAGCCCGTAAAATGCATGGGTGACTGGCATCCGTACTGCTCCTGCGTGCCCGGAAATCATAAGCCAACCAACAAGATTGATACATACTATTCGAGAACGCATTGAACATACGGTTTACCGCAGCGTTCACTAAAACAATAGCTCAATTCAGGTAGAATGAGCATGTTTCTTTTTTGCCGGGATAAAGCGAACTGTCTCTATATGTGAAGCGCTTACCTTTTCGATTACAAGCTGTCCGTGTGCAAATGAAAGTTTTTCTCCCCTGCGGGGGATGGCACCAAGGTGATGCTGTACAAGTCCGGCAACCGTGTCGTACGGTGCCGATGAGTCATCGAGTATGATAACCTTGCGCAGCTGATCTATCTTTGTATCTGCATGTATAAGAAAGCTGCCGTCCGCCTCCAACGTAACTCCTTCGGGAAGCAGACTCGGTTTCTCTACGTGGGTATGTGCGATGTCGTCAATAATATCGTCGGTGGTGAGCATGCCGATCACCGAACCGTATTCGTCTATGATAAGTATGGTATCGGTTTCCTTACGCTTGAAAAAAAGAATCGCATCACTGATGTTTTTCGTTTTCGGGAAGAAATATACACGAGAGGCGATCTCTTTTGCAGGAAGCCGGCGCTGGGATGGGGGAAGTGTATTCAGTGTTTCTGAAGAAATGATGCCGGTAACGATATCCTTGTCATCCCTGAAGACCGGATATCTTGAGTGTTTTAATGATGGTTGTTCTCGCAGGATCTGAAAAACCGGTGTGTGTTCATCAAAAAAATGTAGCGCACCACGGGGTGTCATTATTTTTGTTACCTTGCGGGTGCCAAAATCGAGGATATGTGACATCATATTGGCGATATCACGGGGCAGCACCCCCTGCTCGGTGCCAATGGTCAATGTGGAACGGACCTCTTCGGTGGTGAGTGAGCCGGATGGGGAGGAGGAGAAAAACCGGCTCAGTAGTGTCGACAAAGCCTCCATCAGAATCACCAGTGGTTTGAGCGCAATCATCAGAATATGCAGCGGACGTGCTGCAATAAGCGAAAGGCGCTCGGCATTCTGCGTGGCGAATGTCTTTGGCGTGATTTCACCGAAGACGAGTACCAGAAGCGTCATGACCCCCATGGAAATACCGGGACCCGCCGATCCGAACAAGTCGGTAAACAGGATGGTCGCGAGTACCGAGGCCGCGATATTGACGATATTGTTGCCGATAAGGATGGTAATAAGCACCCGGTGCGTATGCTGTTTCAGGAAAATAAGCAGCCGGGCTCCAGGAATATTATTTTTGAGTAAAGAACGAACTTTGATTATACTCAGAGAGGTAAAAGCGGTTTCCGTTCCGGAGAAACAGCCCGAAAGAAGTATAAGCAGGATCAATGCGGCGATAAGCGTGCACATGTTGTCAGGTATCCTCCTTTTTTGGGTCCGCTGTTACATTAAACCTAAACAGAAAAATATTTTGATGAGCTATGTAAGGCGTTGTGCCGCGGATGCGTGCCTGAAAACGATATGTCGGTCCTGCGGTATGTCGGCTTGTGTCTTTTCGGAAGGCACGGCAGGTACGGATGGCGATGGTTATCGCGCGCAAAAACGCCCGATTCGGTTTAAATATACATCACAAGAGCCTTCTGTGTGGATCGGAACGGAACCAGCGCCTTACACAAATCCCGTCGGGGAATTCAGGAGAGGTGTATGCGTGTCGTGGTAAGAAACAGAAAAGCGTATCATAATTTTGAAGTCCTGCAGAAGATCGAGACCGGTATCGAGCTGCGGGGAAGCGAAGTGAAATCGGTTCGTGCCGGCAAAGTGAACCTGGCGGACGCGTATGGTATGTGCAAAAATGGTGAGATCATACTACAAAAAATGCACATAAGCCCCTGGCAGGGCAATGCCTGGTTTGCACCCGATCCATATAGGAACAGAAAACTGCTGCTGCATAAAAAAGAGATTGCCCGGCTGTGTAAAGAAGTGCAGCAGAAGCGTCTCACACTGATACCGCTTTCGTTGTATTTTTCAGGACAATGGCTTAAGGTAGAGATCGGAGTATGTCGAGGTAAACGCAAGTATGACAAACGTCAGGCCATTGCGGAGAAAGAGACGAAAAAACGGATGGAACGAGTGATGAAAAACCGTTAGGAGGTACTTCTATGAGTCGACGCTTTTGGTCTTCCGGAGTCTGTAACAATGATATGAAAAACCGATTTGCGGCAGCAGTCATCACGATGTGTCTCCTCGTACTGTTCGATACGGGCTATGGTAACTCGATAACCCTGGCTTATCACGATGCACGTCAACCCGACACATCGATCGAACTTCATAATACCGAACACGGACGCTATCTGCCGCTGGAGGAGCTGGTCGGATTTTTGGGCTGTAGCGCTTCTTTTGACGCTACCCGGCACATGTTGTTGTGCGAATCATCCGCAGGAGAAGAATATCGCTTTGCAGCCGGAGTGCATTTCTGCAGCGGGGGGGGGCGAACAGTGCAGCTGCTGTATGCGCCGATTATGCATAACGGTTCGATCTATTACCCGGTGTCGGATATCACGTCGTTTGTGTCGAATGTATTTCCCGGCTACCGTGCGGAATACAATGCGGAAAAAGGGAATATTCTTTTTACGACACGTGCAGAGACGTCAACTCCTGGCGGTATCGAAGCGCGTGCCGGCCACGATACGGTTACCATTGCAATACCCAGCGTTCAGAGTGTTGTCATCGATCCCGGACACGGGGGCAGAGACCCCGGTGCACTGGGGGGCGGTGGTCTGATGGAGAAGGATGTGGTACTCGGCATTGCCCTTCATTTAAGGGATCTCATACAGGAGAAAACCGACATGAAGGTGTATATGACTCGGGACGACGACACGTTCATTCCGCTTCGAAAGCGCACTGATTTTGCGAACAGGAAGAAGGCGGATCTTTTTCTCAGTATTCATGCGAATGCGATTGGTGGCAGCGAAAAAAAACGCAGGAACGTGCGCGGGTATAAAATGTATTTTTTGTCAGAAGCGAAAAACGAGACCGATAAGCGTGTCGCAATGCGGGAAAATGCCGTGGTCGAGTTTGAAAAAAAGACCGACCGGGGTGATTATCTCCAGAATATCCTTCTCGATTTGACCAGTAATGAATATCTCGAAGAGAGTCAGCGCATGGCGATTTGTCTGGAAGGTTCGTTCCATCAAAAATTGAAAAAAGTAAGGAAACTGCACCGGGGTGTGGGACAGGCGAACTTCTGGGTGCTCAACGGCGCCCTGATGCCGGCCGTGCTTGTCGAAACCGCGTTCATATCGAATCCCGATGAAGAGAAACTGCTGGCCGATGAAGCTTTTCAGAAAGAGATAGCCCGGTCGATATTTGACGCGGTGTGCAGTTTTAAACAAAAATATGAGCAATAAAGGAATTAAACCATGAGTAATCCGGCACCCATTGGTATTTTCGATTCCGGACTCGGCGGGTTGACCGTTGTAAAGGAATTATACCGGCTCATGCCCAGCGAGAGAGTGGTTTATCTGGGGGACACGTGTCGTTTCCCATATGGCGGGCGATCTGACAAAAGCATTATATCGTTTGCACGCCAGAACGCCGGTTTTCTGCGGGGGAAAGGAATTAAGATGCTGGTGGTGGCATGTAACACCGCGTCTTCGGTGGCACTCGAAACATTGAGAAAAGAGATAACCGATGTACCGGTCATTGGAGTGGTGCTTCCGGGAGCGAAATCGGCTGTGGTGCGTACGGCAAACAGGAAAGTCGGGGTGATCGGGACCAGGGCTACGATCAATTCGGGCGCATATGCGCGGGCAATTGCGCATATTGACCGCTCGGTAAAAGTGTATCCAAAACCGTGTCCGCTTTTTGCACCACTTGTAGAAGAGGGATTTATCGACAACGAGATTGCCCAGCTTACCGTCGAGCACTATCTGTACGAACTTATAGATACAGGTATCGACTGTTTGATACTGGGATGTACCCACTATCCGTTACTCAAGGAGATAATTCAGGGAACGGTGGGAAGCGGTATCGAGCTTATCGACAGCGCACTCTGGACCGCCAAAGAGATGCAGGATATTCTTACATCACTCCAGGAAACAAGTGATGCGGAAGAAGACGGCTACCGTAACAGTACGTTTTACGTCACTGACAAAACGCCTAATTACGAAGAGACCGCGGCCGATTTTCTTGGAAAAGCGCTGCCGAATGTATATAGTCTTACATTGCAGCAGTTGTGTGCATCAGACGATACGTAGATAGTCGGTACCCGGAGAGTACGATCTTTTTACGAGCAGTCTTCTGCAGCTGCGGTGGTTGTGCGCATAAAACTGCGTCACATTTTGCAAAAGAGAACTATATTTCACATAAAGAGGAGTAGGCATGTCCGGTCATTCAAAATGGTCAACCATAAAACGCCAGAAAGCCGCAAACGACAAAGCGCGCGGCAAAGTGTTCAGCAGACTCATTAGGGAAATCACGATCGCTGCCCGTGACGGCGGGGGTGATGTGGAGAGCAATCCCCGGCTTCGTACCGCGGTGGCGAACGCGCGTGCGCAGAATATGCCCAACAAAAACATCGATAATGCCATTGCCCGGGGTACGGGTAAAAACGGGGGCGAAAGCTGGGAAGAGATGTATATCGACGGTTATGGGCCCGGCGGTGTTGCACTGCTTATCGAAGCGATAACAGATAACCGCAACAGAACCATATCGGATGTACGCGGAGTGATGAACAAAGGTGGGGGAAAGCTGGGGGAAGCGAATTCGGTCGCATGGATGTTCGATACCGTGGGTCGTATCATCGTGGAGCGTGATAAATGTGATGAAGAGACGCTGATGGAAGCGGCACTCGAAGGCGGTGCGGACGATGTGCATACACAGGATGATCTCTACGAGGTCACCACACCACTTGCGCAGCTCGATACCGTGCGCGATGCCCTCACCAGTGCCGGTATTCCCGTTTCATCGGCCGAAATTACCAAAGTTCCGCAGAATACCGTGCCGGTGGAAGGAGAGAAGGCTCAGAAGCTGCTCAAACTGATAAACAAAATCGACGATGTCGACGATGTACAGAATGTCTACAGCAATTTCGATATATCGGAGAGCGAAATGGAAAAATTCAATGCCCAGGAATAGAATGGCGGCCATTTGCGCACGTTATTGCCGGTGCGTTACACCGAACTGGTAGATGTATATGATTATTTTTGGAATCGATCCGGGCTCTGCGGTTACGGGATACGGAATAATCGAAGTACACGGCAATCGGGCCGCATGGCTCGATTCAGGAGTTATACGCACCGGAAAGGCTGATAGGCTCGATGCCAAGCTGGTTACGGTCCATGAAGGACTGCAGCATGCGCTTGTTCAATATCCGGTTGACAAAGTGTGTGTAGAAAAAGCCTTCTATTATAAAAATGCACGTACCGCGCTCATTCTGGGGCATGTGCGAGGCGTATGCCTGCTTGCCGCAGGGACCAGAAGATTGTGCGTCGAAGAGTATACTCCGCGAAGCATAAAAAAATCGATCACCGGAAACGGGAGCGCGGAAAAACAACAGGTCCAGTACATGATCGAAATGCTGCTTGCCCCGCCCCGCACGCATGCCTGGGCAGATGCCTATGATGCGCTTGCGGTTGCCATGTGCGGCTTTTACAATACGAATTCGGAGTTGGCCTCGATTGCCGCCACGGGGCGCACATCCAAAAAACGCAGGTGATTGACATACCCGGGAATTTTAAGGCCGGTTTTGTACCTTGTCCCCCGACACGGAGTTGTGAGATTGATAGATTACATAAAAGGTGAACTGACAAAAAAAGATCAAAATGCGATTACCGTAGAAGCTGCCGGGATTGGATATGAGGTTTTTATTCCTGTATCGACCTATTCGCAGCTGCCTTCCTTGAATCAACAGGTGCGGGTGCTGATTTATTTTCATGTGCGGGAAGATATGCATCGGTTATACGGATTCGCGAGCGAGGCGGAACGTACGATTTTTATCAACCTGATCGGGGTAAACAAGATCGGTCCGCGGGTAGGCCTCAGTGTCCTCTCGGAGCTTTCCGTCGAACAGATCGTCGAAGCGGTTCGTGCCCAGAATCCTGCGTGGTTTGCATCGGTAAGCGGTATCGGGCAGAAGACGGCGCAGCGTATGGTGATGGAGCTCAAGGGGAAACTCGACGAGGCCAGGCTTGCCTTACCGACTGCAGCATCGGCATCCTCCCGTGCCCCGGGAGCGGGGCAGAAGGAAATTATGCATGAGGCAGCTGCTGCGCTTTCGGCACTCGGTTATTCGGAAAAGCAGGTGCAGCAGGCTATTTATACTGTTGCCGGCTCGATAGACTCTCAAGCCGGTGTAGAGGAGTGGGTCAGACAGGGGCTGCAGCATGTCAGTTAATGCGGGGAATCGAAGATGATGGAGTATCAATCCGAACACAACGAGCAACAGCGGCTGGTGTCGTCCGCACCTGTAAATGAGGCGGAGGAGACATTCGACCGCTCCCTGCGCCCACAGTCGTTCACCGATTTTGTGGGCCAGGAGTCGCTGAAGGAGAATCTGCAGGTCTTCGTCGAAGCGGCGAAGAAACGCGGGGAGGCGCTCGATCATATACTCTTTTGCGGACCACCGGGGCTGGGCAAAACCACCCTCGCCAGGATACTGGCGCATGAACTCGGAGTCGAAATCCACACGACGTCCGGTCCCGTGCTCGAGAAAAAGGGCGATCTGGCGGGAAATCTGACCAATGTGGCTGAAAAGGAGCTGATATTTATCGATGAAATTCATCGGCTCAACCGGGTAGTTGAAGAGGCGCTCTATCCGGCGATGGAAGATTTTATTTTTGATATCACCATCGGCGACGGACCGTCGGCGCGTTCGGTACGCCTGCCGTTGAAACATTTTACGCTTGTTGGTGCGACCACGCGAACGGGAATGCTTACCTCTCCAATGCGTGCGCGGTTTGGCTATGTCGGCAGACTGAGCTACTATATGCCCGATGCGCTGCAGGTGATTGCTGCGCGGTCTGCACGGCTTCTGGAGGTCGAATGCGAAGAGGAGGCAGCCTATGAGCTCGGGAAGCGCTCACGTGGTACGCCGCGTATCGTTAACCGGTTGCTGCGACGATGCCGTGATGTGGCGGATATTAAAGCGGACGGACGTATTAGTGCGACGGTGGTGCAGAAGACACTCGCTATGCTCGGTGTCGATGCAGAGGGACTCGACGAAATGGATCGCAGAATTCTGTGTGCGATCATCGAAAATTACGGTGGAGGTCCGGTGGGCATCAACACCATTGCGGTGGTGGTCGGCGAAGAACCGGATACCATTGAGGAGGTTTATGAGCCGTTTCTGATTCAATCGGGGTTTTTAAAACGTACACCGCGGGGACGGGAAGTGACCGAAAAAGCATACGCTTATCTCGATTATCCGGTAAAAAATAGTAGTCGGAAAAAAGGCGGCAGCGGTCCGCAGCAACAGAAAGATCTTTTTGAATGAAGAATTACACCGCCGGGAGCAGCGCATATGAACTGGGTTGAAGTTGGCCGATTTCTGATGTTGACCGGGGTGGTACTCGTGGTTCTGGGATTGTTATTTTCTCTCGGAGATCGTATACCGCTGGGACGGCTTCCCGGAGATATACGTCTTGGAAACGAACGTATGCGTATTTATATTCCTGTGGCGACCTGTATTGTACTCAGTATCGCTCTTACGCTTATCGTCAATTTGTTTTCCAGGCGCTGACAGCCTGCTCAGTCCATACGTCCATACATGGGAGGTTCATATGAAACGAATTTACGCACTGATACAGGGACGGGTTCAGGGGGTTGGATTCCGCTTTTTTGCCAGGGACGCCGCGCAGGAATGCGGGGTGACCGGCTGGGTAAGAAACCGTACCGACGGTGGCGTTGAAGCCGAAGCCCAGGGGGAGGATGCGGCGATCGAGTGTTTTGTGTCGCGTATTCAAAAAGGGCCGCCCCTTTCACATGTCGACTCGGTAGACACGAAAAATGTGCAGCCGCAGGACTCGGAAAATTATTTTTCTATCACGCATTAGAATGTCTCGGGTATTGTTCGGGATACATACGCCCCCATAGCTCAGGAGGATAGAGCACAGGTTTCCTAAACCTGGTGTCGCAGGTTCGAATCCTGCTGGGGGT
>CAZPUS010000028.1:0-32404 GCA_964589825.1 uncultured Fibrobacterota bacterium | reverse complement strand
CTACGAGCAGGCGGTGGAGAACGAATTCGGCGGAATACGATACTTTTTTGGGCGCTATCCGTTTAAAATCATTGTGGGAGTATTGCTGCTCGCCCTCTTTCTATTCATAATCATAGCCGGTTTTTTGTCCTGAGACTGAGCGATTGTATTTACGAGTGATTCAGCGTTTCGTTGTTATATCCCCGGCAATCATGCGTCGTTGTGCTTATATAACGTATCGAGGCGGGTGCAGACCTCTTCCACGACCGACTCCCGCGACACGGTAAGCGATTCCTTCTCCCCGCGGCGTTTGAGTTCGACCACGTTCTGGGCGCAATTTTTCGGGCTCACGATAATTCGAAGCGGTGCGCCTATAAGATCTGCATCTGCAAATTGCGCACCGGGGCGCTCGTTTCTGTCATCGTAGACAACCTCGATTCCTTGTTCGAGCAGTTCGTTATAGATCTCATCCGCCCAGGTGCGGCACTGCGGTTTTTCATGCTGGAGCGCATTGATATGCACCTGCCATGGTGCAATTGATACGGGCCACAAAGGACCGAACGTATCATGATGCGCCTCGATTACCGAGCTGATGAGACGACCGATCCCGATTCCGTAGCATCCCATAATCGGGGTTGCGGATTTGCCCTGCTCGTCGAGATAGGTCATTCCCATGGCTTCGGTGTATTTGGTTCCCAGCTGGAATATATTCCCCACCTCGATGCCGTGGGAGAAAACCAGATGCCCGTCTGTACAGCCGGGACATCCGTCACCTTCGCGTGCCTGGGCGATATCCGCCACTTCGGCATCAGGGGTGTCCCGGTCCATGTTGAAATTATAGTAGTGATACTCCTCTTCATTGGCACCGCAGACCAGATTCGAGGAGTCACGGATCGTGGTGTCTGCGATCACCCGGCAGTTTTTCAGATCCATTCCCGATCCATAGCCGGGCACCGATCCGATTTTATAGACCGTTTCTTCTGACGCATCCTGAGGTTGCGTTTTCAGAAGCTTTGCCAGTTTTGCTTCGTTGATGTCGAGATCGCCTCTGATCATCGCGCATACCGGCGTACCATCCGCATCCTGCTCGTAAAAAACCACTTTTGCGGTCCGGGATTGCGCAACGTTCAGGAACCCGGCCACTTCGGCGATGGTTTTACATCCCGGCGTGTGTACTTTTTCCAGCTCGCGGGGCTGCTCTTTACAAGGCTCTATCACTGCCCGTGCCACTTCACGGTTGGCGATGTACTCGCAGCTGTCACACGAGACCACCGTGTCCTCCCCGCTGTCGCACAGCAGCATATACTCATGCGCCACATTACCACCCATCATACCGGTATCAGACTGTACTTCGGCCACCTGGGGCAGCCCCACACGCGCAAAAATTCGTTTATAGGCCCCGGCACATGCGCTGTAATACGCATCCAAATCCTGCTGAGTGCAGTGAAAGGAATAGGCGTCTTTCATGCTGAACTCGCGCACCCGTATCAGCCCCCCGCGGGATCGGGGCTCGTCCCGGAATTTTGTCTGGATCTGATATACCATGAATGGATACTCTTTATAGCTGCTCACTTCGTTTCGTACCAGATGCACCACGCCCTCTTCATGCGTCATTGCCAAAAGCATCTGATGCCCCGTACGATCAACAAAACGCAGAAGTTCGTCTCCCACCCCTTCGTAGCGCCCCGATTCATCCCACAATTCCCTGGGCAGCACCACAGGCATGAGCACTTCCTGGCCCCCGAGCGCATTCATCTCTTCACGGATGACCCGCTCAATTTTTTGCGCAACGCGCACACCCGCAGGAAGCAGAGAATATATCCCGTTGGAAACCTGGCGGATATAACCGCCCCTGAGAAGAAAACCGTGACTGACAAGTGATGCTTCGGACGGTTGCTCCTTGAACCGCCGCCCTACAAGAGTACTCATCCGCATGAGACCGACTCCGTCTGTTCTTTCTGGTGAAAAAGGCTGTGCTAAAACGGCGTATGTGACAGTATCCGCAGCCGCATACGCCGTGATGGTCACTGTATGAAACCCGGTAGCCCCTGCTCCCTGCTATAGTGTCTCGTTATACCGACACAACTTCTTTTACTTCTGGGATCTCTTTTTTCAGCTCCCGCTCCACACCCTGCTTCAGGGTCATGGTTGCCATGGGGCAGCCACCGCATGCGCCTTTGAGCTTTACCTGCACCACCCCTTCGGGTGTCACGTCGACCAGTTCTATATCGCCGCCATCAGCCTGCAGGGCCGGACGTATTTTCTGGATCACGCTGTCTACCTGTTCTTTCATGGTGGTCAACTCCTTGTAGTGAACGTAAAAAATATCGGCTGCGATATGTACGCACTCGCTGCCTGTAGTATACTGCGCTACAATACCGGTATTCCTTATTGTGCGTCGGTGCGGAAATCGAGTAACCGGTTACCTGAAAAATACATAAAGGCATCACATCTGTAACAGGTGTCCCGCCTCCCTCATATATCCGGATGTGGAGTCGGATCCGAATCAGCACACGGGTGTCTTCGGCACGTTTTTATTGCATAGTAAAACCTTGCAGGGGACCAAGCCCGGTTGTCACTGAAAAAAAAAGTGTTACTCATCGTTCCTGCGATGCATGATTCCTTCTATGAACGTAACAAAACGATTGCCGAAGGCGGATCACGCACGATCTCCCATGCCTGCTGAAAAACCTTACGGGACATAGCCGTGGTCATGCCTTCTTTCCAGGGTCTCCAGACTTTGGCGTTGATCAGCCTTTTCCGGTACAAATACCATTGCTCAAAGCACAAGTCAAAATAGGCATGCATGCGGCGAATACGCTGCCCGTAGTCTTCGCGGTCTGTGAGTACGAAACCCCGGCGGTTAATGTCTTGCGGAAACTGCAGAATAATGTCCTGATAGCGCTTTGTGTATTCTGAAAAATGCCGGAGCGTTCGTTGCCGATTAAGCTTGCGACGCTGCCAGATGAGCGCCAGGATGGAGACGAACACTCCGAAAACGCTGCGATGGCGGTAGAAAGTGCAATCCAATCTATGGGCTGAAACCTGGTAATGAGTGACATTTTCATATTTCGGCTTTTGAAAAGCAGGTTTAAACCGGAATATCTGGCAATTGCGGTATAAATATACTTGTTTACATATATCCGGTGTTGCATTTCTTATCACCTCAATTAGTATATATAAAAACTGTTTGCAGCGCCGTAGGTAGTATTTAATACAATATCCCCTGCCGCGGTGTCAAATTTATTCTTTGCTGCGGATGGTGGTCCTGCGTTCGGTATCGGTTCACGTGTTAAGGTCTCAACCAGGCAGGACAGTCCCCACCGCATACGCCGTTTTACCACGAATGTATTTTCTACTGATGAAATCACCGGTATTTACGCACTTCTATCCCGACATGTGCCGCTATGCCTACCTTCCCCCGATGTGCCGGCCTCTACGCCATACTCTCCGAGCCATTGATCGGATATGCGCGAATGACCCGGATCCTGGTTGAGGAGGGGGTCGGGGTGGTGCAGCTTCGTATGAAGAACACACCCGCATCGCGGATCGTTGCCACCGCGAGGCGCCTCAGAGAGATCACCGCAAAAAGCGACACACTGCTCATACTCAACGACGATCCCCGGTGTGCGGCAGAGGCCGATGCTGACGGCGTGCACCTTGGCCAACATGACACGTCGGTCGATGAGGCGCGCGAGATTCTCGGCAACGACAAATTCGTGGGCGTCTCCACCCACAATAAAAAAGAGGTGCGCAGCGCATGCGCTGCACAGGCGGACTATATAGGGGTTGGCCCGGTTTTTGACACATCGACCAAAAAGGTCGGCCACCCGCCCCTCGGTCCGGACGGCCTGCGTGAGCTGGCCGCACTCTCAAGCCTGCCGGTGGTGGCTATCGGCGGGATCGGCCGGGAGAACATCGCGTTCCTGCGCGATACCGGCCTGGCCGCTGCCGCGGTTATCTCGGCGATCAACAACACACGCCGTCCGCGTGCGCATATACGATTTTTACACTCTCAGGTATAATACAACAAAAGAGGAACTATGACGCGCTCTGTCTCATTTATCGCCGCCCTGCTGCTCGCATGCACCTGCGGTCTGCACGGTGCTCAAAAAACCGCAACCGACGAAGACGGAAGAAAAGTGATTCTCCATAAAGACGGTACCTGGGAATACGCCGCCGGATCCCGGGCCCAGACACCTGACAGTGACGGCGGCGATGCCCCGCAATCGGGTGCCCGGACCCCAAAAAACAGCCCCGCGTCTGCACAGGGTATCCCTCAGCAGCATATCGCACAGAAACAACGCGAACGGGAGACCGCAAGTGTCCTCAAGGTGGTGCGCAACGACGGTGAACACGATTTTCGCACTACATCCTGGGGAATGACAAAATCACAGGTCAGGTCCGCCGAAACACAGGCAACGTTCGTACAGGACGAAGGCAGCCGTCTGCGTTATCGCCATTCCCTCTCGGGACTGACATGCAGTATCGTCTACGAGTTTTCAAACGGCAGTCTTGTAAAGGGATGGTACGAAATCGAGCAAACCCATCTCGATCCGGCGCTGTTTTATCACGATTTTCTCGAACTTGCCGAAGATATGGAGCAGACGTTCGGACCTGCGCAGGTGCGTGACTATAACTGGAAAAACGATACGTTCAAAGGAAAAAAAGAGAAGTACGGATTCGCCATCAGCATCGGCTTTCTCTCATGCCACTATGTGTGGCAGCAGGACGATACAAAAATCGATCTCAAAATCAGCGGAAAGAGTCATACCTTTACCACGAGAATCATGTATTCGCATATCGGCTGAGCTGCTCGCCGAACGCCTCGCTCATCGCCGCCCGGGTATAGACGATGCGGCCATCGCGTATGGTCATACACGCATACCCTGTAAGCTCCCACCCATGAAACGGACAGTTGCGTCCCTTTGAATAGAAGGCGTTCGTATCCACCTGCCACCGCACCGCAGGGTCAATCACGGTAATATCTGCATCCGCACCCGGAGCGAGTCTTCCGCCACCACGGTTGAGTATCCTGTTGGGGGTTACGCACATCTTTTGAATACACTCCGCAGCACTGAGCTTTTGTGTATGCACAAGGCGCGTGAGGGCAATTCCCAGAGATGTCTCCATACCGATCACCCCGAATGCCGCCTGAATAAACTCGACCTCTTTTTTTTCCTCGCTTACATGCGGTGCATGATCGGTGGAGATCACGTCGATCGTGCCGTCACAAAGCGCGCGCGTTATTTCGGCCTGGTCGTGCGGTGTACGAAGCGGGGGATTCATTTTTTTATGCGTATCGAAATCCTCCAGCGCCTCATCGGTGAGTGTAAAGTAGTGGGGGCAGGTCTCGGCGGTAACCTGCACGCCGCGTGCCTTTGCCTCGCGTATAAGCTGCACTGAGCCGGAGGTGGAGACATGCGCAATATGTACACGGGCACCGGTATATTCGGCGATCATGATATCCCTGGCAACGATCACCTCTTCGGCAAGAGAGGGAATTCCGGGAATACCCAGCCTGGTTGAGACTTCGCTTTCGTTCATGTGCCCGCCGCCGCTGAGGGTCATGTCTTCGCAGTGACAGATGAGCGGGATATTGAATATTTTGGAATAATTACACGCGTTTTTCATCATTACGGCGGTTTTGACCGAATTGTGATCGTCGGTGAGTGCGCACGCACCCGCCTGGACCATTTCACCGAAAGGAGAAAGCTCGTCGCCTTCGAGTTTTTTGGTGATTGCACCCACCGGGTATATCTTGCTTACGCACTGGGCGGCACGCTGTCGCACATACCTGATGGTCGATTCTTCGTCAAGTGTGGGACTGGTGTTGGGCATGCAGGCTACCGCGGTGACCCCGCCGGCAGCGGCCGCATTGGTGCCGGAGACGATCGTCTCTTTGTCTTCTCTGCCCGGCTCTCGCAGGTGCACGTGCATATCGGTAATGCCGGGAGACGCCCAGCAGCCCGATGCGTCTATCTCGATGTCGGCGGTAGTGCGGTCTCCGCCGCAGTCGGTAATCCGCACGACTTTGCCGTTTTCCACATGGATATCGCGTTCGCCGTCGATATCGTCCGCAGGACTTACAAGACGTGCATTGCGTATGCACAGCGAGGTGTAGCCGTTGTGCGAATCGATCGGGTATATGATCTGATTTCCGTCTCTGCGTATCATTGCTGTTGTCCTCCTCCAAGAAGATAGAGTACCGCCATACGTACCGCAACGCCGTTGGTCACCTGATCGAGCACCAGCGACCGCGTGCCGTCCGCTATCGCGGAGGAAAGCTCGATCCCCCGGTTGATAGGTCCGGGATGCAGTATTACCGCATGGGGCGGCAGCAGGGCCGCTTTCTCTTCATTGAGTGCATAATAGGTGCGGTATTCGCGCAAAGAGGGAAACAGGCCGCTTTGCTGACGTTCCCGCTGCAGACGAAGAAACATAGCTACATCGGTATTTTCGAGCGCCTCGTGCATGTCGGTGGTAACGCGCACGCCCAGGCTTTCGTAGTGCTGAGGCAGCAATGTGGGCGGTCCGCACAGCGTGACGTCCATACCCATGGTCCGCATTCCCCAGACGTTGGAACGCGCGACCCTGCTGTGAAGGATATCGCCCACAATGGCGACGCGAAGTCCGGTCAGCTTTCCAAAATGCTGACGTACGGTACACATATCGAGCAGTGCCTGGGTGGGGTGCTCGTGCGCTCCGTCGCCTGCATTGATCACCACCGCATCGGTACATGTGGTAAGAAAGTGCGCAACCCCGGGACTGCGGTGTCGCACCACCAGCATATCGATCTGCATGGCGGCGATATTGCGTATGGTGTCGCGAAGGGTTTCGCCCTTGGATACTGAACTCGTGCTTGTCGAAAAGTTTATAGGACCCGCGGAAAGACGTTTTTCCGCCAGTTCGAACGAAATCCGGGTACGGGTACTGTTTTCGTAGAATAAATTGACAACCGTCTTGCCCCGCAGTGTGGGCACCTGTTTTATCTCGCGCTGTAACACCTCGCAGAAATTATCGGCTGTATCGAGAATAAGGGTAATATCATCGGCAGATACGTGTTCCAGTCCCAGTAAATGCGAGATAGCGAGGCTCATTCGCGCACAGTGTCCCTTTGCATGAGCCAGAGAGTGTCTTCCCCGTCCTTCTCTTTTACGTGCAGGGAGACTTCCTGGTCTGTAGCGGTGGTAAGTTTTTTGCCGACATAATCGGCCCGAATCGGCAGTTCTCTGTGTCCACGGTCAATGAGTACCGCCAGCCGTATGGTGTGCGGCCGGCCGAAATCGATGAGCGCATCGAGCGCGGCACGGGCGGTTCTGCCCGTATAGAGCACATCGTCGACGAGAATAACGGTAATGCCGTTTATGTCGAATGGGATATCGGTTACCTGTACTTTGGGCTGTCTAAAGGCACTGTGATAATCATCCCGGTAGAGGGTCACATCGAGCACTCCCGTTGTCAGCGACGTGGCTTCGATGCGGTTTATCTTATCGACGATGCGCCGGGCGATATAGACACCACGGGTCTGCATGCCGACAAAACCGAGTGTGTGTATCTCGGTGTTGTTCTCGATAATCTGGTGCGCGATGCGCGTGAGAGTCACATCGAGTGTGCGCTCATCCATGAGTAGTTGTAGTTGCTTCATAGTACGTGCACCATCCGCATGCGTAAACCGTGAGAGGTATACTAAAGAGTATCGTGTTAAAACCACTCGGCTATGTATAAAATAGTTTAGTGCGCAGGCCACGGTAAACAGCCACTGACGCGAAAAAGTATTTTTCCTCCCCTATGACAATTGAAAATTTTCTTACGGTAATACGAATCGTGATCGCGCCGCTGTTTGCGATCTGCTTTATCGCCGGATATCGACAAAATCCCGTACTGTTGTGGATGGCACTCGGAGTGGCGGTGGCAATCGAGCTGAGCGATTTTTTCGATGGTCGCCTCGCCCGCCGCTTCAACCAGGTCTCTTCGTTTGGAAAGATCGTCGATCCCATGGCGGACAGTCTTTCGCGCCAGACCTATTTTCTCTCGTTTCTTGTCTGCGGTATTATTCCGTGGTGGATTTTTATTGTATTCTTATACCGCGATTCGGTTATCTCTTCTCTCAGAGTACTGCTCGCGTTCAGCGGTCAGGTCCAGGCGGCACGTATATCGGGAAAGCTCAAGGCCGGATTTCAGGCGGTCGCCGGATTTGCGGTGATTGCGCTTGCGCTTGGGGACGTCTATTCGGTCGATGGTATTCCCCGCACCCTCTGGGGCGCACACCCCGGGTTCTGGATCATGGCGCTCACCGCCCTGGTGACACTCGTGTCGATGATCGAGTATATCGTTCCTGCGTGGACAAAAATCCGTACCACCATGCACGACTATCACCACCACCGTACATCCTGAACCACCGCCACACGTGTTTGTCCCCGGATCGGTGCACCGGCACCATCCGCCCTCCTGAGAAATACACAAAACAACATTAAAGAGGCTTTGACAGGTGCGTGTAATAAGGAGACCGAGCTTATGATCGGACGTAACGAGCCCTGCTGGTGCGGCAGCGGGAAAAAGTATAAAAAATGTCATATGCACTCCGATGCACAATCGGGTGAGCGGAACGCTGATTCCAAGCTGCATGCGCGCCAGAAAAAAATGATAAAGTCGGCCGAAGAAATCGAAGGGATGCGTCGCGCCGGTGCATTCAACGGCGAATTGATGGATTATATCCGGTCACATGTCAAGCCGGGGATATCGACTGCGGAGATAGACCGTCTGGTCTACGAGTACACGTGCGATCACGGGCACACACCCGCCTGTCTGGGCTATCACGGATTTCCGTGTTCGGTATGCACGTCAATCAACGATGTGGTATGCCACGGTATTCCGTCCGAAAAAGAAGTACTCAAAGAGGGTGACATCGTCAACATCGATCTGACCACTATCGTGGATGAGTGCCACGGCGATCAGTCGGAAACCTTTTTGATCGAACCGGTCAGCGACGAGGCACGTTTGGTGGTACGCACCGCCGCACGCGCGCTCATCGCCGCCATAAAAGCGCTGACGCCGGGCGAGCCGCTCGATATAGTGGGGCGGACTATAGAGCCGCTTGTCAACGATGCGGGGTGTTCGGTGGTACGTCAGTACACGGGTCACGGCATCGGGAAACAATTCCACGAGCATTTTACGGTGTATCACCATATGGAGCCGAGTTCAAAGCGGCTCGTACTGCTGCCGGGTATGACTTTTACCATCGAGCCGATGATCAATCTTGGCGGCTACAAAGTATATACCGACTCACGCGATAAATGGACCGTTCGCACAAAAGATAACAGCCTCTCCGCCCAGTTTGAACATACGCTGCTGATAACCGAACGTGAGGTGGAAATACTCACCCGCACCCCGTCACAGAAAAATCTCCGCGTAGACGAGTTTTATGCAGAGCTCTTCACCTAAATGCCTGGTACTCTTTTCCGGCGGACTCGACAGTGTTATCGCCGCACATCTGATGACCCGTCAGGGTATCGATGCGGTCGGCGTCCATTTTATTCTTCCCTTTGACCGCCATGACACACAGGGGCGGCAGGTGGTGCACACACGCGCGCAAAAGGCGGGTATTTCGCTTATTGAAGTGCAGGAAGGAGAGGAGTTTGCACAAATGGTAATGCATGCTTCCTGCGGGTATGGCAAAGCGGCGAATCCATGCATAGACTGTCGCATATTCCGCCTGCAGAACGCGGCGAAACTCATGCAGCAGCAAAACGCCGACTTTCTGGTGACCGGAGAGGTAATCGGGCAGCGACCCATGTCACAGCGTCGCGATGCACTGGCCCGAATCGAGAAACACAGCGGACTTGCCGGGCTGATCCTTCGGCCCCTCTCCGCGCAGAAGCTGCCTCCCACCATCCCGGAACAAAACGGATGGGTCGATCGGGACGCACTTCCGGGGCTCGTGGGCAGAAGCAGGAAACCACAGATGGCCTACGCACATGAGCACGGCCTCTCGTATGCCACACCTGCAGGCGGATGTCTGCTAACGCAGCGCGTGAGTAAAGAACGACTGGATGATCTTTGCACCCATCAGCAGCAGGTTACCCTCAATGATTTCGAATCGATTGCCGTTGGCCGCCATTTCAGACTCGGACCGCATACAAAACTGATTGTCGGGCGAAACCGCAGTGAAAACCACCGTATTCAGCAGCTCGCCTCCTGCAAAGACCATACCATCGAACCCGCGGATGTTGCGGGTGCCTTTGCATTGCTCAGAGGCGAGGTCTGCGAAGAAACGATGCACGTTGCCGCACGTATCGCGGGCCGTTTTTCACGTGGCAAAGCACAGGCACAGGTCACAATGTCGGTTTATACCCCCAATACCCGTCTGCAGCTAACGGTACGCCCCGCCACGTCTGAGGAAGTAAATTCGTTCCGCATCTCCTCTGTCTGAGCATACCTGTCGTCACGCCAGGTATGCGGTACCGCTCAGTCGCGCTTTTCCCATTTTATTTCCGGTATCTCTTTTATCTGTACTATAAAGTAGTAGCCCGGATTTATCCCCGCAGGCGGTCGCCATCTGAAGCGCATCTCCCAGCATTCGAGGTCGAAATGAAAGCTGAGTGCACCTGAATTGAGCCGGTTATCCTCGAAATCGTAATTACCGTTCCATCGCACCCGCCAGTCCCTGGTAAAATTGAGCTGCGCCGACAATCCCAGCTGGTAGCGGTTGGTGCGGATAAAGGGTTCACCCGGCGCATCGCGCGTCATGGCGATCGTGATCGCCGGAGAAAATCCCGCGCTCCATTTTTGCGCGCCGGCATTGCGAAACCGTATCGGATCGTGCGGCGTACAGCCGTGAAGAACCCGCAGATCACCACCCCAGAGCAGGCCGCTGGCACTAAAGCTGAGGCGCGGATTGACGGTCATGCTCGCATTGCTTAGTATGGGCGCGCTCAGCCGATCCTGCAAATCGTACATCCAGAAGTCGGTGGAGTAATTGATGTTGGCAAGCCTGTTGGAGGTGGCCCCACTAAGACTGAGCATGCTGAATTTCCGCACCGGCGCTTCGAAATCGTACGAAATTGAGGCATTGGCGGTTACGATTCTGAATTGTGTCTCTTTTTGCGGGGCGTCTCCATCTTCCTGCGAGGTGACGATCTTTCCGTCAAAGGTGTTTCCAAGACTGAGCGAGATTCGCTGGCTCCTTCGGCGTGCGGAAGGCGGAGAAATTCCTATGGGGTAAAATTTTTTATCCTGCTTGTGCTTCGGGGTAAAGCTGTAGCGTATGGAGGGTGACATCACATGGCGCAAACCCCTGAAATTGAGAAACCGTATCGGAAAAATGCCATAGAGCGTGGTCGAGAGTCTGGCTCCCGCGCTCCATGCGTAGTCGGTGGCGATTTTTTCGTGTATGGGATGCGCGGTAGCGGTGTCGTACTCGAGCGTATCGAACAGCACGAAAAAGGTGTCCTCCCTCTCGATTTCGTCGGCAAAAAGCGTGTCAAGAAATACCACGTCCGCGACGTTTGTATCCGCATAGAGTTTTGCGGCGCTGAGTGTGTCGCGCAGCGTATCGACCGTGACGATCGTGTCGGTTGCCGCGGTGTCCTTGTAGGCGTCCATTGCGTACATGTCAAGTGTGACATTCGGGGAGAATTTGAACCAGCGCAATACCGTCTGATCGTATGAGATCCTCAGATTCTGTGATGCACCGCTTCGTGTGTATTCCGGCTCGACAGGATCGTTGGGTCTGTGCGCCTGTTTTCGTTTGGCACGGGCGGACCAGTTATAGTAGACGTTGTTATACCAAGCAGGCTGCACCGAATCATCCGGTGCGGTTGTCTGCTGCGGGATAAGCGGCCTGCCGGGTACATTGACGTTTAGACCCGGCACCGTCTGGGTAATCTTTCCGGTGTTGAGGTTCTGCTCCCTGTCAAGATTCATGGATGCGCTCGCATTGATACGCGTGAATTTTTTGTTGATGCCAAGTGATGCATCCGCTTTCTTTTCCATGATTTCATTGGTATTTTCGGAATAGCGCCGATAAAAGTCCTTTTCGCCCATGAGGGTTCCCCGTCCCGAGATGCGAAGCGATTTGTCCGGCACGAGTGTATGATTATGGTTGTAGTTGAGCACCCAGTTGTTCGTTCGGTTCAGAAAGTCACCGCTTCCTGCATAGCGTGCGGAAACCGTGCCGCGAAGGCGGTATCGCTTTACATAATGGGATCGAACCTGCAGCGTATAGTCCCTGAACTGTTTTATACGCGCGCTGAGTTCGGCGTCCACGTAGTCGTTTATGGCCCAGTAATAGCCCACATTGTCAAGGTACGCGTTCCGGCCGGGATGGCCGCCGAACGAGGGTGTCAGCAGACCGCTTGAGCGGCTTCTGTCAAGGGGCATTATAAAATAGGGCACCGCCGCCACCGGCGCATCCCCCACATTGAGCACCGCTGGTCGTGCGACGGCCTTGTCGTTCGGTAACACCTTTACGTCTTTTGCATAGAAATAGTAGTGCGGCGAATCGACCCGTGCACAGGTGGTATAGTCGGTCTGCCGGGCATAAAACGTGTTGTCTTTGGATTTAACCACCTCCTGCGCATTGAAATAGGCGCCGTCCATATGACTGCTGGCGTAGTGGACCTTTCCGCGCCGTGTTTTTGCATTATACGCAAGATAGCGCCCGACGGTCGTATCGTTTCCCTCTATGAGCCTGGGCGAGCCTCTCGCAGTAAAGAGATAGCTGTTGATGCGGTAGGTAATGGTGTCCGCGGTAAGGGTCATGCTCCGGTAGGTGATATATGCATTGCCGATAAGGTGCAGAATCTGGGAGTCGACATCCAGGGCAATATAGTCTGCCGTATAATCGACAGGATCGGATATGCCGCCTTCACCCAATACGCTTTCTTCGTTCCGTAAGCTCTTTGAAGTATCTGCCGTAGTATCGCGCTTATCGCTGCTGCGCGCAAAAGATGCGGTGTCCACTGCAACGGGCCGCTGATGCGATATTGTTGTGTCGCTGTCCGGACCCTGCGCATGCAACGCAGCGGTGGATACCACTGCCACAACACTCAACCGCAACGTCACGATATGCAGGTTACGCGAAATCACCAATAATACCTGAGCCAGTATACCTATCCGGTTTGATACACAC
The DNA here is from genome assembly GCA_964589825.1 of uncultured Fibrobacterota bacterium. Classification (GTDB taxonomy): domain Bacteria; phylum Fibrobacterota; class Chitinivibrionia; order Chitinivibrionales; family WJKA01; genus CAZPUS01. The sequence continues at coordinate 19,293 of CAZPUS010000028.1, read as the reverse complement.
ATTCGTAAATAGCACACTCTTTTTTATATTGCAACCAGAATTGAGCGATCGTTTCGATGAAAGCTGTTGTGAGGAGCACTCTTATTGCATTCTCGGAAAGAATGGTCACCCGTGCCGGCTGGTTCATCATTTTCGTAAATGCAAAAGCAGTGCGGAAGGAAACAGATGTCGCGAAAACAACCGCACAGGTTAGGGTCAATATAGAGAAAATACTCGATTTTTCGCATCGACACGAAAAAGGGGGACGCTACGGCAAATCGTATAGCGCTGAGGTGGGCACAGTTACAAATGGTATGGCTGGCCGATCTCACAAAATTTGACCAGCCGAGCTCAATTAATTTGACCAGGTTAACTCTCCATAATGTAGGTTTCAACCTTCTTTATTTTACACGTTATATCAAGGAGGTTGAATGTCTCGAAGGAGAGTGTCCATGCGTTATATACGCGGGATTTTGTTTTATCATCTTGAGAAGGGTGTTGGCGCGGCACGTACTGCACGTGAAGTGGTCGAGTTTTTTAAACAGGCATTAACATATTCTTAAGTGTACTCCATTTTTCTTTTAAGCTGCAACAGCGAACTCTTTTTCCCCGAAGCAGATCCGGGCTGGACAAAAATACTCAAGAGCAGAATGTTCTCTTGTATAATTGTATCGGTCAAAGAAGCAGGAGAGACACTGCGTGCATTCTTGGAAAGTCCGATATTCGTTCAGGTACACATCGTCATATTTGACTGTCCGCCACAGTCGTTCTACAAACACATTGTCCAACGCACCGCCCCCTTTCCATCCATGCTGATTTTGATATCATTCTTCTCTAATATCTCTATAAAGTCATCACTGGTGAACTGGCTGCCCTGATCCGTGTTGAATATCTCCGGCGTTGCATAAATGGCTATCGCTTCCTTGATCGCATCAATACAGAAACCCGCGTCCAGCGTCGTAGAAAGACGCGAGGAAAGCACGTAACGACTGTACCAGTCAACAATGGCAGTAAGATACACAAAACCTTTTTTCAGGCGGATATAGGTGATGTCTGTGCTCCACACTTGATTCACGCGAGTAATCGGAACATTGCGTAAAAGATACGGATAAATCTTATGCCGTTTGTCAGGGCGGGAAAGGTATTTCTTCGGATAAATCGCACTGATTCCCATCCGTCGCATAAGATTGCGGATCTTGTACCGACCGACGTTAAGCTTGAAGCGCCTCAACAAAGAGCCCTTCAAACGGCGAGTGCCACGCGTTGGACCCTCCGCATAAAGCTCGTCGATACGGTTCATCAGACCAACGTTCAATGCCGATATCCGCGGACAGTAATAACGCCTGTTGCGGGGGACGGAAAGCAACCGGAATTGTCGACTCAGTGATACTGTGTCGTCCTTATCGATAATATGGAGTTTCATATCAACCCCAATTTCTTTAAACTTTTTTTAAATAGGCATTGTCCATGGCCTGTTCGCCTATCTGTTTGTGTAATTGCTCTTTTTCATCTTCCAGTTGGCGAACACGCTCTTCTTCCGATTTATTGCCCGAGAATACGCGAGGTGCGTTCTCAAGAAATTTCTTCCGCCATTGGCCGATCTGGTTTGGATGGACTTCGTATTGGCTGGAAAGCTCTGCGATAGTCCAGTCCTCTTTCAGTGATTCTAACACAACCCTGATCTTGAATGCATCATCATGCACCCGGCGATTCCTTTTTGACATATTGACTCCTTTGAATATTGGTAAAAAATCTTTTGGAGCCACCTAAGATTTTTGTTTCTGTTGTATCAAATTCCCAGACCACTATAAACTATATTTTGCGTAACTCACAACCGGAGAGTACATCCTACCGGTCAAATAACGTGAGACGGCGTAGTCAAATTACTGAAATCGAGCAATCATTAAGATGCTGCTTAATAAATCGCTCGTTCACTTCGATTATTATTCCCATGAGATCCTCCTCTGGTTTTTGTGTATAAAGTGGTTTTTTATCAAAAATACCAGATCGAGGATCTCTTCTTCTAAAAAATGTGCGAAAAAAATATACGTTGTTTGCAATGCCAGCCCTCATGAAGCTGAAAAGCTAATATGAAAAAGCATCAATTTATGGAATCAAATCCCGTACTTTCTTCCTTCGTCAAGCATGGTGATGTAATTCTCAACGGGGATATAATTTGCCACTGAATTTCCAGTACCCAGGCAATATCCACCGCCAGGCATGCATTTATCAAGTGTCGATTGAACACGTGAGCGGATTTGCTCTTGTGATGCTCGGCATAAAAAGTCAACATCAATCCCCCCGAGAAGTGCAATCTGTTTGCCATAGCTGTCTTTTACCTCGCGCACATCTTCAATATTATCTTCATATTAATGTTTCGCATCGATTTGCACATCATTAATAAGATCATCCATGATCATCTCAAGCTTTCCGCATGAGTGAAGTATATACAACCGGTCGGTATCATGGGCCAGCTTTGCGCAATGCTTGTGTATTGGGAAAACATACTTGCGAAGTGAATCGGGGGGAAGCAACGGGCCGGTCTTAAATCCAAGGTCATCGGAACCCCACACAATTCGCACCCGATTGAATTCCAACATTGTATTGACAATAAACTCATTAAGTTCAAAAATCTTTCTGTAAACTGCATTAACAAGGTCTGGCTGTTCATACAGTGCCAGGCATAATGTTTCATATCCCATAAGCCAGCTGAGCCATTCCAGCGAATGAGCAGTCAGGCCGCCAATGACAATCATGTCATCAGGAAGGTTTTTCTCAAGCCATTCAAGTTTCTTTGTGGTTACATTGGAAAAATCCGGCCATGAGAACCTTTCAAAGTCTTCCCAGCTTTTAATTGGTGCATGCAGATTATCAATAAAGCTACGACCTTTCTCATTTTCAAGCTGTGCGGTATCTTTAGTCAAAACATGTGCGCTTTTTAAACTAGCATTTTCGGGCCCAGCTATAACATAGTCATAACCCAGAAATCGATTAAGATTAATTTCTTTACGATATTCATAATAGGGATCATTTGAATTAAGATATTTACAAAGATCATATTTTTGAATAAGAACGTTCTGAACCTGGTAATCTAAAAAAAGTTCGATATTATAAACTCTTTCAGGAGTGCCGGCTTTTTGAATGCATTTAACCAGCCCTTCTCCATCTGGCTTTATTTGTGTTTTAAGAATCGGTTCGGACATATGTTTTTCCTTTCATATTACCTTTTTACCATAACGATTGTGTATATTTATCAAAATAGTTAATCTATCGCTATAAATCTTTAGCAAACGCAGCTAAAATGTACCCCAAACGATTAAAACAAAAACCATTCAAACTGCTCCCCCTCTCTCACCCCATATCAATTTCCTCAACGCTGGCAGCATTAAAGCCATATGTTCGCCAGGCAGGCGATCAGTGGCGACAGCCCTGGCATCTTTCTTCCCGCAAACTTCTTGACTTTCTAATTGTATATATCGCAGAAGGAACGGGTGTGTTTACTGTCGGGGATGATACCTTCAATGTGGCAAAAGGGGATATAGTCTGGACTCCACCGAATACTGCACACGAAATGGAAGGCTTCAAACCCTCAATGCATTGCATTTATGCTCATTTCGATTGTATCTACGATCCTGATCGAAGCCACTGGGATGCTCATATACCGCCATCAGTGCTCGATCTGTCTGCCTATGCCGAGCTAATTCATCCACCTCTGGAAAAAACAGTTGTGGCGAATTGGCACGGCAAAATGCAACTGGCAAATCATGTTGTAGTCGGCAAGCTACTGGAACGTATAGCACTTGAGCATGAGCGCGACAGAGGAAATTCGATGATCATGCTTTCTGGATTAATGCTCGAAGTGATAGCTGAAATACTAAAAGGGCTGAACATGCATACTGATGAAATAGGAAAATTTCGATGGGTTCAGATGCAACAGAGTCTTCTCGATATACAGAAACAGGCAGAAATGCCATTGAATATCGCTGCCCATGCGGATAAAATCCGATTAAGCGAATCGCATTTTAGAAAGCTTTTTAGAGAAGTACATGGCATTAATCCTCGACAAACACACTGTGAAGCCAGAATAAAAAAGGCGAAAGAAATGCTGGCATTTACGAAATTGACAATATCGGAAATCGCAGACAAGCTTGGATTCAGTTCGGTTCACAGCTTATCCCGTGCATTCAGTAGAACAACCGGAATTTCACCACGACAATACAGATGTGGCAAATTGGAGATTAAATAAGTGAGAATTATGAAGGGGATGGCACGGACAAACAACCCGCACCGGCCCTTTTAAAGCGACTGTAGTATCTGTTATGCCCCTACTAACAATACCATAAAAATGTAAAAGTGCCACTCACAGGCCATTAAAAACACTGTATGATTATTATAACATTAAAATTAGCAATGCGTTATGCAGTAAGCGAGCAATGCGTTTGTTGTCGGTTTTGGGCTCATTTTGACCTCACCAGGTGAATCAGGGACCTCTGTACTATAATTCCAATTCAGCTTTGGGCACATGCTTTTTTGAAAGGGCTTTGTGACCGTCATTTTCAGATGATGAATTTGCAGAGGTATCACACATTGCACAATTACCATGAAAAAAAGCCCCTTCGCGAATTATCAGATCCTTTGCCTGAAGATCTCCCTTAAGGGATGCATTCGCCTCAAGTTCTATACGACCTTCAACCGTTAAATTTCCGACCACGCTTCCAGAGATGGTCACATTTCGTGCCTGTATATCCGCCTTTATTTCGCCGGTACCTCCAACAACCACATCACCTTTAATATTCATCTTTCCCGAAACGAGTCCATCCACTCTTACCGAATGGGGGATAGTCACATCACCTTCTATTTTGGTACCGGTGCCAATTAGTGTATACGCCCCTTTGCCGTTTTTCTTCATTGTTGTCCTCCGAACTTCATACCAGACATTACGCAATACTCAGTCGCTCATGTCGCCATTATAGGAAATAATATAATTCTTTGGATCTACAGGTTCTCCGTTGTGAAGTATTTCATAATGCAAATGTGGCCCTGACGAATGTCCGGTGTTACCCGAAAGCGCGATTGCCTGCCCCTTTTTAACTTTCTCTCCTTCGGATACCAGAATTCGGGAACAATGTGCATACCGTGTCACAAACGTTTTCCCGTGAGAAAGCTCTACCATAAGACCCAAATAACGATCTCGGGAAATTTTTTCTACACGTCCGCTTGCTGCAGCACTCACCGGCGTACCTGTTGCCACCGCGATATCGATAGCCTTGTGCGCCCTCCCGGATTGGGTAAGAGAATCACTGAACTTCTCGGTGATCCATCCATTAACAGGTATAATATTTGGTGTTTCTTCAAGATAGCGATTTATGTCATAGCGTATGTGCACTGTACTGCCTGGAACGGAATGGGAATCTTTCATCCGGCGCAATTTTTCAACAATTTTCTCATCCGAGGAGCCACTTGACCGGATTTTATCAATTTTTGCAAGATTCTCGATATATGACAATACTGCCCGTACCTTGTTTACATGCAACAGTGCCTGGCTGAGCTGTCTGTTTTCTCTTTTTAATGAATCGATCGCTGTGTTTTTCTTCCTAACCTGCTTTGAAGCATGAACATATCGGTACGAAAAGAAACCGGTAACTATAGATCCAACAACCACTATACACGCACAAAAAACGAATAGTTGTAACCATTTTCCGGCGATCTTAAACGATCTGGTCGTCCCCTTATGTTCAGGAATAAGAACTATTGTGTAATTTTCTTTTTCCATAAAGCTCTGCGCGGTACGCGTTGTCGATAGTTATGAAAGAAGGCTTAAAATTCTATTAAGATCTTCTTTTCCAAAAAAGGATATTTCAAGACTACCACGCTCCTGCTGTCGTGTTTTTACTGTTACTGACGTACCAAATTTTTTTTGCAACTTGTCGATATAACCAGCGACATCAGGATCTTTCAGAAATGCTTCGACCTCATTCTCTTTTTTCGGCTTTTTCTTTTTTATTCTTGATTGCGCTTTTGCGCTACCACTTACCAGTTTTTCTACAAATCGCACAGAAAGACCTTCATCTTTAATCCTTCTCGCGATCTTCTCCTGGAAATTGGCATTTTCCAAAGCCAGAAGCGCTCGTGCGTGCCCTGAGCTTATCTGTTTCTGAATAACCATTTGTTGAACATCCTTTGGAAGCTTCAGGATGCGGAGGGCATTGGTAATCACACTCCGGCTTTTTCCAACCTGTTGAGATACTTCTTCATGCGACAAACCATGTTCGGTAAGAAGTGCGCGATAGGTGTTCGCTTTTTCTATTTCGTTAAGGTCTTCCCGTTGTACGTTCTCGATAAGAGCCATCTCCACCATACGCCGGTTGCTTATATTCTCCTTAACGATAACGGGTATCTTTTTTTTCCCCAGCGACTTAAGTGCCCGAAACCGACGCTCGCCGGAGATTATTTCATACGAATCATCCTTCAGGCGTACCAGTATCGGCTGAAGCAACCCACTGTTTTTAATGCTTTGTGCAAGATCCGCGATTTCGGTTTCGCTGAACTCTTTTCTTGGCTGAAAAGGATTGGGATTGACCGAATCAAGAGGAACGTAGCGAGCGCCATTATCTACGTTGCGATCGATACCTGATGAGGAATTTCCTTCACCCGCTTCCTCTGAAGGTATCAGATTGCTCAATCCCCGCCCAAGCGCTTTTCTCCTGCGCGCACCTTTTTGCTCACTCTTTTTTACTGTCATTTGTTACGATTTCCTTTGCAAGATTAAAATAATTCTGGGCTCCTTTAGACATTATATCATATAATATAACCGGCTTACCGAACGAAGGGGCCTCTGACAATTTAACGGTTCTGGAAATAACCGTTTCAAATACTTTGTCAGAGAAATAAGATTGTACTTCCTGACTAACCTGTTGTGAAAGATTGAGTCGAGAATCGTACATAGTCAACAATGCACCTTCGATCTTCAGGTCGGGATTGAGCGACTTTTGTACAAGCCGGATTACATTAAGCAACTCAGCCAGTCCTTCCAGTGCATAATATTCACACTGGACCGGAATAAGTACAGAATCTGCAGCTGTCAGTACATTTATGGTAAGGAGGCCAAGCGAAGGAGGGGCGTCTATAATAATGTAGCGATATTTATCTTTAACCTGTCTTATAATATGCGCTAGTCGTCGTTCCCTTGCCAGAGCATTCACGAGTTCAACCTCGGCAGCAGAAAGATCGGTACTGGAGGGAAGGATATCCAGATACTCTATTTCTTCCCTTGAGTAGACCACATCCTCTATTTCGAAATCCTGCTCATCGCTCTCGGTAACGAGAAGATCGTACACAGAGACATCGACACTTTTTTTATCTATGCCTATACCTGTCGTGGCATTACACTGGGGATCCATATCGATAAGAAGACAGGGATATTCACCAACAGCAAGGCATGCCGCAAGGTTTACAGCCGTAGTTGTTTTCCCAACTCCGCCTTTTTGATTACACAAAGCGATTACCTTAGCGCTATTCATTTAAATCCACATGTTATCCACAATGATGAAAAAGGTGTTGATTATATGTTATCTTGTTGAATATAAGGCGGTAATAAAAAAAGGTCATGTATAGTACACCTCACGCTATACACACATAGTTGTAATATAATTAAATGGGCTCCAGTGCTACAATTTTCAGATCGAAAATTCGTCGCCCAAGATCATATTCTGCAATTTCACTTACCCGGTACCCTTCTTTCTCTTTTTGTTGGGTAATCTCTTCGATTTCCTGCATAAAATTCTTTGTCTGATACGAATAGAGTCGAGATCCTTTATCGATATAGGGATATACCAACTTGGCGAGACGACGCAGAGGGCCCACTCCCCGACTGATGGAGTAATCGAATTTTTCCTCCGGAGGCTCCAACTCTTCTATCCTGGTGTTGAGCACGGCAGTATTTTCAAGCCCAAGGACATCTATCGCCTCCCGAAGAAACGAGCATTTTTTCTTTTTAGATTCTACCAGAACAAGTTCTATATCCGGACGAAGAATCTTTATTGGTATAGCAGCGAACCCGGCCCCCGAACCCACATCAAGAACCCGGGCACCCTTTTTAAACCCAAAAAGCAGCAGTGGCTGCAATGAGTCACAAAAATGCCGCACAAATATATCGTCCACATCGTTTTTTGATACCAGACCCACGCTGTCGTTCCATTTTAATATGAGAGATATGTAGAGTATGATCAACTTGCGCTGTTCCGGTTCAGGAGAAATGCCAAGGCGCTCTATCTCTTTGCGTTCATACAACTCTCTGGCCTTTTCATACATCTTATCGTGTGCCATCGTTCTACACTCTCTGTTTCACGTGAAACAATCTATTTATTTTTTCGCTCCAATGCAACAGTGATAAGAACCGTCACATCTGCTGGTGTAATTCCGGGAATCCTGGATGCTTCTCCCACTGTTTTGGGTTGCGTTTTTTCAAATTTGGCCCGAGCCTCTCCGCGTAATTGAGATATTTCTCCATATGATAACGGGGGAATAGGGGTTGATTCATACGCTTTTTGTTTTTCTATCTCTGCTTTCTGCTTTTTTATAAAACCTTCGTATGTAATATCCGCTTCTATACGAGCCTGCATTCTCTCGTCTTCTATTGTATAGTCTGCACACGCCATTACATCCTTTATTCGTACTCCCGGTCTTTTTAGAAGTTCGAATGCGGATATCTTATTTCGTATCCACTCATCTCTTGTCTTTTCTTGTCGATTCCATTTCCCGGGCTCAATGCGGATTCCTCTCATTGACGCAATGTGCTCATTTTTTAAAGAGACTCTTTTTTTTATTACCTCAATTTCTCTTTCATCTAAAAGATTATACTCCTGCGCGATACCCAAAAAGCGCTCGTCGGCATTATCCTGTCTAAGGCACACCCTGTATTCAGCTCGAGAGGTAAACATCCTATACGGTTCCCGAATGCCTTTTGTAACAATATCATCAATGAGCACTCCTATATAGCCAACGTCCCGTTTAATTATCAACGGCTTTTTCCCGAACACTTTGGCAAATGCGTTTATTCCGGCAAGTATCCCCTGGGCTGCGGCCTCTTCATATCCGGAGGTTCCGTTTACCTGTCCGGCAAAAAACAGTCCCTCAACAAGCCGTGATTCGAGCGTTTCATGCAGCTGCTCCGGATAAAAGAAGTCATATTCAATACCGTATCCGGGTCGCATAATTCGCGCGTTTTCAAGCCCGGGTATTGTGGTAAGCAGCTTTTTTTGTACATCAAAAGGTAAGCTCGAGGACAATCCATTTAGATAATATTCATTCGTTTCAATTCCCTCAGGTTCTAAAAATAATGTATGCCCGTCTCTATCTCCAAACCTTACCACTTTATCTTCAATCGATGGACAGTATCTTGGGCCTACACTCGCTATTTTTCCGGTATACAGTGGTGACCGATCCAGATTATCCCGTATAATATCATGTGTTCTCGAATTTGTCCGTGTCACATAGCAATTTTTTTTATTACACGGCGTCTTTTCTGTTCTATATGAAAATGGTTCGGGTTCTTCGTCTCCCTGCTGTACATCCATTTTAGAAAAATCTATGCTGGTACCGACAATTCTTGGTGAGGTTCCTGTCTTCAACCGTCCCGTTTCTATGCCGAATCTTGTAATACTTTTTGTGAGTGATTCAGCTGATGGTTCACCGCTTCTTCCTCCCGAATACTCATCAAGCCCAACATGAATTCTTCCTTTTAAAAATGTGCCTGTGGCGCATATTACCGTCCGCGCTTTGAACGAAAAACCTGCATCTACGAATATGCTAAAAAAATCATCATTATTTTTTTCCAACCCTGTAACCATTGCCTGGAACAGATCCAATTTTTCTGTTGATTCCATCTTCTTTTTAACATATGTTCTATAATGATGTTTATCAGCCTGTGCCCTGTTACCTCTTACCGCCATTCCTTTCCGTCGGTTTAGCATTTTAAAGTGGATTCCGCATACATCTATGGCCTGTGCCATTACACCACCCAGCATATCCACCTCTCTTACCAGATGTGCTTTCCCGATACCACCCACCGAAGGATTACAGGGCATCTGTGCGACAAGCTCCATGTGAGATGTAATACACAGAACCCTTGCTCCGAGAATCGCTGCAATCCTCGAAGCTTCCACCCCGGCATGACCCGCACCGATAACTGCTACATCGTATTTCATGTTTTGTTCTTATTTAAATCATGTTTCACGTGAAACAATTTTTTATTTCTTTACCACACATTTTTCTTCTATTACTGCACGAAGTCATTTCCCTATGCAAAAGTTGCTGAATACTCTGTCCAATATTGTTTCTTCCAACGACTCTCCACCAAAACCTTCAATTACTTTTAACGCCTCCCTGCAATAAATTGCAGCGATTTCCTCTCCCATATCTATAGTGTCATTTGCATTTTGCATACATTGTTTTGTTTTTTCTATTATATCATATTGTCTCTGATTTTGTATAATAGAAGGATAATACCCTTTTTTTGCTTTAGCACATATGTCTGATATAAAAGCAATCACCTTTCTCCTATCCTCTCCGTTTTTCATCGATATCGAGATGTAGGGGAGTTGTGCATGCTCCATCCATGATTTTTGTACTCCTCCGTCCCCTTTATCTTTTTTGTTTATTATTCCTGCATCTTTTTTTTTGTGGGAGTTCTTCATCAATATGGTTTTTTCCTCTTCATCATACCCTTCATCATACCCTTCATCCCACACTTCGGTCACCCATATTCGTATGTTTGATTTTTTTATAAGTTCCCAACTTCTTTTAATACCCTCTTTTTCTATGTCCTCTCCCTTAGTGCCCAATCCTGCGGTATCTATTACCGTAACAGGTATTTCATTAATATGTATCTTTTCTGTAATGTAATCCCGGGTAGTTCCTTCTGTATGATGTACTATCGATCGCTTTTTACCAACAATCTCATTAAATATAGTCGATTTTCCCGCATTCTTTTTCCCAACCAGCGCTATCGTCACGCCTTTATCCACTTCTTCCACATTTATTCTTCGTTCTATCTGTTCATTCAGCATTTTCAACACATTTTTCATCTCGTCTCGTATTTGTTCGTCCAAAGAACTCTGTGCAATATCGTCTTCTTCCGAGAACTCTATCATGGCCTCTATTGATGCACATATTTTCTTAATGCCTTCAGATATCTCTTCAATTATCCCCTTTGATTTCTCCATGTAATTGTAAAGTGCATTATCATGGCCGATATCGCTGTTGCTTCTTATTATCCCATCTATGGCTTCTGCTTTAACCAAAGACATTTTTTTGTTTATTACCGCTCTCTTACAAAACTCACCCGGTTGTGCTATCCTGCATCCACATTTTCTCAATGCGTTAGTAATTTTGCCTAAATTCGCCTCTCCTCCATGGCAAAATAATTCCACCATATTCTCACCGGTAAATGACCTCGGTGATATATATTTTACGGCAGTAACATGATCCAGTACGTTCTCATTCTCCGGATCTATAAATTTGTACGTATGAATTACCCTTTCCTGCGATTCAGAAAACCTTCTTTTTTCCTTTATACATCGTCGTATTTTTTTATGTGATGCATTTCCACTTACTCTTACCACTGCAAGCGCGCTTTGTGCACTTCCAGCGGCAATCGCATAAATGGTTGTATTTTTTTTTTCGTCCATACTATATCTATATTATTTTTGCCCCTTGGCGTGGCACACATTCAATTTCCACACCGTTACCCCTGAAATGACTTTATCATTTCTTTTTTTACTGCAACAATGGCGCGTTGTAAGGTTCTTGCTTTACGCAGATTATCGTTTCTGCGTTATAAATTTTTGTTGAAGTATTTGGAGAAGATTGGAAAAGGTGATATACAATACCAATCCAGCCGGCATATTATTGAAAATTAAAAGCATCATTACCGGCATTACATAAATCATCGCTTTCTGATTGGGATCCTTCATTGTCATTTTATTCTGAAAAAACATGAGTACTGCCATTATTATTGCCAATAAACCAACATTTGATCCATACATGGGGATTGAAAATGGCAATGGACTTATGCCCGGTATTGCCTCCGGCTTTGCCAAATCATTTACCCAGGGTATAAGAAAGGTTGCTTCACCACGTAACTCGATCGCTTTTCTCAATACCACAAAGAGAGATATCCAAATCGGCATCTGCAAAAACATCGGAAGACAACCCGGATTCATAGGATTGACTCCTTCTTTTTTATACAATGCCATTATTTCCTGATTCATTTTCTGCGGATCGCCATTATGCTTGTTTTTTATTTTCTGTACCTTTGGCTGTATGTCCTTCATTCTGTTCATTGATTTCATACTTGTATGCGTCATCGGAAACGTCGCCGCTTTTGTAATAACGGTCAGAATAAGTATTACTATTCCATAATCACTAACAACGGCATGTATCCAAATAAGCAGCATGAGAATAAACTCACAAATATAAGGAAACCATATGTCCGCCCTGAAAAACCATTTTATACCACCAAAGAGGGTCTTATGCAGCTTTTCCCCATGATTTTTTAATACTGATATTTTTCCCGGCCCAATGAAAAAACTGAATTTTTGTGTTGCATTTTTCGCATACGTGGTTATCTCCATTGAGTAGTTTTTATCTCTCCACTCTTTGTTATTTTCAGTGTCCTTGTTTTCGAAAGGATCTATCGTTATATTGCAATCACGTATTGAATCGTTAATAATACTTACCAGAAAGTATTTCTCTGTAACGCTTACCCACTTGTAATATCCTTCCATTATTTTTTTCTCATTATTTTTTACCGGAATTTCTCCGACTCCTTCGCTTCCATATACATGCATTTTTCTCTGAAAAAACCGCTTTGCTCCCATTTGTCCTTCCCCTTTTTCACTCATGGCAATGCCACATTTCCAGCCCACTTTTACATTCTTTCCTACAACATTATTCGATCTTACTGCAAAATCAACCTTGTACTGATCTCCGTAAAAAGTAAATACTTTTTCAATATCTTTTTCTTTATTTCTAAATACAAGACTCTTTTTCTCCGTTCCTAACAGCTTTGTGGAATTAAAATCCCCTTTATATTCAAAATAAACGTTATCATATGAATTTCCGTCCAGCGAAAGGTTAGCGCCACCGGTTGTCCCCCCCTTGTGCTGCGGAATAATTTCTATTTGTGCTTCCCTTGTAGTATCTTTTTTATTATCATTAAGATACGTATATTCTATTGTTTTTGCCGATATTATATTACCACCTTTTTCATCTATTCCCACACGTAATTTTTCTGTCTCGATCCATATAGTATCATTTTGTATTGTATCATCTGAGGCCTTTATGCTTCTTTCTTCATCAAGGTCGATTTTTTGCTTTTCCGTAGCGGTTATTTTTTTCTGTCTCTCTATTTTCTCTTTAGGTTCAATCTTTTCTTCTTCACTCTTCGTATCACCACCTACCGTCGATTTTTTTTCTCTTTCTATTTTTTTTTCTTCCTGTGCAATTTCAGACGGATGTTTTTTATCCAAAATCCTTTTATAATAGAACTTGCTCTGGAAAAACCACATTGTTGCCAGCACGAGAATCATCGCATATATTGTATTCTTTTTCACCAACAGTTCCTTTGTATCAGGTACATATCGTAATTTCTTTTCCCGTATACACCCTTACTCCCTCTTTCACATTTTTCTATTTTCATATTTGTACACATTTTTGCCTTGACCATCGTTCCAAATCATCCCTTATTGCAGCAGCATCCCGTCCTTGTTGCGGGTATTTTGAAATAATAAGATCATACCTGGTATTGCATTTCACCACTCCGCTTTTTTCAAGCTCTTGCCTTATTATCCTCTTTACTTTGTTTCTTTGTACCGCATTTCCTTCTTTTTTTGATATACATATTGCATACGCAGGATATCTTTTTCCTTTTTCCCTGTATACAATATTTACGTTTTTTCCACGCCACCTTTTTCCATTATGCAATACTGCACGTATTTCGTTACTTCTTTTAATCGTATTTTTTCTTTTAATCGTTGTAAACACTTCTCTTCACAACAACCCTTCCCGCTGGCTATTATTGTTCCATTTTACATTATATATTTAAATGGTACATGTCAACCTTTTTCTTGACTTTTGTCTTCTTCTGCTAAGAATTTTTCTTCCTTCTTTTGTTGCCATTCTTTTTCTGAATCCGTGCTTGTTCTGCATTTTTCTATTCGATGGCTGATACGTTCTTTTCATTTTTTTACTCCCTTTGTTAATTTAATTATTTTTAAAAAAACTTTTTTCTTCAGACGCAAATAAAAAATAGTTTCTTATGCACAATACTAACATCGATAGTAATTCAATTTTTTCTACGCTTTCCACCCAACTCAACAATCAAGTTTTTGAAACATGGATTCGTCCTCTTTCATTCAAGTACAGCTCAGAAAATTCTTCCTTGTTATATATTGAAGCACCTAATCAGTTTATCAGTGACTTTGTCGACAAAAACTATAAACAGATAATTCTTCAATCCGTAAAAAAACATTGCGATTGGGTATCAGATATCTCTTTTTTTGCGTCCGGCTCAACATCATCTAATGAAAATAATGAAACCTTTAAAAAACAAATATCCTCTAAAAATACATTTTCTCAGCATTCACGTTCACAAAATTCTTCAAATAAATCTGCTTTTGGGTCCAGCTTTTCAAAATTAAATAAAAAATTCACCTTTGATACCTTTATTTCTGGACCATCAAACCAGCTTGCGAAAAATGCTTCTCTCGCCGTTGCACAATCTCTTGGAAGCACAAAATTCAACCCCATTCTCATTTATTCAGGGGTTGGTCTAGGAAAAACGCATCTTCTTCATGCTATTGGAAATTATGTGCAACTCCACTATTCTTCATATCAGGTTCTTTATCTTACCTCTGAAGAATTTTATCTTGAATTTATAAATGCAATTAAAAATAATACAACAAAGGAATTTTCTGAAAGTCTTCGTTTTTCAGATATTCTTATATTAGACGATGTGCAGTTTTTATCAGGAAAAGAGAGTACTCAAGAAGAATTTTTCTATATTTTTAATAGTCTCCATCAGCGTGGAAAGCAGATTGTGCTTTCCTCTGATTCGCCTCCTTCTCGTTTATCGGACCTTCATGACAGACTTATCTCACGTTTTCAATGGGGGCTTTGTGTTGACATACAGCCCCCAGAGCTCGAAACACGTGTTGCAATTTTAAAGAAAAAAGCGGAAACCGATAATCTATCCATTCCCGAAGATGTTATATATTATATTGCAGAACATATTACTACTAATATACGTGATTTGGAAGGATCGATTATTCGTTTGCTTGCATATTCATCCATTCGTAAAACCGATATTACTATTGACCTTGTAAAAAGCATTTTTCAAGATTCTTTTTCTTCATCCTCCTCGCCCTCGTATTATTCAATAGATACCATAATAAGCAATGTTGCTGAGTATTATAAGATACCCGAAGACAGTATCCGTGAAAAAAACAGACGAAAAGAAGTAGCACTTTGTCGACAGGTTGCAATGTATATTGCAAAACATATGACTAATTATTCTCTTAAAACTATTGGTCTTAACTTTGGCGGAAGAGATCACAGTACGGTAATTCATGCAATAACATCTATTGACAAACTTTGCCAGACCGACTCTTCTATTTCTAATGATATTAAAAACATTACCAATAGCATAAAGAATTAACATTACAATAGTGTAGAATATGTGGATAAATTGTTATTTAATAAAATTAACATTTTCTATTAGGTATCATCACTTTAATTAACATATTATTAATATAGTTATTTTTTTTATTTAAAAGAGGTTATGTGTTTTTACCACGTTATTAACAATTCTAATACTATTACTTTATTTATTATATAATAGTTATATTAGTTATAATCCATGTGAATAATTAATGTAAATCCCAAATTATTATTGGAGTACGTATCATGACAATTCATGTACAAAGTACCACCTTGCAGAATACTCTTCAGGTAGTGTATCCTCTTGTTCCATCAAAAAGTACTCTTCAGATACTTTATAATTTTAAAATTCGTGTTTCAGAAAGTAAAATGTATGTAACCGCAACTGATCTTGATCACTCAATATCTTCTATTTGTCATGTAGAAGGCGATGATATTTTCGACATCGCGGTAAATGCAAAAAAATTATTCGATATCGTTCGACAGCTTCCGGACGAAAAAGTGCAGATTTCGGTGTCGGATAATGTATTCTCACTTAGCGACGACAAGGGTTTTTCATGTAAAATTGCCTGTGTGGAAACAGATGATTTTCCTAATTTTCCACAAATCGATACGCTCTGTGAATTCGATATATCGGTAACTACATTTCAGAATTGTATTAAGAACGGCAGTTTTGCTGCTTCAAAAGATGAATCCAGGGGCACATTATGCGGAGTTTTGTGGAGTATAGACCGGCAAAAGACCGGAATGGTATCAACCGACGGACATCGCCTTGTAAGCTCCTTTGTAGCCATTGACACTCCCCTTGATGAAAAAATGGATATTATAGTCTATCCGCGGGCACTTGGAATAATAGAACGTGCGCTTATATCGAATACATCAGATACATTGCACATTTCTATTGGTGAGAAGTATCTGATGGTAAATAATGCATATACATCTTTCTGTACCAAACGTATCAGTGGGTCCTATCCGGATTATGAGAATGCAATTCCAAAGCAGAATGAAAAACAGGCGCTTTTAAACAAACGTACATTATACGATGCCGTTAAAAGGGTTTCCATACTTACCTCTCAAAATTCTAATCTGGTTAAATTTATTTTTCAAAATAATTCTCTTACCCTCGAGGTTCTCAATCGTGACATAGGGGGAGAGGCAAAGGAAATAATTGGAGCAGAGTATGACGAGAAAACCCAGCATGTACTTGGATTCAATTCTTCCTATTTTATGGAAATATTGAATATAATTACCACCGATACTATTATGATGAAAATGAATAATAGTGAAAGTCCTTGTCTTATTTTTAAATATGACGAAGAAAATAAAAAGGAGATCGCCGATAATCTCTATCTCATCATGCCGTTGAAAATATTAGAAGAATAAATACTCTCACACATAAAAAAGGGGAGCGTCGTATGAAAAGATTTGCTGCAATACCACTATTGTGTACTTGTATATGTGTCTCAGTGTTACCGGTACACGCACTTCAGGGAATGCTTGAGAAAAAAATGCATTATATTACCGCCGCAGACAAACAGGTCGATACGGTAAGCTATTGGGCTATGTACCTGGGTAATTACGAAGTGACAATAGAAAGAAAATTTCCGGGTAAACCCAAAGAGCCGGTAGATGCGAGCTTTAACTTCAATCTGCTTTCCAATGGATATATCGAAGGAAAAGGATACTGCGAAGAAGGAAAAATTCAGGCGGAAGCCGATTTTAAGGTTGTGGTGGATTCAGCAAATCAACGCACTTTTTCTCCTGAGGAGATTTTATATGTATACGATTACGGAAGAAAAGTGAAGCTTTCAGATGGTACGATGGGTAATCTGTATATTGCATTCGACGGTGTGAAAGAAATAATAAAGAAACTTCAGCTTCGTATCTACCGGTTTCAGAAGCAATATGGTGAGGAAATGCTCAAGGAAGACCATGATGATACTGATATCATATTGTATGGTTTTTCCTTTTCAGAACAAGGTATCAACAAAGCAATAAAGACTATTCAGAAATAATTTTTTCCTACCTATCCATGATTATTACAGTATCTTAATGAAATAAAAAATAATTTTTTGTTTTTTTTTAAGATGCGTATACAACTTTTTTTTATATATCAAAACATGTCTTTAATTTTTTGGTTCTACCTCGATTTGAGTGGATGAATGTGTAATCCACCGCATGCGAGGAAAATGATATTCTTTAACATAGTAGGTTTTTAATATGCGCACAATAAATACTGATGTTGTAATAATTGGCGCTGGTACTGCCGGATGTGCTGCCGCAGTAGCAGCTGCACGACGCAAGCATTCCGTTCTTTTGGTAGAAGAAACTAATGCACTTGGTGGCGTATCAACGAGCGGTGGGGTGGGCGAATGGTTTGCATCGCAGCAACAGATAGGAGATGTGTTTGATGAGGTAAAAGAACGTCTACATAAATTCGGTGCAACGTGGGACCGATTTTTTAACCATGAATATCTCAAGTATATATGGCAGTCTCTTGTTGAAGAGGCCGGTGCTGACGTACTGTTTCACACAACACTTCTTGATGTGCAGAAAAACAATAACAGAGTGAATAGGGTTACACTTGTTGGCTGCTCGCAAAAAATAGAAGTAACTGCAAAATGGTTTGTAGATACATCGGGAGAGGGTGATCTGGGGTGGATTGCCGGGGCGGATTTTTTGAAAGGACACCCGGAAAGCGGGACACAATTGAGTATGAATCTTACCTGCGTGTTACATGACACAAAAGAAAAAGTCAAAACGTATTTACCACCGGATCTTGAGCCAATAGAAACAAAAGAGCAGCTTCCCGGTTTATATTCTTTTGTACATACTCCGGATAACAGAGTACATGTAAGCATGACGAAAGTAATGGAACATGATAGTACTGATCCATTTGAATTGTCCAATGCAGAACTCACGGCACGTCGACAGCTTATGCGTGTGGTTCACTATTTGCAAAACACCTTTTATCCCACTCATATGCTTTGTGCATCCGGTGCAAGGATCGGTATTCGCGAAGGACGCCGAATAATAGGAGAATATATTCTTACGGAGGAAGATATTCTGAAAGAAATTGATGGAATTGTTTTTGATGATGCTGTGGCGGTTGCGACAAGTCAAATAGATTTTCAAAGCCTGACCAGAGCGGGTCATACCGGATGGCGTCAGGAGATTTCCCCATTCACCATACCATTTCGTTGTCTGTATGCAAGGGATTTTGAAAATCTTATGATGGCGGGAAAGTGCATAAGCACTGATCAGGTTGCCCACTCGAGTACCCGGATGACACCCACATGCTGCTGTATGGGACAGGCGATAGGTACGGCTGCAGCACTTTTAATTGAGAATGGACATACTGATATTCGTGAAATTGATGTATCGACACTACAAAAGGTACTTTTAAAGGACCGGATAGAACTCAACCCGGCGAAACATACTCCATTTGCACCAGAGGTGCTTGGCAAAGAGAGCAGAACCGATTCCCACTGAAGCGACTCTTTTTCGTCTCATATTCTGAACTACAGAGTATATATAGGGCTTGCTGAAGAGGTTTTAAAAATCGCCTCTTTAAAATCAACGCGCGACGTTCCCCCC
>CAZPUS010000027.1:0-40262 GCA_964589825.1 uncultured Fibrobacterota bacterium | reverse complement strand
GAGGATCACCGTAGCCGAAATTAATCGCCCCCACGACGTTATCACCCGCCATGATCGGTTCACAATACATTCTGATGCCTCCCTTGCACGCAATGTCCACAGGTCTGCATTCAGCAATGGCAATACGGCAACAGTGGGTCCAGCATGATTCATGGCACAACCACCGGCCGGAATGTAAGGCTTTTTTGTTGTCAGGGGTATTACACAGTTTCCGTGAGGCGCGATCCATCATTCGGCACCAGCGTGAGGAGAAAATACCAAAGGCATAGTCGCCATTTTTCTCATAGATTGCGGAGGAGGTCCCGAGCAGTCCAAGGTAGTCTTCAGCAACACTTCTCAGAAGTTCCCGCCCCATGGATTTTAAAATAATGCCGTTGTGATTCAGTTCGGTCAAATCACCATAGTCCGGCCCCGGGTAATCGGCCGTATCGGTACGACCCCCAGCCGATTCAGGGGAGAGCATCCATTCGATTTTCTTCAGGCGTGACTCGGTCCGGTTACGCAATGCATCCTTTTGTAACAGGGCGATATCCATTTCTATAGTATCTCTGAGCCGGCGCAGCAATTGTTTGTGTGTAGAGGTAAAGCGGTTTTCTTTTTTATCGAGAACACAGAGGGTGCCAAACGGTCGCTTGTCGGGGAAATGTATCGGATATCCCAGATACGCAATCATTCCCCGCGCTATATCGGGATTTTTATTCCAGTGCGGATCAGTCGTCGCATCGGTTACCAGCAGTTCTTTTTGGGTTTTAATAACCGTTTCGCAGTATAACCCGTACCATTTCTCCTTATCGCCCGGATGGTAAGGGTTTCCCTCTGTTTTGCTGGAAACGAATACCTCCATGTATTCTTTTTCGACTTTCATTATCAGTGCGGCGGGGACAGAAATGATTTCTGCGATAAGATCGGCTATGCCCTGCCACTTTTCCGTCACATCCACAGGAATATCTTCAAAGGATATCATGGGTGTTTCCGGCATGTTACGCCTCCTTCCATCTGCGCCACACGGACAGATGTTTTGATGCGCCTTTGCTCATGCAGTATGCATGAGCGTGGGAATTTGTGTCACCAACTGACAAACGGGCTAAGGGCAATACTCTTTTGCCATTTGTTTGTTGTAAGCCGTTAATTCTGTTTTTTCAACCGAAGACTGTTCAGATATATGCTGATAGGTATTCTGCGTCTGCTTTTTGAAAGAAGAAAAAACTGTAACTGATAGTTTTTGCGGCATTATTATTGTGTTTTACCATAAAACACAGCTGTTTTCAAATCGGGATTAAGGATTCACAACGTTTTAGCAACGTATGCAGTTATAGGGAATATACTACAGGGGAAGATGGATGAGTAAAAAAGGTCTTTTTCCGGTCAAGTAGCATAAGAATGCGTGGTCAAATTACTGAAAACGAGCCGGCGCCGTCATACATCAGCGCATTTGTTTTTTTGTCAATACAAATACCTGATTTCTCAGGACACTACTGCCACAATCTATATTTTATATACACGTGTTCATTTTGAGTATGTGTGATTAAGCGTAAAACTGTGCGGTACCGGGCAGAAGCACCGCCGTGTCGCCGGTATGAGGTTTGTGCAGTATTGTGCGCGGAGGATGGCTCGTCTTTTTGGGCCTGCAGCTGCAGCCTAGTGTAGCCGACAACTGAGTGTAACGCCAATTAATTATGGTTGCGGGAGACGGAGATGAAGAAAGGGGTCCCCAAAAAGGATGTGTATTCATTTCTGAAGGAAACTGTACGAATACTGGTGGTGGAACATTCACACGAACAGATTGCCGTGTTGCAGGAAGCGCTGGCTCCGCTGGAGCTTTATGCGATTACCGGTACTACGAGCGTACTTAAAGCGGATCGGCTCCTGGCGGGCGGGCAATGTTTTCACATGTGCATAAGCGAATTGAATATCGGCGATACTCATCTGAATGAATACGAGCTTCTTCGCAGATATGGCGGGCGGGTTCCCTTTTTAATTGCAAGCAGCGCAAAAAGCCTGGAGAGCGGTTTTATTGCAAAAAGCATGGGTGCAAAAGCGATTGTATGTAAACAGGAGGTTACGCTGCTCAATATGCTGCAGCTTATCAATCGTATTTTTCTCGATGTGCTGGTTACTCCCTCTGACGGGCAGTGCAATGATGCACTTTTATCACGGATCTGTACCATCCTTACATCCCGTGTGCCGGCATCGGTTGAAGAGTGGGCCGAATTCTCGCATATCGATGTTTCATACCTGCGCAAGAAGTGGCGTGAATGGTTTTTTATTAAACCTAAACATGCCATTTTTCTCTACAATCTGTATGTAAATGCGACCTCTTACAGTGAAAAGAAACTCAGGGGGCACGGAGTCGAAAAGCCGATAAATGCAGAGGAGCGCAAACGGATAAAGCGCTACTTCACTCGCAACAGGGAAATGCTTAACAGGATGTTGTATAAGCAATTGTGACAAAAGTGTTCGATACCATCGAACACTTGGAGTGTACATTTATTATATTTACAATACTATTATACACACGTAATCGGGGTATGCAATGGGTTTGAATAATACGATACGCAGGACAGATGGACGTGCAGGAGATTTCGGGTTCCTTGATGAAACGATTTCTATTCTTATTGTAGAGGATGATCCCTACTTTTCAAACATTTATCAAAAGGTGCTGGGTAAATATCGGCTCTATAATCTTTGTATAGTAGAGAGCGCAGCACAGGCAGAGGAGAAGCTTTTACAGTCTCCGGGGTATTCAGTTTGTGTACTCGATCTGGGCATTACCGACCGCCAGCAGGATGAGTTCTACCTGCTTAGACGATATACACAGAAAGCGGCATTTGTGGTTGTATCGGGTGCTGAATCTCCGCAGAAGGGCTCGATTACCTATACGCTCGGTGCACGTGATGCCATACAAAAAGGAAGTATTGCAGAGATGAGGCTCATTGAACGGATAAACAATGTGTTCCTCGATTATCTGCTCGTGCCCCCGGGTGCGGAAAAGGATCGTCTGGTTGTGCATGCTGCGTCGGTACTGCGTGGTCAAAAGCCGAAAATGGTAAAGGAATGGGCGCGAAAGAGCGATATCGGCGAGGCTTTACTGCGAAGAAAGTACGAACAGTACGGAAATGAGCATAAACCCCGAATTATTATGATGCTTTATACTCTTTATAATGCAGCGTTTTTATCGTATGCAGAAAAAGGCAATGGCAATAAAGGGAGTGACACAAAATCTGCCGTACATACAGCATCGCGTCAACCGGAAATAGATCTCGAACGCTATAAACACCTTTTTGAATCGAACTGGGAATACGTACGCGCGATACTCGGGCTGCCGCAGGAGTGGCTGCAGAGTGGGTGACTCAGGGGGGCGGCGGCAGGGGTACTGTGAGAACTTTCCAGGCTCTGCAGCTGTGGGTTAGCCGGGCATATTCTTATTTACGTATCTGATGAAGCCGATGTGACAATCGGAGTCGCATATTCGTATGTACGTGGCGTGATATCTGCGCGCCAGTATGTGCACGAACCCTCGGGCAAAACCCAGCTCACTTCACCACGCATGGCTATGTATATACCGTCGACCTTGTTGTAGTCCCGGAATCGATCTTTGTACGGTGTCGCTCTCATAGTATCGCCGTGCATACGATAACGAGCAGGCGTAAAGACGAGGCTAATATAGCCCTTTTTATTAAAAGCTGAATTGAGCGATTGTTGCTGAATAATGCACCTGTTCCCCGTGGTGTCATTTCTGTGCGGGCGGGAATCCGGGTGACACATTACTGACATAATCGACAAATTCACCAGGAAAATACAATACACATCCCCCCCCGTTGCCTCAACTATCCGGAGTCACATCACATCCTTCTCGTACAACCCTAACAATGTGCTAATAAAACAGCCCCCCATAGAGGCCGGGCACGCGTGCGATGCTGATCGGGATAGGGAATTTTCGAAATTAACAGCTTTCTAACAAAACGCGAACGTTCTCCTAACAACCAGGACGCATTTTTGTGGGCGATGACGTTTTATTAATCAATTCTTTTTATTACCATAATTTCCATAAGGAGGGAAATATGGGTTCCAGGAAGTTCTTGACGGTATGTGCAATGGTGCTGTGTACGGTGGGTGCGCACAAACAGGTGAGTGCCGGATCGGTTCCGCTGCCGGATATTGAGGCGGCGACTGCCACCCATACCAACGTGATTATTCTTATCCCGGACGGTATGGGTACTTCGCACGCAACGCTTTCACGCTGGGTTGCACAGTCGCAGGGAAAGACGCTGGCAGTGGATCAGATGAAGACCGGACTCTGTAAAACGTATATGTCGAATTCGGTTATTCCGGGCTCGGCGACATGCGGTACTGCATTTGCGTGCGGGTACAAAACATCGGTTACCCGTATCGGTGTAAAACCCGATACCATCAATGTGCCCGAAGTGCAGGTTGTGTCTGAAGAAGACAAATTTCATCCGATCGCCAATGTAATGGAAGCGGCCAAGCTCATGGGAAAAAAGACGGGTGTGATTTCGACATCCGATTTTCGCCATGCAACACCGGCTTCCTTCGTTGCGCACTGGTACTACAGAAACAACGGTGACTGTATTGCCGCGCAGATGGCCAGCAGCAATGTTGATCTTATCTTTGGCGGCGGCTCCGACAAGTACATCACCAACAACGCGTGTCTGCTTGACAACGATCCGCTTAACCTCGGATGGGATACCTACATCGATGAACGTTCCGAACTCATGAGTCTCGATGAAACGGCCGCGGGTCGTACGCTCGGTCTTTTTGCGGACGACGATTTGCATAAAGATCTGGATCGTCAGTTTTTCAACAAGTCAAGAGAGCCGTCACTGGCCGAGATGACCGAGAGAGCGATCGACATCCTTAATGAGGATGATGACGGATTCGTGCTCATGGTCGAAGGCAGCCAGGTCGACTGGGCCTCGCACGGTGACGATCCGGTTGGTGTAACAACCGATTTTCTCGCATTCGACGATGCAGTACAGGTTGCACGCGATTTTGCATCCGATGATGGAGAGACTATGGTAATCGCGGTCCCTGACCATGATAATGGTGGCTGTACAATTTATTCCGATGATAACAAAGGCGGCGACAGCTACAAGGACATTCAGGTACACGAAATGGTCAAACCCATCACCGATGCAAAGATAACCGCAGCATATCTTGCAGACATCCTTTTTGGTATGTACCCCTCGAGTGATGCAACGACGGCCGACGACAGCGCTGCGATTGCGGACTCCGTGGGCGACTACTGGCCGGTTATCGACAGCATCCCTATGTCAACCTCGGAAATGGACGAGGTGGTTGATGACATTAACAACGGCGGATGGCTCGAAAAAACCCTCGGTGATATTTTCAGCACCCGCTGCTACATCGGATGGACTACCGGCGGTCATACCGGACACGATGTGCAGATATGGTATGAAGGCTGCGATAGGGATATAAATACTATCGACAACACAGAAGTCGGAGATATGATTTTCGAAGCGATCGGTGCGAATAAAGACAGCGTGAACGCGCGTCTTTTTGTCGATGCCACCGATGCGTTTTCCGATGCCGACAATGTCACGATCGATACGGCCGGGTATCTGATGTCCGGAAGCAATCCCTACATTGTCGCCGGTGCGAAACTCGTTGTGGAAGAGGGGAGCAAAAAAGGTGTCTTCTTTCTCAACACTCGTGTCTGTTCTCTGTATACCGATACGGACACCAGCAAAACAGTACTCGAGGAAGGTCTGGTTGTGTACGAAATCAACACGCATCGTGCATTTGTACCCAAGGAAGCGGTCAATGTGTTCTATGGTGGTGCGACGGGTGTCAGCACCAGCCACGCACGTCCGGTCAGACACCAAATAACGCTCCGTAACGGTGTGCTCAATGTGCCGGGTCAAAAGCATGTTGATGTGAAGTTTTATACGCTCAACGGCTCGATGGTCAAAAACGTGCACGTATCAGGCTCGCAGCTCAACATTAACAAAATTGCGATGAGTAACGGTGTTTATATCATGTCGGTAAACGGAATGAGCCGCATGAAGATACACCGCATGAACGGCACAGTCAACTAAATGTAGCATCATTGCAGAATGCCACAACACGCAGTCAGTCAATCACGCAAAGAGCGGAACGAAATCGTACCGCTCTTTGCGTTTCTGTCGGTTCCCGGAAACCACTCTGAGCTTTTGTGAAATAAAAAGGATATATAGAGGAGATACGTTTTTTGTTCAGCATTTATCATTTTGTCTTGCGATATAATTTGAAAACTGTACAACAAAAAAAGGAATGTTAAGATGAAAATGTGGTATTATTGCAATTGTAATAACAGTGTGCTGTTTTGCTTTATCATTTTGTTGTTTTCAGCGGGTGCGTTTTCTGCAACGATTACCGGTACTGTAAAAGATAAAAAGGAGAATCCGCTGCATACCGCGGAGGTGGTAATCGAAGAAACCGGGAAGCGTGTGTTTACAAATTCAAGAGGATATTTCAGACTGACAAATGTGAATCCAGGAGAGTATACTTTACAAGTATCATATAGCGGATATGAGCCGGTGGAAAAAACATTATCGGTCACAGGAGACAAAACAAGTACCGAAGAATTCGTTTTGATGCCGGGAGCACATCAGATCGAGAAAATGACAGTATATGGCGGGCTTGCACGTGGACAGGCCGAAGCGGTGCAGAGACAGATGAAAGCCGAAAATATATCGCACGTGGTTTCAAAAGAAGTGTTGGATAAGTTCCCGGACAAAACCGCCGCAGAGTCGGTGCAGCGGCTCCCCGGAGTGACGATCGATCGCGACCAGGGTGAAGGGCAGTTCATTTCCGTACGTGGAGCGGGTCCAAGGAATACCGCAGTAACAGTTAACGGCGGAAAAGTGCCTGCACCAACCGCAGGAGATGGGCGAGCAGTGGGCATGGATCTTATGCAGCTCAACAATGTAGAGTACGTGGAGGTATCAAAGGCTCTGACACCAGCGATGGACGCGGATGGTGTCGGAGGGAAGGTCAATCTGGAACTAAAAAAACCTCCAATGCAAAGGCGTATTTCACTTAAGGCTGGTGGCGGGTACAATAACAGAGAATCTATACTTGAAGACTACTGGGGCCGGGAAATGATTGACGTGGCGGGCTTTTATGGCGACCGATTTATGGAAGACAGGATCGGAGTTATCGTAACCGGTTCCTATTTCAAAACCAACCGCGGTTCAATCATGAACGAGATGGAGTATGAATTCAAGCAAAGTAAATTTGATTCTAGCGATATCGGTTTTTTTGAATTCGAAGATGCATCCGATCTTACATCGAGGAATCGGTGGAACAATTACGATGTGAAGCGTGAGCGCTACAGTGCCCTCGTGGGTACCGAATACCGTCTGTCGGAAGATCACATATGGAATCTCAAGTATAATTTCAGCAGATACCTGGATAATGAAATGCGTCGGCGTCGGCAGTATTATTCGGATAAAACATCGAATAACGACCAGAAAAGATTGCGTAACAGACTTGAGGATCAGATGCTGCACTATGGAGAGTTTGCCGGTGAGCATAATCTTGATTTAGGTAACCTTGATTACAAAATATCTCTTGTACAGGTTAGTGAGGATGAGCCGAATCAGACATATTTCTATTACTATCGTACCAATCCGACAATTCTTATCGCTGATACAAATTCGCTGACCAATGAAGAATTCCGTGAAATCGATCTTACCTATCAGGCCCCTTCATCGGTTCCTGATTACAAATTTAACAGAGTGAGAGGATCTGAGCATTTTAACGTGGACAGGAATATTACTGGAGAAGTTAATTTTTCTCTGCCATATAACTTATTTAACAGTAACGATGTAGTAACGTCCGGTCTCAAAGGAAAGCAGAAAAAACGCACAGCCGAAGAGACTAAGTGGCAGGCCAAGCCCGATGATCTTGATAATGGTATGCCGGCAGACAGCATGCTCGGAGATAACAAAAATACATGGCACTATCTCGATTTGCATCATACCGAGGATGAATTCAAAGACATCTTTGCGGGTATGAAAACCTCGGACAATGCCGAACAGTCACTTGGTAGTAATTATGAAGCGGAAGAGATTGTCGCCGCAGGATACGCGATGACAAAAAATCAATGGGTGAAACGCTTTTCCACACTTGCCGGGTTTCGTGTAGAATATACGCGAAATAATTATACCTCAAAAGGAACACAGCTACCCTCACAGGCAGTGTTGAACCAGATCCCTGGTGGTCTTAAAAAAACACATGAAGGATCGTATACTACCGTGACGCCTTCTTTCCATTGCAATTATAGACCGGATGATCAGACCAATATACGTCTGGCATTTTCTTCGGCGATTGCGCGTCCTGATTATTCTGCGCTTATTCCTATTACGGGTTGGGATGTGGAGACCGATGGGAATGGGGATATTACCGAAGCGAGTGTATCATTCGGGGACCCTGATCTCAAACCGATGAAATCGTACAATATTGATTTGATGTTTGAAGCGAATCCCAAACCGTACGGATTGGTAAGCTGTGGGATATTTGCGAAGCATTTGATAGATGCAAAAGGAACAAAAGCGTGGACTCAATCGAATGGGGGAGTCGATTATGCATTTTCGAAGCCTATAAATGCTGAAGAACCCGGAACAATTGCAGGCGTAGAACTGGCATTGCAGCAAAATCTCAGCGTATTGGATGTCTCTTTGCTTAAGGATTTTGGTCTGTATTCCAACTATACGTATACCCATTCAGAGGTTAATTATGGAGGAGACATTGGCTGGGCGCCGTTGATGGGGACAGCCAAAACGGTTGTAAATGCCGGCCTTTTCTATAATAACCAGAAATCCGGTACTGCTTTTAATATCGGCAGCAATTACAGATCTCCCGTGTTGTTGTCATTAAATGGAAACGCGCACAGTAATAAGTGGTTTAATGAGGAGTTTCATCTTGATGTTTCGATAAGCCAGGAAGTCTATAAGGGACTTTCGGTGTACGCCAACCTCAATAACCTGACAGCTCAACAGGAGCTTGAGGTAAAAGGAGACCCCAAATTCAACATGGAAGAGACCGCTCTTGCACACCAGTCTGAAAAGTATGGCGCTTTTTATACCTTTGGATTGAAGTATGACTTTGAATAATCGAACCGGAGCGTAGTTATGAAATATCGAGTAACTAAAAAGGTATGCTTTTTTTTATGTAGTTTGTTTATGTTCACCGTCTCCGTTGAAGGCAGGATGAAATCTTTTTCTTCACCGGCTGCGCATCAGGGGGTCGGGGTAGACAGTCTCTATATATATGCAGTGTCGAATAATCATATCATCAAATACAATAAAAACAATTTTTCGAAAGTCAAGGAGTGGAAGGGGGCCGAAGACGGTCCCCTCGCTCATTTGAATGCCGGGATAGTATTTAACGATACGTTGGTATGCACTAATTCAAACTATCCGAAAGTTCCTATGGCTTCATCTTTGGAGTTTTTTGATACAAAGACTCTTACGCATATCGGCTCTCACAGCTTTGGTATTTTTGCCGGTTCGGCAACATGGGTTGATCGATATGACGGAAAGTGGTATGTAATTTTTGCTCACTATATGCTTAAGGGGGTCGCCCCCGGGAAAAATCCTAATTGGACAGCCTGCATGGTGTTTGATGCTAAATGGCGTTTATGCGGAGGGTATGCGTTTCCACAGTCGGTGATCAAGCGATTTGCTCCATACAGTTGTTCGGGCGGAGCGATCGGGGAAGACGGGACTTTCTATGTTACCGGACACGACAGAGCGGAAGTGTATGCGTTGTCAATACCTTTGGCCGGCCCCTATTTGCAGTACGAACGTACCATTGAAGTACCGTTTCATGGTCAGGGTATTGCAAGAGACCGCTGGGTTGACGATACACTTGTTTTATGGGGAATCGTGCGGAAAGATAAAAAAGTGTATCGAACGTTGATAGATTAAACAAATAGCTGCACTGAGCGGTATACTTTTTGAAACCTATGTACCGGTAGGATATTCTGGTGGTATTATCAAAACATCGTTCAGCTCAGAAATAGTCAAAAAAGGGATAGACCATGACCTTTAGAAAAAGAATTGCCGGTTTTTGCTGTTTTGTTATGATGTTATTTGTGTCCTGTGCAATACAGGACAATGCAAAGATGCTGGTCATACTTCATACAAATGATTTGCATGATCATATAAGAGCCGATTATGACGGGAATGGTGGATTTGCCTATGTTGCCAGCTATATAAAACAGGAAAAAAAGAAAAATGATCATACCATTGTGCTTGATGCCGGTGATGTCATTTCAAAGGGTGATATGGTCGCTTTTGCATCTAAAAGCGCAGTACTTTTCGAGGCAATGCAGCACGTGGGATACGATGTTCTTGTACCCGGAAACCACGATGATGATTACGGAAACGAAAATTACATGAAGTGTCTTTCGCTTCTCGATTCTACCGAAATCGTATGTAACAACTGGTTCAAGGAAGACGGCAGCCTTCGTTTTCCGGCGTCAACCATATTGACGTATGATGATCTTTGCATTGCAGTGATTGGCTTTTCTCAACCACAATCAGTGCATCCATATTCGATGCGACATACGATTGAAGATATAAAAAGGGAGGTGGAAAAAACAGATTCCATGGCAGATTATACAATAGTACTCTGTCATGCTGGTACCGAGCATTGTATGAAAATAGCGCCGGAGATTCCGACCGTTGATCTTTTCGTAACCGGGCATACGCACGAGATAGTAACCAGTCCGATACAAGTAAAACAAACCGGTGCATTGATTGTACAGGCCGGCTATTATGCTGATTATGTCGGCCGGCTTGTCGTAAAATTCAATCCCTATACTGGCGAGGTCGATTCGACTGCATATCAACTCGTCTCAATGGACCATGATTCGATCCAACCAGACTCCACTATAATTCAGATGTGTAAACGCAAAGAGCAGCTCCTGGTGCCAACGGCCTCAGATACCGTGATACGCTGCAGCAGCGTCCCCTCACGCCAGGATTTGGCATGGCTTGGTGCACAAGCCCTGCGGTTATCGGCAGAAACCGATATCGGGTTTTGTCATAGCGGAGAAATCATTCGTGCGTTGCTTCCGAAAGGAATTGTTGATGTAAATGCGGTATTCAGAACCGGCGGGCAACGGGCGTATAAAAACATTTCATTAACGATGACAGGGGCCCAGATAGAAGCCTACCTTTCCACTCTTGACAAAAGTGAAATTGAACAAACACAATGGGCGGGATTTCGGGCCGACAGAATGAAAGCGGGGGGATATCGTACCGATCTTATTGGCAGTAAAGCCTATTCGGTCATTATGCCGTACAAAGAATATGATAACGTCGTGCGAGAGTTAACCGAAGAAGACAGCGTTTTTAAAGAACTCATGAGTATAGAAGAGATTGATATCCAAACCAACGATGCTCATTTTACCAATGCGGTTGTCTCTTTGGTGCACAACGATAAGTATGAAGCCTATACACTGGATGCGATTATTTCAGATATTAAAAATAAATGGACTGATGAGTAGCTACGCAAAAAACTGAAATGCCGTATGATGATAAATAATGAATCAGAACATAAAAGTTGTCCCAACAACGCCCCGGTCCCCACCTTCGATAATAAATCAGTTAAGCCCGGGACACTGTTGATCGATGCCCTTGTGTGTGTGGCATCGGTCTTTGTGCTCTTTGAAGCGGTTTTTTTTCTCGGTACACACCCGACCGTTATCGCAGGAAACGTGTTCCAGGCTGCGGCCGATGCGGTGTTCGTAGCGGTTGATAACGTGGTGTTTCGGGATTTTCTTATCTACGGCGTCATCACCGGGATCGGTGGTCTGTTTGTCTATATTCCGAATATAATGGTAATGTTTCTGATTGTAAACATACTGGTGAATGCGAACCTGCACTGGCGTATCGGCCGTCTGCTGCATCCTCTTCTGACGCGGGTGGGTCTTGCGGGTCACTCCGTAGTCCCCATGACGTTCGGATTCGGCTGTACGGTCAACAGTATGCAGGGGGCGCAACAGATACCATCGCCGGGTGTCCGGTTTCGGACGCTTTTTGTTGCCCCGTTTATGAGCTGCGGCTCAAAGGTTTCTGTCTATATCCTTCTGATTGCGTCGGTTTTTCCGTTTTACAGCAGGGGACCGATCCTTTTTTTTCTATACATGGGCGGGTTCATCGTTGGTATTGCAACCACATGGCTTTTCAGCCTCGTAATGTTGCAGAAAACAACAAAAGCCCAACAGGTAGCTACCACGGACATCGGTTTGCCTTCGGTTAGAATGCCCGATATTGCCTCGGCGGTGAAAAAGACACTAGGCGACACATGGGTCTTTATCCGCACGGCCGGTGTGGTAATTATTGTTGCAAGCATAGGCATCTGGGGGCTATCTTATTTCCCGGGCGTTTCGGTGGAGGAATATACAGCGATGCAGGAGCGTGCCGCAGCGCAGGGAGAGCCGTTGCCGCCGCGGCGTACATTGTCACTGCATACGAGCTATATGGCACGCATAGGCGAAATGCTTTCGCCTATTTTTGCACCGCTTGGTTTTGACTGGCGTACCACTGTCGCAGTACTCGCCGGGTTTACCGGTCGCGGCGCGATTATCGCTACCCTCAATACATTTTACGGTATCGAAGGCGGGCCGGAAAAAAGTGATGTGCTTACGGATGCATTAAAAAAATCAGCCTTTTATAACAGCGCCACCGCGGTCAGTCTGATGGTGTTTGTACTGTTGAGCGGAAGCTGTCTTGCCGGTATCGCGATGTTTTATCATTATGTAAAATCTGCCTGGATGACTATTCTGTTTGTGGTATATCCGGTGACGCTTGCCTGGATCGCAGCCGCCATTGCCTACAGAATCATTCCATTTTTGGGGATCAAGTAAGGGAGAACCATGGATATGCGCAACGTTACTACTGCAACAATAACCGCCCGCTTTCTTCAGCTGCATTATCGACAGTGCCTGCTTTTGAGTGTCGTGATATGTATTGTCGTACTTTCATCGGTGCATACGGTCCGTGCCCATGCGCATATATTCATAGATTATACGGTAACCGCACGGTTCGACCAGAAGCAGTTGACAGGATTTACCGCAACATGGACATTCGACAGAATGTTCAGTGCGTTTATCATTAAGCAGTTCGATGTTGACAAGGATGGAAAACTCAGCAGCAATGAATCGCGGCGTGTTTTTGAAGAGTCGTTTCAGAATCTCAAAAGCAAGCATTATTTCACCTATCTGCGGGTAAACGGCAAAAAACAACCGACTCCCGGGGTCACCAACTTCAGAGCACAGATTACAGGCGATGGTGATATGGTCAGATACACCTTTTTTCTTCCGGTTTCGGTGGAAGCGGACACAAAAGAGAATAGTGTGTCGCTTTTTTTCTTTGATCCGGTAATTTATGTCTCCTTTACCGTAACGAAAAAGGACGTCGGAGTTACCTCCCCCTCTCATATCGATGCGACGGTCGACATTGCACGTGTCAAGTTCACCAACCGACCGACCGTACGATTCAAAAAAAAGTCATAACAAAGGAAATGCCTTATGCACCGTATTCTGAATGGCGATTATGTGAAAATTGTATTTGCACTTTGTTGCATGGCCGGTCTATGCGGGCAGGCGCAGAGTCAACATGCATCGGGTTATTCGTCCGGGGCTAATCCGTTCACCTCGTCCTCAAATAAAGATGCGCACAATAACGATAGTGTACAGGCGGGAGACCACGTGGCAGCCCGAAGTGAATCGCCTGTAAATACATCCGGAGACGAGTCAATGGTTAATCCGGGCGATGCGAATGTCCCTTTCTGGTATCCTCTTGTTGTATGGCAAAAACGTATAAACGATAAACTCTCACATTCTCTCTCTTCTCTTCGCTATCATGCATCAATATGGCAGGTTTTTCTTATATTTGCCATATCTCTGGGCTATTCGCTGCTTCATACCGCAGGGCCGGGGCATGGCAAACTTATCCTGAGTACCTACTTTCTTACCAGTGATGCAAAACGCAAACGCAGTGATGCCGCACTTGCCGGGTCAATCGTCTCACTTACACATATCGGGACGGCATTTGTCCTCAGTCTGATTCTTTATCTGCTGCTTAACACGCTTTCGATGTCGTCCCAGCGAGACATGGCGACGATATCAAAACAAGTGGGTGGTATTCTTGTGGTCATTACCGGAGTCGCGATATGTGCAACGACGCTGTTCAATAAGCGGCTTTCCCGAATTCAGCAGCAGGTTGCAGAAGGAAAGTTTAAAAATTTATCACTGGTGGGAGTTGCGATTCTCTCGGGCATTGTACCGTGTCCCCTGGCGTGGTTTGTGCTCATTTTTTCGATATCCTACAGCATATACGTGTATGGAATAATCTCGATCGTAGGTATGGCCATCGGTGCGGCTATTACAGTCGGTACCACCGGCTACCTCGTGTTGTATGCAAAAGAGAAGGCATTCGGATTTCTCAAAAGTGGTATTACGGAAAAAGCGGCGGTATATCTTCGAGGATTTGGTGGTTTAGTGCTTGTAATGCTGGGAGCCGTAATGATCAGATCAGTATAAAAGATACAGCATAATGGTTGACTATATGAAAACCGCATCAATCGTAAAAGAGACAAAAACACGCCGCCTACGTGCAGGCAGAATCGCCGCAACGATCGTACTCGTGTGCGGAGCGTTTTTCGCTGTTGCCCATGCTCAAATCGTATCCTATTATCCGCCGGAGGTACGATTCGGTCTGGTAGGGGCGACCAACAATCTGCCGGGATGCAGCCCGGATCTCTATTCACCGTTTTCATCCGCGCGACTCGTGTATCATACCCCGTTTCTGCAATTTCCCCGAGTTACGAATACATTTTACTTTCAGGGGACGTATCAGCGGTATTTGAGCGATCTCGGATCGGGGAATTACAATCCCTTCACATTTCAGCCAAAGCTTAACACGTACTTTTTTGTCAACGACATTTTTACTGCCGGGCTTGACATGCGTGGTAAAATATTTTCCATACCCGGGATGAAAAATGACAACACGGTTTTCAATATTATAAGAACGAATGTATACGGAGGACCTTTCCACTATCTTTTCGTGACACCTGATCTGATATTCAGAGAGCAGCTTTCGTTTGGTATTTCGGACAATACCGATAAAACGGCGTTTCAGTCCGGGATGTATTATAACGATTATTCGATGCTGCGCTATGACGGCAAACTGATTCTGCTCACGCCGTTTCATACAAGAGTGCTGACCAATGTCTACCTTTTTTCAAACAGTTTCGACGATTTGCCGGCGGCAACCCTGGAGGGTGATTTTAAGAAAAACAATCCCACCCTTTGTGAAAGAGGATATGGAATCGCCGCGGGTGCAAAGTACTATCATTATCGGTGGGGACAGCCCGAATTTTCCATAGAGTATGTGCGCAACTTTGACAGAAGTTTCGGTAGCAGTGTGCAGGGGTGGAATGATTACGATAAAATCAGCGTGCGGTTTGCATGGGAGAATCAGTATTTCATACGCTGGTTCGGTTATTTGTTTCAGACGTCGTTTTCACAGATAAATGCGGACAACGATGCAATGGGAATGACCAGGGAGAATCTTTTTGGAAAGCTGTGGAGGTATGAGGCTGCCGGGGATATTATTGCGATTTTCAATATCAACAGGAATGTGAGTTTCCGGCCGGAATATGACGTGCTTTATCAGAAAAGAGCGCAGTCCGATCCGGTGATTCAGAATCGATTCTGGCTAAATATCAACGTTATTATTTCGTCACTCGTTGTCGAGTAAAAGGAGGTTCGTATGCGAAGACACTCGTCTAAAATGATCGTTTTAATGGTATGGGTATGGCTGGTGGGCACAGTGGCCGTGACCTATGCATGCGGGGGAGGATGGGCACCGAGTCCGTGGAGTTCGGTTACCACCTCGGCAGGACAGAATCAGTCGGAAGCAAACACCACCAACAGCTACTTTATTTTTCGAAAAGGCGTGTCAAGCGAGATGTTCAGAGACAGGGAGTTGCAGCCCATTCTGCAGCGGACCATTCTCGAGGGTAATGAAAGAAAAACCCGAAAGGGGACCTCACACACCGCCGAAAAAAACGATGTGGAGACAACGGATTCAACTGCAGTCCGAAAACAAGCGGATCCGGTAGTCAAAAAAAGCAACCTGAAATAGATGGAACCACCTATTATGTACTACAACGTAATGTATCTATTCAGTATCGTCATCATTGCGG
Organism: uncultured Fibrobacterota bacterium; assembly: GCA_964589825.1. GTDB lineage: Bacteria > Fibrobacterota > Chitinivibrionia > Chitinivibrionales > WJKA01 > CAZPUS01. The sequence continues at coordinate 24,017 of CAZPUS010000027.1, read as the reverse complement.
GAGTCTGTACACTTTTTGCCCAAACCGCCGCTCCCGCCGCGGTGGATACCGCACAAAAGAATTCTGTGCATGCCCGTGCATTGCTGCGCAGCGATTCGACACATACGGGTACGGATACCGACTCTGGCTCTGGTATACAGAACACCGAAGCAGAACCGGAAAATGAGAGGGATCCGCAACCAGAAAAAAACAAGGATTCACGTAAAGCGGCTGCAGCATCGTCGCAGAACATGCAATCCAATCCCTTTATCTCCGGTGCCGCTGTAAAAGATTCCTCACGTAATGCGCGGCAAAATTACAGTCATCCGCATAATCCTTTTGCACTGGGCGGTGGTACCGGGGGTGCGGCGGAACAAAAAGCGGCAAAAGCCTCTTCGCGGGTACGTATCGATCTTGCGAGGGGTATGACCGTTGCGCTGGCCGAGGCAGAGCCTGCGGCTATAACGATTGATGAGGGGTACGGGTTTACGTCGTATGCGGGGCTGCAGATACGCCTTGCCCCCTTTATTTATGCAGGTGCGGGGGTCGATTTTTCCGAGTTGACATATACACTGCAGCAGTCGTTCAATACCGCGACCGACACCGGAAACGGTATATCGTATCATGTCGATATATCGACTCGTGAGCAGCTGCGTTATGTCGCATTACCTGCAGACATTTCACTGCGCGTACCACAATGGCGATCTACACCGTATCTGCAGCTCTGTGTGGTTCCGTCAGTGCTCGCATCAGGCAATTATCGCAGTGTGCAGCGTGACAGTACGGTGTTTGTCGACGAGGCGATGCTGCAGCACACACGGAGCAAAAATGTCGATCTTACAGACCGGCGTTCCCGTTTCACGGTTTTTGCCGGGGGCGGTATCGGCTACGAGTATCACTACGGATATGGTTCAATTTATGTGCAGGTCCGTCTGCTGGTTTCAATAATTGATCCCGGCAGCAGTGCGAGTTATCCGCTGCGGGAGTCAACCGTACTGTTGTATTCACCGCTTTCAACTGGACTGCGATTTTCGTTATGACTAAAGAACCCATGAGTGTGCTTTTCCGTGTGCTTGCAGCGTTTGTGCTCGTCGCTGTTGGCGGATGCAGCTCCTCACCGACCGGAGTGATTGAGAGCGATACACGTCTGAAGACCAATGTGGAGCAGAATACCCCGTGGCTGGGAGGTCCTGATCCCTTTTTTGATATGTCGGACAGCGGCTCGTATGTATTATCCGGTATCGAGGTGTGCAGCGTATGGGTCAACGGGAGGCTCGACACCGCGGCATTATCCCCCGATTCGCTTTTCTGCAGGGTCGTGACCGGTGATTCCTTTTCTGTCACCACTAATGCCGGGGAAAAAATAAGCGGTCTCTATCCAAGAACAATGATCTTTGATACCTCGCGGGAGTTCGGTGACAGCGGAGCAGTCACACGCTTTTTTGCTGTTGAGCCATCGGGTGTCTACCAGCGCGCCATTGAAGATGAAGGCGGAGTTATCCGTAAAACGAATGACCGGACGCTGGCACTTCCCTATGAAAACGGATGGTTTATTACCGGTCGACCCTGGAAAAGTACCATGTTGATTCCCAATCCCGTCAGTGGCAACAGCTATACCACAAAGCGAGGAATCTTTGATTTTTCCTGGAGTGAAGGGGATGTGTCCCTTTCTCCGGGGCATTCGATAATTCTGTATGAATTCAGTAAAATGCTTGGGGATGACAATTCGTATAAATTCCTTTCTCTATCGACATATTACCTGGTAAGCGGCGAGATAAAACAGGATAACAAGACCGTACGGGTGACAGGAACCATAACCGTTACCTCGATACGCGGCGCGTACAGCTATGCGTCGATCATTTTCGATTATTCACGTGAGGATATTCTGGTGTTTTCCTATAAAGACGGGTCTGAAACCGTTAAAAAGCGTCACGTGTTCCTTAACAGACGCAGGGGAAGCAGTCCGGTCGAAAATATAATCCTCGATGATTATTACCTGAATTGAGCGATTTTTATTTGTGAAATCTGCTGCAATTCCTAATACTCATATTTTCTCGAAACCCATGAAACAACCAACAAGGTTGACCCATAATCTTCGAAAACACAATAGCAGCACAACTCACCGCAGCTTTCATCAAAACAACCGCTCAATGCAGGTATTATAAAAACAACTGAGAAGCCGGCGGCTGCATCGGTGAAAGGATGCCAATGAAACGTACAGTAATGCACAAAATCCTTCGTATGGTGGGCCCATACAGTGTACTAGCTCTTTTTGCGGCTACAGGCTGTGGCATAACCGAAAAAGATTCGATTTATCGTACGCAATTCGATGCGGTACGGCAGGAAAAGGCAATTGGAAGAAAAGCGCGCTATTACGTGCTTATCCCCGGCAATACAACCCATCTTACCGGATGGTGCTGGAAAGATACCATTGTTGACGATTCTGTTTATACCGGTCGGCGAGACAGCATCCATTTATGGATATATACACGCGATGCGCAGCACATATCTGTTAATGATTCCGGGTACACGCTTTATCCCCAGGATTACTACATGAATACCACGTATGATACCGCGGGACGCCATATGGCCACCTTCTGGATGGAAAGTGCCGATTCCGCAGTGAAACTGCGGTTGATAACTCAAGAGCAGAAAAGTTACATGCCGCGACATACTACAGTGGTGCCCTATTTGCTGACAATCGGTAAAACATGGCAGAGTCCGCCGTACTTTATCGAACCGTTTGCAGACCGCGATGCGCGTGTGTCGATCAACGGTAGTGCGGTCGTGGATACAACACTTGCGGATCAAAGTGAATTCAAACCCTACAAAATCGGGGGCACCTGGTATTACAACGGCGCGGTGCTCAGGTATTATTATTCGTTTACAAATGCAGGCGAATCTGAATCCTCTGATACGATCCGATACGGTACGGTGCGAACCACCCTCTATCTTTTCAAGGATATAGGCATCGTTGCATATGAATGTACAAAAGTGACTAATTTTTACTACCCTGACGGGACCCGGAAAAAGACCGAGCTGCGATATAACCTTGACAGATCGGATGATCCGCAAAAAAACCCCTTCAGCGATAAATATTGATGCCCATTTCCTAAACGGTTGGATGCGTATGAGACGAAGAACATTTATAGCAGCGACCGGTGCAGGAACAGGTTGCAATCTATTTCTACGATGCGCAGCGGGAAAAAAAGCCCAAAACGCAGAAACCATTTTCCCTCGTATTGCAGGGGAGACGGCACAAATATCGCCACATGATCTCGCAGTACTCGTGGCAATGTGTGCGCACATATTCCCCGGCGATGAGAGGTGTCCGGACGCAGCGCAGCTTGGGATAGAAAATTTCCTTCGCACTCAGCTTGTCACCTCTCATTACAGTAAGTTAACGGCAAAACTGCCCGAATTTATGACGTTGATACAAAAAAGGGCGGTGGAGACAGCCGGAAGAGAATATGCCGATTGTACATCAATGCAGCAAAAAGCGATACTTGACGAATGCGCTAATGGCGTTTTGTCGCAATCGGCGCGGGTTGTGTTCAATGAATTAGTTGATATTACGCTGGAAGGCTGTTTCAGTGATCCGTTACATGGGGCAAATGCAGACAAGGCGGGATGGGAGATCATGTCCCGTAGCCTTGAGTACAAATGGTTCGGTTACGGAGGATGCAATGAAGAAAGTTGATGTGTGCATTATCGGAAGCGGTGCCGGAGGGGCACCAATTGGTGCACGTTTGGCAAAAAGGGGGCTGTCGGTGCACATGCTCGAGCGTGGACCGCATTATACCAGCAAGGATTTTCAGAAAGCAGATGAACTCATTGCATGCAGAAGGGATAAATATCAGCCCGGCAGATATGATGGTGCACGCCAAATATCATATGGTAATGCGCCATTTCGAAAATGTAATCATCTATGGACCGGCACATGTGTGGGCGGGGGGACGGTACGCATGTACGGGCTTTACTTTCGCATGCGTGCAGAGGAGTTTCATCCTCTGCGCATATGGGGGGCGTTCCCCGGTGCGACTGTCTGCGATTGGCCTCTTGAACTTGCCGTGCTGGAGCCGTATTATGATGACGTGGAGTATGAAATCGGAGTAAGCGGTGCCTGGAGACCGCCGGGCGAAAAAAAAGGGCGCTTTCCTTTTGGGCCACTAAAGGAGAACGCCATGGCAGCCCGATTTGACAGTGCGGCAACACAGGGAGCGTTTTCGTGTTTTCCCACTCCGCGGGCGGTAATATCAAGTGACATGGGACGCATGCGTAAAGGATGCTGCTACACGGGATTGTGCGGCAGTTACGGATGCAGCCATGACTCCAAAAGCAGTACGCTGGTAAGCTATATATCCGACGCACTGCTAAACGACAATTTTACTCTCGAATCCGGCGCGTATGTATATGCCCTGGAGGCGCAAAAGGATGCGGTACGGCATGTGTGCTATTTTAACCGTAATGGTGTTGCGAAAAAAATCCGGGCTGAACTCGTGATAGTCGCCGCAAGTGCAATAGAGACTGCACGGCTTTTGTTGAACAGCTCGTCGGTACGTCATCCCCACGGACTGGCAAACTCATCGGGTCAGGTGGGCAGGAATCTGACCTTCCGGATGCCGTGTGAAGTAACCGGCACCTTTTCGGATACCTTTGCTGATGACCATCTGCGTTATTCACCTCATATTCAGCGATCGACAGCCGACTGGTATCAGCTTGACGATCGGGGAATCCCCAGACAGAAAGGGGGTGTGGTAAGCTTCCTCTATGCGCACCCAAACCCTATTGAAAGGGCTATGAAGCTTTCCTATACCAATGACGGAGACCGAGTATGGGGCAAAGCGCTGGTAGAAAAAATCCGCCGATGGTCTGCAGACCTTCATGTAATTTCGGATGCATTTGTCGATTTTCTGCCCAATACCGATACATTCGTTGCCCGCTCATCCACGGTTAAGGACAGTTTCGGCATCAGTGGGGTAAAAATTACCTACAGGCCGCACCGTGCCAGTCTCGCCGCTTCCCGCAACATGGCGTATAAAATCGCCGGGGTTTACAAGGCGATGGGGGCGAGCGGTGCACGGATGAGCAACAGTCCTTTTACCGCAGGTGAATGCCAGGCGGGTACATGCCGTATGGGTACCGATCCATCCTCCTCCGTAGTGAATCCTGAGTGCCGGTCTCACGATTTGAAAAACATGTATATTACCGACAGTTCATGGTTCCCGACCGGTATATCGGTCCCCCCTGTTGCGACTATTATGGCCAATTCCCTGCGAGTTGCAGACTGCATTCATACCTGAGTTAGTGAGCATTAAAAGAACGCTGTGGTTGCTGTCTGCCACTTTTAATATATCAATTTTGATTCTGCAGAAAGAAAGACACAATGAAGATCGTAACGCATAAAACAAGGCTCCATTAATATGACGATCCGTTTTACCATACAGGCGATACTCTCAACGATGGTGTGCGCATGTATCTATTGCAATGTACACTCGCCTGAAACAGAGGATGTTCAGGCATTTCTTGATGCAGAGGAAATGGCGGGATATCTTTGTTATGCGGTAGGGAATGAATGGAAATTTTCTCACCACGGCCCAGATACCGTACAGAGCGGAACCTATGACAAAGAGAAAATAACTGCGCACAGCTGGTACGATACTACCGCATGTCTCGTCTCGTGCCATGAATCGGACGGAAATGAGGTTCAGGACACCGTTTTCGTGACAAGTCAGGGAGTACATGCCGCACTGGGATTTTCGTATTTTAAGAAACGGTATTCATTCTATCCGCCCTATCGATGGTATGATGAAACCCTTTACGTCAATGATACCTGCATTGCAGCCTACAGTATCAGGCCATATATGGATACCTCCAAAGTGTATGAAGCCAGTATCGATACGGTCATTTTTCGTGGCGCGGACACCGTCGAAACAGCATCTGAGTCGTATGCGTGTATTTATTTTGTGTTTCAAAAGGGATCGAGTGTGACGCACAGATGGTATGCAAAAAATATAGGGCTCGTATTGGAGCGAAAAGTTACGGATGATTCTCTGCGTCTCGAAATCCGTCTGGAGCGCGCGCGCGTAGACGGAATTTTACGGTATTTGACATGGGAGTGAATTTAACCACCCTGATTTCCCCGTATATTTTTATCGGCTTCTGCCCCGAAAGGATGCCCCCAATGGGGAGGTTTTTTCCCATAACAACCCGAACCACCACCCGAGAATCAGCATTCCTGCAGGCTCGAGCGCATATTTAAAGCGGTTGTTCTCTCCGATTTCGCAGGTATTCATAATAAGTGAGGAGAAAAGTATGGAGCCGCACACGAACAACACAAGGACTCTGACACGGTGAGGAAAGAATCGTGGGCGTATAATTGCAAGAGTAACGCTTATACACATACACAAATAAAAAAGAAACCCGCCGGCAGCAGGAGAGATAAACCCAACCCCCCATATCCGGTTGTAGTGTTTGGCATAGTCTGAAAGAAGGGTCAGGTTTTCTTCCCACATGGAGTTGTATGATGAGGGAAGAAAGTATATGTACCAGGCGTGTGCTACCTGTGAAAGAAAGGCGCGGGGATAAAGACGTGCAAGTGTCATGGCATCTCTGAAATAGTCCGGGCCGGCATAACGATATACCCAGTGATTGTAGTTGGGGTGGCCGTTTTTCTTTCGGCGCATCGTGACGGCGTCCGCATTCGCATGCGGTTTTTGCGAAAAAAGTGAAAGGTAGTTTTCAGCAGGAGCGAATGGGCGGATGCGTGCTGTGTGGGTCAACACGTCTTCATTTATAAGAGAGTCGATTCGGGATGGCGAATGCGGCAAAATACTTACACGGGCACAATTCATACCCGTCCACGAAGAGAGGGTGGGGGTGTGAAAAAGGATACTGTTTTTTCCCAGGACAAGCAGAACAAGTGTTGCAGGCAGCCAGGCAATGCGTAATAGACGTCTGAACGACATACCGGAAACTACTTTACATATAAGACAGCAGGTAAAAAACCATACCGGATGATAAAGTGCACGGGTCAGGGTGATGACGGCACAGGTAAGCAAAAAGAATATCCACAAGCGGGTACGATCGGTTACAGAGGCATGTAGAAGAAAAAATACCGCGGCCATAAACAAAAAGGCGAGCATATGGGGATAAAACAACCAGTGTTCGTACCCGAGTGCCGCCGGACTGATGATAAAGAGCACGATAAGAATGCGGCGGATGATGTGCTGAATGCCTAGCTTTATTAAGCTTGTGTGCATAAGCAACACGGTTGCGTAGCCCAGGGCACAGAAAAGCAGGTGAAACACCGTACCTGCATGATAGGGAAAGAGTGAAAGTATCACACCAAGAAACAGATTGAACAGTGGTGGCTGCATGTGAAGGAATAAAATACTTTCAAAGAGGTGGTCTGACAGCAGCGACACGGGCAGATATTGCCAGAACCAGAAAAGCGGTGACGACATGAACCTGATACCGGCCATATACGCGACCACTCGTGACAGAACAAATAATGCGGTTATCCACAATACGTCACGGTAGACGATGTATCTGAAGCGGGACCACATGGAATAAAAACGGATCATATCAGGAACGGGTATGACTGCAACAGGCAGAATATAAACGACGCAATGCGTCCGATACCAAACGCGCGCTGTAAGTGCACAGCATTGCGCTGCAAATTGACAGATACGGAACCCACGGTGTGGTGTATCTTGTAAAACCCACCTGGACAAGGGAAGTAATACCGTATGCGCCGCATATCACGGCGAAAGGAGCAAAATGAGTACGCCGTTTTTTGGGGTACAGGCATACAAACAAGAAAGCTGCGGTAAAGATCCAGCCGCCAGTGTATACCGCTCCGCGAAGTATACGTCTGATACTCTGGTGTGGAAGCAGGGAAGAGATTCCCGGCACTATGTGGTTAACATCGGGGTAGAGGTCGTGATGCTCCCAGAGCAGTGTGCGAAACGCGTCGGCAACGCTTTTGCAGTAGCGTAAAGGGCGATCCGCGAATGCGTGCAGGGATGCGGTGCTCAGCATATCTGATATCCGGGCATAACCGTATTCTCGTGCGCGCAGCGTATCGTACAAAACATGAGGGATCTCGATGAGATTCCAGTTTTCTTCTGGCACCGATACAGTGTCTTCGTATGAAATATCCAGATCGTTGAGCACATGCCGGTAAGGGATGCGGAGGTGCGAGAAATAGTGTGCACCGGTATCGATAAGCCCGTATGCGCTCGCTTTTGTAAATATGTTCGCACCGAGATGTTCACTGAGAGAAAATGTGTCGAATTGACGGCTGTTGCGAAACGACCAGGCAATGGTGGTGAGAAAAAAGACACAGAGACCCATGATGACGTTTTTTAATGCCTTTTGTTTGTGTACCGCAAGATGTAAAATTTGTACCATACCGTAAAAGGGCAGTATAAGCTGTCGGATGTGCTGTACCGCACCTGCCCAGAGACCTGCCCACAAAGCAGTTGCCGCGCCGGGTCGTTTCAGCAAATGGGAACACAACACCGCTGTGACGCATATACCGAACATGAAGAGTGTTTCACTCATAATCTGTGCAGCCATCTGCATAGGCAGTGAGCTGCAGGCAAACAGCATCATGGCACACGCGGCCGTAATGCGGTCAAATTGCCAGAGACGACAAAGATAATAGAGCAGTGCGGTGGTGGCAATAACCAGGCAATGCTGGATACACACCAGTGCAGTGAGGGAGTTCCCGGATATGTAGAAAATGCTCCCCGCAAAAAATGGATAGCCGGGCGGTCGATAGATCATACCGGGGAACCCCTCTCCTGCAGCGAATGCGCGTGCGTACTCGATATATTCGCCACTGTCAAATCCAATGGTCACCCCGTGTATCATAATATGCATAAGGTGAAGCACTGCAGAAAGCACAAGTATCCCCGTCACGGCAGCTCGTGTCGAAAATCTGTGACATGCCCATAATACAAGTGTGCATAACGCAGTAAGCGGAATAAAATTGTACACAAACGCATGACGAAGCGGCGGGAAAGCGGCAATTGTCAAGACGCCCGCAATAAACAGTGGCAGTTTGTATTGTAGTATTTTAGAAGTCGATGATAACGCCATGTGCTGCGGCCGGTTTATGGGTAAAAGGCTGGTGAATTTATGTATCAGTTTATACTCAAACCAGACAAATTGCCGGTATCGGAAACGGCAGACGACCTGCCCACCCATAACCATAGTATGAAACATACTATTTTGAACCTGATCTGCGCGATTTTATACACGAAACCTGCTGCCATCCGCACTGCATTTGCGTTTACGAAGAAGGTGAGCCAACCAGCACTGCTTATCCGACATTTAAGGGGTTGCAATAATAGCAGGGCTCACTATGGCTTTCAGCAAAGCAATTGATCAGTTCAGCTCGAAACGTTTCTCATGGGGAAGAAAGAATATGAAGGCCGGAGACACCACGCTGCTTTCGATACTTATTCCGCTGTATAATGAATCGGCTACCATCGGAGACGTCCTTGAACGGGTCTTTAACGCGCCATTGCCTGCCGGCGTAAGGCGTGAGGTGATTGTGATTGACGACGGCTCAACCGACGGTGGTATACCCGATATTGAAAAAGAAAAACATCCGGATCTGGTACTGCGGGGGCACGGAAAAAACAGAGGTAAGGGAGCGTCGATTCGTACGGGGCTTGTTGCTGCGCAGGGGGATATCGTTTTGATTCAGGATGCGGATCTCGAGTACGACCCCGGGGAGTATACCATCCTCATTCAACCCATACTGCAGGGAAAGGCGGATGTTGTTTACGGTTCCCGATTGGTTACCGGCTCATGCAGACGGGTGCATCTTTACCGCCATTTTCTGGCGAATCGGTTTCTCACCATGGTTTCTAACTGGTTTTCAAACTACAATCTCTCTGATATGGAGACCTGCTACAAAGTCTTTCGTACCGATATGCTTACGCGCATAACCCTTAAGGAGAACCGATTCGGATTCGAACCCGAAGTAACGCAGAAAATCGCCAGGCAACATGCCCGGGTTTACGAGGTGGGCATTTCGTATCATGGCAGGGATTTCAACGAAGGAAAAAAGATACGACCGTATAAGGATGGACTCAGGGCATTGTATTGCATTGTAAAATACGGGTTATTCGGGTAGCTTGCCCGACGGCAAAAAATGAGGGGAGGAACAGGCTGAGGGTATGGAACAATAACGCAGATTTGACCTGCGGGGCGACGAGAATACGCCCTGCATATGTTCATTCGTGGTAGCTGCTGCAATCCGTAACCCGTGAGGGTACAGGATGTACCGGCAGGGGATATAGCATATTATCAGAACACGATATTAGTGCGGATTGCAGCAGATTGCGTGAATAAAAGTGCTCAATTCAGGGTAAAATATCTGCCCGACACTTTAGAAAGGGTGCAAAAAGTGAAAAATGGTTCAAAAGCGGGCAAACTTTGCCCGGTTTTGAACCTATTCTGCGTAGTATATTATATACCGAAGGCTTGGGGGTGACGGAAACCGGGTCTGATCCGTCACCCACCACCCCGGGCATCAATTACGGGCATACGGGTAGCCGGAATTCGGAGGGGCATCCATGGATAAAGAGAAAATGTGGAGGTAGCACAGGGTATATACAAGCCAAAAAAAAGAGGGTGGCAGCCGCGTGGCTCAGGTTGCAGCTACCACCCCGGGCAAGGTAAAGGTGGGTTCCAATTAATTACGATTTATATGTTGTGTATATTGTCATTTTCTATAGTTTTGCATTATTTTTTCCGGAATTGGTCTATATATATAGTATGTTATTTGAATCCCGGCATTTTTTGCCGCTTGTCCGGGATGGATAACCGCTGCGTAAAAGCAAAACCGATAGTACCGGAAGTAGTACAGGCGGATGCTGTTTCCAAAAGTGTTCGCCGGGATATGGCAAGAGTAGGACGACACCAAACTATTTTTTATCTGCACAGAGTGATTTTGATTGCGAAGGAAGCTGCTATGCGCACAGTTTTCGGGTCTGCCAAAAACATACGGGAACCAACAAGGCTGCTCCTTCATTTCCGAAAACGCAAAAACAGTACGCCTCACCGCATCTTTTTTTAAAAGAACCGCTCAATTTAGGCGTCAAAACATTCTGTCAGTTTAGGTTTTGGTAATGAATTATATGCAGCTCATTCGCGTATCAGACCGCGCATAACCGGAGTCAGTGCTATGCAGAATGTAGAGATATTTCATGAATATACCGGCATGCCGTGTCCAAAGGAGACGCTGATGCGGGTGGTGACCCATATATATGAGGGAGAATCGATTCCACAGACAAGAGGCTGCAATATCATCTGCAGTGATGATGCACATCTGCAGCGGCTCAACGCAGAGTATCGCAACATCGACCGGCCCACTGATGTGCTCTCGTTTCCATTTGGAGAGGACAAATTCCTTGGTGAGCTCTATATTTCGCTGCAGCGGGTCGATATGCAGGCTCATGAATATGGATGCGGGTATATCGAAGAGCTCTGTCGTATGGTAATACATGGCTTTTTCCATTTACTGGGCTACACACATACAGGTGAAAGTACCAGACTGTGTATGGAAAAAAAGGAGCAGGAGTATTTATCCTCAGTATAAATGATATATTCTTTATCCTACAGAACAGTGGATGAATAATGCAGGATTTGATCATTTCCTTCCCATCCCCCCTGCAGGTGAAGTTGGTGTATCCCGCATGACATTATGTATATTTATTAAAGGGATTTTTATGTTATCGTCATATAAAGAAGAGGTGACTGCAGTAGCGTGAAAAGAATCCGTGTAGATACAGAAGAAGACGAACCCTCGCAACGGGCTTCACATTTGCATATATTATCCGGATCGGGTTATCGATTTTACGACGACAGGCCCGCAGGGCATATCGATCGGACTCTTCAGGGATTTTATACTCGCGTATTCAGCGGCAGGGACCATTTATTTCATTACCGCGTATGTTTCACACAGCATAAGGAGTAACGTTTGGAAGTTCCGTTATTGTACGGTATTGGATTGATATCGTTGTTTTTAGCATCGGCATTTTTCTCAATTGTAAAGATTGTTTTTTATTTTTCCCAGGAGTTGCACCTTTCTCAGGGAGAAGAAAAACTACGTTTTTATATCGGACGAATCGAAGATATTTTGAAGGAAAACGATGTTTTTGTAGCGACCGTCTCCTTTGGAAAGACTTGCAGCAATGTCGCTTTCGCTATTCTTGCATATAAGTCAATGGCTGTGTGGTTTCCTCATCTTGCAACGGTACAGAAAGGGTGGATCAGTTTAGTATCCGCCATTCTTGTACTGACCGTATTCTCACATTTTATTCCAAGGGCCATAGCACGGGGATTTTCCAAAGCGTTGATTCCCGTATGTATGATGGTCTACACGATTATAAGTTATCCTCTCTATCCGTTCGCGGTGCTTTTGAACGGAATAAAGCAGCTGTTGCTTCGGTTAGTCGGATTCAATGAAAAGTATGCGTTTTTGAGCGAAGAGGAAAAACAAAAAATGGGAGAGACGCAGAATCCTGAAGAAGCGCTCGACGAAGAAGAAAAGGAGATGATTCATAACATTTTTGACCTTGGTGACAAGAATGTCGAACAGATAATGGTTCCCCGTGTGAATGTCAAGGGGTTGAATATTCATTCCGATTATCAGACGGTACTCAGAACCATTCGGGAATGCGGTCATTCCCGGATACCGGTGTATACCGAAAGCATAGATATCGTTACCGGCGTACTTTATGCAAAGGATATTATAGGCTGGGCTGCAGAGAATTCTCCTGAACAATGGGATCTTTCCTCGCTTATGAAACCGGCGCTTTTTGTGCCCGTGAGCAAAAAGATCGACGATCTTTTACGGGAATTTCGCAACAAACATGTGCACATCGCGATTGTAGTGGACGAATATGGCGGTACGGCAGGTATTGTCACGATCGAGGACATCCTGGAAGAAATCGTGGGAGAAATTCACGATGAATATGACGTTGAGGAGATTCCGGTCATAAGAATTGCACCGAACCGGTATCAGGTCAATGCGCATCTGGAGCTGGAGGAAGTAGAAGAGAAGCTCGGGGTGCAGCTTGCGTCCGAAGATGCGGAGTATAATACGATAGGCGGTCTTGTCTACCACGAATACGAGGATATCCCGAAAGAGCAGACACAGATTACGCATGACGGGGTTATCATCAAAGTGCTTAAAATGGATAATCAGCGTATCGAAAAAGTAGAGATCGAGATCATCGAATCAACGGGTGAGTAGTTGGTACATCTCATTCAGCAGCCAGAGTGCTGCACCCCGGCTGTGTATTTTTACTGTTCGATAGTACGGGATTGCTATGCAGATCCGGTGCGGTCTGCCGGGGCCTGGGAGATCTTATACCTGATGAGGTAGCCCGGAACATCCAGCCGGCATGCAAGGGCTTTCCTCCTATGTGGCATATCGGGCCGGCATTGAGCCATCGCCGTGTACGACGCGTAACTCACCAGAATACATTCGTTGTGTGCAGATACACATAATCCCGCAGCGCCTTTTTTCGGAAAAAAGGGGACGTGGTATATTGTATTTTTAGGGGCTGAATTTTTTCAGCATGAATTCGGAAGGTATACGGTTTTGCATCGCTGTATACAGGGAGTGAGAAAATACTGTCTTCTTGTATACTGCCTGTTAAAGGAAACAACAGATAGTGCCGGTTCGGCATTAAAGCATTATTTACATTTTCAAAGGAGGAACGATGACTTGTATCGCTGGCGTATATGGCAGAGAAATTCTCGATTCACGTGGCAACCCGACGGTCGAGGTGGACGTAATTCTTGAAAGCGGCGCGGCGGGACGCGCGGCAGTACCTTCGGGTGCATCGACCGGTGTTCACGAAGCGGTCGAACTTCGCGATGGCGACAAAAAACGCTACAAAGGCAAAGGGGTGAGTAAAGCGGTCAACAGTGTAAATAAGACGATTCTGGAAGGTATCACTGGTATGGATGCCCTTAACCAGAAAGCGATCGACGAGAAAATGTTGGAACTGGACGGGACACCGAACAAGGGTAAACTTGGTGCCAATGCAATACTTGGGGTCAGCCTTGCGGTTGCCCGTGCCGCAGCCGATGCGGTCGAACTTCCTCTTTACCGGTATCTCGGTGGTGTGGGGGCGTATATTATGCCGGTACCCATGTTCAATATTCTTAACGGTGGTGCGCATGCAAACTGGCAGGGAACCGATCTGCAGGAATTCATGATTGCACCTGTGGGCGCATCGGATATGCGGGAGGCGCTGCGCTGGGGTAGTGAAATCTACCACACACTCAAATCGGTGCTCAAGGATAAAGGTTTTTCGACAAATGTGGGTGATGAAGGCGGATTCGCTCCCAAACTCGGAACCAATCAGGATGCTCTTGATGTGATCATGGAAGCGATAGATAAAGCCGGGTATAAACCGGGTGATGATATCGCAATTGCGCTCGATCCGGCATCGAGTGAACTCTATGAAGACGGGGTCTACAATCTTCGCAGTGAAGGCAAAAAAGTGACAGCTGAAGAGATGACCGCAATGTATGCCGAATGGTCAAAAAAGTACCCGATTCGTTCGATCGAGGATGGGCTTGCGGAAGATGACTGGGAAGGATGGAAACATCTCACCAGTGAAATCGGCGACCGGGTGGAGCTCGTAGGAGACGATTTCTTCGTGACAAATGTGGAACGCGTACGTAAAGGAATTGAAGAGAATACGGCAAATTCGGTGCTGATCAAGGTGAACCAGATAGGAAGTCTTACCGAAACCGTTCTTACCATCAATACCGCCCTCAAGGCCGGATGGGGAGCCGAGATGTCACATCGAAGTGGTGAAACGGTAGACAGCTTTATCGCGGACTTCAGTGTTGCCATGGGTACCGGTCATATCAAAACCGGTGCGCCGTGTCGCGGTGAGCGGGTCGAAAAGTACAATCAGCTGCTGCGCATCGAAGAGGAACTCAACGATTCTGCGGTATACGCAGGGCAGGATGCCTTCATTCGCTGATTGATTCTATCAGGATTGTTCAATTCTGGTTAATCTAAATATAAACGGCCGTGCAGTGCACGGCCGTTTTTTTAAGAGATGACAGGGAAGAGAGATGTGCCTCTGCCGGGACTTACACCCGGACCTGGAAGCCATATCGCTTAGTACCGGGCAACCCGTTTGAAATCGAGCTTCAGATCCTTGTATTCGAGCCAGCGGTCCTGGCTGCCATCGGTGATGGTTGAATCGTAGGTTTCTTTCTCGTCTTTTTTCCACCCGTCTTTTTTCCTTTCCCAGAAATTCTGGCGCGCTATCTTGAACTGATCCACAAAAAGTTTTATAGTATCGCACATGCAGTCGTAGGTGCCAGATGAGATGAATTTCCAGTCTTCTTTCAGATTTTTTGAACTCTGCCCTTTCTTTTCATTGATAAATTTGGCTCTGCCGTCCGGATAAAAATAAAATGTTTTTACCTGCACTGCATGAACGTTTTTATGTACTTTGCTGTCCGTTACTTGTCTGCAGACCCATTTCCCGGGTATTTCCTCCATGACCTCTTTCCCTCTTTTTTCACAGGAGTCAAGCATATCGAGGCGCTGGATCGCTTTCCGGTAATCCTTTGTAGATTGTACGTACCATTTAATCGATGCAAAGGAGTCGGCAACAGAAACCATGCTGTCAAGAAGGTTCTCTCTCATACCGGAAAGGTTTTCCTTTGCATTTTTTATAATTCCCCGAAGTGAATCGAGTTTGTTTTTGCTTGTTTCGAGGCGCTGACGGTACGTATTTTCAATTTGATCAAGAATCGTAAAGAGGGAATCGGCAGATTTGCGCGCATGTCCGCTGTTGCCTTTTTTCTTTGCTCTTTTTGTCTGATACAGAAACACCTGTGCGCGAGCGAGCGTGCTGTCGGCTACCCCTTTTTTCTTGAGTTCATCGATTGAATTTTGTGCCTCTTCAAGTCGTTGTGTGCTGACTCCGCATCCCGTGATCATTATAAGCACGGATAGTGAACCGATCAGAAAAAGAACTTGTTTACACATATAAACCTCTCTTTAAATAGTGATGGAATCAAATAAATAAATATCTTCATTTGCAGATACGTTATATACTAAAGATATTTTTTTTTAATACAATAGTCAAGTTGTGGGTTACTTTTTAGGGGATTTAAGATAATTTTATACCAGAAAACGGCTATTTTAAGCAATAAAACAACCCGGTATACCATATGAATGCAGATTCGACGCTTAGATCATACGTAGAAACACGGCTACTTCCTTTTGTAGAAAAACCCATGCGGTACATGGGAAATGAACTGCATGTACATAAAAAAAAACTTAGCGATACCGATGTACACGGGGTACTGTGTTTTCCCGAAGTGTATGATATAGGAATCGCGCATTACGGGATGCAGATTCTGTATACTGTAATAAATGCGAATCCGGCATGGGCGCTTTCGCGTGCCTACCATCCGTGGGTCGATGCTGAAATGCTGATGCGAAAACATGATATTCCGCTCTATTGCCTTGAATATTTCATCCCGCTGTGTCAAGCCGACTTGATCGGGTTTACACTGCAATACGAATTACATTACACGAACATGATCAATATGCTCTCCCTGGGAAATATCCCGATATATTCACAGGACCGTGGAGAAGATATGCCCATGGTTATAGCCGGTGGGCCGGTAAGCCCGAATCCGGAACCAGTCGCCGATTTTATCGACGCCATGGTTATCGGTGACGGGGAAGAGGTGCTGCCCGAGATATTCCGAACCGTTTCTGAATGGAAAACCTCCCGGAATAAAGAGGGTATAAAACAAAAAAGAAAACGCGAGTTGTACAGATTATTGGCACGGATAGAGGGTGTATATGTTCCTTCTCTGCACGATAATGATTATGCGGCATGTGTAAATGGAGCGGTACGAGGAGCCAAAGTCGATGCACTACGGCCGCAATGGTATCCGGAGAAGCCCCTGGTTCCGCTTATGAATGTGGATCATTACCGGATTCCGGTTGAGATAATGAGAGGGTGTACCCGTGGTTGTCGATTCTGCAGCGCAGGTATGTATTACAGGCCGGTTCGTGAAAGAAACCCTTTCGAAATTCATCATCAACTCGCATCTAATGTAGAAGCGAGTGGATGCCGGGAAGCGACTTTTTTGAGTCTCTCGACCGGAGACTATTCAGCCCTCAATGAAATACTCTCTCGTTTAAAACGGTATTCTCATCATGCACATGTGCGGATATCATTGCCCTCGACCCGGGCTGATGCGCTTTCTTCACAGGAGCTTAACATGCTTTTTTCGGTATCGCATGCCTCCTCCTTTACAATTGCGCCAGAAGCGGGAAGTGAACGATTACGCAGGGTCATTAACAAGAATTTATCAGAAGAACAGATTATCGAAACGGTGAAGGCCCTGTTTCAGCGTCAAATCAGAACGCTGAAGCTTTATTTTATGATTGGGTTGCCCGGAGAGCGCGAGGAGGATATTTGGGAACTTATAGGGCTGGTAGAAAAAATAGCAGTATGCGCCCGGCGATACTCCACCCAGGCACGGATCAATGTCTCGGTGTCGCCCTTTTCACCAAAGCCACATACACCTTTTCAGTGGCATGCAATGGCAACGACCGAGTATCTGCACAAAGAGAGCGTACGGATAAAACATGAACTTATACAGCACAGGAACGTAAAAGTCTCCTACAGGGATCCGTATATCACCTTTTTGGAGACGGTTCTTGCCCGGGGGGATCGTAACGTAAGTACCCTCATTCATACTGCATGGACGCATGGGGCGCATTTTGATGCATGGGACGAGCATCTCGATAAAGAGGCGTGGAATTATGCGATGCGCTCCACGGGGGTAGATGCGAATTTCTATGCGTTTCATGAATACCGATTCGATGAGATGCTCCCATGGCAGCACGTATCAATTGGTGTGTCCCATGACTATCTGCGCAATGAGTGTGAAAAGGCGGCCAGAGAAGAAATTACCGGGGACTGCAGAAATTCGGCATGTACCGGATGCGGGGTATGTGATGACGTTTCGAAAAGGTCGCTGGTATCCCGGGCACAGGGTTTATATTCTTGCGAGGATATGGCGTCGGATACGGCGCGCACGGTCAACGGGGAGGTAACACAGTATTATTACCGATGCACGTATGAAAAACGTGATATGACAAGGTTCCTGGGGCATTTCGATGTCGCGGCATTGCTTGAGCAGGCATTTCGGGGAGCGGGTGTACAACTTGCATATTCCGGGGGGTATAAAACTCGGCTTCGATTGTCAATGGGGCCGCCACCGGGGTTTGGTATCGAGTGTATGCAGGAGCTTTTCGACATTGTGACGCATGGACCTATCGAGAAACGACTGAATGAAATCAACCGACGGCTGCCCGGGGGGTTCGCAGTAAAAGGGATACATCTGTTACCCGGCAAACCGTCATCTATAGGATCGCAGATCGCGGCATGTACGTATTGTTTTACATTCCCGGAGGATATCGACTCGGATGCAGTTGCGGATGCATGTGCGAGGATGGTTGCGGCGCAGCAATTAATTGTTGAAGAAACTGGCAGAAAAGGGAAAAAGCAAAAGGACATCAGGCCCTACCTGTTTACGTGTGAACAAATCGCACCGCTTGGCGTGAAAGCAATTCTCGGTACCGGAGAGCAGGGAAGCTGCAAACCGAGACACTTTGCACGACTGTTTTGCGAGACACTGGGGAGAGATGTCGAATGGGAGCGAATTCATGTACTGAGAACGCAATGGTGGACATTTGATTTGCAGCGCAACCTCGTTGCGTTCCCCGGTAAAGAAAGACCGTAAACGCTGTTTATGACGGCATCACTGATGAGGGCAGGGTGTTCCCGGCTATATCCGGAAGGATTATCACCAGGTTGGGACTATGGTTCTTCTGGGTAAATGTCCGCTAAGGCGGGAAACCCAGCGCTTCGTTTTTTTACCGGACACGGCAGCATGTCATTTTTAAGGAAAAGTAAGCGCTTTAAGTGAACCCGGCATGCTCTGGTAAGCCATTCCGCGACTAACACTAACCTGCGCCAACGGCCTGTAAAAAGAGTGACAGCTTCCACATTATCCGGAAGAGATAGACATAAGTTATTTTTCTCTTAAATGAAGGCTGGTTGGTTAGGCACACAACGTGGTTGCGTGCAGATAGAAGCCTGCCCGGTCGTGGCCGGCCCGCGGATAAAGACGGGGACTCTATGCACAGGTGCAGGATTGCATTAGACCTAAACTGAGCGATTTTGAATGCGAAATCTACTGCAATACGCACTACTCTTATATTCTCGAAATCCAAGAGACAACCAACAAGATAGCCCCATGGTTTTCGAGAACACAGTAGCAGCGCGGCTCACGAAAGCTTTCATCAAAACAACCGCTTAAATTAGGTTAAAATAGAACGAATAAACAAGGAGTTTTCATGAATGTGCGGTGTATAATTTATACAATATTATTGTGTATTACTGGGTATACGGCACATACGCAGGCGCTTCCGTGGTTTTTTTCGGTGGGGGAAAAAAAGAAGCCACCACAGGAGAAAAAAGCGGTCGAAGAGACCTATCTCGATTCACTTAATAGTGGCAAAGAACTGCATCTTACCAACAAAGACTTTTCATCCTCCGTATCCGGCACGGCATCCCGGTCTGCATCCGGCGATATGCATCCAACCGATGGCAGTGATGCAGCTTCAGAGAGAACGAATGAACGCGAATCCGTCACGGGCCAGACGTACGGTATACAAGTATTCGCGAGTGCACAGATAGCGCATGCCCGAAGAAAGAAACAACAAATCGCGCAAGAGCTGGACCGCCCTGTGTATGTGGTGTTCAAAAAACCGTATTACAAGGTATTTGTCGGTCATTTTTCTTCGCGTGAAGATGCAGCATCTGCTTTGCAGCAGCTCAAAGATATGGGGTATAAGGATGCATGGGTCACCGATACGGGGCAATAGAGCCTGAATTACCGCCGCGTTCATTAAAAAATCGTTCAGCTCAGCCAGAGCCTATTTTTTTATTTCCGGGTCTTTGTAGTATTGCGGGTCTGATATCGTGTGGTGCAGTTCAGGGCGAGGGCCGATGTCCCGGGTATGTATCGGGGTGAATCCAAGAGAATAAGCCGGTGAATCATCGGCGAGGGTGAAATCGCGCGAGGCAATATCAGCACATTTGGGATCGTCGACAATGGAGAACCGGTCATAGCCGATTTTTTGCCATTGTTCCCAGTCAAAAATCTCTCTGTATCCTTCCCTGGCGATTTTATGGCCCCCATTGGCATTTCGTATCGGCTTATCGTTGATATCGAAAAAGAGATTACGTTCACTGGTAAAGGGATGGTTCTGCAGGGCCCCGGAATGATCTCCATCGATTTCCTGTGCCATTCCGCCGAGGTAGATCGGCGTATCGTCCGTGATAAATATGTTTCTCTCGACTGTCAGCGAGTTTACCATGGTACCGTCTCCGGTTATCCCTTTTTTGGGCCAGCTGCACGAGGGGCCTCGCTCGAGCGAGAAAATTCCCTCACCCGAAAATGCCCAGATGTTGTTGCGAATCATATTCTCGTTGCCAAAATGAATATGAAAGGCCTGCGAGGTGGTATCGTGGCAGATGTTATGTTCTATCACCATATAGCTCGAGCCTTCATCGAGATAGATCGCCCATCCGCCGTATTTCCTGCTTTTTACATTATGGATCAGGTTGCCGCGTATCGTGGTTCCGGGCTGGATTCCGAGCAGATATATCGCGCCCATATCGTTGAGCAGGCCCTGGCCGATGTCATGGATATGGTTTTTTTCGATGTGATTGTCTCGTGCGACCGATTCCCAGCAGCCCCACACCCAGCCGCATGAAATCGCAGTATAAAAGCAGTCGTGGATGTGGTTATGTACTGCTTTGACCCCATAGGCGTGCTTGATACATATAGCGGCGGCTCCGTGATGGACCCGACCGAGTGCATGGCAGTGATTGTCGCAGATGGTTATCTCGCCGGTCCTCAAAGCACGATCACCATTTGCATTCGCACCATTGAGTTTCAATGCACCGGCACCCAGATCGGAGAGCTCGCAGCCGCTTATAAGACAGTTGCTGCACCCGTGCAAGATATCGATCCCGTAATTCCCGCAGTGGGTGATTCTGCAACCGATAAAAGCGCACCTATGTGCACCTGTGAGGTTGATAGCGCCCGGCAGCATGTTCGCGGCCTGTGACTGGCGGTTGTAATCGCGCCAGTCACTGTGACGAAAAACTATATGGCGAAAGTGCAGGTCTGTGACAAGATCATCTTCTGCAGCATCCCCCTGTATGGAAACGATTGAATGTCCGCCTGCGGCATATGCTTCGCAGTTTTGCAGGGTTTCTCCCTTTCTGGGCAGATAGTAGAGCTTTTGTTGTGAACGGTCGAGATACCACTCTCCCGGTTCGGTGAGACCTTCAAACACATTGTCGATATAGTAACGTGCAAATACCGGCGTGTTATCATCTACGAGAATAAATACGGTATCCTCGGCAAGTGTCACTTCATTGGTTGAGGGATCGAACGAGGCCACGGCACGGCGGTCTTCGGACCACCAGTGCAGCACCACCACGTCGCAGTCATTGAGATTGTGCCAGGCTTTGAAATCACCTTCATGGGCGATAAACCTGTGCTTTTGTACATCCTTTGCCCGGTAGGATGTTTTGCCCGGAACGGTTCCCGGGACCTCTTTCATCCAGAAGTAATCATTTTTTGGCAATCTGGCCCGGATTGCGCGCCTGTCATTCACGAAAAGCTGGCGGAAATAGCCCCGTTTTTTGATAATATCCGTCACATCGGCGGTCCACACCGTCCTGCCGTGCAGGGTTTCTTCTTTGAAGTTCTCTATCTGTGTACCTGCGTCTACGATTGCCGGTTTTGACTCACTTGCACAGAAATGTGTGTGTGAATCCTGCGCTGTGAGCTCCAGGGGGGAGTCAATTTCATACCGACCACCCTGCATTCGAATCGTGATTATATCATTCGTTTCGGCATGAAGCCTGCGGGCTTTGTCCCGTGCCGCGTGCAGTGTACGCATCGGTCCTGCAGTGGCCGTGTGAGGATTTGTTGGTTGTGTGCCGTCAAACTCGTCATTTCCCTGCGGGGAGACGTAAATGGTGGTCTGCATAACGAAAAGGGTCTTTCTCTTGTCTGAACCGAGGTGGTGTCCCGGAAAAAGGTGTGGCTTATAGAAGATCAAGGATCGAGCACACGGTCCCGCTCGGTTCGGATGTTAAAGAATTCGAATTTTTGTGCACGCAGGAGAGGGGGGGGAAACGCAGAGGTCATTAATGCTCCGATACTCCCATCTTGCACAGGTGCATATTGTCAGACGGTATGTGCGGCAAAGAATCGTCGTGTACTTTTTTTTAGCTGTACACGCAATATGCTGAATTACCGTCTGGATGAATGCCCGGGTTACACGTAATGGCATTCAATAGTACGGAGCGAGGCAGAACCATCCGATTCGGTGATCTCTGCACTCAGCTTCTGCAGTTTCAGCGTCGGGAAACGACATATAGCTTTATGTCCGACGTTATACCCCTCGTATACAGTAATGGGATCTGCTTCACCTGGTGCGGGCTGAGCCCGTATCACGAATTTACGTATATGTTCACCGTTGGTGAGATCTTCCTGTATAATCACATGATTGACCAGGCATGGCTGCTGTGGTATCCAGGTTGCGCCGGTTTTTTCCATCGAAAAATCATCCGTTTTCGCGATTGGATTGCTGAAGCGCTTGGTGATTTCTGTGCCGAACTCGATAAGCCGCTGTGCATCGTCTTCGTGGACTACACCCCGCTGGTCGGGACCGACATTAAGCAACAGGTTGCATCCGCGTCCTACTGAATAATAATAGAGTCCCATAAGCTCATCGAGGCTTTTAAGCGGGTCGTCCGTTCCATGCCATGACCACCACTGGTATCGTATTCGTGCATCGCACTCCGCTGGTATCCACTGTGGTTTCTCAATAGCGCGCACCTGATCCGATTCGATCGATTTACGCATTTCCGAAACGGTATTCCAGCAGGGAAGCGGGGCGATACCAGATTCATTTCCCACCCAGCGTATGTCCGGTTTGCCCTCCCCGAATATAAGAATCTCGGGTTGCATTGCGCGTATTTCGCCAATGATGCGGTCCCAGTCGAACGTGTGATTTTCCGAAAAGGCGCCATCGAACCATATAATGTCGATTGTGCCATACGTCCCTCCCAGTAACTCGCGCAAATGGCCGATAAAATAGTCGTCGTATGCGGAAGGATCTTTTTCGTAGCAATCGGCGTGGTTGTCGAACGGGGAGTAGTAAATGCCCACTTTCAGGCCGTGACGTCTGCACGCATCCACGTAATCACGTACGACATCACCCTTACCGTCCCGCCATGAAGAGGCGCTCACGCTGAAATCTTTCGTGATTTCGGACGGCCACAGACAGAATCCTTCATGATGTTTGGCGGTCAGGACCATATAGGAAGCACCTGCCTTTGCGGCAGTATCGGCCCACTGGTTGCAGTCAAGCCCTGTCGGTTGGAAAAGCTCGGGGGATGCCTTGTCACGTTCTGTCCTAAACCCTTCGCCCCGTGCGTAGACGCCGAGGTGATAGTGTACGAATACACCGAATTCCCAGTCCTGATATACCAGCTGGCGCGATGTTGGCTGTGCCGTCTGCATAAAAAACCTTTATTGAATGTACATTTGAACCGAGCGGTTGTGAAATCACAAAAGATCGCACTTCGCTATATGACTATCCACTGACATACGAATGCTTCCATAAAGCGGGATCCGAAATGTGATACAACACAATACGCAGTGCGGCATACCGCGGCTTTTATCGATGGCAGCGCTCGGTGCAGGAAAAATTTCGTTTCAGGAGGAGAAAATAAATTATTGACTTTATTCTCTCAAAAAAACTATTTTTGACTATATTGACAAAATTCGAATGGCAGCGTAGCTCAGTTGGTTAGAGCAGTGGAATCATAATCCACGAGTCCGGGGTTCGA
>CAZPUS010000026.1:0-42278 GCA_964589825.1 uncultured Fibrobacterota bacterium | reverse complement strand
GATAGAGCACAGGTTTCCTAAACCTGGTGTCGCAGGTTCGAATCCTGCTGGGGGTGCTTTACCAGAATCAGGCATTGTCGAATTCTGCATGAAAGCGGTAAGAAAAGCGACCATTGCCGAAAAAATCCGATCTGCTCTCGACAACCGCGACTGAATCGATTGCACAGGCCCAAACCTGCATTGCCGGGGATGCTCATAACAGCCACGGGGTTACTGATACACGCGTTTGAGCATGTAGTAGCGGTACTCGTCGAACTCGCTATTGCCAAGTATACGCGGATCTTCGGTCTTTTTAAGTCTGGTGCGAAGTGTGTGTGACAGCTCTTTTTTTATTTCACTGTATTCGGGCTTTGAAGCCAGGTTCTCTATCTGGCCCGGGTCCTTTTCCACATTATAAAGTTCTTCGGCGGGACGTTTCCCGAAAATTCGTGCAAAAAAAGGTGCGATCTCCGGATCGTCTTTATGTTCGAGCAGATAACTTTTAGTGGGAGAACGATCCACATCGCGATAATGGGGCGGGGCACCGGCCGGCCAGCGCGCAGGCTCGAAATTGCGTATGTAGAGATACTTTTTTGTACGAATGGCACGCATGGGGTAGCCGTATTTGTTCTCATTTTGTGCGGTAATATGCCGCTCGCGACCGGTAAGCTCCATGGAAAACGACTCGGTTTTCTGTTGCATTCCGGACCTCCGCAATATCGACATCAGGCTTTTCCCCGAGGGAGGTTCGCCCGGGGATATCCCCGCAGCCTCGTAAATCGTTGGTGCGATATCGACCAGACTGACAAACCCGCTGAATGTTCTCCCTGGCTTGCGAATTCCTTTGGGCCAGCGAATACATAACGGGACACGCGTACCGCAGTCATAAAGATTCGCTTTACATCGGGGAAACGGAATGCCGTTGTCGCTGGTTACGATCAGTATTGTGTTTTCGAGTTCTTCCATCTCCTTCAGCTGTGTATACACTTCACCTATCTGCAGATCGAAATTCTGTACTTCTGCGTAATAGTCGCACAAGTCGAGACGGATGGGACGTACATCTGGCAGGTGAGGTGGGACCTTTACCGATTCGGGATCGAGACCGCTTCTTATTCCGGATTTCCATTCGTATTTTCTGTGGGGATAGTGACTACCATACCAGAAACACAGGGGAGAGTTCCCTTTACGTACACGCAGATATTCCGTAAAGCTTTTGTACCGTTGTCCTGCAGGATTTTTCATGCGTCCGTGTACCCCTATCACACCGGGACTCCAGCCCTTTTTGCAAAAACCAACGTGGTAGCCCTGTTTTTTAAATACTTCGGGATAGCAGTCGAATTTTTTCGGAAACGAGCCCCACATGTTTGCCGCCTGTTCAAGTTCCCAGTGATATTTCCCCGTAAGAAGTGCCGCACGGGACGGGGCACAGCTGGGGGCTGAAACGAACGCATGATCGAATAGCACCCCTTCACGGACGACTTTGTCAAACCACGGTGTGTGGACGGTGGGATCCCCCGCACAACTTGCATGAGGCCACGCCCAGTCATCGGCGAGAACCACGATGACATTCGGTTTTTGACCATCCGCATTGTTTCCGAAAAAGTTGCAGGAAGAGACCAGCGGGGCTGTCGCGGATGCCGTTGCGGCGCAGCCGAGGCGCTTAAGGGTGTTTCGTCGTGATGTATTCATATATCGCTCTTTTACTTTAATACATGGAACCACAAATACGTATGCGCTGAAAAGTTCCGGATGAGAAAATTATGACGCACCCGCCGGGAGATGTCAAATGCCGGCCGTTACAATAGTACCTGAATCGAGCGGTTGTTTTGATGAAATCTGCTGTGAGCCCTGCTGCTATTGTGTTCTCAAAAATCATGGGAGGATGACCTTATTGGTTGCCTCATGATTTTCGAGGATATAAGAGTAGTGCGGATGGCAGAAGATTGTGCGAACAAAACCGCTCAAATTAGTTATTACTCAATTCAGGTAAAAAATAACTTGTGTGTCACTGCGAATCCATGCTACGGGGCATCGGCACCGGGTGTCGGGTGGAGGGGCCAGACAATAGCAGGAGAGGATAGCATGTATCCTGATGATGGTATCGCAGGTTTTTGTCCAAAGTTGAGGATTTCGTATCGATCAGTGAAATACAAATAACTGCTTGTATTCGTTATCGGTATAGTGATCGTAGCTATCATTAGTAAAGAGATTCGGACGGCTGAAATCCGCCCGATTCATTTTTATGTTGACAATAAGGGGGAAAGTATTGTACTTTCCTTTATAGCACCCCAATATATTGTGTGTTTTTCATCGGGGCAACTATCGGTCAGTGTGGAGCGCAAATATGCCGGATATGACCGTAACGACACTCACTTATCACATTCAGAAGACGTATGCGCGTACGATGGTGCCTGCTTCGGATACCCGGGGCGGCAGAAGCGATATGTGGGGTTCGTACAATATTATCAATAGTGAAATGGTTTTTTATTTATAGATAGAGATAAGAAAGGGGTATGCGAATGATCTCTTCGATCAGGAAGCGAAACGGCGAAATTGTAGCGTACGATAATTTCAAGATTGCAAATGCCATATTCAAGGCCGCGGAGGCCGCGGGAGAGACCGATTTCGGCGTTGCCATCGCATTGGGCAAAAAAGTCGAGGAGAAAATTGCGGAGAGGTTTCATCCTAAATCGATTCCTGCAGTTGAGGAGATACAGGATATCGTCGAAAAGATGCTTATGGACGAAGGGCACGGGCGCATTGCCAAATCCTATATACTCTATCGGGAGCAGCATCGGCGTCTGCGTGAGGCAAAAAGCCTGTTTCTTGATATCGAGAATACCATGAACGGCTATCTCAACCAGAAAGACTGGCGGGTAAACGAAAACTCGAACGTCGATTATTCACTTGGCGGACTTATTCTTTATAACAGCGGTGCCATCACCGCCAATTACTGGCTCAACAATATCTATTCTCACGATATTGCCGAAGCACACCGAAACGGTGATCTGCATATACACGATTTGTCCATGTTTTCGGGCTACTGCGCGGGATGGTCACTGCGCCAGCTTATTTCCGAGGGACTTGGAGGCGTGGAGAACAAGATCTCTTCCAATCCTCCCCGCCACTTGCATACGCTGGTGCAGCAGATGGTCAATTTTCTCGGTATCCTTCAGAATGAATGGGCAGGAGCGCAGGCATTTTCTTCATTCGATACGTATCTGGCTCCATTTGTCCGTGAGGATAACCTTTCATATTACGAAGTCAAACAATGTGTACAGTCATTCGTCTTCGGGGTTAATACACCTTCTCGCTGGGGCTCTCAGGCACCCTTTACCAATATCACCATGGACTGGACCGTTCCCGAAGACATGAAAGAACAGCCCGCGATCGTGGGCGGTGAAATGCTCGATACACCGTATGGTGATTTTCAGCGGGAGATGGATATGATCAACAAGGCGTTTCTCGAGGTTCTTATAGAAGGTGACGCCACCGGGAGAGGATTCGCCTATCCCATACCTACCTATAACCTTACGGAAAATTTCGACTGGGATTCCGAAAACGCTGAGCTTCTGTTTAAAATTACCGGTAAATACGGCACGCCTTATTTTCAGAATTTCATCAACTC
Organism: uncultured Fibrobacterota bacterium; assembly: GCA_964589825.1. Taxonomy (GTDB): domain Bacteria; phylum Fibrobacterota; class Chitinivibrionia; order Chitinivibrionales; family WJKA01; genus CAZPUS01. The sequence continues at coordinate 38,671 of CAZPUS010000026.1, read as the reverse complement.
CGATCTCAACCCCGGTGATGTGCGCTCCATGTGTTGCCGGTTGCAGCTGGATAAGCGTACCCTCAGAAACCGCGGGGGCGGTCTTTTCGGCTCGGATGAGTTTACAGGCTCGATCGGAGTGGTTACCATCAATCTGCCGCGAATTGGATTTCTCTCCTCAAATAAAGACGACTATTTTCATCTGCTCGATCATTTTATGGATCTTGCACGTGATTCACTCGAGACAAAGCGTGAAATTATCTCGAAGCTGATGTCATCGAATTTGTTTCCGTATACCAAACGGTATCTGCGTCACTGGGACAACCATTTCTCTACCATCGGCTGCATCGGGATGAACGAATCGATGCGCAATTTCTTCGGCTCCGATCTGTGCGCAGAGGAAAGCCGGCAGTTTGCAGTCGAGATTCTCGATCATATGCGTGACCGCCTGGTGACTTATCAGGAAAGAACCGGGCATTTGTATAACCTCGAAGCGACCCCCGGCGAAGGGACCTCGTATCGGCTCGCGAAAAAGGACAAAGAAAAATTTCCGCACATCATCGTATCCGGCGATTCGAATCCGTATTATACCAATTCGTCGCAGTTGCCGGTCAATGCGACCGACGATATGTTCGAAGCGCTCGATATACAGGAGGACCTGCAGCGGCGGTATACCGGAGGGACGGTATTTCACACCTTTGTGGGAGAGGCGATTGAGGATGTGGATACCTGCAAAAAGCTGGTACGCTCCATTGCCCAGAATTATCAGATACCGTATTTCACGATATCGCCGACCTTTTCGGTGTGCAGAAACCACGGATATATCCGCGGGGAATCGTTTTCCTGTCCCCAGTGCGGAGAAGAGACCGAAGTATATTCAAGAATCGTCGGTTATTATCGTCCTGTCAAGAACTGGAACCTCGGCAAAAAAGAGGAGTATAAAGAACGGGCCACTTTTACAAACGACATCGATGCACTTCAGCCCCGGCAAGCCGTTGAGGCCCCTGCTGAGAACGGCAGTGAAGCCGATGTCGCGCAGGAAGAGACCGCATGTACGCACGAAGTAGCCCAATCCGCGGCATAGTGGGGAGATTATGCAGGTTGAACGCGGGTTAACGATCAGCGGATGGCAGAAGAATTCGTGTATCGATTATCCGGGAAAGATCGCGACGGTGCTTTTTTTTGCCGGCTGCAATCTTCGCTGCCCCTTCTGCCATAACCCCGATATCGTACATAACAGTGTGGCGGATCACGTGGGCGTATCCGAAGTACTTGATTTCTGCCGCCGCCGTCGGGGCTGCATCGACGGGGTGGTTCTCAGCGGGGGCGAGCCGACCCTTTACGATCTGTCCGGTCTGGTCGCTTCGCTGCGAACACAGGGCTTGTCAATAAAACTCGATACCAACGGGCTCAGGCCCGGGGAGATCGACCGCATTGCGCCCGACTATCTTGCGCTCGATGTAAAAACGACTCCGCAGCGCTATGGTCCCATCCTCGGCTACACGTACGGCGAAGTGGAGAAAAAACTTCGACGCGCGCTCGATATCGTTCGCCGTATGGGTGCCCACGCACAGGTGCGCATAACCGCGGCTGCGGGTGTCGTCGATGAAGCCGCGATTGGCGTGATCGCCCGAATGTGTGAAGGGGTCCATACCGTCTATCTGCAGCGAATGCAGTATCACGGGGGGCGAGTGCTCGATCCCGATTTTTTTACCGGCCACACCGGGTATACCGATACACAACTTGGCCGGTTCAGAGAGATACTGTCGGAGTATGTGGACCGATGTCATATACGGTAAGTCGCAGTGGGGGCCCTGCCATATGGATGACTTATATTCCCTTTATATACACGTGCCTTTTTGCGTAAAAAAATGCGGCTATTGCGATTTTTATTCCCGCACCTGGAGCGAGTCGGCGGCGGATGGCTATATACGCGCACTGCTGCAGGAGTGGGAGCTGGTACGCACCATGCATTTCAACGGTAAATTTCCTTGTATAGAGACCGTCTACATCGGAGGAGGGACACCGAGTATTCTCACCCCTGCCCATTGGGAGAAGGGTATTGCGGCGGTGCTTCGCGAGTGTGTTCAGACGCCGGATACGGAGGTGAGTATGGAGTGTAATCCCGAAAGCTTTTCATCCGCTAAAGCACTGCAATGGCACCACAGCGGTGTGAATCGGCTCAGTATCGGTATTCAGAGCCTCGATGATACCACCTTATCATTATTGCAACGCCCTCACGATGCGGTTCATGCGCGCCGGGTACTCGACGAGCCGGTACTGGATCGATTCTCATCGGTAAATGCGGATATGCTCTACGCACTGCCCGATTGCGGGTACGAGTCCACGATGCGGGATATCGAAACCGTGATTGCCACGGCATCGGTGACGCATTGCTGTGCGTACGAGCTTACTCTTCATCCAGGAACCGCCTTGTATGCACACCGTACCCGGCTGCAGTGGCCCTCGCGGGATGAGGTGGGCAGGCTTTACGATGGCCTGCAGTCCGTCTGTGCCGGACACGGCTTTGAGCATTATGAGGTGTCCGGCTATGCATTGCCGGGTTATCGCTGCAGACACAATCTGCGTTACTGGCAGCGCAGACCGTATATCGGGCTCGGACCGGGGGCGCATTCGTTCCATCCGCCGGTGCGCAGTGCAAACGTTGCATCACTGAGCCGTTATTGCGAGATGCTTGCACGCGCGCAATTGCCGGTGCAGTGGAGTGAATCGCTTTCCCCGTCCCAGGCAGCCTGTGAAACGCTCTTTCTGGGGCTTCGCTGTACGGATGGTATCGATGCAGAGCAATATCGGCAGGCTGGCGGCGAGCCGTTTTATGCAGGTGCGCGCAAGCAGACGCTCGATTCACTGCAGCGCAGAGGCTTTGTGTATCATGAGGCAACAAGATGGAAGCCGACACAAAAAGGGGTGCGGTTTGCCGATCAGCTTGCGGTCGATCTTTGTTGAATGTTGTATATTTAAAACCCTAACTGCGCAATTGTTGTAATGAAGCTGCAGTGTGCAGTAGTACGGATGGCAGCAGTGTTCGCAGACCTAATCGCGCAGTTTAAGGTAAAAGCTGTCTGAATGCGCCCAGTGTCGTACGGGCAGCAATAAGGCATCTAAATAACGCTTTTTTTTATCTTTATTTTCAAGGAGAGAGTTCGTATGCAAGAGCAACAGCCGAATATGCCGCTTCTGGGAGATGCGTTCCCCGAACTTGACGTGCAGACCACGCATGGGGCGATGAATATACCGGGCGACCTGAAAGGAAAGTGGTTCGTACTTTTCAGCCATCCCGCCGATTTCACCCCAGTATGTACCACCGAATTCGTCGCGTTTCAGAAGCGCTTTCACGAGTTCGAAAAGATGGATTGTGCACTTATTGGCATGTCGATCGATCAGGTCTTTTCGCACATCAAATGGGTGCAGTGGATACGGGATGAGCTCGATGTGGAGATACAATTTCCCATAATCGCGGCCAACGATCAGATCGCCATGAAGTTGGGCATGCTGCATCCCGGAAAGGGGACGAATACGGTTCGTGCAGTATTTATCGTCGATCCCCGCAGCACGGTGCGTCTGATCATGTATTACCCCCAGGAAGTGGGACGGAATATGGACGAAGTGGTGCGCGCGGTCAAAGCGCTCCAGGTTTCCGATTCTCAGGGAGCACTCGCCGCCGGATGGCCCGACAACGAACTGATCGGAGATCGTATCATTGCGCCGCCGCCAAAAGATGAGGACAGTGCCAGAAAAAGAATGCAGGACAAGGATATGGAGTGTTACGACTGGTGGTTCTGTCACAAACCGCTGAAGTAGAACGAATACAAAAGAGGCGGCCTGCGGGCCGCCTTAGTATCGGGGTGGTACCATACGGTATATTGCAGGGATGCATCGGGTCAATGAACACCTCATCGTGAGAGATATAATACTGTCGTTATGAGCATACGAGTACTTGCAAGCGCGGATATACATATTGGAACGACGTCGTCCGGGGTCCCGGATGCAACGTATACCGGAACCGTCAGAAATTCATGGGGACGTCTGGTCGAGTGGGCGTGTACGCACGAGGTCGATGTGATGTGTCTGTGCGGAGATATCGTCGATCGTGATAACAGCTGGTTCGAAGCGGTTGGGGCGCTGCAGGCCGGTTTCGAAACACTCCGGCGATCCGGTATCACGGTGTACGCAGTGGCAGGAAATCATGATTTTGATGTGTTGCCCAGGATCGTAAACGCACACATGTGCAAGGACGTACATCTTTTAGGGTCCAACGGCACATGGGAGACAGTACGATTTCGCAAGGGCGGGCAGCAGCTTCAGGTTACCGGGTGGTCGTTCCCGCACACCAATGTGCGGTACAATCCGCTTGTCGATTTTCCCGCAGACGGGCTGCAGCGGGATATCCCTTCACTCGGGCTTTTACACTGTGACGTCGATGAAAAAGAGAGCGCCTATGCACCGGTTGCCCTTTCGGATTTAGTCAGAAGCGGGGTGGATGCATGGCTGCTTGGACATATTCACAAACCCCGGGTGTTGCACGAGGCACGGCCAATGGTACGGTATACCGGTTCTCTGCACGCGCTTGACCCCACTGAAAAGGGAAAACACGGCCCGGTGCTGCTTGAGTATGACGATGCCGGACGGCCTGATATTACGCATCTTCAGTATTCCCCGGTTCGATACGAGTGTATTTCGGCAGATATATCCGAAGCACGTGATTCGGGAGAGCTTCGGCAGATGATTACTTCGCAGGTGTATCGAGCGGCGCAGACGCTGGTGGAACATCGACAGCTTGGGGGGGTAGACTGGCTTGTGTACGATATCGCACTAGAGGGCGCGCATCGTGATGTATCCCGCCTCGACGAATGGATCGCCCCCGCGGTGCGGGAGTATCGTCATCAGCTGCGCACCGGAACCCGGGTCGGCATCAGACGAGTGCACAACAATGCAAGGCCATGGGTCGACGATCTGGAAAAACTCGCCGCCGACCCCACCCCTGCGGGAAAATGTGCCGAGACGATTCTCGCGATTCGTCGGGGGGAATCGACGCCTTTTCTGGAGGCGCTGCTGAAGCGTTGGAGCGCAAAAATCGAAAAAGTCAATGCAGTGCAGACCTGGCAGGACGTTTCACTGTCACAGCGAGTGCACGGTGAATCTATCGATGATGCCAGAAAATATATCGAACACGAATGCAACAGACTGCTCGGAGAATTGATCGCACAGCGGTCCGGATAAAGAAACAATGGAAAAAGCATCTCTGCATATAACCCGTCTCTGTCTTCAAAAGCTGCCCGGATTTCCCTCGGGGCTTGCACTGTGCGAGCGGTTTTCTCCGAAAATAAATCTTATCGTGGGTCCGAATGCTTCCGGTAAAAGCTCGACCGCCCGGGCGCTGCAGCGGTGTATTTGGCAAAATCCGACGAGTGATTTTCAGGCTCGATGCGTGATCGATGTCAAAGCAGATTCATGGGAAGTCCTGATGGATGGGGGGCATACGCAGGTTTTGCACCAGGGACGCGAAGCCTCGCTTCCGGGGTTACCTCCGGGGGAGGCGAAAGAGGGGTACATGCTTGCACTGCACGAGCTTGTCAGGGATGACGATCGTGAGCTGGCACGTCTTATCCTGCAGGAGGCAATGGGAGGGTATGATCTTGACCGGGCCGCCCAACGGCTGGAATATGAGGAGGCGATACGCAATACGCGCACTCAGGAGTATCGGGAGTATATCGATGCCTCCACCCGTCGCAAAGAAGTGGAAGATCGACAACGGGCGCTGCGACAGCAGGAGCAAACCCGCAGCGAGCTTTCGGAAAAATTGGAGACCGCACGGCACGCAGCCCAGTGTAGCGATCTGTACGCGCGAGCGGCCGAGTACTGTTTGCAGCGGGAAGAGTACCTGAGACTGCAAAAGCGTATTGCTGGTTATCCATCCGTGCTTGAACAGATGAAGGGGGATGAATATGAGTTGCTGCAGCAGTGGCAACAAAACCTCGAAGCGGTAGAGCGTGATATCGACTCGGCGCATAATGAGGTATCGGGACAGCAGGAGAGGATCGCTTCTCTGAAGTATGCACATGAGGGTATAGAGGATGAGGTGCTTGACGAAATGGAGAGTCGAATCGAAACCCTCGAGATGATTGCACGCGAAAAAGAGGAAACTTTACGTGCGCTGTCGGCACGAGAAGCCAAAGCCCGGACAATCGCGTCACAACTGGGAGTGCAAAACGATCCATCCGAGTGGCCGGGCGTCGATGCGGCACAGGCGGGACAATGTGAAGAGCTCATGTTCAACGCGCATGCACTGATAACCGAAAAGCAATCACTTGCGTCGCAGATCGCGACGTACGAAAACTGTGCGTCAACGCAGGGACACGACGATCCCGCTACGATACAGGAAGGAATACGCGCACTCGCGGAATGGCTCAGTGCACAAAAAAAAGGACGACATGTTCATGCATGGTGGCTGGTGCTGCTTTCCGGTATCGGGGCTATGTCTACTGTATGTGCGATTATATGGGGATGGCCGCCGGGGCTTGCAGGGATCGCTTTGTGCGTACTGGTTACGGTATATGGTTTTTTGAAACCGTTTGATGAAGAGGCGAAAATCAGGATGCAGGATTACGAGTCCACGGCACTGTCTCAACCCCGGGAGTGGACCGAAGCTGCGGTCAGTGACATGCTCGGTCACCTGCATTCCCAACTGTATCGTGCAACCGAGTATCAGCGGGCGACCCGGACGCTCGATTCTCTATACAGGGAGATGGAGGGCATTATGCAGCGGCTGCACGAACTCGAAAAAGAATATGACGGGTTTTGGCAACAACTTGGTGCTGCGCCTGCGCTGCCGGGTGATGAGAAGAAAGGACGCAATTACAGCGCCCTTTCACGATTTATGCATACCCTGGTACAATGGCAGGATGTACATTCTGAAGCTGCGGCGTATCGGGCGCAAATGCAGCGGGTTGGGCGACAGTATGACGATACGCTGCAGCAGCTCAATGCGTTGGTCGGTCACTACTGCCGTACTGAGCTATGTGATGAAGCCCGGGCACGCGCGCTGTATAAAAAGTTGCGTAATGAGCAGCAGGTGTATCGTGACAGTATGAGGGAGCTGCAGACACAGTATAAACGTATCGAGGAGAAAAAAGCGCAGCGTGAGAGCATTACTAAACGCATCGAGGCTCTTTACGATACGCTCGGAATCGAATACGGGGATCAGCAAAAGATTGCGCAGCTTGAGCGGATGCAAAACGAGTATGCAGAAGAAAAAAAGAATTGGCACATTGTACAGGCCCGTACGAAAGAAAAAGAGGAGGTCCTTCGGGCGCATTCTCTTTATTCATCACATAAGGGAACAATCGAGCACATGAGTCACGACCAGGCAACGCGTACTATGCATGAATACCGCACGCATGCGAATACGCATGAGGGAATAAGCAATTCATTGGCGCAACTGGATTATGCAATTGATCAGGCGAAAGAGGGTAACGAGCTGGAGTCGGCACTGGCACGAGAAGATGCTGCCCGGCAGGAGCTCGGAAGGCGTTATCATGAAAACGTTGCATCGATTACCGGATCGACACTCGTTGAGCTGCTCAAAGAAGAGACGTCGCATTACAGCCAGTCAAGGGTGATGGCGCGTGCCGGAGAACTTTTTACGACGGTGACGCAGGGGCGGTATGAATTTCGGGTCGAAGAGCGGGAAAATGAGCCTCAGTTTTTTGCCTACGACACACTGTTGTGTCTGCTGCAACCGCTCGCACACCTCTCCACCGGCACACGTATACAGCTTTTACTGGCAACGAGAATCGCCTTTATAGAAACACGCGAGCATTATGCCGTGTTACCTGTATTTGCGGACGAGTTGCTGGCAAACAGTGACGATGTCAGGGCGGCAGCCATAATTGACGCGCTTTTATGTATAAGCAGGCAGGGTCGGCAGGTGTTCTACTTTACCGCGCAGTGGGATGAGGTGGCAAAATGGCGGGCTGTGTGCGCCCAGCACAATATATCGAATCCGCATATTGTGTCACTGGGTGCGTGCACCTCGAACCGGGACGAAAAGATCCCGCATGTCACGGAAAATCTGGAAAAGCCGCAGCTGGTACACGAGGTGCCCGAACCCGGCGATGCCGGACGTGACGCCTATCGCAGAGCTTTACACGTGCCGTCCTTTTCGCTTCTTCAGGATCAGGTTTCCCGTCTTCATCTGTGGTATTGTATCGAAAATACGCACATACTGTATGAGTGCATGCGGCGGGGCATTACACGATGGGGGCAGCTGGAGAGCTTTATTACGCATAACGGCACAATCGAGACGCTCGATGAGGAAACCATGTCATTGTGTCGCCGTAAAGTGCGGCTGTTGCAGCAGGTACAGGATCTGTACGCGCGTGGGCGCAGCAAGCCGATCGACCGTTCGGTGATCGAGCGCTCCGGTGCGGTTTCCGAAACGTTTATCGATGAGGTAACCAGGGTACTTACCGAAGTGGACAATGATCCGCAAAGGCTGATTCAGCAGCTGAAGAACGGAAATGTGCGACGGTTTAAACAGGCCAAAGCGGCACAACTCGAAGCCTGGCTTATCGAGAATGAGTATATCGACACAAGAAAAAGGCTGCACAGCGAACAGATGCGTGTGCGGATACAGGCGCTCTGTACCCAACTCGGGATCTCGTTTATTACGGCGCAGCATTTCCTTGACGACGTACTTCCCATATCAGAGATTGAAAAAAACAGCGAGGTGTGACCACTGTAACCTTTTGACAAAAAACAAAAAAAGAAAAGCAGGGCTGTTTGAGTCGAAATTTCCTAACACAATCCTAACATTTTTCTAACATTTTTCTAACATTCTTAATGTAATTTTCTTTTACTCATTTGTATCGCACGCATATCGCATCAGCATAAGTGTGTTCGATAGATTTTCAGGTCAGAGATAATTATATCACGTCCCGAACATAGTAATTACAAAAACGTATAGTAACCATAACGTAACCACCACGCAAAAAAAGAAGAACAGACAGTAACGATAAAGGGGTTTTTATGCGAATCGGCAAAATGACAAACCGGGGACCTGTTCTTTGCATACTGCTGTTGTGCGCTGCATTTTACAATGGCTATGCCGGAATAGAAGAGGATATACAGGAGACAGAAAGCAAAATTAAGCGTATACGCAAAGAGATACACGAAGTGCAGAAAGAGCGCTCCCGTGTAAAAAACGACCTTGCGCAGGACAAGGACGAGTTCAAGGAGTATCGTCGCCGTATGTCGAAGCGGATACGTGCGATGCGTCACGAAATCGATTCGATACAGGACGAGGTGCAGCAATACGAGATTCGCAAGGATTCGCTCAGCGGTGAGGTCGCCTCACTCAAATCGAGCCAGCAGCAGTACGAGCTTCGTCAGGACTACTATAGGAAAGCGCTGCTGCGGGGACTCGATACGCTTGAAAATGAAGTGCAGCAGCTTCCTCCCGGTGCGATCGAAAAAATAGAATCCTCTCTGCAGATTCTGAAAAACGAGCTTAATACCAAAAGTGTCAACAATGTCGAGGCAACCACACGCTTCTTTCAGATTGTAGAGAATATCGGCAACGCAGGTGGTCATATACAGGTAATGCAGGGCAAATCGCCTGTTTCCTACATGCGCGGGACGACCTATCGCATACGCATCGGGTCGTTTTATGAAGCGGTGGTCAACCCGGAAGGAAACAAAGCGGCGGTATGGCTGGGAGAATACGAAAACAACGAAGCAGTCTGGAGACAGATAAAGGAGCCCGCGGTTGCCGGACGAATCCTTAAAGCGGTGAATGTCAGGGAAGGGAAAGCGATTCCTTCACTTGTATCCGTACCTATGCCTGAGGCCAAAATCGAAAAACGGGAGCAAAAGTAAATGATGAGACACATTATGCTGTGTATAGGGATCTGTTCGATTCTCACAGGAGCCGCCTTTGGGGCGAATCCCCGTAAGGAGCTTGAAAACAAGCAGAAAGAGCTCGAAGTGCTGCGCACGTTTCTCGACAATGCACGTGATTCACTTCAGCAGGAGATCAAATCGCGCTGGAGTACCAAACAGCAGTTCGTTGAGCAGCGAAAGATCGACAAGCAGGAGATGGAAGACCTGCGGCACAAGCAGGAGCAGGCCTACAATAACCTCTCCCGTATAAAAGAAGAGTGCTTTGCAAAAGAGCGTCAGATCGAGGACGAGCAGAAGACGCTCGAAGAAAAGCAGAAACAGTGGCAGTTTGTAGCGTCGTCGTTTGAAGAGGTGTTCGACAAAGAGCAGAAGCGCATCGCGGAGGCATTTCCGCTCGATATGGAATCACGCCGAAAGAGCGTAAACGAGTTGCAGCGAAGGTATTCTGCGGACAAATCTCCTGCAAAGATTCTGCCCGCGTTTACAGCCTATTATGCGGATCTTTTTGAAAAAGACCGTACCATCGCCTATTCGAATCAGGTTGTAATGCCTGACGGAAGCTCACCCGAACGCATGCGCGTTGTACGCTTCGGTGATGTGCTCGCCTATGCGGTCAACAACGACGGCGATGTATTTACCGTGCGTCAGACCGGTCGACTGGGCGCAGCACGATTCAAGGTCGAGCAGGTCGGCTCGGAAGAGCTGACAACGTTTGTGCGCAAAAAAATGCCGCAGTGGATTTCGCAGGGCACAATAGAGGACGGTGTGCTCATGGACGTAATGCTCAACCCGAGTTCAAAAAAACTCGTGGCCGGCACACGGGTGAAGACATCGACAAAAATCGCGGAATGGTTCAAAGCGGGCGGTGTCATTATGTACCCGCTGGTCGGGCTGCTGGTATGGGCGCTTGTGCTGGTGGCGCTCAAACTGCTGCAGTATTCCAGAAAACACCGTAATACCGAAAAAATGAGCAGGGAAGTACTTCAGCTTCTGAAAAAAGGAGAGCGTGCAAAGGCGCTTGAATATTCGCGCAATCACAAGGGTGTGGTTGCACGCGTGGTGAGCGTGGTGATCGATCGCTCCGAGGTCGATCGCTCCTCGGCAGAGAAATCGGTCAAGGAGATACTGCTTGAGGAGGTTCCGCTGCTCAACAGGCATCTGGCCACGCTCGGTGTGATCGCGGGAGCCGCACCGCTTCTGGGGCTTCTGGGAACGGTTACCGGCATGATCCATCTGTTTACCGTTATTACCCAGTACGGGACCAGTGATCCTAAAATTCTTGCAGGAGGTATTTCGGAAGCGCTGGTTACCACGCAGACCGGCCTGAGCATTGCGATACCGATTCTGCTGATACATAATGCATTGCGTAACCGTTCACAAAGCATACAGAACGAGATGCAGACGAGCGCAATGCGTGTGCTTAACAGAATACAACCCGCAGGGGAGTGTGAGAGGTAATGCAGGATATTCTTCATCTTTTTCTTTCGTATTTCGATACCGGCGGCTATGTTATGGTTCCGATATTTTTTGTATCGGTGGTGGGCTGGTATATAGGAATAGAGAAGCTTTTCAGGCTGCGTCGTCTGAAGCGCGACCGTGACGTGTTTCTCGATTCCATGCAGCGGGTCATACGAAAAAAGCCGGGTGCGGTTGATACCGGTGTTGGCTATTACGACGGGCTGGTGCATCGTATGCAGGAGGTGACCGCAGATACGCATGCCGGTGCGAATTTTTACTGTATGTTCAGGGAATTTCTCATGCAGTCGATACCCGATATAAACAAGGGTCTCGCGACCATGGCGGCATGGACGTCGGTTGCACCGCTTCTGGGACTTCTGGGAACCGTAACCGGTATGATCAGGACGTTTCAGGTTATTACCGAATACGGACTCGGCAATCCCACGCTTACTGCGGAAGGGATCAGTATTGCGCTCGTCACCACCCAGGCAGGGCTTACCGCGGCGTTTCCGCTGTTGCTGTTTAACAACTTTCTGCGCAACAGAGCCTATTTACTAAAGTCAAAGCTGTTTAACGACGGCGAAGAGCTCGTTTCCATGATACAATCACAAGGAGTAGAGGGACTCTATGTTTGAGGATTTCGGTTTGATACAGTCAGATGATCAGTCTGCTGAAATAAATATGGGTCCGCTTATTGACATGGTGTTTATTCTGCTGATATTTTTTATCATCACCACTAATTTCAACAGGCAGACCGGAGTTGATGTCACAAAACCTAAAGCATCCAGCGCCATGCAGCAGGAGGGCAAGACGATAATGGTAGGGGTGACGCGAGAGGGGACCATTCATGTATACGGGCGTCAGGTATCGCCCGAGCGACTCAAGATGCTCGTTAAACAGGAAGTAGCCAAAAACGAAAAAACATCGATAGTCATTGTTGCCGATCAGAAAGCAGCAATCGGCAAAGCGGTCGAAGTAATGGATCAGTGCAATCTCGCGGGGGCGAAAAAAGTCTCGATCGCCGCGGAGAAGGAGTAGAAGCGTATGGGTATACACATATTCGGATTTCTTCTTAAGGCGTTTATCGTGGTGGTTATCAATTTTTCGCTGTTTCTTCTTATTCCTATCAGCCAGCGGCTGATGCACGGTGATTTCAGTGCAAAGGGCAACAATTCGGCACAGCGGCGTATCGTGGCGGAGGTGGTAAAGCCCGAAAAACAGAAGCAGAAACAACAGAAAGAGCGCAGAATCAGGGACGTAAATACGTCACAGGGACGAAAAATGCAAAACCCCATGAAATTCAAGCTTTCCCCGGATCTTTCCGTATCGTCGGGCAATGCGGGCGTTGCGATACGCACCAACGACAGCGAAGCGCAGGTTTTCAGCAGCGATGAAGTCGACCAGCCGGCGACGCTCGTGCGGCGCGTTAAACCGCGTTTTCCGCAGCAGGCAAAAAACCTGGCGGTTAGTGGCGATGTCGTGGTCGAATTTATCGTGGATGTCGATGGACGGGTGTCACAGCTACTCAATATCAGGGCCCCGCATCCCAGCTTTAAAGCAGAGGTCAGAGAAGCCATTGCGCAGTGGAAATTCAAACCGGCCCGTAATCAGGGCGTTCCTGTAAAACAGAAAGTGCAGATCGTTATCGGCTTCAACCTGCAGGACTGATTTGCGGTGGATAGAGAAAGAGTTATGCACGATATTGTTATCACGCGGTCATCTCAACCATATAAATTGTACATGCAGGCATCAATTCAGCCCCTGCGATATTTTCTCCGCCAAATGCAACCGCTCAGACCTGTCATGAGGGGATGTATGCTGCTTGTTGCAGCGGCTGTTACCATGATTTGCGCGTCTGCACTCGATAGCGCGAATACCGCTTACAATAACGGCGAGTTCGACAAGGCGATCGAGCTCTATACACGCTCCCTTCGTCAGGGTGAAAACCCGGTGGCGTGTTATTTCAATATGGCGAATGTCTACTATCGCCAGCAGAATTACTCTCAAAGCATAATTTATTACAAACTGTGTACCGAGTATGCGCCCGATTTTTTCAAGGCGCATCTCAATCTTGCAACCGTCTACTACAATCTCAACGATATCGGCTACACAATGGCATCGATTAACCGGGCACTGGAGATCAAGCCGCAGCATGAGCGAGCGCTCTTTATCAAGGCGGCGAGTGCACGGGAGCTCGATGCATATCCCGAGGCGATCGTCGCATTCGAAAAGATTATTGATAAGAATCCGCAGAATGCACGGGCACATATTGCACTCGGCGAGATATACCAGGAGCTGGATGATTTGCATGAAGCGCAGAAATGGCTCAAACAATATCCGGAACAGGGTGAAAACAGGGCGTATGTATTTATCATGCTCGCGGATATCGCCGAAAAGCAGAAGAATCTGAATAAAGCGCTCTATTATCTCCAGGAAGCCTTTGAGATTGATAAAAACCGTAAATGGATATACTACAAAATCGTCGAATATCACCGCACACTCGGTAATCGACTCGTGGCACTGGAAAAAGCCAGGCGCGGTATCGAGCTCTTTCCCGATTTCAAGCAACTTGCGCTGCTGGGAGGTTCGATCGCATTCGAAGAAAAAAAACTCGGGGAAGCGGAACGTCTTTATAAAATCGCGCGTGAACACGGCTCGACCGGCGCGGTTATCGGGCTTGAAAATATTCGCATTATGCGCATGAAAAATGCGCAACAGAAAAGGGCCGGCGACGCACCGTCGAAGGATTCATAAAGCGGTCCCGGCACAATTCGGTCTTACGTGTTGGGTCGAGGTATGCATACCCGTGGTATTTGGGTCCGTACCCCGGAGTCACTGTATCGTATGCTTAATCGAGGTATCGAAATGCGGCTGGCGGGAGTGTGCGCACATAAGATTGCCTGGCGCCGGGTCCGGTCTCCAGGAGAAAACCTATCGCGCTTTTTGTGCGCTGCGTAGGGCCAATTCGGATGCCCATACTGTTAGCACCGGAAAATATTTTCCCAAAAATGTCGGAAAAAGATTTCCCATAAAAAAAGGAGCGTCCGTGTTGTGACCGTGAGATTACCCAGCGGCGTCAGCGTGCGGCGAGAATGCGACTGAAGCTCTCCCGGGTGCCTTCTATGAAGACGCTGCAAGAGTTCGAAACCGAGCGTCTGGAAGGCATCTCTACTGTACAGTTCAATGAGCTGGCAACTCGTCGCTATATCGGATACAAAGACAACGTCGTTTTTATGAGGCCCAGCGGACTCGGCAAAACCCATCTGCTTACCGCCCTGTGTCGTGATGCCTGTCTCGCAGGCCATACCGCCTATTTTTTATCCTGTACCGAACTTATAGAACAGCTGACAAAAGCAAAACACAACATGCGGCTCAAACGTAAACTCGCCACTCTCAGCAAACCGCACCTGCTCGCTATCGAGGAGGTCGGATATCATCCCATGAGCCGTGAAGAAGCCCACCTGTTCTTCGAGCTGATCGCCACATGTTATGAACGCGGCTCCATTATCCTCCAATGGGCTAAGCTTATGAGCGAGCAGGCTATCGCTACCGCAAGCCTCGATCGCTTACTACACCATGCCCATGTCTTCATCCTCAAAGGAGACTCGTACCGACTCAAAAATCGTATGAAACTCGGGCTCGTCTCCCCGTACAAAAGAACAAAATTAACCAATATTTTTTTAACAAAAATGGGAAACATTTTTCCGAGGAAAATGGGAAATATTAAACCGGTGTTGACAATATATCTCTAAATCCCGCTCTGCGACAATGCGCTTTAGGCGTACATTTTCCGCTTCAAGCTCACGCAAGCGACGTATCTCCCGTACCCCCATACCAGAGTACTTGGTGCGCCAATTGAAATATGTTAATTCGCTTATCGCATATTTTCGGCATACCATATTGATCGTGCCTGCTGAGCCTTCCTGCCGTGCAGTATTGTGACTATCTGTTCTTCTGAGTACCGTTTTTGCATGCGAGCCTCCATGGCTGTTTGTTATAAATATACCATTAAAACTCTCATTGCGGGTGTGATACAAAATGGGGGGAACGTCGGTAGGACTACGACGCATGTATTTGGGCACAAGTGTGCTCGTAAAATTCGGTACATCCTCTCTACGCGTGCGTGTACGGGGTACCTTTATGGCGATCCGGCCACTATCAATGGTAATAGCACGCTCTGGCTGATACCCGTTGCGAACCACCGCGGGCCGTCCCTGCTCATCCTTCACATGCTGCCATTGCTCTATATGCATATTCACCTCTGCCTTCACTGCCATATATAAAAACTTTTGTGCACCCAAACGGGCAATTTCGTCAAGAGAAAGTGAAGTGGGATCAAAATCAATGCCTACGGGGTCCGTTTTACTATTTTTCCTGCACATGGCGTATCCTCCTTGGAAGTTTTTGGTTATTAAATGAAAATTAAAAATACTTCCGGATATGCCATGTCTTTATCTCCGCTTATACACAACTTTTGAAAACAGCCGCTCAAGTTAGGTTTAAATGAGATAAAACAGGGAGGTTTACCTGACAGCTGTGGTGGTACGAACAAACCGAATATACTGTCATTTAAACTGAAGATGATGTCCGAACAATTTGTTGCCATTAGTACTTTTTTATTCTCGCGAACAAATGCGACGAATAACGTATTTGCCTTATGATTATTATCGAGAGCACAATTGTGGCACTAATCAAAGCCGCTTTGATTAAAACAACCGTTCAATTAAGGTGCCAGAAAGGTTGTAGGTTATGACAGGAAGGCCGAGCGATCATTTGCGGAAATGGCTCGACACCCAGCTGGCCCATCTGAGACCCGGTTCAAAGCTGCCCACGGACAGACAGTTAGCTCATAGTTTCGGGGTGTCGGTTCGTACAGTAGCGCGTGTCGTCTCTGAATATTCCCTTTCCCATATGTTGCAGCGAGTGCCGGGTAAAGGGACATTTGTGCCCGACACAAAAAATCAGAAGACGCAGTCGTATCGCATATGGCCGCAGAAGTATGCGCATGAGAATCTGAGCGATGCATTAAAAAAAGCGATTGGGAGCGGTGCCCTGAAACGAGGACAGCCGCTTCCTCAGATTAAATACATGTGCTTAAAATTCCGGGTAAGCGCAACGACGGTAAGCAGGGCATATGCACTCCTAGAGCAGGAAGGGTATGTCTCACGAGTGGGCAAGGCCTTCTGGGTCGGATCTATAGAAGAGCAGCTCTATTCGCGTCCATTGAAAGAGGTGTCTCTTATTAAAAAATCATCTCTCGATTTTTCAGATATTTTCACCAGCAATATTCTTGAACAGGCATATAAGCGTCTGGAGAATGAACTGCGTGCATGGGGATATTACCTTCATTTTGAGAGCACAGAAGAATTTTTATCAAAATACCGGATGTGTCCGGAGACGAAAACCCTTCCACATGCGTGTGTCTGCTTTAACTTTGATAGCAACGCAGTAAAAGCAACACTTCCTGGTTTGCAAAAAATTCGCACATCTGTAAAGAAAATAGCAGGACGGACCTTCAATATCCTGCTCGATCTGAAAATTGGGACTATACTATCTCCTTTACCCACGGGTGTTACTATGATATCAAGAGGTCATATCTCCACGTCGGGCGCCCAGGCGGTGGTGCGCTACGTCGCGTCTATGGGGTATAAAGATGTTCTCTTTTTCATCAACGAGGCATATCCGCCCCTGTGGAGCGTTCTGCACAAGGTGCTTGTGTATAAAATATGGGCCGAAGCCGAGCATGTACAACCGGATTTTTCATATCGATTTATTGTTAAACCCGAGCAGAATGCGTCGCAAAAGGTACAAGATGCTGTTTTGGATAGTGGCGAATACTTAGGTAGCTATCAAGAATTGTTTAGGCGACGCAAATATCCGGAGCAGGAACTTGAGCAATTGCAGAATCGTATACATATTACACATGATTTTATAACGGAGATGAAATTTGGAACGCGGGATACCCTCTGGGTGTTCTCTCATGGCAGTGATGCAATTCGAGCATATAAACGTCTTATAGCAAGCGGGGTGAGAATTCCCGGAGACCTTTCCATTCTCTGTCTCGAAAACAACCCGAATCTGTATCATCTCGGTATTTCACACTGCGAAAACAATTATGACAGCATGGGCTACATGATGGCGCATTCGCTTATAGGTGCCGTACCGATTGAAAGAACGTCAAAGGGGTTTATGAAAACAAAAACACGCATCGAGGTGCGCAGTACGAGCAGGTAGTAACGCATTTTTTCACGTGCTGCTGCCAGAAAAAGGCGGGGATATACGTATGTGAGCTGCGTATTGAGTATCGGATGTTTCTAATGCAGATGGTACAGGTGAAAAGAGAAGGTTTTTTCATATATTATAATGTGGCGTTTGCTGTCCGCGGAATATGTATAATTGAACCATACCATAAAAATGGGGTTGGCAATAATGGCATAATTACAATAACCACGCCACCCTTTTTGAGATTGATTGCCTTTCTGGAAAAAAATATATTTCCTACTATTCGTTGTTATCGGATTATCTGAAAAATGCATAACGTATATTAGGATAGTGAAATAAAGCCGGAAACAAACCGGGACGTACAGGGAGACTGCGGGAGCATACACGGGTGTATGTTTTCATAAGTATTACGATAAAATATTTTTTAATTATGCCAAACCAAGGGGAAAAATGGTTACACATTACAAAAGGCGATTTATTCGTTCATCAACGCCCATTAAAAACATTACAATATGTACGCTGATTCTACTGTGCGGTTGGGTCAGTGCACAGTCCCCGGAGCTCTTTTCTCTTACGGTAATGGAAACCGGTTTGGGGAGCGAGCAGGGTGTCTATGCAGTGGCCGATATAAGCGGTGACGGAAAAAACGATATAGTAGGGGCGGGAAACGACCCGAGGCTCTGGTGGGCCCCCGACTCCACGCCCGCACATCATTACACGATCGCGGAGAACGCATCCCCGGGATTGGAGATTCATACCGAAGATCTCGATCTGGACGGCGATCCGGACCTCATTACATCGGAAGGGGGTATTACATGGTATGAAAACCCCCGTGCACCTGACGGTAATCCGACTGCCGATAGGTGGACAAAACATGAATGTGGCGAAGGAGCAGTTTCAACCGATGCATCGACGGCAGAGGCCCACGATTTTAAGACAGGTGATATAAATGGCGATGGCTACCCTGACGCAATCGAGAGAAACAATGAACGTACATGGACGATATATATTCATAACGGCGATCTCGACGACATATCTTTTTCGGTGGTGACCCTCGATGCGGCAAACGATGTTGCAGGTACCGCCTTAGGTGACATAGATGGTGATGGTGATCTTGATGTGTCGGACGGAGTTGCGTGGTTCGAATGCCCCGATAATCCACTGACCGATGAATGGCCGCGTCATGACCTGGGAACCTTGCATACAACAACGCGGGTGGTTATCGATGATATTAATGCCGATTTCAATCCTGATATTATCGTTGCCCCTGCTGAAAACGGCGGCAGCACCATGTTGTGGTATGAGGCACCAGCGGACCCGATAAATGATGAATGGGAACGGCATGAGGTTATTGTGAGAGATGATCCCAACTTTTACACACTCCAGGTGGGTGATATTAACTGGGATCGAAAGGAGGATATCCTGCTTGGAACGACCGGATACCACAATGAGCCTTGGGGTAAACGCATTCATATTCTTTACCAGCAGAATGCCGAACAGGGCGAGTGGGATTCCTTACAATGGCATACTGAACTGGGCGTATGGCAGGGAGTGCTTGCAGATGTAAGCAGTGATGGTGATCTCGACATTCTGAGTTCTAACTATCAAACCGGGGGACAGGGTGAATTCTGGGAAAATAAAATGAACGAAAAGGTTTTTCTGACGTTACTTACTCCCAAAACGGGCTCATGTTACCATCAGGGTGATACTCTTACCGTAAAGTGGAAGGTCGATACCTCTCGAGTTCGTAATCCTCTGTATGTCGATATTTCGGTTAATGGTGGAATTACGTATCATGAGTTTTTCAAAGGGGTGGGAGATGCGGTGGCACGTGACTGTACGTCGATTTATACGGCGGATACAGGAACCTATCACTGGGTGATCCCCGATTCTATGGTTGACACCAGAGGAAATACACAGTCCACACGTTCCAGTCTGTGCTTGATTCGTATAGAGGAGGCCTATGGTTCCAAACCGGACGGTGGTGGCTATATGGCCCGCAGCTCAGAGATGTTTAACATCGTGGGGGCTGATGAAAACTGTAATGTTGAAATACGGCACAAGATACGAAAGAAAGCTGTTGGCTCAACTCGTCACAGTGGGGTAACGACGCATAAAATTCTGGGCAGGATGCCGGGGGGGGCAGTGGTGCCCTTTATTTTGTCCAGACAAGCGGACGGATCCGTTTATATTTATACTGTGCAGGGACGCCGCATTGGACGAATGGGGGATCATATGCAAAAGGCAGATATGGATGCCCTGTTTCCGTTTATGAGCTATAAATAACCAGACTGACGAAAATGTCCCGGCTTCTTTCCTGATGATGTATAAGCCATCCGATAGGCCTCCGGATCGAGGAAGAAAAAATAGCCGTCGACATCTCTCGGCGAAGGTTTAGTCATGATTCGAGTTGTAGAGAAACGAACGCATCGGCTGCTGTTTTTTGATACCATTTTTACAGTAAGGACTTAATATATGGCGTATTCAAAGAAAGAGTTGCTTCGAATTTACAAGACGTTATACACAATCAGAAAATTTGAACAACAATGTATCAAATTGTACCGTGATGGTTTTATTCGCGGCTATTTCCACCCCTATCTTGGTGAAGAAGCTATTGCCGTAGGAGTATGCGAAGCGCTTGAAGAACGTGATTATATCGTTAGTACTCACCGTGGACATGGCCATTGTATTGCGCGCGGAGCAGAACTTGGCAAAATGGTTGCGGAAGTATTGGCCAAAGAAACTGGCTACTGTAAGGGGCTTGGCGGTTCAATGCATATCGCGGACGTTACCAAAGGAAACCTCGGAGCTAATGGTATTGTTGGCGGCGGCATTGCAATGGGGGTAGGCGCGGCACTTGGAGCTAAAATACGCAATGATGATCGTGTATGCGCCGTATTCTTTTCTGATGGCGCCTCCAACAACGGTGTGTTTGCCGAGTCGTTGAATCTTGCTGCAGCGTGGGATGCACCTGTTGTGTTCGTGCTTGAAAACAATCAATATGCGGTATGTACGCGGGTGGAGGATTCATGCAAAGCAGACGATCTATACAAAATAGGGGAAGGCTTCTCCGTCACGAGTCATATGGTTGACGGAAACGATGTCCTTGAAGTACATGAGAAGTGTGGGGAAGCCGTTGCCCAATGCCGTAAGGGAAAAGGACCTGTTCTTATAGAAGCAAAAACCTACAGACATGGAGGGCATCATGTGAACGATCCAGGCTCATACATGCCTAAGGACCGGCTCGAATACTTTAGGGAAAAGGACCCGGTAAAGGTGGCTCGGGGGCATGCTTCCTCCTTAAGAAATGTTAAGGAATCGGAAATAAAAAAGCTGGAAAAGGAAGTTGAAAAAAACATGGAAGATGCTGTCGAATTTGCGAAAAACAGTCCAGAAATGTCACCGGAATCTTTTTTTACCCTAGTGGAGAATTATTAAATGGCAGAACCTCGCGAATTATTGTATAGAGAAGCGCTCAATGAAGCGCTGGCGCAGGAGATGAGACGCGATGATACCGTCTTTATTATGGGAGAAAATATTGGAGAACGCGGCGGTTCATTTAAAGTAACTGTTGATCTCCTTAAGGAGTTCGGCTCGCATCGCGTTATTGATACGCCATTGGCGGAGGCTAGTTTCACCGGAGCAGGCGTTGGCGCAGCGATTACCGGCATGCGGCCAGTGGTCGAGATACTATTCGTCGATTTCACACCGCTTATTATGGACCAGATCGTAAACCAGGCGGCAAAGAACCGTTTTATGACCGGTTTCGCCAATAGAGTCCCCTTTGTGTTACGTACGCAGCAGGGTGCGGGAAACGGTCTCGCAGCACAGCATTCACAAAACCTTGAAGCGTGGTATTATCATATCCCCGGATTGCGTTTGGTAATGCCTTCTACTCCCTACGACGCGAAAGGACTGCTGAAAGCCTCGATACGGGAGGATAATCCGGTAATATTCCTGGAGCATAAGAATCTTTACATGAAAAAGGGGCCGGTACCAGAAGATGATTATGTGATAGAACTCGGGAAAGCTGATGTTAAAAGGAATGGCAAAGATATTACGCTCATCGCGTGGTCGTATATGGTACATCATACGCTCGAAGCGGCGGAAAAACTGGCACAGGAAGGTATTGACTGTGAAGTAATAGATCCGCGAGTACTCGTACCACTTGACAAAGAAACGATATTGGAATCGGTTCGGAAAACAGAAAAAACGGTCATTGTTCAGGAAGCGGTAAGACGCGGTGGCGTGGCCAGTGATATATCCTCCATAATTATGGAGGAGGCTTTCGACTACCTCGATGCTCCGGTAAATATCGTTGCAGGAAAGAATACACCGATACCGTTCAATCACGATTTGGAAACAACCTGCGTGCCCGGAATAGAGGATATTATGAATGCAGTTCGTAAAACCTGCAGTGGATGTATATAAAAAAACACTTCTTTATTATTGTTTCATTCGTGGACGGTTGAAATTCCTCGCCTTCAGGAGGAGAGAAATAATTGAAGTCGTTTACCGAAGAAGTTAAATCAGTGGAGACTCCGACTGAAGCCGAAACACTCAGACGATGAAGGTATAATAATTCAATGTATGAATACGGCGCTATTGTACACAGTCGACATTGAGTTGAGAGAGTGTTTGGTTTAGTCATTATAATTTCCAATTTGTTTTTCCCAGAATTTAAAAAAGGTATGCGTTATGGCTATTGAAAATATGGGTGGAATGCTACGTAAGGCACAAAAAGAAGGATATGCGGTTGGGGCGTTCAACATTCTTGACTACAGTAGTATGAAGGCGGTGGTAAAGGCCGCCGAAGAGGAACGCGCTCCGGTGATCATTCAGACATCGGCAAAGACGGTTCGTTTATGGGGGCCGGAAACTATGATTTCATGGTTTCATGATACCGCGAAAAATGCATCTGTCCCCGTTGCAATACACCTCGACCACTGCAAAGACCTCGATCTTATTCGAGCATGTATTGATGCGGGTTGGACATCGGTAATGATAGACGCATCTGCCAAACCCTTCGAAGAAAATTTGCGTCTTTCCAAACAGGTCGTAGAGATGGCAGCACCGAAAAATGTAAGCGTAGAAGCGGAATTAGGCAAAATCGGCGGGGTTGAAGATGACATCTCAGTGGCTGATGAAGATGCGCACCTGGTTGATCCTGATGAAGCATTGCGTTTTTGCAATGAACTGAAGCTTAGTTGTTTCGCCCCGGCAATTGGCACGGCTCACGGTGTTTACAAAGGAGAACCAAAAATAGCCTTTGATCGTCTTGATCGTGTGGCGGACGAAACGGGAGTACCGATTGCTCTTCACGGCGGGACTGGACTTTCAGTCGAGGTCTTTAAAAAAAGTATTTCTCACGGTGCCGCGAAGGTTAATATATCAACACAGCTCAAGCACGCATTTATTGATTCCTTTGTTGAGTATTATAAGGCGCATAGGGATGAGTATAATCCCCTAAAAAATATCCAAGAACAAATAGATTGTGTAAAAAAGGAAGTTCGGGAAAATATCGTATTTTTTGGCAGTAATGGACGTGTCTGAAGCAATGCGGGATTTATTGAGCACCTTACTTTAGCCAAAGGATTGTTTTATGGCAACAGCTGTAAATATGCCGCAAGTCGGGTATGATATCGATAAGGGAAAAATCGTTGAATGGCAGGTAAAAGAGGGTGATTCCGTAGCCGAGGGAGATATCCTTGCGGTGGTAGAATCCGAAAAGGCGACTTTTGAAGTGGAAGCACCTGCTGCCGGCATTGTCTTGAAGCAGCTTTTCCCGCAGGATAGCAATGCGCCGGTGTTAAAACCCATTGCATATATTGGAAAAGAGGGCGAAGAAATTCCTGAATCGGGACAGGCAAGTGAGGAGGCCCAGTCGACCGAGTCCTCCCCGGAGAAAAAGAGTCTAGAGGACATTTCGGTTCAGGAAAGTTCTACACCCGAATCCCCGACCGAGGATCCCGCACATTCAGGCTCAGGAAAATTCGCTTCGCCCCGTGCACGAAGTATTGCCAAAGAGCAGGGCGTCGATATTGATTCAGTCCCTGAAGGTAGTGGGCCGGGAGGAAGAGTCGTAAAAAACGATGTGTTGCGCCAGGTACAGCAAACCGAATCCGCGCCTGCATCAGCCATGTCTCCCGCGCTGACATCGCACGAAGAGGACGAGGAAATTCCATTTTCCAGAATGCGGCAGACAATTGCGGATCGTCTAAGTGCAAGCAAGCAGGCCATTCCCCATTTCTATTTGTTTACTGATGTGAATATGACAGGCGTTATGGCTTGGCGAAAGGCTTTTAACGAACGTAATAACGTGCACATAACTCTTAATGATATTATTGTTAAAGCGACAGCACTATCTTTGGCAGAATATCCACAAATGAATGCGCTTGGAAGTCAAAATCGTGTGGTGCTAAAAAAGAAGGTCAATGTCGGAATTGCGGTGTCTGTAGAGCATGGGCTTCTGGTACCGGTCATCTCTGAAGCGAACGTCAAAGAAATTGGGCGGATCAGTGCCGAATCCAAGGCTCTTGTAGAGAGGGCGCGTCGTGGTATCGTCGATCCGACAGTTCGAGGGACCTTTACCATAAGTAACCTCGGTCGTGTTGCGGTCAATAAATTTGTGCCTATTATTAATCCGCCTGAAGTGGCAATACTTGGCGTGGCGGCTATAGAAAAACGGGTAATTCCTTCCGCCCATGGTATTGAAGTCGCAGATATGGTTACCGTAACGCTTGCCTGCGACCATCGTGCCTGCGATGGAAGCTATGCAGCGGGTTTTTTGGGTAGCGTAAAGAACAATATCGAATTGCATGACATTAAATACTAAATTGTTATAAAAAGGATCGTTGTCTATGGCATTGAAAGCATTAATTTTCGATTGCGATGGTGTGTTGGTCGACACGGAAAGAGACGGACATCGTGTTGCATTCAATCGTACATTCAAGAAAAAGGGATATGCTGTTGAATGGAGTGTTGAGCAATACGGGGAGTTATTAAAAATTGCAGGCGGCAAAGAAAGAATGCGTCACTACTTCGAGGAGCACGGGTGGCCTGAGGGGGTAGAAGACAAGGATGCCTTGATTAAGCAATTGCATGGGATGAAAACAGAAATTTTTATGCAGATTATTGAATCTGGTGAGCTTCCTCTACGACCTGGTATTGCCCGTATTATAGATGAGGCGATTGCTGGAAAGATGCATTTAGCTATTTGTTCAACATCGAATCAACGAGCGGTTACAATGGTTGCCGAAAAAATGCTCGGTCCTGTACGAAAAGAAAAATTTGATGCAATTCTCGCAGGTGATGTAGTCTCCCGTAAAAAACCCGACCCTGAAATTTACCACATGGCATTGAAGCAACTGCAGCTTTCTCCTGAAGAGTGCGTGGTTTTTGAAGACAGCAGGAATGGTTTTCTCGCAGCTCAGGAAGCAAATATTCCATGTGTGGTTACCACCAACCGTTATACCGAAAGTGACGATTTTTCGGGGGCACTGATGGTGGTTTCGGAATTGGGAGATAATCCAGTACGTGTGACGCTGACGGATATAAAAGAAAGATTTGTCTGAAGTTACAAAATACGATAACAGTGCATCCATAAACATTCGTCAAAGATGTCAGCGCATATTTCAAAAAAAATTTTTTCATTTGGGGAACTCCTCTGGGATATCCTTCCCGGCAATGAAATTTTAGGAGGCGCACCCTTTAATTTCATTTACCGTATTCACAGTCTCGGCAACAGTGGTCATGTCGTAAGCAGTATTGGTTCGGACGAGCGAGGGGATGCCGCATACTCGCGTGTCTCAGAGCTGGGATGCGATACATCCTTTTTGCAGCGGGATAGCACACATCCTACAGGAACGGTATGTGTCTATTTCGATAAAAACAACCATCCTGATTATTACATCGTGCCACATGTTGCGTACGATCATATTGAAAGCACGCCGCGATTGCTGAACGCATTGAAAGAGGCGGATTGTTTTTGTTTTGGTTCTCTCGCACAGCGTTGTTCCCATACCCGGGCTACATTGCATAGGTGCATCGAAAATGTTTACAACGCAGTAGTTTTTTATGACATTAACCTGAGAAAAGAGTGCTATACAGAGGACATTATTTCATGGTCGTTATCCCATGCCGATATATGCAAATTAAATGAAACTGAAGTATGGGATATTATTCGCATGTTTAATATGTCAAATAAGACCATTCCCGATTTTTGCGGAGATTTGATTGCCTCTTACTCACTCTCACATTGCGTCGTCACGCTTGGGGAGTATGGCGTTTTGGGTGCATCGCACACAGGAGAACGCGTATATATACCGGGGTACAAAATACGAGCGGTCGACTCGCTGGGAGCAGGCGATGCGTTTTCAGCTGGATTTATCGATCGGATTTTGCAGGGAGATTCACTTGCCGGGGCATGCGAATTCGGAAATATTCTGGGTGCGATTGTGGCTATGCAGCAAGGTGCAACTGAAAATATTTCCGAAACGGATATCCAGCAATTCATTAATAGCGGATATCGCCGCCTGTACCACAATAAAATCGGCACACGCGATGAATAGAGATATATAGAATAATTCAAACCAGGACCGATTATATTCGCAACCAGGAGATTAGACGTGAACAATAAAATCTGTATGGGAATATGGGGGATTACGAACTTACGTGACAGGTTCAATATCAATGGATTCGGTGAAGATGTGTCGATTCTTGACAGGATTAAAACGTGTGGAGAAATTGAAGGGATCGACGGCATAGAGCTTCATACACCCACAGAGATCGATACCGCTAATGCGGATGATATCGAAAAAATTTGTGGCGATTACAACCTTCAAATGGTTCAGCTTTGCGGCCACACGTGGACCGAAAAGCAGTATAAATACGGTGCCTTGGGGAGTGCTGAGACGAAAGTTAGAAATAATGCAATAGCGCGAGTAAAAGAAGCGCTTGACATTGGTGCGCGTTTTAATGTGCCGATAAGTGTGTTATGGCCGGCAACAGATGGTAACGACTTCCCGCTGCAAACGAATTATTCAGAGCTGTATAATCGGTATGTCGATTCAGTCTATAAGATACTCGACTACCTTCATTCAAATAAATATACGACAAAGCTTTGTATTGAACCGAAACCGTTTGAGCCTCGCTCATGGATAATGATGGCAACGACAGCCCAAGCATTATGTGTGGTTAATGAAATACAGGATCCGAACTTCGGCATGAACATAGATATTGGGCACAGTCTTATTGCAAAGGAAAATCTTGAAGACCAGATATGTCTGGTGGGCAGATACGGCAAACTTTTTCATACGCACATGGATGATAATGACCAGCAGTGTGATGCCGATATCCCTCCGGGATCGGTCAATTTTATTCGAATGGTCAGCGTGTTATACTGTCTCGACCAAATGGGGTATGATGGATGGCTCGGACTTGACCTCTTTCCCTATCGCGACGATCCGAGTGAATTTATCAAGCTGTCGGTCGAAAATCTTCAGCGAGGAATGGCGGTGGTGGATTTAATGAATAAGAAGGGAGCACGAGAGCTTCGTAGGCAGGGCACCAACGGACCTGAAATGTCACGGCTTTTGCGTGATTGTATTCGTGATATTCAATAAAGAAAGGAGACGAGTATGGCAGCTATTAAAGGACCCGCGGTATATCTTGCACAGTTTTTGCGTGATACCCCCCCCTATAATACTCTTGAAAATATTACGGTCTGGTTCGCGCAGATGGGATACACGGGGGTACAGATTCCTGCGTGGGAAGGCAGTATGATGGATCTTGATACTGCGGCGAATTCAAAACAATACTGTAGTGAAATACAGGACCTGCTTCAGAATAAAGGTCTTGAGGTAACTGAACTTGCGGCACATTTGCCGGGTCAGGTGATGGGCATCCATCCAGCCTATGAAATAGCATTTCAGTCTTTCTACCCGGAAGGTCTTGAAGATGCCGGACGTGTGGCATACGCAGTCGATCAGATAAAGAAGACCATTATTGCCTCTGCCAATATGGGATTAAAGGTGGTACCTACCCTTTCTGGAGCACTTGCATGGCATATGATATATCCCTGGCCTCAGCGCCCCGAAGGACTGGTGGATACTGCATTCAAAGAGCTGGCGCGACGATGGAAACCCGTACTTGACTGCGCGAGAGACCATGGTGTTACCATAGCGTATGAACTTCATCCCGGCTCGGATCTTTTTGATGGCGCCACATTCGAAAAGTTTCTTGATGTAACTGATAATCATCCTGCCGTATGTATTAATTACGATCCAAGTCATTTTCTGTTGCAGCAGTTGGATTATTGTGAGTTTATTCGTTTGTACGGAGAGCGCATTACTGGATTTCATGTAAAAGATGCAGAGTTTTTGCCTACGGGTCGTGTCGGTGTATATGGCGGATACCAAGGTTGGAAGAATCGTGCGGGAAGATTTCGGTCGCTCGGCGATGGCCAGGTCGACTTTAAACGTATTTTTTCTCTTCTGACAGAGGTAGGATATACAGGCTGGGCGGTGCTGGAGTGGGAGTGCTGTATAAAAAGTCCGGAACAAGGGGCTAGAGAAGCGGCATCTTTTATCAAAGACCATATTATTGAGCCTACCGATGTTGCATTCGATGATTTTGCGGGTGGCTCGTCGAATGATGAATTGAATCGAAAAATACTCGGAATGCACTGAGATGGGCATGACACATACTGCAGTAAGGAGTAAAACATGGCATTGAAAAGCTGGAAACGAAAACTACGTATGGGAATGGTCGGAGGTGGTCAGGGTGCTTTTATTGGTGAAGTTCATCGTTTAGTTGCACATATGGATGGTCATGTAGAGCTCGTGGCGGGATGCTTTTCCCGGGATAGCGCAAACACACAAAAAACAGGAAAACAATTATACCTCTCTCCTGAACGCTGTTATTCTTCGTACAGTGAAATGGCGAAGAAAGAGGCCGTACGTGACAAAAATGATCGTATCGATTTTGTCGCGGTAGTGACTCCTAACAGTTCCCACTTTGATATAGCAAAGACATTTCTTACCCACGGGTTCCACGTAGTATGCGATAAGCCAATGACCGTAACGGTTGATGAGGCAAAAAAACTTGCAAAACTAGTGGAAAAAAGCGGACTTATTTTTGCACTCACCCATAACTATACAGGGTATCCGCTGGTGCGACATGCCAGAGGCCTTTTCAGAAAAGGGAAAATGGGAAGCATCCGAAAGGTTATTGTTGAATATCTCCAGGATTGCTTGATGCTTCCGCTTGAAAAACAGGGTAATAAACAGATAAGCTGGCGTGTCGATCCTAAACGAGCTGGGGCCGGCGGTACTATTGGCGATGTCGGGTCGCATGCGGAAAATCTTCTGGAGTATATCTGTGGAGAAGAGATTGATTCGCTTTGTGCCGATTTTTCGACCTTTCTCCCCGGAAGGAAACTTGATGAAGACGGAAATATTCTCATCCGCTTAAAAGGCGGGGGGAAGGGTATTATAACCGTGAGCCAGGTTGCCACGGGGGAGGAAAATGCGTTGCGGATTAAAATATATGCGTCCAAGGGAGCAGTTGTATGGTGTCAGGAAAACCCCAATGAAATGCAGATATACTATCCGCAACAACCTCGACAAACTGTGACACGTGCACACGGGGAATATCTTTCAAAAAAAGCAACGCAAGTCACGCGAATTCCTTCGGGACATCCGGAAGGATACCTTGAGGCCTTTGCGAATGTGTATGGTGACATTATCCATGCGATTCGTCGCCATATTGATAAAAAACCTTTAAAAGCGCAGAATTACGAATTTCCTACGGTATATGACGGACTTCGGGGAATGAGGTTTATTCATAAAGCCGTGGAATCCGCGCATAATGGTTCGAAATGGACAAAAATGTGACGCGTATGCAGTAACCGATGTGCCCCCCTGGCATCCGCGGGCAGGTTTACAGGCATATCGACAGCCGTTACTGAAGCTATTCGTCACCCATCTATAACAAGAAAATGGCCAATACCGTGAAAACAACGTCCGCCCCGCCATTATTGGCTACACATAATGTAGCAAAGGATTTTTGTGGAGTACGCGTTCTTTTTGACGCTACTATTGAATTATGCAAGGGACAAGTACATGCGATCATTGGAGAAAACGGCGCGGGCAAATCGACATTGATGAAAATTATCGCAGGAATACATCAGCCTACCGAGGGCAGCATTACCATTGAGGGGAATGAGGTTACCATATCATCTACGCATACGGCAAATGAGCTAGGTATTGCCATGATTCATCAGGAGCTGAATCTGATCGAAGACCTCAGTGTCGCTGACAATATTCTATTAGGGCGAGAAATGACCAAAGGACCGTTCATTGATGTATCCCGTGAAGATTCCTATACGACACATTGGCTTGAAATGCTGGACTGTCATGTTCATCCGCTTGAGTATGTGTATAACTTAAGCGTTGCACAAAAACAGCTTGTTGAAATTGTCAAAGCGGTTTCATGTCAGGCAAATATTTTAATTATGGACGAGCCCACTTCTTCTCTTTCACAGAAAGAAATCGCCACCCTTTTTGCCTTGCTAGAGAAACTGAAGTCAAATGGTATGGCCATTTTTTTCATTTCCCACAAACTGGATGAAGTAAAACGCATTTCTGACGTAACGACCGTACTTAGGGACGGTAGAATTGTTGCGACACGTACCGGTAACCATGGGGATGAGCATGAACTTGCGACGTTGATGGTGGGTCGGGAGATGCAAAACTATTTTCCGGAAAAAAAAGATACAATGACTTCAGAACGGGCCCTGGAGGTGGAAAATGTATCATGGCGAGAAAAAGTCCGCGATGTTTCCTTTTATGTATGCTGTGGTGAAATACTTGGGATAGCAGGACTTATCGGTGCAGGTCGTACGGAAATCGCTGAAACCATATACGGTATACATAAAAAGGAACGGGGTGATATCCGTGTCAATACGACTCCGGTACAAATCGATTCCCCTGGTGATGCCGTGCGCCACGGATTGGTATACATTCCCGAAGACAGAAAATCGCAGGGCTTGGTTCTGCCGATGGACATGATTGAAAATACCACCCTATCTTCTCTTGCGGCCTATTGTCATCCGTTCATCGAAAGATCTCAGGAAATCGAGAGCACAAAGGGTTATGTAGAACAACTTAATATTAAAGTGAATGACATTACGAGTCCCGTGGCGTGTTTATCCGGGGGAAACCAGCAGAAAGTCTGCTTTGCAAAATCTTTCGAACTCGCGCCAACCGTGCTTATATTGGATGAGCCGACTCGTGGTATTGATGTCAATTCAAAACGTGAAATATATGCTATAATCCAGGATCATACGGCTCAGCGCGGGGCATGCGTGGTTATCTCATCAGAGCTTACTGAGCTATTGGGGCTGTGTCATAGAATTATAGTGGTTCATGAGGGACAAATAAACGGAGAATTCATCGCAAACAAAAGCAGCGAAGAAGAATTAATAGCCTACGCAACAGGAATAAAGAAATGGCAACGCAGATAAAATCTACTGAAGAAAAAAGCAAAACCCGTAATCCGATATTTGGCAATTTGTTGTCACGCTATAGCCTGTTGATAGCCTTGCTGTTGCTAATTGCATTCAACGGCATTATGAATCCGGTTTTTCTAAAACCGATCAATTTATTCAATATTCTTCGACAAATTTCATTTATCGGAACGCTTGGTGTAGGTATGACACTGGTGATTATAAGCGGAGGCATTGATCTTTCCGTTGGTTCTATGACGGCTTTTGTAGGTGGCCTAATGATTCTGATACTTAACGCAATTATTCCCGACGGAGATGTAACATTTGTCCAAGAATTGACTGCAGTATTAGTCGCCGTGGCTGCAGGTATTATTATTGCTGGTATTCTCGGCTATATAAACGGATTCTTAATCTCAAAAGGAAGGATCACCCCTTTTATTGTTACCCTGGGTGGTATGGCAATATACCGTTCCTTGTGTCTTTTTTTTGCAGACGGGGGTGAGTATCGCTCACAAAGCGATCAAATCTATGGCCATGTAGGCATGGATAGCCTCTGGTTTATTCCCTATCCGGTTATAATATGGGCGGTGGTGGCCTTACTGTGCCACATTATTCTCTCCCGTACTCGATACGGCAGATATGTATATGCAATAGGTTCGAATGAACAGGCTGTACGATATTCGGCTATTAATGTAACCAGAATCAAGCTTATCACCTATACTATCATGGGATTGTGTTGCGGTATAAGCGCGCTGCTGTTGTCATCTCGTATGAACTCTGTAAGTTCTTCGGGTGCGGGTCTCGGATATGAGCTAGACGCGATCGCAGCGGTCATCATCGGCGGTTCCCGTTTGATGGGAGGGA
Organism: uncultured Fibrobacterota bacterium; assembly: GCA_964589825.1. Classification (GTDB taxonomy): domain Bacteria; phylum Fibrobacterota; class Chitinivibrionia; order Chitinivibrionales; family WJKA01; genus CAZPUS01. The sequence goes on along the minus strand of CAZPUS010000026.1, from coordinate 6,720 downwards.
AAGGAAAAATAACAGGTACGATACTGGGGGTGATCGTACTTGGCGTGATCAATAACATGCTTAATATGCTCGACATATCCACGTATTTGCAGGGGACGGTAAAAGGTCTTATCATTATAGGTGCCGTACTTATGCAACAAAAAAAAATACTGGAATAGCCGTGTTTTGACATCCATGCGCATGCATAGTTATTTTATGCGTATCCATATAATCGTAATTCCCTGATGTGACAGGAATGCAGAATAAATGTTTTTTATGTTATACGCCGTAAGTCTGAGATGGAAAAATCACGTATTTAATATATGTCACAATACATATAACAATTTAAAAAGGAGCAATACCGATGAATGTAATGAGACGAGTGGGCTGTATCGGCTTGGTGGCATTTGTGGTTGCAGTTTTTGCCGGATGTAACGAACCAGACACGCACAGTAAAACCACTAAAAAGGACACACCCGAAAAAATTAAAATTGGTGTCTCTATACCGGCCGCTGATCATGGGTGGACCGCAGGCGTTGGATGGTGGGCTGAACAGGCGATGAAAGAATATCCGAATATCGAATGGACATATTCGACATCCCAAAATGCCGCCAAGCAGGTTTCTGATATCGAAGATATGATGGTAAAGGATGTCGACGGGCTGGTTATTCTCTGTACCGAAAGCGCCGCTATCACGCCCATTGGCGAAAAGGCACATGAGAAAGGCATATATATAGTGAATGTAGACAGGGGGTTCGTAAAAAAGGGGGTGGCAGACATATTTATTGAGGGAGATAACAAAGCGTTTGGACGAAAATCCGCCCAATTTGCTGCGGAAAAGTTGAACGGAAAAGGTAATGCAGTCATACTCGAAGGAATTCCATGTACGGTGAATACCTATCGGGTTGAATCAGCAAAAGAGGTGCTCAGTGAATATTCCGGAATTACTTTACTTGGCACTGCCTCCACTCGATGGGACCGTCAGTCCTCGCTTGAGGCGATGGAAGTATTGCTTAACAAGCATTCTGATATTGATGTGGTTATTGCACTTGATGACGACGTGGCTTTGGGGGCAAAGCAGGCGATCGAAGAGGCTGGGAGGGAGGACGAAATGTTCATTACCGGAGGCGGCGGCATGAACGATGTGGTTGAAATGATTATGGAAGGAGAAAAGCTTGTTGCTGCGGATTTCTCTTATCCACCCTCAATGATTGCAACCGGGATACATCTTACGGTTATCGCACTGACACGTGGGGAAAAAACCAAAAAGAGCATGCCATCTCATCTTACCCTTGACGTAGATGTTATCACCGAGGGAAATGCCGAACGGTATTACTTTCCCAATTCCGTATACTGATATGCCAACCGATTCTAAGCTGTTATAAGACCTTCGGCCTCTTTGGGGCAGCGCTATTAGGTGTATTCTTGCGCGAGGGTTGCACAGTCGACCGTACGCACTTCCTGACTTCGCCGGTTTTTTGAGGTGTCAAAAATATAAGTTATTGTTATCTAATAAGAATTGGCTATAAAATATGGAAATGGGGCGTATTGTGCCTAATCAATCCGCAGGCTCGACCTTTCTGTTGACCTATTGAATATTGGTGCTATGTTCATTCGTGTCAAGACATCACGCAACAGCCCCAGCAAAGCGGTAGAGATTGTAGAGGGTATCCGCGAGGGCTCGAAGGTACGCCAACGTATTGTCCGGCATGTGGTTACGGCCCATACTGAAAGTGATATCAAGGCGTTAAAGGATGTTGCCGAGCATATTAAGGCGGGTCTGGGTGGCGTTTTATGACTGTACGACGTGGTATTATGAGTCGTTTCGGGGAAATGATGCGTATCTCAACAACGGCTTCAGCAAGGACAACAAAGCGACGCAGCCACAGGTATTACTTGACCCATCAGGGGCTTGCCCTTGGTTATGAAGTGTACCCGGGCAATACGTTGAAGGCAACACGCTTGCTGATGCAATTACCAGGTTGCAGCAGCAGTACAAGCTGCGTCGTGTGGTATTCGTTGCGGACAGCGCACTGCTGAGCAAACAAAACCCTGCGGTACTGCAATCCCACGACATCGAGTATATAGTTGCCGCCCGGATGAAGAAGATGTCGACAGAGCTGACAGATGCTGTATTATCGAACTCGGCGCCTGCGTGGCATAGGCCGACGCATACTGATCAGCCCCATTACAATGCGTACAAAGAGGTGTCACTGGATAACAAAAGACCTCTTATCGTCTCCTATAATCCCTCCCCTGCCAAGAAAGACTGCCATGACCGGGAAAAAAATATCAGGAAGCTGCAAAAAAAAACTAAAAAAATCATCTAATCCCGCGTCCTTGATTACCGACCACGGCTATATACGTTTTTTGCGCATGTCGTCCCAGGCGCAGGTGGCAATAGATGAAGAGAAGGTACGCACGGCGGCGCAGTGGGACGGTCTGCACGGGGTGATTACCAACATGCCTGATATGGAGCCCACGGCGGTGTTGCAGCGCTATCACAGGTTATGGGAAATAGAAGAATGTTTTCGCATTAGTAAACACGATCTGAAATTCCGCCCTGTCTTTCACTGGACGCCACCGCGCATCAGGGCACACATCGCCATTTGTTTTATGACGCTGTTGTGTGTAAAACACCTGCAGTATCGCGTGGCGGTGACCACGCAGCAGAGAATGTCCGCACAGGCGATTATACGAGAGCTTACTTCACTACAGTGCAGTGTCGTACGAGACAAGGCCAACGGCTCACGCTACGCAATTCCTTCCGCCATAAGTGATGACGCCCAAAATATCCTGAAAACCGTTGGAAGCAAGGCTACGACCACACCATATAAAATCAGTTAGTCTCGGACGCTACCAGCGAAAAATGAGACATAGGGAGTGTCGTGCCTACACAAGACAGCATATCTCATTCATATCAACAACTTACGCCAATTTACCCGCGAAGTCAAAAGAGTATACACTCGGATCGCAGGCTATCTCGGTCGCCCTGCAGCGATAAGCCCATTGGTTTTGCCCGGATCGTACATTAATTCATACCGCGTTGAAATATCCCTGCAGCTGCCGCTGCAGTTCATCCCGGCCCGTTTCCGGTGATATATCGACAACTGCCGCAGTATCGAGGTTGTGCTGCAGCCACCATACGAGCATATGCCACAGCCGGGGATCGCCGTGTCTCGATTCCGGGGCCGCAGAAAAAAACGCATGCAGCCGGTCGGCGCCGGTCGGCGCATCACTGCGCTCGCAGGTGACCATCGTAAGCTCGACCGTGGTTTTTAATCCAACAGCGACGCATTTTGATTGCTGTGCATGCGGGAGTATGATGACGGCGTCCGACTCGAGCCTTTGCACGAACGCATCCGGGACGGCCGAATCGGGCAACGCACTATGAAGGGGTTGGTACGTATGTACCGCATTGTGCTCATATACCAGCGCTTCGGGCAGGGAACCACACGGAGTAACCAGGATTTCATGCGCATTGGACTGCACTAAATCCAGCACATACGTCTCATCTTTTCTGCTGCAGTGGTTGAGCAGACCGAGAAGCGACGTACGGCAGTTGCCGGATGCGGCTATATAAAGATAGCTGCCACGCACATCTTTTATGGCACATACCCCTGCGCCTGTAGTAATTGTATCCAGACTCTCTGTCCGCGGGAGCGAAAGCGTCGGATACTGCTGCCTCGCTCGCTGTATGCGGTACTTGTCAAGCTGCTGCTCCGTTTCGATGTTGCGGTGTGCCATACCCCGAAGGCATTCCCGTATGCAGAAGGAAAAAATGGTGCCGTGCCGTGCAGCCTGGTGCGAAGAATCGGCTGGGGCATTACAGTACATTTCGCAGCACTGCGAAAGGGTGAGGGGGAAACGTGATATGGTTTCACCTGCCGCAGGAAGCATCTCATCCATGAATAACGCATCATACACGGCAGGTATCGCCCGAAGTCGCAGCTGTCGCTGCAAAAAGAGGTAGTGGTAATATGAGAGGTAGACACCTTTGTATTGCGTTAGTATCGTGGCCGCCTGTTGCAGTAGTGAATGTTGCCGTGCAGGGGATGGTATTTCGTCATTCCCCTGTGTGCCCGGGCTGAGATTGGGGTCAACGCAACGGTCCCTGAAAGTGGCATTCACTAATGGTTCGTTTTGTTCCTGTAATGCAGTGAGAACCAGCTCGAATGCGACTCTGGTACCGTGCCTAACGACCGGCCTGATGCTTACTGCACACAGAGGCGATTCTTGCAAGGTTTGCTGTTCCTGCCCCTCATTAAAAGCTACAATGTGCCATACATTACGCTCGTCTTTGTAACAGCGTGCATCATCTGCAAGGATTGCAGAAACCGCGGTATCGGCAAGGGTGGGTTCCGGGTCATTGAATTTAAGAAACTGCCGTGCAATATCCCGGGAAGATATACCGTGCGTGCTTGAGCGCAATTGTGCGATGATTTTATCATTCATAAAGTATGCGTACTCACATGCCGCTGTGTCACAAGAGCGGATAGACTGCCAAAAGTCATGAGCTCTGCCCCGACAGCTCAGTTGTCATCATCGGTGACCGGATCCCACTGACCATGGTAGCGCAGACGTGCGAAAATCCCGGCCTTTTTTAAAAATGGATCGTCGATGCGCAGCTGATGTGTTTTCCCGCGTCGTGTTTTCACCTCTATTGTCTCGTTGTCTATGATTCCGCTTACCCGCCAGAATTTTTTGATCTGATACGAATACATATCCCCGTGCGGAGCGGGTGAAAGATCCTCTGCACGGCTGCTGGGATGATCGGAGGCTTTGGGCTTATTGTATATTACGTAGTCGCCGATGTTAAAACGCATGTGCTCTTCTCCCGAATTTGTTGCGACATCCCTTTCTACTCACTATAACCTTATCGCTGGGCAGTGCAAGGATGCGGAATCATATCGTTTTGCAGAAAATATACAACATTCCCCCGGATGTTGTAATAGCCTTATGAGAGCCTTCACACCCGGTAGCGAAGCCCTGAGTTTTGTTTTTTCAGGGCAAACCGTCCCTTTTGTAGTGATTGGTGACAACAATTTATAGTTATGCACGTAGTATGATATAAGAACGGACGTAATTTATGTGTCTTATACCAATGCCCACCTTTACCTTGCCCGGGGTGGCCGGCGACTGAGGCTCGGTCGCTGCCACCCTTTTTTATTGAATCCATTCTCCCCGAAACGCTGCCGTTGGAAGCGTTTTTATTTGCAGGCTTGTGGTTGCATTTCATATGCTTCTATAGTATAATAGTATGGTGGTCGAAAGTAGGACCCCGTGTATAAATGTATACAGAAACACCGGCTGCCGGGAGGTGTACTATGCGACAGTTACTCAAAAGAATGGGTCCCGTAACACGATTTGCGGCAGCAGGATCGGCTGTTCTTTTCTTATGTGCAGGACTTTTCGCCCAGGCACAGTATCGTGTTGATCCCGCATACGAGGATACGGTACGTGTCGCGATAATATGGAACAATGCAACCGGCTACGATTGCGGAGACGGTGATCTGCATCAGCCGGTCGGTGAAAAAACAAAAGATTTTGTAGTAAATTCGCTCGATCCGTCACAACTACCAAACATAAAAACCGTTGTCAATACAAAAAACGATCATACCACCTGGAGTGATATCACATCCATGTGGGGGGGAGATACGCTTCCTCACGTAATCGTGCATGTAAACGGCGGTTGGTCAACCGGATGGAATGAGGAGGAGCTGCGTGAGATATTTGCCCAGGCAGTGAGCAGAAAGATCGGTGTGGTATCGATAGGTGATGACGCGGCAAGTATGGCAACCGAGACGTTTGGTTTTGATGACGTAAACAATGTTCCTTCACCTATGGGTGATGCGCGAAGCATCGATTCTTTGTGGATAGGATTCAATCGGCCGCAGGATGATTCTCTCAAAGTATATCAAAGCCCCGGGGAACTTGCGTATCCCTATAGTAACGGCGTTATTTCAAATGCATATGACAGTATTCTGACAGACGCAAAACTTGATTTTTATCCGGTAGGTGAAGGAAGATGCCAGGCGGATGCGGATAAATACAATGACAGAAATCCGGAAAAGACGATATATCTGGGATATCAGCGGGGGTGGGATCCCGGCGACGACACTATCGGTGCAGTGAATGAACTCAATGTAGTCGTAGCGATACAGGATACGGTGGAAAGCCAGATTGGGGATGGATTTACGGTACGCCGCGGCGTGGCACTCTCGTTTCAGCCTCAGTTTATCGAAGATGTGAACGCATCCCAGCAGATTGTCTATGATGCAATTACGCATTCTTCTCTTGCGCATACGGTACAGCCGGTATCTTCGGTGGAGCTTATCGTACATGCAGACAGTATCCGGGCGGGTGATACGACGCAAATGGAGGCACATGTTTACGGTACCGATGGTAATGAAATAAATACCGACAATATCCACTGGGATTTCGTGCCGGGAACACAGCTGGTGGGTGATACGCTCTGGCCGCATGTAAACGATACGTCATATGCAACAGCAACGCGCGCATGGCGTTCATTTTTCGTATATGCCTACTATACCGACCCGGTTTTCAATGTAACAAGAAGCGACACGGCAGAAATCTATGTGACCACGGCAGATCCCGACCATATCGTGATAGAGGGTGAATCGGATGTGCTGACGCAGAGTCCGTGGACCGATAACCCGGTAGGCGGCAACGGGACGCTGACCATACCGTCTGAGCGTACGCGTGATAGCGTGTTCGCTA
>CAZPUS010000025.1:0-42956 GCA_964589825.1 uncultured Fibrobacterota bacterium | reverse complement strand
ATTATGGAAACTTCGATCTTATGCCAGAAGGCGTTCAAATGAGCCACCTAATTTCTTGAAGCCCCAATTTTTTTCAATTAACCAGGAGCCGAGTTATGAAAGTAGCAGCACGTATCACAGAAGGCATGCAGAGTGTTGTGCATAATGGGCGGAATCATGCAGTAGTTACCGATCTTCCGCAGAATCAAAACGGAACAGACAAGGGAGCAACGGCCCTGGAACTGAGTGTGATGGCGCTTGCTACTTGTATTACTACTATTTGGGCTGTAGTGGCTAACAATTCAAAGGTTGCGTATTCGGAATTTGCTGTTGATATCGATGCGCAAAAAGGAGATAAAACTATATCAGAGGTTAAAATACATGCTTCGGTAACTTCAGCGGAAGATAGAGCTAAGCTGGAACGTACGCTAGGGAAGGTAAAAAGCGCCTGTCCGGTTGGCGTGCTTTTTGAAAAGGCCGGTGTATCTATAGAAACCGAGTTGACCGTTAATCAGTAGAAAGTTACATCCGGTACGGGTAAATCCGCTGCATCCCTGTGTATGCGGAATATGCGAATTTGCCCTGTGGTTGGGCAGATACGGGATGATATTGTAACATCGAGGCTTTTCATGTCGAATAGATTGTGGAGTGCATTTTTATGTAGCGGGATCACTGTCGCACTCTTTTTCTATGGGTGTGCATCTCAGAAAATAGTGACTACGGTCACCTATACCACACAAAATGAGAATGAAACCCGCACATTTAACAGAGGTTCGGTCTTGTGGCTGCCGGTCTTCTTACCGCGTGGTACGGGTGGGATGGCGGATACAAATTACCTCTGTTTTTCAAAGCAAAAACGCGCACTCGAGCAGAGCCTTGGAGTCGATTCATTTATCATTTTTACCGGATGGTGGAAAAGGGTTCTGGAGCATGGGATGGAGCAACAGGCTGCTGAATTTATCGATGATGCGTATCGGGGCGCGATGGTAAAACTGAAAAGCAGCGATTCGGTATGGAACACTATCCACGCAGATTATATGGTGGTGACCAGACTTCGTGAAGGCAAAAATATTCGTAATACCGGCCGTGTGCGTATGTATGCAGTCATTGAGACTGAGTTGTGGCAGGTAAAGAATCGTGAAGTAGTGCATCGCATCAAGGTTAAGAATGAAGAGAACGCACAATATGATGATTTTAATTCGCTGATATGCGATATGACGATTGCGTCGTATAACGGGTTACCGGCACTTGATGCCCGTACACACCGCAAGAACTGGCTATTTTTCCTCTTTTTCAGTGGCTTCAGCTTTTTTTTATAGTCGCCGATTGCATACACTATTTTATTACTGAAGAATACCTGATGAAAGAGACAACCGAATGCACGGTAAAACTTGGTTTTCGCCGAAAGGCGATGAAGGTGATGGATGAGGTTGAGCTGCTGATTGCAAGAATGAAGCGAAACGGATGGCAATTTACCGAATCGTGTATCGAAGATGATTTAAGCAAAATCCATCTTTTTTTTGAGCGCACTTTTGACCTTTCGGAAGAGGAATGACAAGGCCAAGTGCAATAAACGGGGGAGTGTCACATGATGCATGAAATAAAGCCGTTAGGTGATTTTCAGATGATTCACATGAGTGGTAATATCAACAAGAATCCATACTCACAGGAGATTTTGAGAGAAATTTCGGAGTACATGGATCATGGCTATCACAAATTTGTATTCAATCTTGAACAAGTTAAATTTCTTGACAGTGCCGGAATAAGCATTTTTATTCATTGTCTCTGCGATGTACAGGATAGCGACGGGGCGCTGTATATTATTGCAGGCGAAAGCCAGGTGAGGGATGTGCTTCAGATGGTGGGACTCACGAGACTGATAAAAATGTACAATTCTACAGAGGCATTTATGGAGGATCACGCGATTGCCGCGACCTGAATTGCCTCCGTGTGGTGAAAGAAGCGAATGAGCAGCGATGTGACAACAAATACAAAGGGTAATGTAGTCAGTTTTGTGCTGTATATTATTGTGCTTTTGGTGGTGTTTGGTGCGGCGACCTTTTTTGTCATTCGTAGGATCGATCAAGGATATGAACCCGGGCTTGATAAAATAAAAAGCAAAATAGAACGTCAGGAATATGAATCAGCGCTAAAAATGCTGCAGCAGGTGGATGATACCGCCAAGCAGATCAGGATGCAGAAAATGTTCCTGCGGGGCAAGGTGATGCTGTATAAGGCCATCGAGAAACAGAATCGGGATGACTGGAAGCGCTATGGCACTAACGAAAGCAACTGGCTTGATTGCAGGGAAGGCAAACGGGCGGAGTATTTGCTGAAAAAGGTGCTGGAGATGGATCCGGCATATGGTCCGGCCTGTTATTATCTTGGAATGCTCTATATGCAACGGGGATGGTATTCAGAGGCGATCACCTGGTTCAGGAAGGCAATTGAACGCAAATCACATGTGCTCTATTCCTATATTAATATGGGGGTGATTTATTCCCGACAGGAAAAGGTGCAACAGGCCAAAAAGATGCTACTCAACGCATGGAAGCTCGATACTACGTCCACCGATGTAGCAAAGAATGTTTATTTTTTATATTCTCATTATATACCAAAGCCCGAGTCTGCGATTGTCTGGGGAAATCGATATTTGAATCTCGATCCTGAACATGATTTGCAGGAATACATGATCAAAAGGGAGATGGCGGACCTGTTGGCACGGTATCCTGAAATGAAATCGAAGCTATCGATCGGGTGGAAGAAGAAATCCCGTTTTGACACGGTGAGAATGTATAAATCAAACTGAGCGATCTTGTTTCGCGAAATCTGTTTCTGTCCGCCCCGTCGTCGTGTCCCCGAAGAGTATGAGCCGGTCAACAAGGTCGATACATACTTTTCGACAACCTCTGTTGCATGAGTGAACGATTTTTTACAATACAGACCAGATCGGCATGAAATGAGCTACATTGCTACAACATGTTCATCGCGTGTATCGCGCGTGTATTTGCTTTTTCTTCTGTTGGCGGTAGTGCAGTGTTCGCATCTGAATACTCTGCTGAAAAACGTATTTCACGAATCGGTCACCGTAGAAGAAAAACCGGCAATAAGGGTGCAGAACAAATGGGATGCATTTGCACTTCTTACCTACTATTGTGAATCGAAAAGTCTGCGTATTAGCGAATTCGATTACGCGGAAGGGGTTATACGCGCCGACTGGGTATACCATGGGAAAGAGGGGGGAGATAGACTTCGAGCCAAACCGGTATTCCGTTATACCGGACATAATGGATTTCTGAAAGTCGAATTCGCTGAAGTCGAATCAAAGCAGGTCTCTTCTTCACAGGATGTGTATGGACGGCTCTATTATACCACTCGTTGGCAGTCGGACAGTGCGCGAATCACTGCGTTTATTCCGCGTAAAAACCGAATGATTACCATACTTGATTCCATGCGGAATGATTCGGGGCGTATGCGGGAATACAGAAATTTTTTCAGATCCGAATTCAGATATAATTATTTATGTCTGCGCAGCATTGCTGCCAAGCGCCGCTCGGTTTTCTTTTCCACATTTCTGGCAGGTTCACCGCACAGATGGAACGTGCCTCTTTTTTCTGCAGTGAAGAATGAGAAAGAGGCGTACCGGGGGAAAAAAATAGAGGTGGTATTCAAAGATGCGATGTTGCATACTTCTTTATTGCCTCATATTGCTGATACATTGCATATTCATCTTTTCAGCAACGACTCTTCATGGATTGGTATAACACCCGGCACCGTGATGCAGGGGGAAGCGCGACTCGATTCGGTAGGCAGTTTTTCCACACACAGGGAGTTTTATTTTTATTTGATAGAATAAAGCCGTCTTGTTATGATTGTGCTGGATCGACCTTGTTGTTGGCCCATTTTTTTATAGGCGCAGGAGCAGATTTGATAAGGGCAACCGTCGCACACAGAAATGTTTGGTTAAGGTGAACGTCGCGTCAGTGAAATAAATGGTGCAGGGAGTGGTACCATTTCGTATTTTCCGTAGTTTATTCGTTATTCGTAACGTATGGCATTAAGGAGCGTTAATGGATATAGTTTCCCACGTGAACGAGAACTATCCGATTATTTTTGATGGCGCAATGGGTACGCAGCTACAGTTATATTCACTTACCGAAAAGGATTTCGATTATAAAGAGGGTTGTAACGAGATTCTTAATATCACCCGGCCGGATATCGTTACAGAGATTCATTGCAATTACCTCGATGCCGGAGCTCAGGTGATCGAAACGAATTCCTTCGGAGCAAACAGAATAAAACTGAAGGAGTACGGACTTGAAGAAAAAACGCAGGAAATAAACGTCGCTGCTGCTCGTGCAGCACGTAATGCGCTTGAGCAGAGAGAGCGCGACAGAGAGGCATTGGTATGCGGAACCGTTGGACCCACCGGCTTTCTACCCTCATCGGGCGATAGTAGTCTCAACGATGTTTCGTTCGACACACTGGTCAATGTGTTTACACAGCAGGCTCTGGCACTGCAGCAGGGCGGGGCGGATATGTTTCTGATAGAGACGAGTCAGGACCTTCTTGAAGTAAAGGCTGCAGTCATTGGCATTCGTCACGCAGCACATTCGGCAGGGAAAGAACTTCCGTTGCAGGTACAGATAACACTCGATTCCACCGGGCATATGCTTCTTGGATCGGACATCGGAGCCTTTCTGGGTGCCGTCGGTAATCTTGAACCCGATATTATAGGTCTTAACTGCAGTACCGGCCCCGGAGAGATGATGCCGCATGTTGAATCGCTGCTTGACAAATGTGCCATCCCGGTGTCGATGATACCGAATGCGGGGATGCCGGAGAATGTAGACGGTAAAGCATCGTATACTATGCAGCCGGAGGAGTTCGCGGCGCTTCTCGCTCCGGCAGTTATCGAAAAAGGGGTCTCGGTGGTCGGTGGTTGCTGCGGCACCACCCCGGAGCATATTTCTCAACTGGCATATGCGTTGAAGGGGAAACGGATCAAAACACGCCAACGGGCTGCAAAAAGTGTGTTCTCCGGCACCGGCATATCCGGAATCGATCTTGAAACAACACCCAAACCGTTTATTATCGGGGAACGGTGCAATGCCCAGGGATCCAGGAATACAAAAAATCTTCTGCTTGCATATAACTGGAACGAACTTGGTCGTATCGCACAACAACAGGTGAATGCGGGGGCAACCCTGCTTGATGTCTCGGTGGCACTGAACGAAAGAGACGATGAACGGGAGTCGATGGTTACCTTTGTACGATATTTGTCCGAACGGGTGTCCATGCCGTTTTGCATCGATTCCACCGATCCTGCGGTGATCGAATCGGCGTTGAAATCGTTTCCGGGAGCCGGATTGATTAACTCCATCAATCTTGAGCACGATACCCGCAATGCACATGAGATACTTTCCGTTGCGTCCCGGTTTCGCTGTCCGGTTATCGGTTTGACAATTGACGATACGGGAATGGCAAAAACGATCGAACGAAAGATCGAGTGTACAAGGCGACTCTACGAACTGGTGCATGACGAATTTGGAATGCCGGGACGTTTTCTGTATATCGATCCGCTGATATTTACCCTTGCAACCGGAGACCGCGACTCTGCCGATGCAGCACGGATTTCTCTCGATGCAATCCGGGATATAAAGCGACAATTTCCCGATATTCGGACTGTGATGGGGGTCAGTAATATTTCGTACGGATTGATGCCTGCTGCCCGGCGTGTACTTAACAATATGATGCTGTATCACGCGGGAAATTACGGGCTCGATGCCGCTATTTTCAATCCGCACCACATCGATGATGTCGACGCATACGATGATGAGATGAAAGAAGTGACCGACGCGCTTATTTTCAATACGAAGAACGATGCCCTTGATCGGTTCATTGAGTATTTCCAGAAAAGAGGCGATGCGGTGCAATCCTCGGAACAATCTGCGGCGGATAAAGGGGAAAGCATGGATTGTTCGGCCCGCCTTTACAACAAGGTCATCAACCGTGATAATTCGGATATCGAAGCACTCGTCAAGGAGTGCTGTGAATCCCGTAAACCACTGAACGTGCTCAATGAGATTCTTATGCCTGCCATGCAGGATGTGGGGGAGCGAATGGAGCGCGGTGAAATGATTCTTCCGTTTGTACTGCAGGCGGCAGAAGTAATGCGTGCGGCAATCGATATAATCGAGCCGATGCTGCAACAGCAGGAGCAGCAATCACGCGGAACGATCATACTTGCGACTGTTTACGGAGACGTGCACGATATAGGAAAAAATCTTGTTGCCTCGATTATCAAGAATCAGGGGTACACGGTTATCGATCTCGGCAAACAGGTACCTGTCGAAACTATCATGGAGGCGGTTACAAAACACGAGCCGGATGCCATCGGCCTGTCAGCCCTCTTGATTACCACATCCAAAGAGATGACGGAATGTGTCCATGAGCTTGACAAAAAAGGTGTGGATGTTCCTGTACTTATTGGCGGTGCTGCAGTAAACAAATCTTTTGCTGAACGAATATCGAAAATCAACGACAGCCGCGAATATGCTGGTGGAGTGTATTACGCAAAAGACGCATTTCAGGGATTACAGATACTGGAGAAGGCAAAGAAGAATCGGACATGATTTAACCCAAAAGGATCAATTCGCCGGCTCCCATCGTTTTGCGTAAAGCAGGCGGCAGGTTATCTTCCCGAAAATGATGTGTGCTTCCACAAGTACCGGCATGTGAAAGCGATTGTCGGTGAGCCATATGTCAATGCGGTCCTGTTCCCGAAAAACCATTGCCTTACCCTTAAGGTCGGGACGTACAAGGAAACAGGAAAAACTCGTGTCTCCCACGGTAATGGATTCCCTTTTTATGCAGGTAAAATACATTTGATAGGTCTTACCCTGTACGTATGAATTCATGAAGACCGTATCGCCTATCGAAATATCTCCTGCCCGGTATTTGTAGAATGCAGAAAGGTAATTGTGTACAAAACGGGGTACCGAGTCGGACGATTTTTTCTTTTTTTGTGCATAGACATTTTGTCGATAATGGTCATAAAGCTTCCATCGTGTCGCTGTGTAGCCGCCTTCCTTTATGTGTTCTTCGAAAAAAAACGGATACAGATGCCGGGGATGAACCAGTGAACGCGCATAATCCTCGACACGATAGAGGGCACCGAGGAATTTATGCGAAAGCGCGATACCGGTGAGGGAAATCAAGTCACGTGAGGGATCGGGTGCAATGGCAAGAATCCCATAACCCGCTGACATAAAGAGCCAACGTACTTCATAGACACATTTTTCGTAGATCGATGCAAGCGGGTGTGTGTGGGCAGCTCCGGAATCACGAGGAAGATGGACGCCGTAATGCCGGGTCAGAGAATCTATGCGACGTTCGCTGAACTGTTTTTCGGTAAGTGATGTTTCCGCTTCATACCAGTTAGTCCCCTTTTTAGGTTGTTTCGAAGAGACGTAGAAAAAATCGGCTGCATTGTCTTCCCCTTGGACATGCACGAATAGAAGAGATACCAGTGCAATGATCAATGCCCCTGTGCCGGCGGGCGAGATGCCGTATAAAACCGATAATGACGATATGCGTTTCATGCGATTTGTGTTCTCCCTGACTATTGCGTATCCTAAATGGATAAATACTCTCGTATTCGGGTAAAGACTGTAGTATTACACTGCATCGATAAAATACGTTACGAAGTATGTACACATGTCGTTACATGTGGTATTTTAAAGGATGCAATTTGGTGTACCGATAATTACTACCGTGTGGTATTGTTTATTTGATACAATATCGCACAACTATGTAATTGACCTTGACATAACGAAAGAGCGGTTTTTATGAAAATTGCGGTATATACGTGCCTGACCGGTGGTTATGACCGGCTTGAAGAGGTTGACAATACACATGACGAAGTTGACTGTATCTGTTTTACCGACAATCCGTCTTTTACCTCTTCCACATGGGATGTGCGATATATCAAGGACCTCGGGGAATCGACGCGTGATAAAATAAAAACGGCGCGGATGCATAAAATATGCGCGCACCGGTATCTTTCGGAGTATTCGGTAAGCGTCTGGATAGATGCAAACATGTTCAATGTACAAATGGATACCATCGTACAGGATTGTTATTCTCTCGCTGAAGACACGGTGGATATGTATATCACCGATCATTGCGGCAGAAATGATGTATATGAAGAACTCCAGGCATGTATCAAGCTAAAAAAAGATGATCCGGAGATCATGCGGGCGCAGATCGAAAAATATCGAAAAGAGGGGCTTCCCGAACAATCGGGACTGGTTGAAACAACCTTGATTTTCAGGGAGCATAACAGCGAACGGCTGCAGCAATTTTGTGAGCAGTGGTGGGAGGAGGTTCGGTCCCACAGTATCCGTGACCAGCTCAGTTTCAATTATGTGGCATGGAAGCTGGGATATGATAATTATCGAACCTTTACAATTCAGCAACGAACCGGCAGGTATTCCAACTTCAGGATGCATCTGAAAAATTACGCCAATTCACATCAGCGACATGTGCTCATGGCAGGACCTTTTCTGGGAGAGCTTGGTTGGGAATTAATGGCGTGGCAGGCGATTGTGAGGTTTCATACCAAGGCATACGGATTTGATAACGTACAAGTACTGTGCAGGCCGGGACATGAGTTTTTGTATCGGGATTGTGCGGATGAATTCGTTACTATCGATAAACGCGGACAACACAGTGGCCCGATGCTCGATGGATGCCTCTATACGTTTACTCCAAAACCGGTTGAAGAGCGCGCGTCACAGGACAAAATATATGCACTCGCCCCGTCATGGGAGTTGTGCAGTGAAACCGCCCTTTCCCAGAAGAAAAGCAACTATATTGCATATGGAAATACTGCTTCGCAGGAGGGCTATAGGTATCTGTTTTGTATCCCCCGGAATGAGTCCGCAACCAATGGCTGGTGCATGACTCAATGGAGTATGCTGTGCGAAAAACTGAAAAGTGACAGTATTGCGTGTATAGGTGACAGCAGCAATGCAGCGGTTATCGAGGGAACGAACGATTTGCGGGACATTCCGCTTGCACGTCTCGTTGATGTGCTGGCAGGGTCCGCGTTATGCATCGGACCGGTGAGTGACTACATGCATCTGGCGGCTTTATGTAGATGTTCAAGGGTTATTATCGATAGAATGTCACAACAATTCCTTAATAATTGCACTTTTCACGATCTTTTGACAAAGGTTTGGAATCCGTTTGGCGCTGCAACCAATATCATGGACACAAACGATCCACAACTCGATATATCTGCTCTTGCGGATGCCATACAGCGCGCATACGAAAATAAATAAGAAATTTGGGGCATAGGTACAGGCACGGCAGAAACGAAAATAAAAAAACAATGGCCGAATAAACGTTCTCTTTGCATTACAAGGTGATTATCCATGGCTCATCCCCCTCTGCATTTGATCGGATGTGCAGGTAGTTCCGGCTCGACATTGCTTGCATCTCTTCTTCATGGTACTTCCGGCATTGTATGCGGCCCGGAGTCGTCCACTTTTGTGCATCGAAGGCTTTTTACCGAGAATAATTTTTCGGCTGAGTTTTACCGATGCGTGCGTGGAAAGGCGAGTACGATAGTGTATAATCGTTTGAAGGGACTTTCGTTTGCGCTTGTTCCGAGTGCATTTTTCTGTTATCGCGAATTTTATGGATACAGGGATATTTATTCGGAATATTCGCTTTTAAAGCAGGCGGATACCGTCGTCGAATTCGTCAAGCGGATACGCGAATCGATGCAGCAGATCCACTCACTGCCGCAGGATTTTATCTGGGTTGAAAAAACACCTCGCAATGCGTATGTGTCGCGTGAATTTCTTGAGGCATTTCCCGGGTGCACATATATCCATATGATACGGGATGGAAGAGACGTGATGCTCTCGCTTGCAAAGCGGTTTATGAAAGAACTGAATATTACAGATGGTAACGTGGCACGGATAATGGCGCTAATCAGGTGGTGTCATGATATTAAAGCTGCAGCACGGGGCAGAGGTATGCCCGGGTATATTGAAGTACGGTATGAGGATCTCGTAGAGAATCCACTTGAGGAGATTAACAAGATACTGGAACAAACAGGTGCGGCGACTATTACTGAAAAAGACCTCGTTCCAAAGCAATTACCGAAGATGTATGATGATCATGCGACCTGGTCATATTCTCCTGCACAGGGGATACAGAAAGGAAGTGCGGGTAAATGGAGACACATGCTTTCTGAGGAAGAAAAGAAAAAAATTGCTGCGTTTGAGATACCTTCTTTGTTCGGAGGTACTTACAGGGTATCGGATATTCTCGAGGAATTCGGGTATACGAGTTGATTTGGACGACTACACCAGCCTTGTCATGAACTGTGCATGTGATTGTAGTATCATCTGAAGACATACACGGTGTAAAAGAAAAGAGTGCAATGAAGAAAGGATTCTCACAGCAAAAATATTCGGTTGATTTCGAAGACATTTTTTCACGGATCGATACCCGGGTTCTGTTCAGATCGTACTGGCGGGCAGGAAGGCTTGCGGATCGTGAATATGAACACGCACGTGTATCGACCTTCGAGCCCATGCTGCGACATCTGTACGAGATGATTCACACACAACGGTTGTGGAATGCGCGGGTCTGGTATCGTATATGCAAAGCATTTGCCCAAGGGACCGGCGTCCGTTTATACTGCGATGAGAGCAGAGAAGAGCCGGAGAAGATCGAATTCGAATTCGGCCCGTCTCCAAAAAACGGTGAGAGTGCAGCCCGGTTTATCACCAGAGAATATAACGAGGTCGCGGTGCAGGCCGTGACGATAGGGGCGGGGATATCACGCAAAAGCAGTGAGCTGTTTTCGGATGATCGCTACAGTGAGGGGTTTTATCTTCACGGACTCGGAACCTGTATGACCGAACTGCTGGCCGGGTATGTTTCCGAACGTGTGCGGGAAAAGATGAAGGTGTCACAGGGAAAACGTTTTAGCTTCGGCTATCCCGGAATGCCGCCGGTTGAGCAGCAGGAGAAGCTGTGTGCTTCGCTGCCCATCACCGAATATACCGGTATCCGCCTTACTTCGGCCTTCCAGATGGAGCCCGAGCATTCCACCATAGGGCTTTTTCTTCCAAACCCCCGGGCGCAATACCTCCACTGATACACACCTTTTTATAACATTGACAAAAAAAAGCAGGAAAAGAGCGTACTCTTTTCCTGCATGCACTACATGGGTAAATTGCGGTACTCAGTCAAAGAGTGGACCGAGTTTTTCGCACACACGGAAATCGTCTCCGCCAAAGCGGTCCCACATGGTAGGACGAAAAATATCATCCTGCGGGATGTTGTGCATATCGACCGGAATCCGCAGCATGGAATTGAGTGTAATCAGATCGGCGCCGATATTGCCGAACGAAGAGCCGTCATGGTTCGGACCGATTTTCGACATATATTCGAACGAACTCATTTCTCTCGGTGTCCAGTAGGTTTCGGGCCATGTCGCATCGGTGACGTTACTAATATGATCAGCGACTTCACGCGGCAGCTCAACGGTGTCGCCTTCGACGATAGAGACGGTCGGCTCCGAATCAACGACATTGTAGCGATACGAGGTCATGGGTATACCACCGGGAGTCCTGTAAGAGCTCGAAAGACCGTCACCCCGGAAATACTCCAGCACTGCCGGCTCGTACTGTGTGCCTGCGATAGCCTTGTCTATGATCTCCTGCTGCAGTTTTTCGTCTTTTTTAATCGCATTAGAAAGTGCATAGACGTCCTTCTTGGTGAGGCCCTGCTGCAACCTGAAGAGATCGAGTGCGTAGTCGAGTGCCGCCGCGCCCGAGTTTCTTTTGTCAATGAGTCCGTTGGGAGCGATTTTCGAGATATCTTTACCAGTGGCGTCTTTTACGCTTTTTGCGGTCCAGTTTGTGCGTATATCGGCAAACAGCTGCGGCAGGCCGGTTAGCAGATGCCCGCATAACATGCCAAGGGCGTTTTTACTGTCGTTCTCAGTAGCCACGATGTATGCCTGACGGAAACCGTTCCAGTCGAACGAAGAGTTCAGGATCGATTCGGTGAGATCGAAGTTCGGATAGAGATCGGTCCACATGCGCTGCCCCTGTGTCCCCCCGGCGATAGCATTCGCTCCCTGTGCAAATTCCACATCAGCACGAAAACCCTGTGCGTTACCGACCGCCTCGTCTGCAAGGCGGGGATTGCCAACCATGAGATCGCGAACAACGAGTGTCATCTTTATACATTCGGCAAGAAGATCGTCCTTGGAATAGGGACGCGTTCCTTCACCTGAATTTATCGTGAATTTTTTCTTCATGAACGAGAATGCACGATCGAATTCTTCGTGATCGTAAATGCCGTTATCGATACGCCCGCGAAGCGCGATCATATCGACCGAAACACTTCCCATCCCGAAATACTGCTGCATGATGTTGCGTCGTACATCCGAGCCGATAATGCCCATCGACACACTGCCTACGGAGAGATAGTTTTTACCCCGCATCTGGGCAACTGCACAGGCACTACGGGCAAACCTCAGAAGACGTGTGGCCACATACGGTGCAATTTCACCTTCTTCAGATTCGATTTCCGGATTGTATATCGAAAAGACGGGGCGTTTCTTTTCATCCATTGCCGCGCAGAAGGCCTTGAGCCATACCGCACCGGGTCGATCGGTCTGATTGAGTCCGTAGGCGGCCTGCACCCATTCGGAGCTACCGATTCCCATGCATGCGGACATGAGCTCATCACTGTAAGCCCATGAACGGCTTACCCATATGTTGGCGCTTACGCCTTCACGCACGTAGTACTCCTGCGCGAGTGCACCGGTACGGGCTCCGTAAACGATTTCGGGTGCCACGACAATGCGAGGTTTGGTGCCGTCCGCCAGCGTGACATTATCCATTATCAGGTTGAATACACGCTCTACCATAGCCCAGGTACCGGATACGTTATCTTCATATGCTCCGACACGACCGTCGGCAACCGGTGTAATGGCAATAGTCGGGGCATGTCCGATCAATCTGCGGTCTGTGTGGGCGAAGTCTCGCACGGATGATTTTTTCGCTTCGAAATCTGGCCTTTGCGCTGTGCCTGTCATACTATTTACTCCTTTTTTATGGGGTTGTCGTCGAATTTTTTTATAGATCGATTTTCCTTACTTGAGCATTACCTGCCCGCCGGTGACGGGCAATGCCTGGCCGGTTTCGTACTCCTGCTCAAAGAGATAGCCGATCGCACGTGTCACGTCCAGAGGAGTGCAGCCGCGTTTAAGCGGGACCTGATTCATGTAATGTGTACGTACGTCCTCTATGGTTTTTGCGCCCGGGACCTTCCCTGCGTCAAGGTATTGTTTAAAAAGTCCGGTATCCGGATCGGACCAGAGAGGGCCTTCGTAATAGTTACCCGGGCAGATGGCGTTTACTTTGATATTATATTCGGTGAGTTCCTTTGCAAACGACTGCACTAGGCCTATACCCCCGAATTTGCTTCCCGCGTAAGCAAAGTTTTTATTGCTTCCCGAAAGGCCCGATTTTGAATTAATCTGAATAATATCCATGGAATAGGTGGAATTGAAGGTGTGCTGCATGCGCATTATTTCCAGCAGCGCTTTGGTACAGTAGAAAAACGCTTTGTAGTTTACGTCCGTTACGAGGTCAAAATGCTGCATGCTGAGCTCATGTATCGCTCCGGCCTTCAGCACACCTGCATTTGAGATAAACATGTCAATGCCCCCGAATTCCCTCACACAGTGGGTCATACACGTTTCTATGGAATGCGGATCGGTTACGTCGAGATAGGTCGAAATGCTCGCGTGTTCTCCATACAGGCTGTTTATGGAATCGCTAACCTCACGCGCAGTGGTATCCTGCAGGTCGGCAATGGCGATATAAGCCCCCCTGGCAACCATGCGCTCGGCGATACCTTTCCCAAAGCCTTGTGCACCGCCGGTTACCAGTACCACCCGCTTTGCAAACCGTCCTTTATGATCGTATTCATGCTCGTGTGCAGGCAGTGCGGTCGCGTTTCTCGTTGCAGCGATGATTTCATCGCACAGTCGCTTTGAGGCTGCATAGGCAAAGACAGCCACGTGTTCGATAATTATCAGTCCGCTGCATCCATTGTCGACGTTTTGTCTGTTGCGCATCAATTCTTTGGAGATATCCGCTGCACTGCAATTTTGCGGGAATTTGTATACGCAAAGTTCATTTTTGAGGGGCGCGATATACTCATCGATCTGACCGCTTATCTGCTGTGCCATTTCGCTGTCATCGCAGGTGACGAGTGGTAGCTGATATTTTTCTTCGATATCGGAATCCAGCGTCCACGCATTCATTCTGATTGCGGCCGCTACTTCGTATAAACGTGTCTTTTCCATAAAAAGACTCCTTGTCTAAAGGTAGTAATCAGGGGAGAGTCCATATCTTATCCGGCATAATTACACCGCTCAATTTTGGTTACAGTAAAGGGCGGAGTATATCATAACAATCGCTTAATTTGAATGGTATAAAAAGCGGTTTCGTAATAATTCCATACCTTTGTCGATAAATGGCCACTGTTCACTTTTGTCCTCTGCAGTACAATCGCCTTTGGAGTTTATGTAGCCACACTCTCCATTGGAGACGTAAAACTGATGCGCGGCATAAATGCAGGCGCTCTGTATACAAATGCGTTGCAGCTCGTTGTCAAGGGCTGTGGAATGAGCGGCATGAGGAATAAGCGTATCGCGAAGCGGTGTATTGTGCTCTGTTCCGAATGTAATAAGGAAATTTCGGCTCGAAAAAGCAGCAACGTACTTACGAAGAAGGGAAAGCTCGTTTCTTTTTGGAATAAATTCCACCGCATGAATATTTTTCGATTTGAGCACAGCGGCGAGAGCCTCCGGATCTTTTTCATATTCGGTAAGCGGATCGCTGCCGTCGGCCAGCACGGGATAACAGGGGATACCTTTGCCGTCGAGGATTATACGCATAATCTTTTCCAGCGGGAAAAACGCATGGGGGTGCTGGGCTACATATGCCGGTTTTCCGTATTTAAGCAGCCGGGAACGAATTTCGTTCTGCAGGGCCACTTCATCGTATTCTTCCGCTTCGAACGATTCGTCGTTAAACAGCGTGCGGTATATTTGCGTCCGATCAGCGGCGGTGGCTGTACTCTGCTCTATACCGAAATAGAGTGCCTGGGCCAGATGGCGTTCGCGCACCTGAAAGGTGGCATATTTGGTTCTGAGCTTCTGATAGTCAAGACAAAGTGTATCCAATCCAACGGATTGAAGGTGGGTGTTACATTTTTCTATCATCTGCCAGATGTGATCCTGGCTCGCTTTCCAAAGCGAGGCAAGGCAATTAACCGTGTCCCGGTTAAAGCTGCTTGGAAATGCAAGTGCTTTGCCGCAGAAATACATGTTTCCCGGATTTTTCGGATCGTTCCATCGATTGCCAGAGTTTTTTCCGGTTTCGTCGAGCGCGATAAACTCGATGTTGAAGAGGGGGTAGACCCCCTGAGATCTGCACTGACCGGCAAATTCGTCATATCCCTTGACGGTGTTGAAGTCACTGATGCCCAGCACATCCACACCCGCATGTTTTGCCATTTGTACGGCTTCTTCGACCGACGAGAATGCGCTGAAAGAATAAGGGGTGTGAATATGGTTATTTACGATTATATCGGGCAGGGTAGAATTCATGCATGCAGACCTTGAAAAAATATTTGGGATGATGATGGTATCACATAAAGGGCTATTCGATAGAAGGTGCATTGGACAACACAAAATCTTCCGCTTCTTTTGACCACAGGTTGTTGTGGCGACTCACGATGTTGTTGAGCGTGGCGTAAAACGAATCTTTGGCGCTCAATTCAGGAAGATCCGCAAGTGCAAAAAGCGGGAATGCACAGTGGGTATAGATAAGTTTTTTACCACCGGGAATCTGAGGAAGATTCATGATGGTATCGGCTGCGCTGTCGAGCCCTCCCACATGGGTGATCATGACGGCTGGGTTGATAGTATGGTCGGCCATGAGCCTGAGCGCTTCTTTCATATCGTCCGTATTGCCGCCCGAAGTGCCTACAATATGGTGTCCGCTGTAATGAACATCGTAAAAATTGATGGAGGCGAAAAAGTCCTGATGCGAGGGGCCGGCAAAAAAATTAAGACACCCGTTGAATCCCAGAATTTTGCTCGCCTGTGTAACCAGGGGCTCCACCGGTGCAAATACGAACACATCGTCATATCCTTGATTCTCGTTTACCTTGTGGAGCGCGTCAACCGGGTTTTCGGTGGCGGTGTTGAGATAAATGAGTTCTATACCGCATTCCCGGGCGTGTGCCGGAGAAAAAATCGCTGCAGCCCTGTCGAGTCTATCCTGATCGATATCGGTTACTACGAGTCGCCGAGGCTTACGTCCGGTGTGCAGCACGTAGTCGATTGCACCGAGGCCCATAGGGCCGGCACCGGCAAGAAGCGCCATGGTACCGTTTTCGACAATACCCATCTGATGGATGTATTCTCCCTGTTTGAAGTGGTACTGTGCATTGAATGCGCCGACAATACAGGATACCGGCTCCGAAAGCGAAGCATTGAAAAACGCATCTCCGTCATATTGCAGGAGGCAGTTCATCTCCATGACTTCTTTTGGCAGTATCACATGGGTCGCCTGGCCTCCGAGATATCTGAACGAATAACCGGGCGCGTACAGCAGGTTGTCGGGATGGTTCAGGGCCGGTTGTACGCTGAATTTGCTGCCAGCAGAGATGTCGTCTTTATAATGCTGTCCTACCTCAAGGATGGTTCCGCAGAATTCATGTCCGATGATAATCGGATTTTCGGAGATATCGGAGGGGACTCTTTTGTGTTGCTCACCCTGAATGGTCGCTTTATGAGATGACATGCAGATGCTGTTGGTGGTAATTTCCGCAAGAATTTCGTCATCTTTTATCTGTGGCAGATCGAAAGTGTCCAGTCGCAGATCATCGGCACCATGCAGCCGGAGTGCGCGTGTTTTCATTTATGTATCCTGGTTAAAAGGCGTGCGATTCAAGTAATCAATAAACAAAACTGAACTGAGCGGGTTTGTTTAAGCAATCTGTTGCCTCCCATACTGCTTCTGCCTCCACGAAAGCCAACAAGGTCGACCCATATGCTTCGAGAACGCATTCCCGGCACGGCTCCCCGCAGCTTCAATCTCGACAATCGCTCAATCCAGAAAAAATAATATTTGAAGCTTCTTCATGTCATCTTTCAGGACGTAAGGCCTATTACACTATTTTTTAGGAAGTTGCATTGGAGAAGAGGTGGCAGGAACACGGGTGACGCGTGTGGGATATACCTGTCACTGTATCGAAGCATTCCGGGTAACCGCCATCTGTTTTATCTGCTCCACTGCGATATGGTCCCATTGTGCGAGAGAGGGTATGAATACCGTGTCGTTGTGTCTGCGGGGATCTGTCGTGATATCGGGAATGGCAGTCGCATAATGCCGGTATAACGGGGTATGCGGTACCGGCGAGAGAAAAACGGGTTTGACATGGATCGCGCAGCAGCTTATTGCCTCTATTTCATCGGCAACCATACGGGGTGTCTGCCCGGGAAGACCCGCCATTACGTATATTCCGCTTCGATTACCCTGATAGCCGTACTCGTGCAGCAACCGGGCAACACGTGCAAGTGTGGATTCATCGGTTTTATGTGACGTATGGGTTTGATACCGGTACCGGGAGCTTTCGTAGCCGAAACGGAGTGTGTGGAATCTGCATGCACACATCAGATCAAGTATCTCCCTGTCAAGCCAGCGAAGATGTAATCCGTTGGGGCAATGATAGGTGAGAGGTATGCGTTGATTTCTGATGTTGGTAAGTAAACCACGGGCGTGTGAGTGAGGACGGTACAGGAACGCGTCGTCATAAAGCGCCGTATGTGTTATTCCCCGGACTGTGCTCATATAATCCAATTCCTTCATAACCATGCGATGGCTTCGTTGTGTGAATTCCGGGGAAATGAAAGACGACGCACAGTACGTACATGAATGGGGACAGCCAAGCGAAGTAAGCACCGGTCCGTGGTAAAGCTTGTGTTGCAGCTGAAGCCCTGAGATGAGCTCGGGAACCCATCCTTTAGTCGAGAGGGTGTTGAGAACCGGCACTGCGCACTGTCGCAGGGCAGCGTCATCGAACAAATGGTGTGGGAATATGAAGGTACCCGGAAGGCGGCTGCGGAGATGGCCGGGGATCAGTTGTGCGGAGGTGCCGCCGATTACCCGGGGAGTATCGGGAAACATACGGTGAAGAAACGAGGTGGTTTCGAGCAGTCCGTCGATCCAGTACGTCATGCCGCTGCCGATGCATATGAGATCGATATCCGCCTGGGTGCCCAGGGTGTCAAGAAATGCGGCAAATTGTTGTGCGCTGCATCCGTATCGTTTGTAGGTACGGGGAACTCCCCGGTAGGCAAGCGGCTTTGTATGCGCACGGCTGGGAAACATGCCGGTTGACAAAGGCTTTTCTTTTTCATGTCCGGTATACGTAAGACAATTGAAAAATGACACAGTACAGCCGTTATGTCGCAGCAGGGATATCAGGTAGTAGAGCCCTAAGGGGTGCATCCATTCATCATAGAGTTTGAAATCGGTTACCCACGGATAAACCACGAGTACATGAGGAGGTCGGGTGTGTGAACCGGACATACGATTATCCCGGCGGATGAGGGTGTGTGATGGGCGAAATATCGATTCAGGCCGATTCGGTCCGTCGGAAAATATCGCCTCGATGCAACGGGTGTTCGGTGGTGACCCTGACAATGCGGTTGGTGACCGCCCGATGGAGTCTGTTTCCTTTAATGTCTTCAATCCGCGTAATGATGGTTTTAAATGGTGCAGGTTTTTTACCGCTGGAGAGAACATCGACGCCGGTGTCGCACTCAAATGGATGTTTTACATCAGCAAGTGCCGTGTGTGCATCGAGGGGCTCCTTCACGATCGCGACTATGCGTTTACGTCCGCCGTCTTTGGTGCCGGTGATTTCCTGCAGGGTATAGTCATTGCCATAAAATCCGGTGGTATAATGTCGATGGGGGACCGATTCGAGCTCCTCGATCCATTCGGATCGGGCATGGTAATTCCCGGTTCCGTTACGCATGGAGTCAAGGGCTGCTCTGTAGGTGTGTACTACAGAGGCCACGTAATGGACGCTTTTGTTCCTTCCTTCTATTTTAATTGCAGTCACACCGGTATCTACAAGCCGGTTCAGGATCGGGAGCGTGTTGAGATCCTTTGAGTTAAGCAGATAGGTTGCATCCTCCGTCTGCTGTATATCAAGCGTGTCTTCTCTGCATTCAGTGGTTTGTGTGTCGAGTTGAAGGCGGTATGCATAACGGCACGGTTGGGGACAGTCACCCCAGTTGGGATGCCGGCCCTGCAGGTATGCGCCCAGAAGGCAGCGTCCCGATATTGATACGCACATTGCACCATGAGCAAAAATTTCGGTCTGTGCAATGCCCGTGGCATTAAGCGTGGCGATTTGATCACATGTCAATTCCCTGGGAAGTACGAACCGGTTAACCCCGCGGCATTTCCAGAATTTCATTGCTTCACTGTTGCATGTGCCGTGCTGTGTGCTCATGTGCAGGGGAGTATCGGGGCAGAGCCTGCGACACAGGGATATAATACCCGGATCACTCACGATAAACGCATGCGGTAAAAGCCTGGAGGTACGCAGGGTTTGAAGCAGAATTGTTACCTGTTTTAGATGAGATTCGTCCGCCCAGATATTGAGGGTGAGGTAAAGCGATGCAGTATATCGACGGCAAAGAGCCAAAAGCTCGTTAAGCGCATCGGGTTCGAAATTGTGCCCCCGTGCACGCAAATTGAGTGTGTCGACTCCCGCATATATTGCATCCGCACCATAACGTAACGCGGTCTCTGCATGTTCGAAACTGCCTGCAGGAGCAACTAATTCGGGTAAATCCATGTAAGCGCCCGTAGATGACTGATAATGACGCACTGTTTTCTAAAAGCGTGTAATGTAGACGAGTTTCAGAGCACGTCCCCATCCGTAAGGCTCACCGTTTGGCCGTGTATTGTTTTCGAAAATGTCCTTGGCTGCAAATTCGAGATAGAACGATTCCGAGAAACGCCAGCGAAATGCAATATTGAAAAAACCGTATACCGGATTTGCATAGGTGGTATCTCCGTCACTGCGTACAGGGTCCTGTTCGTTAAGTGCAAAATCATATTCCCCGGCAAATGCGAGTTCTTCGTTGATGCCGAGATCCATGCCGGTATACAGATTGGGCCATGCGGTCTCCTCGGTTTGTTCAATGGAATAGTTCAGTGCCCCGTGAAAGCCTATCTGCAGTACCGAACCAAGAATGTAATTTTTGCTTGCGGCAATAAAAAAACTCTGTGATTTATACACATATGAATTGTTGTTTTCGAGTCCGCCGTGTCCCTGATCGTCGTAGCCGAGAGAGAATGCGGGGAGCATATAACTCTCTTCGATGATGCGATATTTGACAAGTGCACTCGGGCGGGGATTCCACTGGGCAGCGCCTCTTCCGATAAGCCCGTCTCCTCCGTAGCCCAAACCGATATTCAGCCTGTCGGTAATGCCGACGCTGATACTCATAAGTAATCCGCTACCATCCCCTGTTCCACTTGGGTAAATACGCGTCTCGAAATCGAAATGCGCTCGGGGAAGAATCCCTGCGGTATGTGAATCGATAAGCCGCCTGGGCTGAATCATCTCCTGTGCAGACAGGTGGATACTGCTGAGCATTATAAGCATGATGGATAGTAGTAAACACAGCGTATTCGGAGAAGTATGTTTACGATCCGATCGTATGCCGGTACCGTCGGGAGCTACTTTTTTTTCCATATGTTTCGTTTTCTCCTTATTCTGAGTTTGTTCCGGACATGTTCGCGATTGCTTTTTGCAAATTCGTGTTCTCCTGAGCCGTCCCATTTTGCCACAAAATATAAATAATCGGTTTCCCGGGGGGATGCAGCGGACTTGAGTGAAGCGAATCCCGGATTGCATATTGGACCGGGAGGCAGCCCTTTGAATTTGCGGGTATTGTAAGGTGAATTGACGTTGAGTTCCGAAACCCTGAGCGGGCCGGTAAATTTGTTAATGGCATACCGCACGGTCGGGTCGGCACCAAGTGGATACCCCAGTTCTAACCTGTTATGAAATACACCCGCAATGAGCGGGCGCTCACTGTCTACGGTCGCTTCTTTTTCCACTATCGATGCAAGCGTCACGATATCATGCTGGGAATATTCGCTGTCAATTTCGGGCACGATTTCGATTTCGGCATACATCTGAACAAATCGTCTGGTCATTTTTGCAACAACGTCCCGGGCGTCAGCCCGTTTGGCGAAGCGATAGGTATCGGGAAAGAGGTATCCTTCGAGGGTTGGCGCCTCGGTAGTTATGGAGTGAACCACAGAATCGTTGCGGCATAATTCAAGAAATGTTGCGGTATCGATAGATAATGCTTCTTTAAACCGCAACGCTACCTGCGCTATGGTAAGCCCTTCGGTTATGGTAATACGGACATCTTCCTCTTGTGATGACATAAGCTTTCTGGATACGGCGAGAACATTGTCATGAGCGGAAAATTCATGAATACCCGCCCTTATTTTTTTTTCTCTTCGTGAGAGTTTCATCAGAAGAATAAAAGCTGCTCGGTTTCGGATAACCCCTTTTTTTTCGAGTATACGGGCTGTTTTTTGCAGTGTCGCCCCGCGTGGAATCGAAATTTTGGCCTGAGTTCCGGAAGGCGCGAATATTAAAAAAACAAAAATGCCCAGTAACAGAGCAGCACTCACCACTAGCGCCAGAGCGAGTTTGATATGTGTCTGCATTATACGTATCCCTGATAACAGCCAATAGAAAACATGTCCCCCCACGGCAGCTGCGCCGAGAATGCCCACAAGCCATATCTTAAAAATACCGAATAGTGCGTTTTTCATAATAATTCGCAGGTTCGTCTATACAGGAAAAATAGTATTAAACCGTAGTATAGTAAAAACCGGTTGGGCACGACAAACTATTTTTTAGCTGAGACGATCGATTGTTGCGGTCAACGCTGCGCTCGTCGCGGACGATGTCGCGCGTTCGGGCATCAAGCGTCAACCCGTTTATATGGCGTATTGTAACCTGAGTTACACATAATCCCTTGTTGGGGGGATTATTTTAAAAATGGTACAGGCAATGATTGGCCGTCGGCGGGATATCGGGTGTGTGGTATTATACCTGGATTTTTTTCAGGGGAAGACAGCCGGGCATTCGCTCCGTCCCGTGGAGGTCGGAGAGGAAAGTCCGGGCACCGCAGGACAGGACACTCCGTCTGCGCGGGGAACCCGTGAGGGTTGGAAAGTGCCGCAGAGAAAAGACCGCTCTGCGCAGGACATCTCCTGCGCGGGGTGAGAGATGAAAAGGTGAGGTAAGAGCTCACCGCATGCAGGAATGCATGGCCGGCAAACCCTGTCCGGTGCAAGACCACGCAGAGGAGACTCTGAAAAGAGGGGGGTGGTCCGCCTCCTTTCTCCTCGGGTAGGTCGCTCACGTTCGCTGCTATGCAGCGGACAGATAAATGAATGCCTCCCTGCGTTATCCGCAGGCAGACAGAACCCGGCTTACAGGCTGTCTTTCCTTTTATTCTTCGTTTCAGAGAAAGAACACGTATGGATAGATGCTTCAGGTCCCTGCAATACTGGTTGCGGGAAAATATGCTGGTTTTGATGATTGTATGCATTCCATGTACAATACCCGATGCATCGGAATACATCAGTGCGGTATATATCAGGGGCAATCATGTCACCCGCTCTGAGCTTATTTACATGTATCTGCCGTTTCGGTCCGGAAGCCGGTATGATTCATTACAGGTGAATGACGCGGAGAAGAGACTCAACCGGATACGCGTAATTCAGAGTGCCGATATCGTCACGCTGAAAAAAGAAGACAGCGTCGAGGTATATGTCATGATCGAAGAGCCGGCGTTTTTCTGGAGTATCAGTGACGTAGGGGGAGAACTGCACTGGCAGAAATACGGAGATACGTCTCGTACTGCCCTGTGGTTCAGTGGCGTGGGGGAGATAAAAAACACCAACTTCAGAGGATCGATGGAGGTGCTGAAAATAAGAGGAAGGATCGGTCACTGGTATGGAATCGGGTTGAGCTGGAGCAAACCGCTGTTGCCCTCACCTTACTTTATAACCGCCCGTGTTAATGCGGGGCGCAGGCCAAGTGCCTCATTCCCCTGGCACACATCCTATACCGGAGAATCTTTTTTAGTTGGGCGGACAATCGGGGCCGCTTCGTATCTCTACACACGTGTACAGCATGCGTGGAAAGGATTTGATGTCCGCAATCGCGCGTTGTACGATTCGGCATATTCAGGTGAAACCAGGAGTATGAATGAAATAACGATTCTTGAAGGGTTCAATACGGATACCAGAGATCGCCGTTTCAATACTCGTAGCGGATGGTTCCAGTGGAACAAACTCTCCTATACGCACCGCCTTTCGCATGACTCGCTGAGCTATATGCAGGCTATAGCCGGGATTTCAGGTTTTTTTAATGGTTTTTTACCTGCCCATACCGCTGCGTTCAGGATAAACCTGCGTGTAAGAAACAGAGATCCCGGACAATTCGAGTGGCTTGCCTACGGAGGTGACTATCCCATGCGTGGTTTTGGAGAAAACGCTATTTACACCTTTAATGACGGGGCACATATAAACAATGCCGCTGTTGCCGTGGGAGAGTATCGTTTCAGGTTATTCAGTACTCCTTCGATCGTGGTACCCGCAACGTTTACAGGAAGTACCCGGTCCCTGTCAGTCAGTTATTGTTTTGATGGAGCGATATTTACCGACTTCGGACTCTTCAGTCATGACGTTACCCGTCCGGGAGTCTCATACGGGTATGCAGCTTCATGTGGGGTAGGACTGCGGGTGCTTCTGCCGGTTATGCATTCAGGAGTCAGTATCGATGCCGCATGGCCTGTAACCGATACCAATCTGCAGATATACCATGGCACGCGGTATATACCGCGTATGCATTTGTATGTAGGCCTTCCTTTTTAAAGCCTGCCGTAAAGGGTCAGGAAGATATCCTGGTTTTGAAACCCAGGCCGGAAAGAGCTTCTGCAGTGGGCCCGCCCTGTGACATCGTGACCCGGTAATGCGAGAACTCTCTCCGAGTAGGATAGTTTTTTCGAAGTCGATCGTAGAATTGTCCCCGTTCGTCGATGGATACGTTTTTTATATCGCGCAGGGCGTCATCGTCTTTGCATATCGGATAGACGGTGGAAACCGCTTCACATAAGGGTGTTTGAGAGTCGGACACGTCAAGCTGTTGCTCCTGCTCTTTTTTCAATATTTTGTTCATATGCCACTTTTTTTCCCTGAAGAAAAAATCGCATGCTGCATTGTAGATCATTTGTGTTCCTCTCAACTTGCCTTCGTAAGAGTACCCTGCAATATGAGGTGTCGCGATATCGGTTGCAGAAAGAACTTCCCGGTTAATATCCGGTTCATGTTCCCATACATCGAGTACCAGACCTTTGAGGTTAACGACATGACGCAGCAGGGCATTTTCGTCCACCACGTTTCCCCGGCTGGTATTAATCAGAATGCTTCCGGATTTCATTGCCGAAAACGTTTCGTCGTTGATCATATGATAGGTTGCATCATCGCCTTGTTTTTGTAGTGGTACATGCAGGGTCACGATGTCGCTTTTGGAATAAACCTCTTTATGCGATTTAAACAAGGAACTGTTCATAAGCCGTTTTTTCGGCGGATCGCACAACAGACACTGTATACCCAGCATCTTCGCTTTTTTCCATACTTTACTTCCGATATTTCCCACTCCGATAATTCCCAGCACCCGATTTCGCAATGAAAAATGTTTTGTCCGGGCGAGTTCACAAAGAGAGGAGAGGACATATTCCGCGACCGATTCTGCATTTGAACCCGGTGCATGTGCAAAACCGATGTATCGCTGCTGTAAAGCTTCGGTATCTATATGATCGATTCCTATGGTTGCGGTACCCACAAATGAGATTGACGTGCCTTCGAGAAGCCTGGCATTGACCTTGGTAACGGAACGGACCAGCAGAATGTCGGCATTTTTCAGTTTATTATTGGTGATATTACGTCCCGGCATTGTGGTAACGTTTCCGAAATCGGAAAATGCTTCTTTGACAAAAGGGATGTTTTCATCGGCGACAATATTGAGTGGTTGCATATGTCTTTATTCCTTTATTTGCAGGTGGTCATATAAACACAAACTCTTGTGATCGGCTTTGTAAGATCCGCTGCGAATGCGTGTAGGGCGTCTGCGCAAGACCGTGTGTCGGGCAGTTCGCTTCTCACGGAGTAACCGGATTCATGTGGTTGTGGTAAAACCAGAATTGAGCGATTTTATTTTCAAAATCTGCTGCACTCCGCACTACGCTTATATTCTCGAAACCCATGAGACAACCAACAAGGTTGCCTCATAATTTTCGAGAACACAATAGCAGCACGGCTCACGGCAGCTTTCATCCAAACAACCATTCATTTCAGGTAAAAAATATATATCGCTGAACCACGGCATAAGAAAAGGGTATTCGACAATTGTGTCCTTTTTCGGGACAGGTGTGTTTACGCCAAAAAAACTGTTATTAGCGTATCGTGAGGTGATCTGCAGCAAAATTGATTTTACTCCGTCAGGGTCCGTGTAGTATATTTTACCCGAGCTGAGCGATTTTGTGTGCGCAATCCTCTGCGAGGCTTATTAGTCGTGTATTTTCGAAAATTATGAGACACCCGGCGAGGGTGATTACATATTTTTGGAGTTTATAATAGCAGCCCGGTTCACTGCAGCTTCGGTCAAAAAAACCGCTCAGTTACGTTTTTAATTGTAATGTGTCCAGGTATGCGCCCAAAAGAGACGGGTGGTTTGTTCTGAAATGCAGCAAAAATACCATTATTTAAAATTAGCGATTCGCGGCTATTTCCGGTTTAACAAAGGAGAGTTTCATGAGCGGTTACAAAGGTGAAGAGCGCAGACGAACCCAGAGAAAACCGTTAACATCTTTTTGTCCTACTAAGTTCAGAGTAAGGGGAAAAGAATTCGATACCCTTATGATAAATGTGTCCGAATTGGGTGCGTGTTTTCAGGTCGAAGAGATTGACCCGGGTAGTGAATTCGATCGTGGGGACGGATGCGACTTTGAAGTTAAAACCCCGTACGGATTATCTCCTGGAAAAGGGAGGATCGCCTGGTACAGAATGTTTGATGGGGTGGGACGATGGGGAGTCGAATTTACCGAGGTGTCGCACGATGAGACCGATCCGTTGTGGGCATATATCAATTCGTCGTTTTAATTTGCATCAGACCGCTGTTAAATACTGTGTGTTGCGGGATACGCGTGTGTGTATCCCGCAACTACCTTCGCAAAGTCTCATTGGATGTGAGTGAAGTCTAAATTGAGCGGTTGTTTTGATGAGCTGCTGCAATCGGCACTACTCTTATATTCTCGGAAATCATGACACAACCAACAAGGTTGCGCCATAATGTTGGAGAACACAATAGAAGCACGGCTCACTGCAGCTTTCATCAAAACAACCGCTCAATTTAGTCGAAAGTATCGGCGGCTTTACAGCCTGGGGGGCGCCATATGAATAAAGTGCAGGGGTGGCCCGGATTGAACCGATACGAAAAGCCGATGCGTACCTTTACCGCAAGTGGTGTGTTCAGGTGATGTTGTATTCGAGTACAAGCGAGTTCCGGGATGAGCTGTAGTATTCTTTTCGTTGAGCGGGAAGAATGGACGTATCTCGTTCTGTAAAGCCGAGTTCGAGAAACCAGTCCGCAGACTGGGTTGTCAGTGCGAATACACGCGAGAGACCAAGAGTCTGGGCTTTCTGAAGAAAATAGGATATCATTTTTTTACCGATACCCTTGTAGGAAAAGGCGTGATCGACCGCTATGGCGGCGATTTCGCCGCTGTTATCCTCAAAGCGATGAAGTGCGCCACATGCGTGTATCGTTGTGTCGATTTCAAATACCGCATAATCATCGATCGTCTCTTCGAGTTGCTGGGCAGATCGGGGCAGCAGTATTTTTTTCTCTATATATGGGTGCATTATTCGCAGTATTTCAGGGATATCGTCCGAACGTGCATCACGGATGTGTTCGTGTACATTCGCATATACCATTGTACCGACACCTCGTGAGGAAAAGGTTTCTTTCAGCAGGACTCCTTCTATACTGCCGTTGACGATGTGAACCCGCTGAACATTGTGTTTACATGCTTCGTGTCCATAATACACATACTCCTTGAGTGTATCGTCGGGATCGCGTCCGTTAAGCATACAGAATGATGCAGCCTGAGTAACCGTCAGTTGGGAAACAATGCCGTTGGTATCCACGTGTACGTCATCGGGGACCGAATAATCGTGAACCGAAATTTCACTGTCGGTGGTAATATAAAACAATTTTTTTGCGTGTAATGAAGTTGCGATGGCGACGGCGAGTTCATTGGCCGAGATGTTATAAGGTTTTCCGACCGCATTCCAGCCGATGTTCGGAAATATCGGTATCATGTGCTCTGCGAGTACGGTGCGTACTGCATCGATATCGATACGTTCAACCGTACCCGAGTGCTGGTAGTTGATCCCGTCGCGCACACCGATTCCGCGTGCTTTGACCCAGTTGCCTATAATCCCGTGCTCACGATGCTCCGAAAGCAGTGTCATTATACGGTTGCATATATCAAATGCCGCCATTTTGATGAAGGGGATGGCTTCCGCGGTGGATACGCGTATTCCGTTTTCGGTGCGATACTCGATACCGTATTTATGAAGGATGTCGTCTATGCGGGTCCGTGCTCCGGGAACCAGTATGATCCGGATTCCCATGCGGTGAAGCAGTACGATGTCCTTGATTAAAAGGGGAAAAAGCGCGTTATTAATGAGCGAGCTGTCGATTTTAATGACAAAGGTACCATCCTTGAATCGATGGATATAGCTGAACACCTCACGTATCAGGTCTACCTGCTCTTTAACCGGGAGTTGGGCCATCTTCAATCCTCTTTGCGTATTCAGTCGAGAAAGTGATGTTTTAGTGGTGAAATGAGTAGCGATGTGAGCCTGAAAAAGTAATCATATACAATATCCATGATGTGTGCGCCATTTAAAAATTAAATTCTCTCATTAAGGCGAACGGATGGTTTCATATATTCCTGAGATGAAAATACATGATTTACGCGGAGGCGTCATTGCCTGAAATGTAGCGGTTGAAAAGAGCGGCAAGCCGGCTCTTTTCGAACGGTTTGTCAAGACTGGCGGTAAAGCCGAATTCTCTCGGATGAGCCATAACCGGATCGTCCGCATACCCGCTTGCGAC
The DNA here is from genome assembly GCA_964589825.1 of uncultured Fibrobacterota bacterium. Taxonomy (GTDB): domain Bacteria; phylum Fibrobacterota; class Chitinivibrionia; order Chitinivibrionales; family WJKA01; genus CAZPUS01. The sequence continues at coordinate 14,552 of CAZPUS010000025.1, read as the reverse complement.
AAAAATGACGCAGGCGGGGCATTTTCTTCGAATTCTTGCGACAATTTGGGTGCCCCCGATGTCTCCGGGGATAGTAAGGTCGAGTATTATTGCGGCCATATGTGTGCCTCTGCCATAAAGGTGATTAAACTGTCTCAGCGTCTCTTCAGCGTTGTCAGTGGTAACCGTTTCATAGCCGAAATGACGACACAGGCCTGCGGTCGAATCGCGAACAGCTTCTTCATCATCCATAATAAGTATGATGCCTTCGCCGGTATGTACGGCATCTTCCGTCTTATGACGTTTCGGGCTCGAGTGGGAAGAAGCCGGCAGATATATTGTAAAACGGGTTCCTTTACCCGGTGTTGAATCGACTTCGATTGTGCCGCCGTGTCGTGAAACAATGGAGTAACACGTGGATAAGCCAAGGCCGGAGCCATGTTGCTTGGTGGTAAAAAACGGGTCAAAAATTTTATCGATATGTGCCGTATCGATTCCGTGTCCATTATCGTCCATATCCATACGGATGTATCTGCCCGGTTCAAGTGCGGCACATTCTTCTTCTCCCAAATGCACATTCTTTGCGGCTATCCTGAGTATACCGTGTTCCGACATTGCCTGTCTGGCATTAATGGTGATATTGTTCAGCACCTGTCCCAACTGATTGGGATCGTACTCGCAGATCCACAAATCCGGGGTGAAGTCGAACTCGCAGGAAATGTCCGAGCCACTGATGGCGAATTTAACCTCTTTCTTCACAAATTGTTCCAGATGCAATGCTTCTTTGATCGGTTCGCCTCCCTTGGCAAACGTAAGAAGCTGCTGGGTAAGGTCTTTTGCCCTTTTCATGGTATGTGTGGATTTTTGCAGATAGTCACGCGCTTGGGAGCTGGTTATCTTCATTTTTGCAAGCTCGATATAGGAATAAATCCCCCCGAGTAGATTGTTGAAATCGTGTGCGATTCCGCCGGCCAGTACGCCGAGAGATTCGAGCTTCTGTGATTTTTGCAATTCCTGTTCGAGTTTCAGTCTGTGAGAGAGTTCTTTTTTGTGCTCGGAAATATCCCGTGTGACCGCAACATATCCGACCGGTGTGTTGGTGTCGTTACGCAAAAGCGAAACGCACATCTCTACCGGAATCGTGCCATGCTCAGGACTTTCGATGCTGAATTCCCTGTTTACTATCGAACCTTTTTTACTCACCTCATTCATTGCCGCTATAGCCCTGCCTCTTTGGGCGGGACTTATAAAGTCGAACGTGCTTTTTCCATAGAGCGCGTATTCGTCTTTTACACCGAGCAGTGAAACGGTCCCGGCGTTGACATAGGTGAATACTCCCTGTGTATCGGTTATCGCGATGCTGTCATTGGTTGTGTTTATGGCGGTTACCAGTCGGTTGATCTGTTCCCTGGTACGCATTCTTTCCGAAATGTCCCGGACTACTGCAAGGTGGCATTTTTCTCCGTCAAACATTATATTGGTGCCCTGTATTTCTGCCGGGAAGGTAGAGCCATCTTTTTTCAGGTCGGTCGAATAGCCGAAAAAATGCCCGTAATTGTCGATGTTTTCGAGAAATTTTTCCAGAGAAACTTCTGAATTCGGACTCACGAGCGTACTCGCGTTCATACCGATTGCGTCCTTTTCACTGTAGCCATACATGTCGCACGCAGCATTGTTTAAAAATTTGATTTTGCCGTTTCCCCCTGCGATTATTACTGCATCGCGCATGGAATTGATTACCTGCCGATGATTCTTTTCGCTTTTTTCTATCTGAGCCTGAATGCGGTATTCTTCTGTGATGTCTCGGAACACGAGAACCACACCGTGTATTGCATTGTCGTTACCGCGGATCGGGGCTCCGGAATCGGATATCTGATATTGTGTCCCGTTACGGGAGACGAGGATGGTATGATTTGCCAGTCCCTCTATTTCGCCCGATTCCATAACCCTCTCCACCGGATTGCGGCAGCGTTTTCCTGTATAAGAGTTGACGATATGAAAGACAATGGAGAGATCGAGCCCTGCTGCCTCCGCCATACTCCATCCGGTAAGTGATTCGGCAACAGGATTCATCCTGGTGATTTTACCGTTGTTATCGGTAACAATAACAGCGTCCCCGATCGAATTGAGTGTAGTGCTGAGGTGTTTGGCTTCTCTCATAGATCGTTGCTGAGCATTTTTTCGTTGTGCTATTTCGAGAGAAAGATGTCGAATAAACCGCCGGCGGAAGTAACTCGTCAGTGCACCGGTGCCGATAAAACAAATGCATAAAAGTGCGCTGAGTACAACAATGATCGTATTTCTTCGCGTGGCTTCTTCGAGATCGGTGTTAAGACGGGATGTCTTTTGTCGTACGAGTACGTTTACATCATGCGTCAGCGCGGACGAGATTTTTTTAAACTCACGTGACCGGGTCATGGCTGCAGAGGAGTCGCCGTTCATTTGCAGTGATACGGCCCTGTGCCCCCGTGAATAGCAGTTGTGTATCCTGTGCTGCAATCGAACGAGAAAATTATGATATACGGTAGAGAGGGAATGGTCGAATATCTGTTCTTCAACTAATTCACGGGCGTATGCTTCATGTTTTCCCGCCTGTGTACGCAGCCTTTGTTGTTGTGGTCCTTCGTTTTTTTCGAAGGCAAGGGTCAGGGCATGTTCCATCTGCAGTACATGCGACTTGAATTTTAAAAGTGGGAGGGTATTGTCGACGATTGATTCTTTTATTGACATTATTTTTCTATGGCTGGTAATACCATAAATAATAACAAGAAACGATATGAATGAAAAGAGTATCAACAGATAGTTCAGATAGATAAAGACCCTGGCATGGGGTGAAGTGTTTGTTGTTTTCCGTTGTTTTTCGAACCGGGTCAAAGACTGGTTATTCATTATAGTGTTCCTTGATGCGTTCCCAGGTGCGCATCCTGCGAAATGGATCTTCCTCCTGAGACATGAATACGAGCTTCCCGGGGAAATTTTCGATGTCCTGCGCGTACCAGTAGGTAATATTTTTTGTGGCATCGGCAAGTGCATCGGTCGCGGAAGCGTTTACCGGGCCGAAGCCTACATGGGTTGCCAGCAGGCGCTGACCTTGTTCGCTGATCATAAAATCGATGTATTCGTATGCGAGTTTTTTTCCTATTCCCCGGGTCATTTTGGTGATTGCCCACCCGTCAATCCAGCAATAGGTGCCTTCCAGAGAGGGGTATTGTGCAAATTTGTGGCTTATGCCGGCATTGTCGAGACGTTGTATGAGAAGTGCATCATTGCCGCCGAGTAAAACCCGGGTGTCGCCGCTGACCAGTGTGTTGAATTCGGAAAAAAGCCCGGTGGTATACGTCGAAGCGTTTTGTGCCCATTCATATACCCGTTGTGTAACCATTTCCCACTCCTCGGGAGACAGGTCATGAGGATCATCCACACCACAGTGTATCCCGGCTATTGCGAATATGTTGGCCGCTTCATCGAAAAACGCGGTGTGACCCTGCAGGCGTGGATCGGTAAGGATGTCGAGAGAGAGTCGCTGACTGTCCGGTCCGAGGTGAGAAGCAATCACTGTATCGTGCACCTTTTCGGTGTTGACAGTGAGGGTTTGTGTTCCCCAGACGATGGGAACATGATAGACCCGTGTATTTGTGGAATCCCGTGGCATCTGCCGGCTAAAAAAATTCCGTATACTTTGGTAATTGTCAAGAAGGGACGTGTCGACCGGCTGTAACAGGTCGGCGGACCGATAAAGCGTTATACGGCCCTGGTCGAGCGATAAAAGATCGAACGCACGCGGGTTCTCTTTGGTTTTTCTGAACATCTCTTCAATGGTGGAGGTGTAGGTATACCTGATTTGACAGTCATGCGTTTGCTCGAATTCATTAACCCACTCGGGTTCGGTATATCCCTGAAAACAGAAAATACGCAGCGTCGGGATATCGGTACCCGCAGAAGGACGCGACGCAAAAAGGATGACTGCAGCCACAGCAATCATAGCGCCCGTAAGAAGCAAAGAAAAAACCAGAAATCGTGACTTCATTACACCTCCGTTGATTGAAAAAGACCTGATTCTGATGTCTCGAAAGCTATATTACACGCATTAGTGGTAATATAGTATACATCTTTCGTGTATTCATACGCAAACGCTCGGTCTTAAAAATAATGAGGTGCATGATGAGTGAGCCTTTGTGACACAGGTGTTTTTCAGTGCAGTGGTCCCTGTTGTATTTTTATCAGAATAATTATGGAGTTTTGGTTTACCCGAAAGAGGTGTAAAGCGATATGTGCGTTATCAGAAAGGTGTATTTATGAAAGTAAAAAAGGTCGGCAGCTCCACACAGAAAACAATCATAAAATTCCGCAATCAAAAAGATGCTGCCGGCATCGTTGATTTTAAAGGCAAAAAAAACGAAGTGTCGGTTCGATACGAAGACGAAACGTGTATTCTCTATTGCGGAATTGGTGAGAGTGCTGAAACAATTGCCGGTATCGTTCGTAAATCGGCGGCTGCAGGTGCCAGAAAAGCAGGGCAGCTCGAAAAGAGATCAATTGCAGTGGAATTCGACACCAAAGATACACGCAGGCCCGACACACAGGCAGCGGCGCTTGAAGGACTTTTGCTCGGTTCGTATGTATTCGACACCTATAAGAGTGAGAAGCCGGCCGTGGTTTCGGTGATAGAGCTGGTCGATACCGTACTTCGGCCAAAAGATATAAAACACATCCGGGCGGTGTATGACGGGGTGTGCTTTGCCCGGGATCTGGTAAATGAAAACGCGGAATCAGTAAACCCACAGCGCCTGGCAAAGGAGGCTCGTTCGATCGCCACGAAGGGTGGCATGAAATGTGAAGTGCTCACAGAGAAAAACATCGTAGAAAAAAAACTCGGGTTGCTCAATGCCGTGGGAAAAGGGTCGCAGACACCCCCGCGGCTTGCCATAATTTCATACAAGGGGGATCCGCGATCAAAAGAGGTGACCGCCGTGGTGGGAAAGGGCATAACATTCGACTCGGGAGGACAAAATCTTAAACCCTCCGGACATATTGAAACAATGCGGGAGGATATGGGAGGGGCGGCAGCTGTGCTGGGACTTATGAAAACCGTCGCACAGCTCAAGCCCAAAGTCAATCTGCTGGGGGTGATTCCTGCAGCTCATAATGCGGTAGGCAGCAAAAGCTGTTTCCCGGGCGATGTGCACACCTCCTACAGCGGAAAAACCGTAGAAATAATAAATACTGATGCCGAAGGGAGACTGATCCTTGCGGATGCAATGTCGTATTGCCAGAAGCACTATTCACCAACCAGAATCGTCGATCTGGCGACGTTGACCGGCGGTATCGTTTATGCGCTCGGAACAACGGTCGCCGGAGTCTTTTCTTCCAGTGATACTCTTGCAGAAAAGCTTTATAAAAGCGGACAAAGGACAAATGAACGTGTATGGCGTTTCCCCATATACGAAGAGCATTCGGACGCAATGAAAAGCGAATTCGCCGATCTGCGCAATATATCCAAACTCAAAAGAGGTGAAGCGGGTTCTATCACAGCAGCGGCATTTCTCAAAGAATTCGTTAATGAAAAGGTGGAATGGGCGCATATTGATATAGCCGGGGTCGCATTTCGTGAAGGAGAACCCCATGCGGAGATGCCGCGTATGGGGACCGGATTCGGAGTACGGCTGCTGAGTGATTTGCTTTTTCCCTCGTATAAGTAGACAAGCGCGAATTCGGGGATGTCGTACTCCGCGATATCCGTAACACAGATGCAGAAGCAAGATATACTCTTATGCACTATTTCGACATTCTATTTGCAGGACTTGGTCTCGTTTTTTTTATCGGTGGGTTCAGACGCGGATTGATCGGAGAAATTGTCAGACTTGCCGGTGTTATTGTCGCGTTTGCCCTTGCGCTGAGCTGGTATTCACGTGTGTACATGTATGCATCCGAATGGATACAGATTTCACCGCATACACTAACGGCACTCAGTTTTATCGGGGTCTTTATTGCGGTATTATGTCTGGTGCTTGCGGCGGGATGGTTTCTTCGTCGTCTGGTCAGGGAGACGGTGTTCGGCGGCATAGACCGGATATTCGGAGGAATACTCGGGGTGTTGAAAATAGCGGTCATTGCATGGGTGTTCGTGGCATCGGTTCATGCATCGCCTTTCAGCGGGACCAAAGAGAGCCTGTCGAATTCGCGCGTATATTCTTTACTTAAAAGAATCGGTCCCGGGCTAAAGGTGCCGCATATCGCGATTCCTCGTGATGCGGTACGGGATCGCATCGGGGGCATTTCCGAAAAAATCCGCACAGGTATCTCTTCTCGATCGCGTGATACGGTCATTTTTCACAAAGACAGTGCCTCCAAGCCATGATCACGACATATACAGTAATTGCCGTAGCGGTGTTCGTGTCCGGTACCCTTATGGGATCGTTTTTTACGGTTGTCATCTCCAGACTACCCCGGGGCGAGTCAGTAGTCAGACCCGGCTCACGGTGCCCACACTGTCATAAACCGGTGATATGGTACTATAACATTCCGGTTATCGGTTATTTGCTATGCAGAGGAAGATGTGCCAAATGCGGAAAAAAGATTTCACCGCACTATTTGTTCATCGAAGCTGTTGGCGGGGTTATCGCGCTCGTGTTATGGACAGGGTATGTAAGCCCGCGATTACCAGAGGTGAGCATTCTGCAGTGGGATGCGGCGGTCCTGGGGATACGCAGTATTACGTTGTGGCTTTGTCTGCCCATAGCCATTCTCGATTTCAGGTACAGAGTCATTCCTGATTCATTCACTATTACGGGTTTGAGCGCCGCACTCGTCGTTTCGTTGCTCCCCGGGGGCATTACGGTGCTGTTTTTGCTCATTGGTGGATGTGTGGGAGGAGGGACACTATATGTCATTGGGTATGTAACACAACGTTTCGTAACCAAACGACCTGCCATTGGCGGGGGGGATATCAAATTTATGATGTGGATGGGTGCGTTATGGGGATGGAAATATGCACTTATGATTCTTTTTCTGGGCTCTTTGTTCGGAATAATCGCAGGACTCGGCGGTACGGTCGCCGGAAGAGGGAGTGCAATAAAAAAGGAGATCCCTTTTGGACCGTTTCTTGTTGCGGGTGTGTGGTTGAGCGCATTTTTCGGGGACGCGCTGTTCGATATGTATTTTCAATTGTTGGGGATATAACTGTGCAGTGTTTTTTTAAGTTGCAGATGGCGGAAGATCCCTTGAATACGGCCACTCAACGCAGGTTTTAATCATTAATTGAATCTATCAAACCATTAAAGGATTGACAAATGACGACTGAACAGGTACGTGTCCGTTTTGCACCGTCACCAACCGGTTATTTGCATGTGGGTGGTGCGCGCACCGCACTTTTCAATTATCTGTTTGCGAAACATTATGATGGTACTTTCATACTGCGCATCGAGGATACCGATCGTACGCGCTACCAGGAGGACGCGTGCCGGGAAATATTCGAAAGCCTTCGATGGCTTGGGATGCACTGGGACGAAGGGCCGGATGCAGGTGGTGAATACGGACCCTACTACCAGTCCGAAAGGAGAGAGATGTATACCGAGCATGTGCAGAATCTTCTTGACAACGGACATGCCTACCGCTGTTTTTGTACCGCCGAAAGACTGGAAAAGGTTCGTGAGACACAAAAACAGCGGCATGAACCGCCCGGCTACGATCGTCATTGCCGCGAGCTTTCAGAGAGTGAGCAACAGCGTCTATATGAAGCAGGCACACCTCATGTGGTTCGGCTCAAGGTCCCCATGGGTGAAACCGTCACCTTTACCGATGCGATTCGCGGAGAAATATCCTATCAGAGTGATGTACTGGACGATCTTGTGCTGATGAAATCTGACGGCTTTCCCACCTACCATCTTGCCAATATCATAGACGATCATTTTATGCAGATTTCTCATGTGTTCAGAGGAGACGAATGGATCGCGTCGACACCGCGGCACATACTGTTGTATCGTGCCTTCGGATGGGAACCGCCCGTATTTGCGCATCTTCCCATCATAAAAGATCCGGAGGGCGGAAAGCTTTCCAAGCGACGGGGAGCCGCGTCGGTAATTGATTTTCGGGAAAAAGGAATACTGCCTGACGCATTATTCAATTTCCTTGCCCTTTTGGGATGGTCACCGGGTGACGACAGGGAGAAAATGAGTCGGGACGAGATCATATCCGCTTTTTCGGTGGACCGGATATCACCAAAAGCATCGGCGTTCGATCCGCAGAAACTCGAATGGCTCAACGGGCAGTACATGGGAGAGGTATCGGTGGATTCGATTCTGCCACCGCTTGTGTCGCTTTTTAAGGAACGCGGATATGTGTCTCAGCAGACACCGCAGAACGATCCGTATTGTCACACGGTGGTTTCTTTGATGCACACAAGGTTTAAAAATCTCGTCGCGGTCGCGGATAATGCGGCATACTTTTTTCGTGCTCCTGAGGAATTCGATGCCAAAACAAAGAAAAAACGATGGAAAAAGGATTCTCCTCATATTGTGGCGGAACTTGCCGATCGAATCGAATCACTCGATGAATGGGGGGCTGAAAAGATAGAAGAGGTGTACCGTGAGTATGCTCAGGAGAACGAACTTGGTGCCGGAAAACTGATTCATCCCACGCGTTTGGCGATTTCAGGGGTGGGTTTTGGGCCTTCTCTTTTTGAGCTTATGGAAGCACTGGGGAAAGACACTGTTCTTCGTCGCATGCGGTATGCAAGCCAACACTTGTAGTGTTGAATGCGCGATTCGTATTGCTTTTACGCTTCAGGGTTATAGCGGGATAATGAGTTGTGTGGTAACGGGAAATCATATTCGTGTATTGCGGTGGTATATGTGTGACGGACACTTCGTAATCATTCCGCCGGATTACGGGCATTTATGAACTCGCTTCGCCCAAGGTGGCTCGCTCTGACAGCATAAATGCCTTTATCGAAATCCGGCTCCATACTTCGTGAAACATCACGCATATACCCCCGCAATACCCGTGAATATTACATTGGCATTGGGAAGATAGTGCATAAGCTATTGTGATTTTATCACACGGTGAAGATTGTAATGTTGAATGCGCGACTCGTATTGTTTTTACAGTTTCATCGGTGTGTACAGAGGTCCCTTCACGGATTAATTCGTTTTTGACAAGACGCATTTTGATGGCTTGTCGAGATTATATGTGGCGGCGATTTTGCATATGCCTGTGCAATGTTGTAGTTTATATCTTATGTGCTTTCTGTTGATTCAAAGCCTATTATAAGAATAACAGTCTGTTTTAGTCACATATAAAGGGAGGAACTATGAAGGTATATGATCCCGCTGCAATACACAATGTGTGTATTCTTTCTCACTCCGGCGCAGGGAAAACCACATGTATGGAAGCGGTATGTGCCGCAGGAAAAGCCCTGGACAAAAAGGGAAGCGTTGATGACGGCACCAGTAATTTTGATACCCGCCCCGATGAAAAGGACCGTAAAACCACGGTATCTCTCAAGATGGGTTTTTGTGAGTGGCAGGATGCAAAGATTAATCTTATTGATTGCCCCGGATTCCTCGATTTTCAGGGAGAGATATATTCAGCAATGCGTGCGGTGGAAACCGCTGCACTCATGATCGATGCGGGAGAGGGGATCCAGGTGGGCACCGAAGTGATGAATCGGATCGCAGAATCTCATAACAAACCGAAAATGATTTTGCTTAACGGAATAGATAAAGAGAATGTCAATTTTGAATCCCTTCTTAACGAGCTCAAGGAGTCGTACGGTACGTCGGTGGCCCCGGTAACCATCCCCTGGGGCAGCGGCGCGGAGGTCAAGGGTGTTGTTGATATCGTGACGCAGGAGGCGTTCAGATACGACGGGAACGCGCCGACCGGGAAAAAAACCGATATACCCGAGGATATGGCAGCCACAGTGCAGCAATTTCGCGATTCGCTGATGGAATCGGTCGCTGAAAGCGACGAAGAGCTGATGGAAAAATATTTCGAGGCAGGGGAACTTTCTGATGAGGAAATAAGCCGGGGGCTGGCAAAAGGGGTGGGTGCGGGCCTTATCTTTCCGGTGTGCAGTCTGTCTGCGCTGCGGGGTATCGGCATCGACCGTATGCTTACGCATATAGTCGATCTTACGCCCTCTGCGGCGACCCGGACAGAGGTGGACGCGGTCAAGGACCAGCAGCCTACTGCGGTGGCCTGCAATGCGCAGGATCATACCGCGGCATTCGTGTTCAAAACCATTTCGGAAGAGCATCTGGGAGAAATTACGGTGGTACGTGTATTCAACGGCACAATAGAGGCACAGCAGGAATACAGAAACGCGACACAAAACGTAACGATCAGATCGGGTTCTCCCTGTTTTCTGGTGGGTCATCAGAGGAAAGAGACGAATACGATCCCGGCGGGTGATATCGGCGCAATGATAAAGTGCAAGCAGACGCATACCTCGGATACGATCGGATCGAAAAATCTCGACTATCTCTTCCCGGAGATCGTGTTCCCGGAACCGCTTACCTATACGGCGGTTGAATGCAAAAATAAGGACGATGATGAAAAAATCAGTGAAGGAATCGCGAAGCTGAATCTGGAGGATCCTTCCTTTTCGTATACCTATCATTCGGATATCCATCAGTCGATTTTTTCCGGAATGGGTGAACAGCATATCGACAACGTACTCAATAATCTCAAGAGACGGTTCAAAGTCGAAGTCGAGCGTATCGAGCCAAAAATATCCTACCGGGAGACGCTTACAAAGCCGGTGAAATACGTCGAGTATACGCACAAGAAACAAAGCGGTGGTGCGGGACAGTTTGCGCGCGTCTACATCGACGTGGAACCCATGGAAAAAGGATCGGGATATGAATTTGTCGATAAAATTACCGGAGGGGTGATAGATCAGCAGTTTCGTCCGAGTGTTGACAAAGGAGTAAAGGAAAAAATGCGCGAGGGAATTATCGCGGGGTATCCTGTTGTCGATGTGCGGGTGACACTTGTGGATGGAAAAACGCATCCGGTCGATTCAAAAGATATCGCCTTTCAGATCGCGGGACGCGAGGCATTTCGCAAGGCCTTTGAACAGGGCGGACCCGTTCTTCTGGAGCCCATTACCGAAATAAAGATTACCGCCCCTGACGACTATACCGGTGATATAATGGGCAGTCTTTCTTCGCTGCGCGGAAAAGTGCAGGGGATGGATCCGGATGGAAAATACCAGGTAATTACCGCGAAAGTACCGGAAGCGGAAATAATTCACTATGCCCAGAGTCTGAAATCGATGACCCAGGGACGTGGTTCATTTACAAAACGTTTTTCGCACTACGAGGCGGTTCCTCATGAAGTGGCACAGAAAATAATCAAGCAATCAAAAGCTGCGCATGAAGAAGCCCACGCGCATTGACTTGAATTTTCTTTTTCTTTGGTTCGATCGAAGCATGATATACGCGGCCGGGAGCCTTTTTTGCGCTTTCCGGCCGTTTTTTTTGAGTATGATACTGCATTTAGTTATTTTTTCAAACCTGAGTTGAGCGGATGTGTTGAGCTACGCTGCGGTACGCCGTGTTGCCATTGTGTCCTCGAACAGCATAAGAAAATTGTTTTGGTTGTCTTATTTTTTTCGAGGATATTAAGAATAGCGCGGATTGCAGCGGAATACGCACACAAAATCGCTCTGTTCAGGTCAAAGCTTTATTCGGGTTCATGGATTTGGAATATAATAAGGGGTGGATGGTTTTACTGTAAGGGTTACACAGGCGCCGGATGAATTCCGCCGGATAAAGTATCATAAGCGGATTTCGGCCCTGTGTTGTCACACACTTTCAACCAGGTTATACTATATGAGTACACTGGAGACTGCACGCTGGAAAAATGACGCACTTCGTATCATCGATCAGCGCTACCTGCCCGAAAAGCTCGTATATTGGGATATTACCACACTTCAGGAAGTATACGACGCGATAAAGACACTCGCGATACGGGGGGCTCCGGCCATCGGCATTGCCGCGGCGTATGGCGCATACATTGGAATTCGTGGCGTCTCGGATACAACGGATAAAAAACAGTTTCTCGCACTATTCACCGAACGATGCGAGTATCTCAATTCTTCCCGCCCTACTGCAGTTAATCTTAAGTGGGCGTTGGATCGCATACAGCATGTGCTGAAAGAACACAGCGAAAATGCCACGGTTGCCGAACTCAAGATGACCATACTGGCGCAAGCGCACGCGATATTGAATGAAGACATCGCCATGTGTCGCGCAATCGGTGAAAACGGGCAGGACGTATTAAAGGGGTGTAACACCATACTTACTCACTGCAATGCGGGCGGGCTCGCTACGTCGGGATACGGCACTGCACTGGCACCCGTGTATGTGGCCAAAGAGCGGGGCCATAAGATACATGTATATGCCGATGAAACACGTCCTCTGCTGCAGGGTGCGAGAATCACGGCATTTGAGCTGCAGCAGACAGGCATACCCGTTACCGTTATCTGCGACAATATGGCGGCATGGGCAATGAAACAAGGGAAAATAGACGCGGTTATTGTGGGTGCGGACCGAATCGCGGCAAACGGAGATACCGCAAATAAAATAGGTACCTACTCGCTTGCTATTGCAGCGCGGACTCACGATATTCCTTTTTATGTTGCTGCGCCCTACTCCACATTCGATCTTTCGTTGAAAGACGGTTCCACAACACCTATAGAAGAACGGGATGCGCGCGAAGTGACTAATGGCTTCGGACGCAGAACGGTTCCCGAAAATGTCGCTGTCTACAACCCCGCATTCGACGTAACACCCGCTTCACTCATCACGGCGATAATTACCGAAAAACGGATTTGGTATCCCCCGTTTTCCTGACAATTCGTAAATAATCAGAGGTTTTCAATAAATCGTATTTGTTTAAAGGAGATTGACAATGAATGAACTTGTGCAGGATATCCGTACACAGCTCCATGCAACGCCGGCTGTCGATGTGCACTCACATCTGGGGAACCAGGGGATCTGCAAGGCACGGCACCTTGCCGATCTTGTTTCGTATCACTGGATTATGCTCGAACTTCGACGTGCTGGTGCTGATCTGAAGGAACAGACGATCGACGATCCTGACGCCTATATGGAAAAAGTGGCACCTTATTTCAGTGCAATACGAAATACGAGCAACCACTATGTACTGCATGGGATGCTGAGAGATTTGTACGGGTTTGAAGACCGGACCATTACACCGGAGAACTGGCGTGCGCTTGACGAGAAAGTGCGTGCTGCGGCTAAAGACGAAAACAGGCTTAACCATGTGCTTGACAAGGGGGGTATCAGATTGCTTCCGATCGCCTATACGGACGGATTCCCTGAAGGGTTCGACAACTATTTTGCCTATGCATTTGGTGAGGATCTCTTTGCCGGCTCCACGACAAAACGGCTGCGCAGCCTCAGAGAAAAGACCGAAGCGCTTACCGGCACATCTATGCCTGAGCTTAAAACCATGGACGCACTAAAAGAGTGTATTGAAACGCATGTAAAGATTCTCAGGCAAAGATATAATGTGAAGGCATTTCATATCTGGATTCGGGACAACTGGTATTATGAACGTTGCCACAACCTCGATGCACAGGATTATCTTTCGCGAATCTGGAAATCGCAGACAATTACCACAGAAGAAGACCGAAAGCTCATAAGTGCAACTGCCGATATGCTTGCGGATGCGGCCGGAGCACACGGTATGACGCTTCAGCTTTTTCACGGCATGGATTTTTACATGGGGACGAATGTGGCTGGCGTGAACAGTTACTGGAATCCGGACTTCATGCGTTCGATGCCCCGATTTGCAGATGCACACCCCGATACGCAGCTCGATATATTCCTTGCCACGCGCATTCCGAGCCATGAGGCGGCATCGATTGCACGCTCCAACCGGAATCTGAGTGTCAGCGGCGGGTGGTGGCACGGCTTTACCCCTTCGGCCCTGGTACAATTTTTTAATGACAGGCTCGAATTCCTGCCCCATACCGCATGGAATGCGTTTTTCTCTGACGGCTATATTATCGAGTGGGTATATGCAAAGTCGCTTTTGACGAAAAATTGTCTTGCCCGTGCATTGGCGCAACAGCTTCAGGATGGATATATTATTGAAGAAGACATTCCGGAAATCGCTCGTAATCTGTTGCATGACAATGCGTTGAAAATATACGGGCTGTCAGAGTGAATCTCGCATATGGCGCATAGTTCGATGACAAAAGGTCGGTATCGGAAACAGCACAAGGAAGATGCAACGACTCGTGGCAAACTTTCCATAGGCAAAAACAATTCAACTCTGGTATAGTGGCTTACATTCACACAATAATATGAATATGGTTACCTGCAGATAATCACAACGCTCCAGAACAATTGTACCATACGATACATATTCCCATGTCGAACACTTGAGGTTGAGAAACAATTTGCATAATATGGAAATAGATGGTATAATTATAATGGTAGATTATAGGCAAAAAAGGATACAGCTCTTATAAGAGCGTGAAAACCATGTATAGAGTATACAGAAAACTGCAGCGTATGATTCCGGTGTGTGTGGCAGGT
>CAZPUS010000024.1:43219-49457 GCA_964589825.1 uncultured Fibrobacterota bacterium | reverse complement strand
CCCCCCCCCTTGATTTTTATGGCTGCGGATACTGCAGGGTGTTATAAAAGTTGCGGAGGAGGCGTATCTTGCTCCGCACGTGAGCCGCGTACGCAAACCGCCGGAGAATGGATGTCGCTTTTTTTTATGGCAAATATTTTTCCGGCATTTTGGGAAACTTTTTTCCGGTGCTAACAAAAAGGAAAAGCTGTATCGTCACAAGAATAAATGTCACGCCCTTGGTTTCCCCGCTATATGTCGCATACACCGCCCCGGCAACCGTTATTCGTGCTTTGCGTGGCATGATCTAAGAATGTACCATTTGCTAATAAAGTACCCCGGTTCCTCACCGTCTATGTAGTATCCTTACCACGAAACTTGATAATCCGATATATAATCTCTCTGAAAATTTCAAGTGCGTTTCTGCGGTAAAGACCATGCGTGGTACCGTGACCTCTCCGACTCACCCCGTTCGGTTCAATATCGTATTTTGTAGACAAAACATGCACAGCTTACAATACACTGAAAAAAGGAATATCTGATGTACGACATAAAAACCACTGCAGTATTCTCTGCGGCGCATTCCCTGAAAAACTATCACGGCTCATGCGAGCATCTGCACGGACACAACTGGACCGTCTATGCCACCATACGCTGCAGCGAACTCGATGAAAGCGGTATGGGCATCGACTTCAAGATCCTCAAACGCACCTTAAAGGAAATACTCCAACGGCTTGATCATTCGCATCTGGACACACTGTTCGAATCGGAGCTTAACTGCAACCCTTCCTCTGAAAACATCGCGCGCTACATTTTTTCGCGGCTCAAGGAAAAGCTCAACACCGATACGCGCAATGTTCATCGTGTAGAAGTTGCCGAAACACCGGGCAACTCGGCCGCCTATTTCGAAACTCCGGGGGAATAATCCCGGGGAATAGCCACAGAAAGTAACCCCGGGAAGTATTACCGGAAACTAACGAGGAGAATTGGACGGTGCACCACACACTGCCGGTATGGTCCCATTTTAAAAGCATACAGGGTGAGTCGAAATATGCGGGTATGCCCTGCGCATTCATACGGCTTACCGGCTGCAACCTGCACTGCAGCTACTGCGACACCCGTGAAGCGGCACAGGGCCAGGGAACACACTACACCATCGATGCGCTCACCGCGCTTGCCCGTGAACACGGATGTGCCCTGGTCGAAATAACCGGCGGAGAACCGCTGCTGCACCCCGGGACCGCACCGTTGTGCGCTGCGCTGCTCGAAGAAAAATTCACGGTGCTCGTAGAGACCAACGGCTCACTCGATATATCGGTGCTGCCGAAAAACACCGTTAAAATAATGGACATCAAAACTCCCTCGAGCGGGATGGCGGATTCGCTGCTGCAGAAAAATATCGCGCATCTGCGCCGCAGCGACGAATGTAAATTCGTAGTGGCGGATCGCGAGGATTTTTTGTGGGCAGTGGACACTATCCATTCATTCGGGTTGCACACACGCTGTACGGTCAACATCTCCCCTGTCTACCCGACACTCACCGCGGCCCGTTGTGCCGACTGGATACTGCAGGAATCGCTTCCGGTACGTCTCAACCTTCAGCTGCACCGCTACATCTGGCCACGCCGGCCGCATGAATGGTCACCGCACAATAGTTCGGTTCTGTAATCGTAATGCTTACGAAATGCGCTGTGCGTGAATTCACCTTTGGGCTGCGAAAACCGGGTTTTTGCACGCAGAGCAAAAAGAGCGCACTGCAGTGTGCCGCTCACATAAACAGCCGATACGCTATCGAAGATATCGTTTTTTTATTGCATGTCGCGGATCGATATAAGTATATTTTATACTATATGTGTTGCTGTACGAGCACATATCGAACAAGCGCTCAATTGAGGTACCAACCACTAAGGAGCGGGATATGGTGTCAATGATGAAAAAACGCGCGTGTATAATCGCAGTAATAATGATGTGTATGTGTGCAGGCCTGTCGGTACGCAGCTTTGCCGAAACACCGACATCAACGCACCTGAAGAACGTACGGTCCTCCGGCGGTAACGGATCGCTGCTTGATCCGTCCCGGTTCTCGATCAACCATGCGGTTTCGTTCGGCATGAGCGCATCTCAGGGCCAGAGTGTCGCGTCTCAGAGCGTCTATTCCACCATGATGGAATACCGCTTCAGCAAACCGCTTACGCTGAATCTTAATTTCGACATGCCTATTCACTCATCGTACGGTTCATCCTTTACGGAAACCGGAAATTCCGGTATCTCCGCAATGCAGCAATCCCCTTCCGAGTACCTCTCGTCCATGCCGTTTGATGTATCGCTTACCTGGCAGCCCAGAGATAACCTTTTTATGCACTTTTCCGTATCTCAGCGCAATGCATCTTACGGATATAACCCGGCCGGGCTCCCCTCACGGTTTCATGTCACCGGATGGAACGATTTATAATCCACCTGCAGCATCGCGGCCCACGATCTGTTGCCCTCATTCGTGTTACATAACTTATTCGCCGAGTATAAAAGCACCGCACCACCATTCATCTTCCTGCCACTCATCTTCGCATGCAAGCCCATTGCGTGCCGCGAATTCGCATACTTCATCCCGCTCCTCGACCAGAATCCCGCTCCACAGGCACAGACCGCCATCCTTAGTAAGCCGCTTCAGTACCCCGGCAAGCAGCTTTTTTGAATGCAGGTAAAGGATATTCATCACCGCGATATCGAACACTGCATGCACGTTCAGCGCATCGAGCGAGCCAATGAAAAAATCGCTGGCGCCGGTGTCACGATTCTCCCTGAGGTTCTCCCCAAGACTGTCCGCAGAGTCGGAATCGATTTCACAGCCGGTACACCGACGTGCGCCATAGACCGCTCCTGCAAAACAGAGAATCCCGGTTCCCGTGCCCACATCGAGTATGCGCGCACCCTCCAGCCGGGACGCATATGCCTGCATAGCCCGAATCACAAGTCGTGTCGTCTGATGATAGCCGGTACCGAACGCCATTTTGGGCTCTATGCGTATCCAGTGCTGATCCTTTTCCAGTCGCGCCGGCGGTCGCCAGGTGGGCGAGACCACTATTTTTTCACTCAGCTGCAGCGGTTCTATGGATTCGTACCATTTTTTGTTCCAGTCCTGCGACGCCACCTTTGAAGCGGCATACGTTCGCAGCAACCCGCGCCCTCCCAGGATCGATTCCGTCTCGCGCATCTCATCTACAGACGTGTACCAGCAGGTTATCCTGCCGCAGCCCTGTGCGATCTGCTCCTGCTGAAACCCGCAGGTTGGAGTACACTGTACGCATGAGAGTACATCCGGCTCGTCCTCGATCCGGTACTCCATACAGAAGCGGTAATAGTAGTCGTGTTTCATATACTGTAACGTGGGAAAGCGTTTATGCAGGATCGATCCGCAGATACCTGCTGCGCCGAAAATATACCGGTACTCCAGTCGATTGGGCACTATTGCAGCGCCGTCCGTCTCTGGTTCTTATCAGCGATGTATCACGGGAGCACGTGTTTTTTGTAAAAATCGTATTTCAAAAAAATTTTATGTACATATAACTCGGTCTCTTCGGGCAGATCGGGATATACGTGTGGCCACAGGGCAAGCGAATCCTCTCCCATATTTTTTCTGTATGAGCGAAGCACCCTGCCGCGTCCGGCATTATAGCTTGCCAGCGCGAATGCGAGCCTGTGCGGATTTTTTTCGAGCTGCCGTTTCCAGAGGGAATAGAGGCGCTGGTTGTAGCGGACGCCCAGCGCCACGTTCACCTCGGGCTTTATAAGCTGTGACGGATCGACCCCGAGGTATTGTGCAGTAGAAGGCATTATCTGCATAAGCCCCACCGCCCCTACATGGCTTTTGGCACTGTTTCTGAAATTGCTCTCCACGTATGCCTGTGCCGCCACCAGACGCCAGTCAAAGCCGAACCGTCGCGACATTTTTTTTATTATGTGATCGTATTTGGAGATAACACCGAGCGGATTGGCATGAAATCCCCTGTCACTCTCCAGCCACTTACGGGCATCAAACTCGTCCGATTGCTTTGCGACCTCGACCATATCGAGTTTTTGCTGCATTATTTTTGATGCATCAGCCTCGGCAGTATCCGCAGAACCGGCAACCGCTGCACCACTTTTATGCCCGTCATGCCGCTGCGGTGCACATGCCGCAAGCACAAGCAATGCCACCAGCGCCATTATATTTGCAACGGAGCGGATGGTTTTATTATTCAACGTGTTCATTCCACACACACTCTTTGTTACCATGATACAGAAAATAGCATAATACGCTGCGTATCCCGAGATGAAAACTACCGGGGAATATGAGTCTTAAGGGCTTCTGTTATAGGATGGTTACAACTGACCGACCACATAGGCAAGACCGAGAAATATCGCGGCACACATGATCGCCCAGCCCAGGTTCTTATTTTCGGTAATCTCTTTGCGTACGTCAACTTTATCGAAAAGGTCGAATGCACGGTAGGCGACAAAGCAGCCTGCTGCATAGACCAGCGCCTTGAGCAACGTGTAGCCGAAGTTAATCAGATAGGTGATGAGCAGTTCTCTGTTCATGAAACCCTCCTCGGTAAAATGTGATAGACAGATGTACGGCTGTTGCGCACATCAAGGTACAAAATGCAGAGACCGCAGAGACAAATGCGTGGCACTATACGTGTGCAACAACGCATGGATATCGCGCAAAAAACTCCCTCTAAGGCATGGCTGCATTAATTATTTTTTACCTGTATTGAACGGTTGTTTTGATGAACGCTGCGATGAGCTGTGCTGCTTATTGTGTTTTCGAACACATTAAGTGTCGTGCGAATTGCAGCAGATTTCACTAATAAAACCGCTCAATTCAGGTTTTTGCTGCCCATAAATATACTACAATGTAATCTATGCTTTTTCTATCACACATCTAATAAGGAGGGGATATGCCTGAGGTAAACTTGCCGGGTATCGCCATGTGGACCGCGGGAGCAGGTGCGTTGGCCCTGATTTTCGCCTTTATCAAATCGCAATGGGTGAACAAACAGGATGAGGGAACCGACAGAATGAAAGAAATCGGTTCTTATATTCGTGAGGGGGCAATGGCCTTCCTGGGGAGAGAATACAAAGTACTCTCCATTTTCGTGATCATTGTGGCCGTATTACTTGTTATCTTCAATCAGGGTAACGTGAAGCTGGTCGCAGTATCGTTCGTTCTCGGGGCGATTTTTTCCGCACTTGCCGGTTTCTTCGGCATGCGGGTTGCAACTTCTGCAAATAACCGCACGACCAACGGCGCCCGTACCAGCCTGCAGAAAGCACTCGCGATCGCATTTTCCGGTGGCACGGTGATGGGAATGAGTGTAGTTGGACTCGGCTTGCTCGGTATTTCGATTCTTTTTGTTGTCTACACCACCATATTCGGTCATTCGATTGGTGAACTCGAAAGCACCGTACTTCCTATCATTAACGGATTTGCCATGGGCGCTTCCTCGATTGCCCTCTTTGCCCGTGTGGGTGGCGGTGTCTACACAAAATCCGCCGACCTCGGTGCCGACCTCGTAGGAAAAATTGAAGCGGGTATTCCTGAAGACGATCCGCGCAACCCCGCAACGATCGCCGATAACGTAGGCGACAATGTCGGCGATGTAGCCGGTATGGGTGCCGATCTGTACGAATCCTATGTTGGCGCCATTATCTCCTCAATGGTACTCGGTGCAGCATCCGGAAAGCCGATGCTCGTAATTCTTCCCCTTCTTATCGCGAGTACCGGTATCATCCTTTCCATAATCGGCACTTTTTTCGTACGGACCAAGGAGGGGGGCAACCCTCAGGCAGCGCTGAACACCGGGATTTTTGGTGCAGCCATTCTGCTTGCCGTCGGCGTGTTCGTTTTAATCAAATATGCGGCACCCGAGAGTTACATGCTCAATGGAAACGAATATTCCTCTCTCGGTATTTTCTGGGCCATGCTGTGCGGTCTGGCCGCAGGTACCGCCATCGGACTGCTGACCGAATACTACACTTCAGAATCTAAGTCACCGGCACACGAGATTGCCAACGCGTCACAAACCGGACCGGCAACCAATATCATCGCCGGTTTGAGCACCGGTATGGTTTCGACAGCGCTGCCGGTACTCTGCATCGGTGCGGCAATTCTCATCGCATTCTTCAATGCCGGGCTCTACGGTATCGCCATAGGTGCACTCGGTATGCTCGCGACCACCGGTATCCAGCTCTCGGTTGACGCCTACGGACCGATTTC
>CAZPUS010000024.1:0-43119 GCA_964589825.1 uncultured Fibrobacterota bacterium | reverse complement strand
TCCTCATTTGCAATGGGAGCGGTCGGTCGCGCCGCCTTCAAGATGATCGAAGAGGTTCGTCGTCAGTTCAAGGAGATCGACGGCCTTATGGAAGGAAAAGCAAAGCCTGATAACAAACGATGCGTCGATATTTCGACCGCTGCGGCGATTAAGGAAATGATAGTACCCGGGCTTATCGCAGTAGCCACCCCGGTTCTTGTCGGGTTTCTGGGCAGCCCCCAGATGCTTGGCGGCGTACTTGCCGGTGTAACCGCGAGCGGTGTAATGATGGCGCTTTTCATGTCAAACGCGGGTGGAGCATGGGATAATGCGAAAAAGTACATAGAAGCCGGTAATTTTGGCGGCAAGGGCTCAGAAGCCCACAAGGCCGCAGTAACCGGTGATACGGTCGGAGATCCTTTCAAGGATACCGCCGGTCCGTCACTCAACATTCTTATCAAGCTCATGAGTGTGGTTTCCCTCGTGATCGCCCCCATGCTGTAAGTCGTATTTTTTTACAGTACAATCCTGCCGGACGCAGCGTATACCGTTGCGTCCGGTTGTATATTAACCTGAATACTACCTGAATTGAGCGGTTGTTTTGATGAACGCTGGGGTGAGCCGTGCTGCTATTGTGCTCTCAAAAATTATGGGACAACCGTTGGTTGGCTCATGATTTTCGAAAAGGTAAGAGTAGTGCGAAATGCAGCAGATTTCGCGAACAAAACCGCTCAAGTTAGGTACTAGTCAACGAGACACAATTGCGTCCGTATACGCACCCCGCGTGCCGTATACGTTCGTACCAGACAGACGAGGTGATACCCATGATACCAGCGACCAAAATACGTGAAGGTATGATTATTTTATTTAAAGAGCAACCGTATAAGATCGAAAGCTGCAAACGCAGCATGGCCGGCCGTGGCTCGGCGCATCTGCCTGCAAAACTTAAAAATCTCACCGACGGCAGTGTGATCGAACACAGGTTCCGATCGGATGATAAGATCGAACGTGCCTTCATTGCCGAAGAGGATTTGGAATTTTTGTACAGTGACGGCGATGAATACGTCTTCATGAATAACGAAACCTATGAACAGACCACGCTCACCCGGGAGGATATGGGCGATGCGGTCAACTATCTTCTGCCCAACACCCAGTGTAAAGTGCAGTTCTACGAGCAGACTCCCATTGGCATAACACTGCCGAATAATGTCGAACTCACGGTCACCTCCACCGAACCGGTGGTAAAAGGTGCAACCGCGTCCGGCAATGTGCCCAAACCGGCGGAGCTGGAGACAGGGCTGAAAATTCAGGTGCCCATGTTTATCAAGCAGGGTGAAAAAGTGGTCGTGAATACCACCACCGGTGAATATACGGGTCGCGCGTGAGCTTGTAAGCGATGCACTCTGCACCATTTTATATGTGAGGGCACACATTCTTGTACGCGGATTGCAACCCACGCTACCGTTATTAACGTGGACAAAAGCCACAGGGTTCTATCCGAGGCATCACGAATACACCTGAATCTCTTTATGTTTCATCATGTTAGGTCGGTCCTATCCGGGGGAAAAGTTCAGCTATTACCACGGTTTCGAGCTTTTGTCCAGTTGTACTATGGTTTCCGGTGTATGATATTTTCCGAGTATCGGGCCGTAGTTCGGAAAAAGCATGTATGCATGTCTGCGCGAAGCGAGCTCATACATGTCCCCACTACTCGGAAATGGTGGGCACATAGGTTACGAAGAAACTGTCATCCCCCGGCAGCCTTTATGTACTCCGTTATCGTATGCGTCTACATCCCTTGCCAATGAGTACCGAACCCGAATACCATACCTGAAGCCCCCGAGGGTAAGATTCATTTAATATGTGTCGATATGAAATCGACCATATTACCGATTACCTCACGCGCCGTATTGCCGACCATGGAACTGGTAAACGTGCTGTCGGTGAACGAAAAGTCACACACCATATCGAGCGAATCAAGCGCCGCCCCCTCTGTATGTTCGCGTATCACTTCATGTGAGAAGTAATCCCGCGCGATTTTTCCTTTTTTTTCTACGTCATACAGCGTAAGCTCAATTCCTATCGAGGCGATAGTCCGTTCGTGGTATTCATCCGCAGCCGCATTTATTCCCGCATAATCGGACACCTCGAATTCCCTGATCTCTCCCGTAATTACATAATGCGCGCCATACGATTCTCCACTCTGCAGCGGCGTTTCATTGGTCACGTCTTTATATGAAATCGCGACACGGTTGAGCCGCTTATTGCTCATTGCCGCTATTATTCTGGCACACGCCACGGATATATCCCATTCGCCTTTGTATTCAGAGGTGTTTGTGAATGGAATGACCATTGCGGTATGTGCTACCTTGTTATTGATGACATTGTAGTTTTTTCGCGCATGCGCCTGCTCACGCCGAAGCTGTTCATCTATAACCGACGAGGGTACCCAGCTACGAAGGGAATCGAGCTGTGCTTCGGTCATCGCACTCGTAGACAGCACCGGTGCATCCCCCCGGTAGTGTGCGGTTACACCGGGCCGAAGCGTACGTGTGCGGGAACTGTCGGAGCTCATTGTCGACACGGTACCGTGCACTACTCTCACTTTGGTACTGCTGTCCGAAGAATCGACATGGATACTGAATGAGGTCCCCCTGATACCCACCACACAGGTAGGACTGAATACCTTTGTGGTCGATTCTTTCTCTTCCCCGACTACTGATTTTATAAGAAAAAAGAGGGCTCCGTACATCACCGAAAAATGACGAAGCGTACTCTCCTTGCCTTCACTCGGTTTTTTGTAAATCAGAATCTGTGCATTGGGATGCACATAGACATAATTGTGGCCGCACCATTGCAACCGCGCCACACATGAATCGCCGGTTCTGAAAATGTCGTTGTTATACAACTCATCTCCAACCTTTGCCGTATTCCACGTATTGGTCCCGGCACGTTGTACAGACGCCCCCGCACTGAGCGAGTCGACGGTCGCGACCTTGACATGCGCCGCATTCGCAGTTACAAAGAGACTCGACAACAACACAGTAATATATATCGCCCGTAACAGGGAACACATTCGGCTTCCTCCTGACTGATCTGGTTCTGGATGTACAAAAAGCCGCCGGCAGAAAAACCGGGATCCGCACATTTTTTCCATCATAGTGCCAGAAAACGCACACATCCTCTTTCACTATTCCACAAAAAGGACATTCTCATTCATCGAGATCATCAACGTCGCCGGTATCACTGCGATGTACCACCAGATCGACACGCCGGTTTTTCTGACGCCCCCCGGGTGTGCTGTTATCAGCTATGGGGCGTGACGGGCCGTAGCCTACCGCACGCAGTCTGGTGGAGTCGATCCCCTGTTCAATAAGAAAATCACGCACATTGGTTGCACGTTTTCGTGAAAGCTTCTGGTTATAGGAGAGACTTCCCACGTTATCGGTATGCCCTTCGATAATGACGTTGTATTCACGAAAGATATTGAGAATACCGGCAACACGTGCCAGTGTAATCTTGAGTTTGTCCTTAAGCCTTGCACTGCCGAACTCAAAAAGAATATCGGCCATGGAGATTATTGTTCCCCGTGCATCCTGAGTCACACTGACGAGTTTGCTCTGCAGTTTCTCGAATTTCTGCTGAGCCTTTTTCTTCAGCGCTTCGGTTCGTGCTTTCTGTGATTCGAGTTTCTCTTTGAGCCGCGCCGTATTCCCTTTTTCGATCGAATCGATACGTTCGTACACCTCATGGAGCTGCCGGGTAATTCTGCGATACTGCGCATTAACCGAATCGGTCGCGCGTTTTGTCTGTACAATCTCGAGTCGGGTTACCGCCGAAACCGTGTAAAGAGAACACGCAGAAAAAAGACTGCGACATTCCTGAGATGGTTTATCCTCTTCATCGCACCTCTGTCGTGCTGCTTCAATTCGTGCGCGTGCACGTGCATAAAGGTCATGTGCGCCGCTTGACATATTCTTTTCATCGATACGGCCATACACATCCTCAAGCCACTGCGTGAGCGCAGGATAGGTAGAGAATTCATCACGTTTTTTTCGTACGGTGAGTCCGGCATTACTTCCCGCTTCTAATGAATCGGTCTGCGCTTGGTTCTGCGCCGTCTTCCGGCTTTTGTCCGGATCCCGCTGCTCCCATGGGGAGCGCTCATCCTGTGCAGAAACCGACACGATCGCCCCCACCGATGCTGCAATCACCATCATACTGCTTACTATGAAAAAAAATGGTCTCATCTGATACTCGCTTATTGTGGCAATGAATCGTCTTGCGGTGTGTGTTGAGCCTGCTGTGCAAGCTGGTCGGCAATATCACGATAGGTGTCCAGCCGTTTTTTGAGCTTGAGCGTTTCACCCTTTCGTGCATCGAGGCGACCGGTCACCCGTGCATACTCTCGCTGTAATAACACCAGTCTGTAGCGTATTACGGCTTCATCCAGTGCAAGATAGGCGTGCTCGTGTTTTCCTTTTTCATACAACGTGTTCGCCTGCCTGTACAGTGAATCCGCCACTGCCAGCTTCTGCACATCATTTACCTGGGAATGACATCTCTCTCGCAGATGCGTTGCATACATCTGATGCTGCTGCGCCAGATGCACAAAGTTCGATGTACATGAAAGAGACACAAGTGCTGTTATGCCGACAGCCATCACTATGAGGCTATCCGTTATATACCTTTTTTTCTTTTCTGGTTTCATTATTTGCACTCACGCATGATAATATCGTATAATTGGTTAATGATATCGAAGTGATAGAGACCGTTACCTTGTTGTATCGGTATCTATCCACCGCATGTCTTAAAGATATATTATTTTAAGGATTGATAACAAATTTTTTTTGAAACCCGTGACGTATTTATTCGCCGTTATTCATATTGCAAAGGATACTATTATTATGATAAGCAAAGATCTCCTTACCATTCTCTGCTGCCCGGAAACAAAGCAGGACGTTGCACCGATAGACGACACAACACTTGAACATATCAACCAAAAAATCAGACAAGGAACCCTCAAAAACAGAGCGGACAAACCGGTAAAAGAAGAAATACACGGGGCCCTTCTTCGTGAAGACGGCAAATATATTTATCCGGTGCGTGAGGATATTCCTATTATGCTTATCGATGAGGCGATTGACACCAGCCAGTTCGATACAGCGCCGGTATCCAAAGAAAGCTGATTTTCTACGCGTATCATTTTTTCCCATTTTTTTATCTTTATTAAGGGGAGGCGACTCATGAGACAAATAACTGCAGCAGTCGGTTTCGCGCTGTGTGCCATTTGCATGGTCAATGCACAAAATCTACTTTCAGAGCCGGGAAACTGGCAGATTATGAGTTCCGGTGTGGACACTACCATAGGCGACGATCGAATCACGGTGATAACTGATCAGACCAGCAGTGGTGTTATAATCAACAATGATACAAGCGTGACCGATTACACGGTCTCCACCAGCTTCTCTACAACCCTCAGTACACACCAGGGAATCGGAATCTGTTTCAGCTATACACTTAGTGGCGGGTATTTCTTTTATGTCAATTCGAAGCAACAGTTCGTACTCACTGAATACAACGGATCGAATCAGACGTCGACGCTTCGTCGCTACCTTCCTCGCTCATGGATACAACCGGGGGAAAATACGCTCTCGGTCTCACGGTTCGGTTCGACTATCAAGCTCTTCTGCAATGGCCTGTTGCTCGATTCGCTCACTGACGACACGTATACCGATAATGGCCGTGTCGGTCTATTCCTGTCCAGCAACACCGAAGCGACCTATTCATCATTCACCCTTTCTGCAGATGATAGATCGGCCTCACCCCGCACATGCTACACACTCAATCCTTCCTCCTCCTCCCCACTTTCAGCATGGTATACCTCATATCCGTTTATTGAATCAACGTATATACAGGAAAACGCGCTACGTTTTTCCACAAAGGACACCACCTTTGCAAGCTATGCGTATGTAAACGGTGCGTTTTCCTCACACAGCGCACGGGCGGTTATAAAAAAGGTAGACGGAAATGACGAAACAATATATGGTGTGGCGCTGTATGATGTCGCCGGATCCACAAACTATCAGTACAAGAGTCTTGCGCTTGTCAGAAAAGCGGGATTTAAACAGTACGCGATACTGACGCCTGGTACCAACAGCTATACTATTTCCACACTTTCGAATATTAATGCAAGCGGTCGGGACGATACACTGGCGATTATACTGACCGATGCGGGGTACAGGTTCAGGATAAACGACACCATACTCGACACGACCGTTTCTCCTGCCGATTTTACACCAGAGGCGGCAGGACTCTATATCGGCTCCGATTTAACCATATCCTGTAACGCATTTGCCTGCGCACCAGATACGAGTTATTCCTGCCCGGTTTTTGCACACAAATTTTCAAAACCGTCGCCGTACGCACTCTCCGCAGACCAGCAACAGCAACGCGCCCATTTTTCGATCATGGGCCGCCGTATTATACGCCGGCAACGCAGTATTGCCGCCGGAGTCTATATACGGCAGCATCCTGAGGCCCAGAAGTCGCATACAAAGATGCTTATACGGCGGCGATAGGCTTCGGCACGACAAAGCCGAGTACAAACACAAGAAGAATCTATCCGAACCGGCCCTAAAACCGGAAAACGCTCCTACGGGTGCGGGAACCATACCCGTGGGTACGGGTTTAGCCTGTACCTAAATTGTGATCTAAATAGTGACGCGGTACTATGCCCTCATACTATCACGCGAGACAGGCGCCTGTCTCGCGTGAGAGGTTCCTTTGTCAGTCCCGGCCTGCTGCCTTTTTCTCTATTCTTTTTTCTTCGTTGCGCCGCTTTTTTTCTCCCCGGTTTCCTTTTTTGAATCCGATTTCGGATTCATGGCTTCAAGCCAGCATGAAATCTGACTTTTTACCTCCAAAAACACAGGCAATGCTTCAGTTTTCTGTTTGATATCGTCGGCGCTGATTCCCTTATCGTTCAGGACCGTTACCGCCGATGAGAATATCTTCTCGACATCATACACCTCGGTGAGGACTTTGGCAAACACTATTGCCGCACCCAACACTGTGCCAAGCGGACCGGCCACCACTGCAACCAGAATCGCTACAATCACGATTTTTACCCAGCCAAACACCTCGAGTGCTGCAAGCAGTACAAGCCCCGGCACACCCAGCAACGCAGTTTTTTCTCCGATTTTGTCAACCATGGCTTCATCTCCTTTTGTTATATGGTCACACTATACATTGACGCAGAAAGCATCCAACAGGAACCCACGCTGCGTGCAAAAAATTTATTATAACCTAAATTGAACGATTTTATTTGCGAAATCTGCTGCAATCCGCACTACTCATATATTCTCGAAAACACAATAGCAGCACCGCTCACCCCAGCTTTCATCAAAACAACCGCACATTTAGATATGAATATCCGTAACCGATACCAACGAATCGGTCAAATAGTAAAATACATTATTGCAGAAGCAGAACTCATTCCTTGCATAACCGGAAATCAAAGCATTTGCATGTCCGCCACGTTGCGGTATCCTTTACGGGAAATACCCCCTTTGTCCGCGATATCCACGAATGCACAGGCATTGTGTCCGGCTCCGGAACCCTCGACCTGTCCGCAAGCGTATAGTAATGGATGCCATCGATACAGCTGCAGCCCCCCTTCTTCCCCCTGAAAAACCACAATAACCTTGTCCGACTCTTTAAGCAACGCACATATGCGGCATTTACAAAGCGGGCTGAACCCAGGTACCATGACAATAGCCTGCATTCGTATTTTCAGCCTCGGCGATAAATCCTTTTTGGCTGTAGCAACCCGCGACAGACATAATCTATTTTATAACATCTGTATGGCCTCATTAAAACGAATACTATCCCTTTATTCATGATATACATATACACACAGAGACGAACCTGATCCCTGCGCAGCAGTCGGTTCACGGTGCCGGCAGGCTGAATCACCGCCCTGATTCCGTGATTATCTCCCTGCCGTGTGGCCGGCAATAAACCGCTACCGGAGCGGGCACATGAGGTTTTGCTTTTGAGTCTCATTAGCAACAGACGAGGAAAAATGCAGTATGTTAATCCCACGTTTTAGAAAACTCGAGCCCAAACTTCCCAATTTCAGTATTGTGGGGGCTGCCAAATGCGGCACCACCGCGGTTGCGGAATACTGTGAACAGCATCCGCAGATCTTTATCAGCAACATCAAGGAACCCAAGTTTATTTCATCTCATTTTCTCAATTTTCCTCTTAAAGGACCGGGCGACGATTTTGTCGAAGCCTTCACTATAAAAAAATACGAGGAATACCGCCATCTGTTTCGCAAAGCGCATCCCCAAAAAGCGGTAGGCGAAGCGAGTGTGGAGAATCTCTATTACCACGAAAAAGCGATACCGCTTATAAAAAAATACCTTGGTGAAGTAAAAATCGTTATCATACTGAGAGACCCCGTGGAAAGGGCTTTTTCCGCATATAAAATGCTTCTCAGGGACAGCCGGGAACACATGTCGTTCGAAGATGCCCTTGAAAAAGAAGAAGACCGGATAAAAAACAACTGGGAATATATCTGGCATTTCAAAAAGGCGGGGCTCTACTATGACCAGGTGAAGGCATATATCGACAACTTCAGAAGCGTAAAAGTACTGCTATTTAACGATCTGAAAAAAGACCCGATCGCCTTTATGCAGGAACTGTACAAGTTTCTCGAAGTCCGTGATAATTTCCGGCCGTCTATACGGCTCAAGGCAAATTCATCCGGTGTGTTCAAAAACAATTTCTACAAGCTGCTGTTCAGGGCAACCGCATTCAAAGGGATGTTGTACAAATTTCTTTTTCTGAACGGCATTTCTGATACCGATTTTCTCTTTTTCCTCGAAAGCATCCGTGAAGGCGAACTATACCCCATGCATATACATGCCGAAACAGAGCTGAAGCTGAGAAAATATTTCAGAAATGATGTTACAAAACTCGAAGGACTCCTGCACCGGGATCTGAGCGAGTGGAAACAATAATAGCCGGTTGTATACCCATCATTATTCGGGGGGACGGGGGGAGATACGTAGAAAGTTTCGGCATGCCTGACGCACGCTGTTATTCGAGACGCTTACATCAGCCGGCCTCATACTATTCGCCTGCATGCAATTGTCTGATATGCAACGTCATGATCACGCGTTATGTATCTGTTTTATCATTAGATGCCGGCTAGTAGTGTCTGTTACCCTGCAGAAGTGACGACATGGTAATGTGCGTGCATCAGTTGTGCCCGGATGCATAATTACGGCCCCCTTCACAATTATCCGCCATGGTTCGGATATACGCTTTGAACAGTGCTGCGGCCCTCCGTCTTAATTCAGCCCGATTTTATAGAACCCGCTTTATACTTTCCATATGTTATTGCGGTATCTCGATCATCTTTTTGTAGCAGCGAGTACATACACTCATTTTGCGGTGCGTTCCATTATCGTTGATACGCACGGTCTGCAGGTTGGGGTATATCGTGCGCCGATTCACCTTGTGAGAATGGCTGATCGTTCTTCCCGCTTTTGTATGCTTTCCACACTTTTCACACACTTTAGCCATCTATAGCATCCTTTGTTATATAAATCCGCAAAAGTGATAAAATATATTTTTCCATCGATATAATTCAAGATGGCCAAGGCAAAAACGCCTTTTCCTTTTGAAACAACCCAGCAGACCGGCACCGCTATGCTCGAACGCCTTCGTCCGTTTTACAACACGATACTGACTCCTTTCGCCCGTGCGGCGGCAGCCTTGCGTCTGCATCCGAACGTCTTCACCATTGCGGGACTCTTTTTTTTCTCTTTTTCGGGATGGTTTATCTGGCAGACGCGGCCCTATATTGCACTCTGTTGCATGATCATTGGCGCACTTATGGACGGCCTTGACGGAGTGCTGGCCCGATACCGGCATATAGAAAGCAGATTCGGCGGTATCCTCGATTCCACTATCGACCGCATCACCGAAATCGCCTGGTTTACCGGTTTCTGCGGCTATTTTTTATCGGAATTACCATCCGCACAGGCAAAAACCGGGATTCTTCTCGTACTGCTCGGTATAACCGGCGCGCTTATGGTAAGCTACGTCAAGGCACGCAGTGAGGCGGCCGGAGTACAATGCAGCGCGGGAATTCTGCAGCGCCCGGAGCGTATTATTATCATGGGCGTCATTCTGCTGGTACCCCTGAGGGTGCAACTGTGGTTGTTTGCAGTACTTGCACTCGGAACTTACTATACCGCAGTCAGGCGGCTGATCGCTGCTGCACGGAATGAAAAAATCGACTCGCCACACGCTCCTGCCGATTCATCGAAAAAGGGGTGATGTGCGCGTATTCGCCTCCATATTGAAGGCACGTGCACACCCTCTGCCGGTTTCTGCGGAAGAACTCACACAAGGATACAAGGAACACGGTTGAAAAAACGCGCATGAGAGGGTATAATAGTATATTCGGATAAAGGATCTGCCATCCGCACCACCGACCGGTGCGCTTCAAACCAAAATCGTTCATGAGTCCCGATCATTCACCACATACTCCCGGCCGCGATTCGGAACAGAGCACTGCGCCACTCATTCTTCTTTTTTCGCAGCGCGAGCGGATTCGTGATATTCTGACCATAGGGCTTATGCAGTCCAACTACCAGGTCACTCAGGCGGAAACCGTCTATATTACCACGATCAAAGCGTACCAGTTCGTGCCCGAGCTCATTATTGCGGATATATCCCGCAAGAACACAAAAGATATTTCGATAATATCGCGAATAAAGAAAACGGCCAGGCTCACGCATATTCAAATTCTGCTTATTATTCATCCCGATTTGTTTCAGCAACTGAAAAAAAACGCGGACGTGATCGCGCCGGGACAGGAGCTCGATACACTGCTCGATTCGGTCGAGACAATTTCACTCCCCTTTAACTTCGAGGATTTGCAGAAAAAAGTCCGCAAGCTGCTGCATGTCGAAACCAAGGAGAAAGAACTCAAGGCCAAAAAGGAATCGAAAACAGAGATACTCGAAAAACTGTATGACCCGGCCGTAACAACCCAGGAGAAGCTCATCCAGGTAGAGAATGCCCTGCAGAAACAATGGGCATTTCCTTTTACGGTTATCAAGGCAATGGATATTATCGAGTCTGATTCAAGCTGCTGCAAAGAGCTGGGAAAATGTATTTCGACCGATCTCGGGGCATCTTCCGCAATACTCAAAGTCGCCAATACGGTCCATTTTGCGGGAAGGAACAAATCGGTGAGCGATGTGACCGATGCGGTCGTACGACTGGGGTTTCGCGAAACACGCAACCTTCTTTCGTGCCTTGCGCTTATCAATCTTACCTCGGATACGGAACTCACGTATGGATTCAAGCGCCAGGATTTCTGGCTACATTCGCTCTGCTGCGCGCTGATATCCGAAAAGCTGTGCAGGGATCTCAATCACAAGCGGCCCGAGATGGCGTTTATCGCGGGACTTCTGCACGATCTGGGCAAAATCCCTGTTGACAACTATTTTCACTCACTCTTTACCCGCGAGCTAGAAGAATCGGCAAATTCGATTACCCCGTTTTACGAAACCGAAAAAAACCTGGTCAATTTCACCCACGGCGACCTGGGCCACTATCTCACCTACCGCTGGAACATCCCCCATACCATCGCACTCGCCATACTCAACCATCATAACGCGGAGAACGTACAGAAGGCGACCCCCCCGTATGCGCGCATAATCCAGGAATCGGTCCTTGCAGCCAACATCGTCACCAAAGCGCTCTCCATAGGACACAGCTGCGACGATTTTGTGCAGGAAATTCCCCCTCAGATTCTCAGGGAACTCAACCTTTCACGCGGTCCTTCAGACAGGTTCCTGTTTTCGATTTTTAAAAGCCTGACGCAACTGTGTGAATACCTTCATTTGTCGACCGCGCAAATTCCTCATTCACTCGAACCCGCAGAAAATGCGACCACGATCGTTACGATAATGCCAAAAAATCTGCTCTATCATCCCATTATTTCGACACTCAAACGGCACGGATACGAGGTGAAAACAACCAGTAAATTCGATCCTTCCCTTCATGGTGACTGCCGGGTGGTGATCTCCTTGTCGCAAAAGGGCTACCCTCTCGACATCATGCTCGATGAGGAAGACTCCACAGAAGACCTCAACGCCCCGCTGCGAATTTTCCTTCTCGAAAAACTGCCCGGAAAGGAATTCCAGGAAAATTTCGAAAACAGCAATATTATGTTCATGAAACGCGAACATGTAAACGTACATCTGATACTTCATACCATCGAGAATTATATCGAACGCAGCTCACCAGAAACCACCGGTCAATCCTCATGAACTACACCCGCGCATCACTCTGCTGTGCCGCACTGCTGTCGTGTATACTCCTGTTCTGTACGAGCACACCCCGCTATACTGCAGCAAATGGCGGTAAAAAGCGGCCCGCGATAAAAACGCCCTCACGCAAGAGCGCATCGCACTCATCCCCGCCATCGAGGGCTACACGCGCCGGATGCCGGCAGACGGGCATTGCTTCGTATTACGGAAAAAAATTTCATGGAAGGACGACGGCTTCCGGGGAGCGCTACAACATGAACCGCCTCACCGCAGCACATCGAAGTTTCGAATTCGGCACACGAGTCAAGGTGACAAACCTGTCAAACGACAAATCGGTTGTAGTGACAATAAACGACCGCGGGCCCTATGCAAAAGGACGTATTATCGATCTCTCCCGTGCCGCAGCCAGCCGCATCGGCATGCTCAGCAGCGGTACCGCCCGTGTATGTCTTAAAATCATCGATTAGCCCTCATTTCGGCAGGGTGATGCCTCAGCTTCGCAGCATCTGAAGCACTTCTCGTAATTGGGATACGAGTTCCTTTCGCGAAACAGCGTTTCCG
Source organism: uncultured Fibrobacterota bacterium (assembly GCA_964589825.1). Classification (GTDB taxonomy): domain Bacteria; phylum Fibrobacterota; class Chitinivibrionia; order Chitinivibrionales; family WJKA01; genus CAZPUS01. Next base: position 30,217 of record CAZPUS010000024.1, on the reverse strand, counting down.
TTCTTCCCGTGGTCAGAAGGACTGCCAGGCATCTCTGCAGCCACACCTGTACCCCCAGAGCTCTCTTTGTGTGTATTGTGACCGTTGTTGGAACCCGAGGATGAGGCGAGTCGCTTGCGTGCACCCTGAATGGTAAATTTTTCTTCGTACAGAAGGTTTTTTATCGTGCCGATCAGCTCGATATCCTTACTTCGGTAGGCGCGATTACCGGCCCGGTTTTTCTTTGGCCGCAGCTGGCCGAATTCACTCTCCCAGTAACGAAGAATGTGAGGCTCGAGCCCGGTGATTTTACACACTTCGCTGATGGAATAATACTTTTTCTTGTTTCCTGTAGCCATAACAATCGATAACGTGTGGAGAGATTCGGTAAGAGTTCGGATTAAACCTGAATTGAACGGTTGTTTTGATGAGAGCTGCGGTGAGGCATGCTGTTATGTGTTCTTGAAAAATATGGGGCAGCCTTGTTGGTTGTCTCATAATTTTCGAAAAAATAAGAGGAGGCGGATTGCAGCAGCTTTCTCGAACAAAACCGCTCAATTCAGGTTAAAGTCTATTGCTAAAGTATACAGTATGCGCAATTAAAATGCAACCTTATGTACTTCATTCTTCAAAGCCCGGCTCAATCGACCCCCCAGCGCTCCGGCTTGACCTTACGCGACATGAGGTCCCGTACCGCCTGTTGCGCGGGTTTATCTTCAAAAAGCGTGGCATAGACTTCACTCGTAATGGGCATATCGATTTCGTACTTACGTGCAAGATAGTGGACCGCTCTGGCGGTTTCGACCCCCTCGGCAACCATTACCATCTTTTCGGACGCCTCGGAAAGAGAGAGCCCCGAGCCGATAAGCTCCCCGATTTTACGGTTGCGGCTGTGCGGACTCACACAGGTGGTCACCAGATCACCCATACCGGCAAGTCCGGTAAACGTTGTCTCCTTTGCACCCATTCGCTTTCCAAGCCGCACCATCTCCAGCATACCCCGTGTCAGAAGCGCCCCGCGGGTATTATCCCCGAATCCCAGCCCGTCGCATATCCCCGTGGCGATCGCGATCACGTTCTTTATACTCGCCGCAACCTGCACGCCGACGACATCGTTGTTGGTATATACACGAAACGTATCGTTTGAAAACGCATTCTGTATGGACTCCGACAACCCGGGGCTCCACGATGCCACCACCACGGTGGTGGGCATGTTGCGCGATACCTCTTCCGCATGCGACGGACCGGAAAGCACGGCAAGGGTATGCTCCAGGTCTCCAGGCAGTTCCTGCTGCAGCACTCCGGTCAGCGTGGTACCGGTTTCATGCTCTATTCCCTTTGAGACGATAATCCAGCCGGGAATCGATTCCGCATCGGGCGCACGCAGCAGCTTTGCGGCGGATTTCATCGCATTGCGCATGTACTGTGCGGGAACGGCACATACCACATACGGCGACCCGGAAAGGACGGCACTCAGATCGTTAGTCACCATGATATCGTCAGGAATACGCACACCGGGCAGTTTGATATCGTGAACCCGTTTTGTGTCAAGCATTCGTGCATCTTTTTCATTAAATTCCCAGAGCCTGACCGTGTGCCCGTTACCATGAAGCAGTACCGCAAGGGTTATACCCCAGCTTCCCGCTCCCAAAACACTTACCTGCATTATCGTCGACTCCTTTACTTTTGATTGTGCTGAACTTATTGATCCGGATACGTGCCCTCCCGTACATCGTGCAGCGCAGCGGACCGTGATGGTGCAATTTTTTTATATACTACCGTCACCGGACATCCCGTAAAATCGAAACTGTCATAAAGACGTCGTGTAAGATACCGTGTATACGAGGTAGTTACCAGCGAGGGATAATTCGTGTAAAAATGAAATACCGGATGCGAGGCATCTTTTTTTTGCCGTGCTCCCATAATCCGTACTTTTTTATTCTCTACCGTGGGATGCGGCTGTGTGCGCACCCACTCCTCAACCAGCCCGTCAAGCTGCCCCGAAGATACACTCCTTCGCATATTGCCGTATACCTCAATCACCTTCTCCATCACCCGCGGTACACGGGTCGCGTTGAGCGCCGATATCGAAATCATCGGTACATACCGCAGCAGGGGATAGCGTTCCCGCGCCATTTTAACCAGTGCGTCGAATGTAGTGCTCTCTTTCTGCACTGCGTCCCATTTGTTCCAGCACAATACCATCCCCTTTTTCATCTCCCACATTTTATTGCATATGACAAGGTCCTGATTGACAAGGCCCTGGAATGAATCGATCATCATTACGCATACGGTACTTCTCTCGATTGCTGATATGGTGCGCAGATACGAATAATACTCCACATGCGCCTGTATCCTTGTTCTCCTGCGAAGGCCTGCGGTGTCGATAAGCACGATCTCGCGGTTGTTGTAGCGCATCCTTGTGTCGATTGCATCGCGGGTTGTTCCCGGAACGCTGTCTACGATGCAGCGCTTCTCCTGAAGCAATGTGTTGACAAACGAGGATTTACCCGCATTCGGTCTGCCCACAATCGCGGTGTTAACCGCCTCACCGCCGGTTTTTATCCTGGATGCATTTTTGGAGCCGCAGCGTGCCACTATAGCCATCGCTTCATCGAGTATATCCCCGATTCCGCTGCCGTGAAGGGCGGAAACCGGTCGCGGATCACCTATGCCGAGCGAGTAAAATGTTGCCGCTTCATACGCCGCCTCCCGGGAGTCGATCTTGTTAACCACGAGAATCACGCGCTCCGGCAGCATTTTGAGCAGCATCCGCGCAATCGAGGCATCGATATCTGTGATCGCTGTCTGCGCATCTACCACGAACAGCACTGCATCCGCCTGCTCCAGTACCACAAATATCTGCTTTCTTACTTCCGCAAAAAGCTCGTCTTCACCTTTTGGAAGAAACCCGCCCGTATCCACTAGAGAGAATCGACAGCCCGCCCACTCCGTGTCACAATATTTGCGATCACGTGTAATACCGGCGTCCCGGCCCACGACCGCCGTACGTTCACCGGTGATCCTGTTGAACAGGGTGGATTTGCCTACGTTGGTTCTGCCTACTATGGCGACTATCGGTAATTTCTTCATTTTTTTATAATTCTGATTATTCTGTCAGCGACATACCCGATTGCGAATATCAAAGGAATCCGCCGGCACCACCCCGATGATATACTTTTGACCTGCAGAGGGCGGTGACGGATAAACCGCGATATGCAGCGGCAATGTTGTTGCCGAGTCGCAGAAGACGGTATCGCGTACGCGGCTGCTGCTGCTAAGCCGCATAATGCGTGCCCCGCCCCCCTCTGCACGCGCGGCACAGCCGCTTCCCTGCGCCTGCAGAAACACGCCCGCAACCGTGGTATCGGCTGCCGGGGTCACGTAATAATCGGTGTCATTGCTCGTAAGCAGCATCCCGCAGCAGAGGGCGGCGAGGGTATCGGCGCTCCTGCGTGAATTGTTCTGACCAGACTCTTCAGGCCAGGTAAAAAAAACGATCGAATCATCCTCCGGATAGAGCATGGGTCCGTCGATAGCGGTAAGAATCGTGTCTGGACGGACCGTATACCGTGTACAGCCATGAAACCCGCTAGCGAGCGAAGGGGCAAGACTCAGGCGCAGCGTATCCCTGCCTTCATTGAGCCGGAGCCGGTATCCTTGTCCCACATCGGGTTCAATGTCTAATGAAACGAGCGAATCCTTCAACGGCAGAGAAAAAACAATAGGAATTTGCGCAAAAAGCGAAACCGTATCCCCCACTCCCGCCGCTTTTCTCATGGAAAGCGTCTCCTGTTGCTGCCTGGTGGGGACGCATGAAAGCACAAGCAGCGTCAGACAAAGACACATTCCCGGACAGTTTCGCATACGCGGATGAGAAATGCTGAAAAGACTCGCAACTTTTTTTTTCATAACTCGCAATGATCTATTTTTTTCATACATGCAATGAATCGGATACTGTGCCGCAGATGCGGTATCAACAATCGCTATTCAGGCCAAATAGTCAGGCCAGGTATTCAGGTTGTCGTCTTTTATCGTAATCTGAGCACATTCAGATATACACAATCGCATCCATCGCCCGGCACTGCAATACAAGCAGTGGTAAAAAAATAACAATTGAAAAGGAGTCTGACATATGAAGAAAATAGTATCCGCCATATTCATTTCCGTAATACTGGTATGTGCAGCCGCACCCGTTCAGGCAAAGAATTTTGGCGTCGGTATCATCGTGGGTGAACCCACCGGACTTTCACTTAAAAAATGGGTGAGCGGCAGGGACGCGGTCGACGGGGCACTTGCCTGGTCGTTTCTCGGCTATGACATGATTTATCTGCATGCCGACTACCTGATGCACAATTTTTCGATCATTCCGGTATCCCAGGGCACCATGCCTCTTTATTTCGGTATCGGCGGACGGCTCGGGCTTGGCGAAAATCATCTTAGAGTCGGCGCCAGAGTGCCGTTCGGGACAAGCTATATTTTCACGCCGGCCCCGGTCGATATCTTCCTCGAAATCGCGGCAGTACTCGATATTATTCCCGAAACCAATTTGGACGCACAGGCCGCGCTGGGAATACGGTACTGGTTTTAGGGACGCAGTTGCGATTTGCTGTCGAAAATCCGAATCGCTTTTTTCTTTCTGGCGCCTGGTGCAGACACACCAGTCTCCCTTTTAGCATTTACCCTGCGCCTCAGGGACGGCACCAGCGGTATCCCCGCACGCACCATCGTGGCAAAATCACGCGTAAACCGGGCGAGATCCTTGAGCCGCACCGGTTTCTGCGTAAGCGACGAAACCCATTGCGCTTTTGTATTCAAAATGACAACACGAATTCCCTGATGGCGAAGCGATTCGCAGGCCTGTTTTCTGCCTTCGGCATGCAGCTCACCAGAGGTCTTGGCTCCTGCACACGTGAGTCCGGTATAGGCAAAGTGCGGCACGAAATAAAAATCTCCCACAAGCAGCTACTGCCAGTTTTTTACGTAGTGAAGCAATACCTTGTCTCCGCCCTTTTCTCCGTCCTGATTTATGGTTGCACGCATGCCTCCTTTCGCTTTTCCGAACCCCGGTGATTTCACCGTTGCCACCGCAACGCACTGCTCTGTCCAGTCGTGCGATTCCACGCTGTATTCGAACAGATCACTCTCCTGAATACTGCGCGCATCTATGGCTATTTGTTATTACTATACCATTAACACCCTCATTGCGGATGTGATACAAAACGGGGGGAACGTCGCCATATCCATAGATGCCGCCCAACACCACGCACTTTCTGCCTGTGCCTGATAAGAAAGATATACCCCCGCATTCGTAAGAAATTGCCAAATGGTGTGTATGGACATATCCGGTAATTGATTCAGGCAGCCTTTTCTCCACCTTGTGGTACTGGTCGACAGCGTATAACGTACCGTGTGATAATCTTTTACCCCCCCTATTTCTTCCCCGGAAACGTAAGAATATTGTCCTCACCCTCATCATCCGCATCCCGGTCCGCCTCAGACCCCGGCACAGACGACTCTTTCTGCTGCGTGGCAGTATCGCTTTTTGTGCCCGTTGTCGATCCGGCACGCGCCTTCCGGTCCGGCTTCTCCATATCGGAATCTATATCGGCTGCAGTCTCCGGGTCGATCTTCTCTATTTTCACCTCTTTGCTTCGATCACTGGTACTGAAGCGCCCGAGTACCACATGCGGCGGCTGCAGGCGCATGTGCTGTTTTATCGGCGGCCAGGTCCCCAGATAGAGATAAGAAAACCACACCCATTTACCCGCCGGCTTTGCCTCTTCGTCTGTCTGATATCCCAGACAGAGGCCATAGCCCATAAACTGCCAGTCGGACGGATCAGCGGATGTATCCCCGGAACCGTCATCGGCTGTGCGGACGGTCTCTTTTTCTCTCTGCATAAGCGCAAAAAGATCACGGGGGCCCGGGAAATCGGTAATATCGTCCTGCGAAATATACCGTGTTGCATATGAAATTACGTCTTCTTTGCTCAGCTGCATAGCGACTCCTTATGCGTGTGCGGCGTGCGACGGATGCACAGCTCATATATTATTTTTGAAATAATCCGTTACGCCCGATATCCGGATATCCGGGCGTAATCCACATAACCGGATCGACGCCCCCGGTCAGGCAAATTCTGAGGCCGGCGAATCCGGCTCACCTTCGCTGAAAAATAAATCGGGGAACCACGCACGGTGTGCGAAATTCCCTGTTTTTTCATGCGCACAGGAGGTAATACTGTAATGATAGAAGAAGTCAACGCCACGTATTACGAAAATACACCCTGTCTTGAAGTAAAGGGGAGAATCCGGGAAGAAGACAACAGCAGACTCCAGCAGAAGCTCAATGATCTCGAACATGCGGGAAATACCAGAATCATCGTCGATATCACCAAAGCCGATTTTATCGACAGTCACGGACTCGGTGTGTTGATTTACTTCCACAAAGCACTCGAAACCAAAAACGGTGCCCTGATTATCCTCAACACCAATACGAATTCTCAGTCGTACATGAACAAACTGTTTGAAACAACCAAGCTCTCCTCGGTCCTCAATATCGCCTCGTCGCTTGAAGAGGCTAAAGAGATATAAGCAGTTATTCCGCGTATACCACATGCCTTCAGAAAAGAGATGGCGCTGATATCGGCGTCTGTATAGTATGAATCTGCTATTTTTTCTTTTTCGCATATACGAAATAATCCTCGTAATACGGATTATCATGTCGTGGATCAATATCGATCCGTCGCATCCGTTCAGCCGCTGGATACTCAAAATAACCGAACCGGTACTGCAGCCCATACGACGCCTGCTGCCCGCAAACCAGATCGGGATAGATTTTTCACCTATTATCGTTTTTTTGCTTCTGTGGTTCATACGCAGTTTTTTAATTCAATTAATGTACTGAACCGCTAACGCATTTTTTAAGACTGTGGGAGACAATTATGGCAATCACTCCGCTCGATATACGCAAACAGCCGTTCAGAAAATCATTCCGCGGATTCGACCCCGATGAGGTGAACAGTTTTCTCGAAATGGTTGCAGGTGAATTCGAAGCCACGGTTAAAAAAAACAGTGAACTTACCCATAAAGTGCGCAGTCTCGAAGAGCAGCTCGACGAGTACAAAAAAATCGAAAAAACACTCAACGACACCCTGCTCACTGCTCAAAAAGCGACAGACGAATCCAAGGTAAACGCACAGAAAGAGGCGGAGCTTATTATCAAGGACGCGCAGGTGCGCGCAAACTCCTGCGAAGAAAAATCGAGACAGCGTGTACGCCAGCTTCAGGAAGAGCTCTCGCAGCTCACCTACCAGCGTGACAGTTTTATGCTGAGATTCAAATCGATACTGGAGACACAGCTGGAGCTTCTCAACTCCATCGAGGGAGAACTGGCGCACCCTTCGTCTCCCGATTCCGGACCCAATTCCGAACACGATGCCGCATCGGAATCGAATAGCGAAGTGATGGACAGCGTACACGACGATTCGCGACCACCGGAGGATCCGGACAGCCGGAATCATACCTGATCTCCCTTTGAGGTATCCGGGATTCTAACTCGCAGAACCTTGATTCACTGCAGCGAACCGGCAGGCGGTACCCGCAGATGACACAGAGACGCAACGACCTGGTGTTAACCATACACTGTAAACCGAATGCAAAAAAAGATGCGGTAGTACGCTGCGACCGCAGCGAAAAGAGTGCGACCGTCTCCGTTACGGCCCCGGCACACGAAGGGAAAGCAAATGCCCGTACCGTGGCATTCCTTGCAAAAAAGCTCGGGGTCTCGAAATCTTCGGTCCAGATTATCCGGGGAGAAAAATCCCGGATAAAGCACGTCACGGTTGCAGGTATGGGACAAAACGACGCATTCGAACACCTCGAGTCGTCTATGCACACACGCTAAGCTGTACATACAATTTCGGTCTGCATCGACCGCACGTGTATCGGCAGATACACCGGATCGGTCGTTTCCCCGTACACGCGGGGCTTTGGAATACGCACTTTTTTTTAAATCAGGATAATTCACCACCTGTATACGATACATCCATCAGGAGGCATCTCATGGCAGAGACGTATAACATGATTCAGGACGCAATCAAAGAGATCAAAAAACACACCTCTATCGAGCCGGAATACGCGGTTATTCTTGGCACCGGCCTGAGCCGCCTGGTCGATTCGATCGAAATTGAAGCGACCATCCCCTACGAAAAGATTCCCCATTTTCCGGTCTCTACACTCGAGACACATGCCGGAGAGCTGCTCATCGGTACGCTCAAAGGCAAAAAGATCGTCGCCATGCACGGACGGTTTCACCGCTACGAGGGATACACACTGCAACAGGTCGTGTTCCCGGTAAGAGTCATGCGGTTTCTGGGTGCACATACCCTTATGGTATCCAACGCCTGCGGCGGTCTCAATCCCAACTTTGCGCCGGGCACCCTCATGCTGATCGAAGACCATATCAATCTCCTGTCTGACAGCCCGCTGATCGGTCACAACGACAACCGTATCGGAACGCGTTATCCGGATATGTGCGAACCATACTCAAAAAAGCTCATCGAGCTGACCATGGAAACGGCCCGTGCCAATACAATACGGGTCGAAAAGGGCGTCTACGCGGCAATGACCGGTCCCAATCTCGAAACACGGGCGGAATACCGCATGCTTCGGCTCATTGGTGCGGATGTGATCGGGATGAGTACCGTCCCCGAAGTAATCGCGGCGGTTCACTGCGGTTTTTGTACGCTTGGTATCTCCGTGGTGACCGACTCGTGTCTTCCGGATGCACTCGAGCCCGCGGATATCAATAAAATTATCGCTGTCGCCAACAAGGCGGAGCCCAAACTTGTCACGCTCATCGAAAAGGTTTGCGAAGCACTATGAGTTCCACATCCAGCAACAGGGCTTCCCGAGAGCCTTTTTTTACCCCAATCCCCCGGGATGTGCAACTGCCCCGGATTGAACAGCAGGTCCTCGACTACTGGAACGAACACCGGATTTTCGATAAATCGCTGGAACAGCGTCGTGAGGCGCCGTCGTTCGTCTTTTATGACGGCCCGCCCTTTGCCACCGGACTTCCCCACTACGGCCATCTTCTTGCCGGAACCATGAAAGATATCGTTCCCCGTTTCCAGACAATGCGCGGCAATTACGTGGAACGTAAATTCGGCTGGGACTGCCACGGCCTGCCGGTGGAAAAAGAGATCGAAGGCGAAATGCGGATTTCGGGTAAAAAGGATATCGACGAAATCGGGATACACATCTTCAACGAGGCGTGTCGCTCGATCGTGCTTCGCTACACCCGGCAGTGGCGCGATATCGTGCAGCGAATGGGACGCTGGGTCGATTTCGAACATGAATACCGGACCATGGATCCACACTACATGGAAAGTATCTGGTGGGTATTCAAACAAATATGGGAAAAAGGACATATCTACGAAGGCTATAAAGTACAGCCCTTCTGCCCCGGCTGCAGCACGCCGCTGTCCAACTTCGAGGTGAACCAGGGGTATGCCGATAAAAAAGACCCCTCGATTACCATTACCTGCCCGCTCAAAGACGACCCGGACACCATGCTGCTGGTCTGGACCACCACACCGTGGACACTGCCGTCGAATGTGGCCTGTGCGGTAAGTGACAATATAACCTATGTCAAGGTCCTGGACAACGGCAGGTATTATATCCTCGCAAAAGAACGATTGCAGGCGTACTACAAAGACGAATCGGCATACGAAATTGTCGACACGTTTACGGGATCACAGCTGGAGGGCAAAACCTACGAGCCGCCATTTGACTACTTTTGCGACAGAGAAGGATCTTTTTTCACCGTGGTGTGTGCCGATTTCGTATCCACCGAAGACGGTACGGGCATAGTACACCTTGCCCCCGGCTTCGGGGAAGACGACTTTGCCACTGGACAGAGACTCGGACTGCCCTTTGTATGTCCGGTCGATGAAGAGGGACGCTTTACCGGGGAGATTCACGATCATGCGGGTGAATATATCTTTGATGCAAACAATGCGCTCATCGATGCGTTAAAAAAGAAAAAACGGCTGGTACACCGCAGTACGATCACCCACCGGTACCCGTTCTGCTATCGGTGTGACACCCCGCTTCTGTACAAAGCGATCACTACCTGGTTCATGCATGTACAGCCGCTCAAGGAAAACATGCGCCGCAATAACGAATCGATCCGCTGGGTCCCCGCGCATCTCAAGCAGGGACGATTCGGCAAGGGGATCGAAAGCGCACCCGACTGGAACATTGCCCGTAACAGATACTGGGGCGCACCCATCCCCGTCTGGCGGTGTGAATGCGGCAATGTCGAATGCATCGGCAGCATAAAGGAGTTTCACCTCCGTGCCGGCTCGGGCGACACCCACAAAGGACGGCAACTGCATCAGCAGGCAGTCGAGGAGGTACGCATGCTGATTGACGAGTGCACAGCCGATGATCTGAAAGAAAAAGGGATCCCCGTTGAATGGCTTGACAACCTCAAATCGACTACCATCCCGGTTGACGATCTGCACCGGCACGTGATCGAGCGTATCGACATACCGTGTCCCGAATGCGGCAAACCGATGGAACGCGTCAGCGAAGTCCTCGACTGCTGGTTCGAATCCGGTTCGATGCCGTATGCACAACTGCACTACCCCTTCGAGCACCGCAACGATTTCGATCAGAAATTCCCCGCCGATTTTATCGCGGAAGGGCTGGACCAGACACGCGGATGGTTTTATACGCTTACAGTGGTGGCATCCGCACTTTTTGGCAAACCGGCTTTTAAGAACGTGGTTGTCAACGGCATCATCCTCTCCGAGGAAGGGAAAAAACTGTCCAAACGGCTTAAAAACTACGTGCCGCCGCGGCAGATCCTCGATGAGCTGGGAGCGGACGCCCTACGGCTTTTTCTCATCAACTCCCCTGCGGTCAAGGGTGAGGAACTTCGCTTTTCCAACGAAGGGGTCCTCGAAATGTATCGCGCGATACTGCTGCCTTTCTGGAATGCATATTCGTTTTTCATCACCTACGCGAATATCGATTGCTGGCAACCCTCGCAGCATGCCGATCCCCGGCCGCAGAACGAACTCGACCGCTGGATACTCTCTCTTCTCGAACACACCGTGGCGTATGTGCGTGAAGAAATGGACAATTACAACCTCTATCGCGTGGTCCCGCATCTTGTCAGTTTTATAGATAATCTTACCAACTGGTATATACGCCTCAGCAGGCGCCGATTCTGGAAAAGCGAAAACGACACCGACAAGAACCAGGCCTACGAGGTACTTCACTACGTACTTCGCCAGTTCTCTCAGGTTATGGCGCCCTTTCTGCCCTTTCTGACCGACGCGGTCTACAGAAATCTTACCGGCGCACAGCATACCGATGAGGATGTCAGCGTACATCTGGCCGATTTTCCCTCGGCACAACAGCGCTTCAGGGATGAAGATCTCGAGACCAGGATGGAGCTGATCCGCAGCATCGTTGCAATGGGACGGGCTTTGCGAAGCCGGTTCGAAATTCGTATCAGGCAGCCACTGCAGCGCCTCACTGTTATTATCGCCGATGCACACAAACGCGAACTCATATCGCAGAGCGTCTCTCTCATCCGGCAGGAGCTGAACATCAGGGTGGTTGATTTCGGTGAAAAGGAAGATGCCGTTGTCACTATCCAGGCCAAGCCTAATTTCAAAAAGCTCGGAAAAATCTACAAAAAGCGCATGAAAGAGGCGGCAGGTCACATAGAAGCTTTCTCCGGTGCACAGATCGATCGCCTGCAGGCAGGAGAAACCATCGACGTGTGCGGTCATCCGGTTTCATATGACGACATCGAGCTGCGACGTGATAAAAAAGAAGGGATCGAAGTCGAAACCAGGGGCGAGATCACCGTTGGGATTGATACCGAAATAACACCGCAGCTGCGCGCCGAAGGCCTTGCAAGAGAATTCGTCAATCGGGTTCAGAATACCCGCAAGGAAAACGGCTTTGAGGTAAGCGATCGTATACATATCCGCTTCGCTGCGGGACAGGATATACGGGATGCGGTGCGAACGCATCTCGAATACGTGAAAAACGAAACGCTTTGCATCTCAATTGAACCGGACGAGAGTACGAACGGCGTGCAGGTCGATATTCACGGAGAGTCGGTGACACTGCGGCTTGAAAAGGCCGACTGAGACGGCGATGAAACGTATAAAAAAAGCCCGGAAGTATACAAAAAACACCGGGGCCTGGCTGGGCGCGCTCATGCTCATGCATGCAGCGCGGCTGCTGCCGCGCAGTGCCGGGCTCTTTCTGTTCGCCGCGGCGGCACGATGTGTGGCATGGCTCCCGCTTAAGGAAAACCGCATCATGCGGCGCAACCTGCAGTGTTTTTTTGCATCCCGCCTTACTTCACAACAGATCAGTCATCTCTCAACATGTATCTACAGACAACTGGGCCGCAATATCTTTGACGCCATACATCTGCAGACGCGCGACAACAACTTTTTTCTGCGCACGGTGCGTATGCACAACGAAGTCCCCTTTCGACAGGCGTATGCAGAAGGCAGGGGGATCGTCATGATTACCGGTCACGTCGGCTGTTTCGAGCTGCTCATGCCCGCATTCGCGAGAAAAGGGTATCGTGGTTTCGCACTCGGAAAACGGCTCTACGACGAACGCCTCGACACACTTATATCCAACATGCGCCATACGCCCACCATCGATTACCTGCATCGTAGTGTATCGGTTCGTACGATTCTCACACGGCTTCGCGGCGGAGAGATACTCGGGGTGCTGATCGATCAGGATACGCGTGTCGAAAGCGTGTTTGCACGGTTTCTGGGGCGTATTGCCTATACACCTTCGGGGGCGGTAAAAATCGCGATGAAATATCACATTCCGCTTTTTGTCACCTGGACCATACGCAGGCCCGATCATACTCACGATATTTACATAAGCGACCGCATTGCGCTGCAACAGGGTACAAATACGACACACGATCTGGTACGCAATGTACAACGCGTTAACAACGTACTTAGCGCCGCAATCGTGCGCCATCCCGATCAGTGGGTGTGGATGCACGATCGCTGGAAACGAAAACCCCACAAAGCGAAGTTCTCAGATGTTGCTTCCATTGCGGATGGCAACATCTTTCATCAGCACAATCACTCAATTCAGGTGTAAATAATCAGCCTGTTTCCCACGAATATCTCATATACTCCGATAGCGTCAGACTTCGTATGCGGGAATTGCCTTTGCCCGGTGAATGCATGTATTTTTAAATGGGTACATATACCCATGCACTTACTGCTTCGGACCGTACATTCGGTTCGTTCGCTGACAATACATAACAGACAGTACCAGTCCCATGAACATGTTTTTTTCCCCCGGACATCTTTCTGGTCGCTCAATTATAGTGCTTTTCGCAGTGGTATGCGCCACATTCACCATGTGCACCAGAAAAGAGAGCAATATCCCCGTAGCGCAGGATACAGTGGGTGCTGCACAGCAGACCATCCAGGGGTGTACGATCCGCTACTATGAAAAACAACAGTTGAAATGGCGACTGAATTCCTCGCAGATACTGCGCACCATGGGCAAAAATGGGGACACCCGTGCAACCCCGGTCTATCTGCGTCTTTACAGCGAAGACGGCGACAGTTCCTCAAGAATCATCGCCGACTCGGGCCGGACAAACGCCGCGAACACCCGCTTTCGTGTATGGGGAAATGTCCATGTATGGACTCCCGACTCTCTCGTGATACGCGCACAATCACTCACGTGGAATCAGAAAACACACGAGATCACGTCCGACTCCTATGTCGAAATTAAAACCTCGCTCGGCGATGTGATGCGCGGCAAGGGCCTCACGGCAAACGAATCCTTTACCCGGTGGGAATTTCACGAAAATGTGAGTGGCTCCTTTCCCAGGTTCGAACGACGCATGCAACAAGAGAACCTGATGGAGTAACACCGGATGTCTTTAACGCCTTTCATACATGACAACGACTGGTGCCCGGATTCGTCCGGCCGGGACACATCCGCCGGCAAATACATATTCATGACCCTGTGTCTGCTCTTTCTGAGTATCGAACCCTGCCTCATCGATGCGCATGCGGCCGACTCTACGACTCTCAGGCTTCGTCATGCGGGTCGCAGCAGCGGTACGCGTCACGGCAACGAAATTATTACCATTTTGCAGGACAGTGTGGTGTTTGAATACGGTGATTTCAGCATCTCGTGCAGCAGGGCAAAATGGTGGCGAAGCCGCGGAGAAGTCCGGTTTTTTAATGGAGTGGCCATACAACGCGCGGCACAGACTCTCTCCTGCGAACGGCTCACCTATCTGAAACGTACCAGAACCGTAACCGGATACGGCAGTGTTCGCTTTGCCGATACTATGGAACGGATTACCATACGTGGAAACCGGTGCCGATACCATCTGCCCTCCCGAATCGTTACCCTGACCGGCAGTCCACGGTTCGTACGTATCGATACCGCGGCGGCTGAAAGCCTGGTCATCAGCTCTTCGACCATGAAATATAACGACTCCCTTGCCAGAGTGTACGCCGAAGACGATCTCACCATCGAAAAAGGAAAACTTCGTGCGCATGCGGGCCGGGGGGAATACGATACACAGTCGGGCCACGTGGCACTGCACGGAATGCCGCATGTCTACCATGAGGAGAATCTGCTCAGCGGGGACTCGCTCGATCTTTTCTTTTCACACGACACGCTCGAGGCGCTTTCGGTACACGGACGCGCGCACGGCATCTATTATGACTATACGGACACCTCCGGCAGGAGACCATCCGGGGGGAACACAACCCGAGATTCGCTTGTATCCGTCACGAATCTGTGGGCAGACAGTATTTTTATACGGTTTACCGATGCAGGCCGGTTCGACACGGCCTGGCTTTACGACAACATGAAAAGCACGTATGATGTCGACCGGGACACGAGCAATGCAAATACCGTCTCCGGAAAACAGATGGTCATGCTGTTTGGAGAACAAGGCAATGCACAACGCGCAAATGTGGTGGGTAATGCGCGCTGTCTCTATTATACCCGTTCTTCGCAGGATACGATTACCGCGCGTACTACCGCGTCGGGTGATTCCCTCTCGGTATGGTTTTCGAGCGGGAAAGCGCGCAGACTGCGATTGAGCGGCGATGTTCGCGGACGTTACATACCGCAGTAGCCGAATGCACAGACTATGGATACAAAAAAAAACGCACGAAAAATCACTACCGAAAACCTGGTAAAAAAGTACAGCAAAAGGAATGTGGTCGATTCGGTATCGATTTCGGTACATACCGGAGAGATCGTCGGTCTGCTGGGCCCCAACGGTGCCGGCAAGACAACCACGTTTTACATGATCGTGGGTATGATAGGCGCCAATAAAGGGAAAATTTTTCTGGACGGCAACGATGTATCGAAAAAGCCGATGCATATACGCGCACGCATGGGAATAGGCTATCTTCCGCAGGAAGCATCCATTTTCCGGCAGTTATCGGTGCTTGACAATATCCTCGCGATTCTCGAGACGCAACAGATGTCACAGCGGGAAAGAAAGAAAAAAGCGTATAAGCTTCTGGACGATCTGCAGGTAACATCCCTGCAGCACCAGCCTGCCTACACACTCTCGGGTGGAGAGAGAAGGCGCGTCGAAATTGCGCGTGCGCTCGCCATAGAGCCCGATTTTATCCTTCTTGACGAGCCTTTTGCGGGGATCGATCCTATCGCAATCGAGGACATTCAGTCGATCGTGCGCGAGCTCAGGGAAAAAGGCTACGGTGTACTCATTACCGATCATAATGTGCGGGACACCCTTTCGATCACCGACAGGGCGTATATCATGAACGAGGGTAACATATTGATTTCGGGTACGGTGGACGAACTCGTAAACAATCCGGATGCGCGCAGAATTTATCTCGGCCAGCGTTTTCAGCTGAATTGACGGGGCATAATAACCGTGCCCCCTTCGTGAGCGACGTCCCTGCCAATGCGTGATATTACGGGTTGCATTCACGTCGGAGAAACACTATTTTGAATAGAGCGGCGAGACGTTGACAGGTGTAGGAAAAAGGATTGTCACAATGCAAATGGGTTTGCAGACATCTCTGAAAATGCAGCAGAAACTTTCGCCCCAGATGATACAGTCACTGGGCATGCTGCAGATGAATGTACTGCAGCTGGAGCAGATACTCCAGCATGAGCTGCAGGAAAATCCCCTCCTCGAGATGGCTGAGGAAGATGAGGCGCAGCAGCAGGATGCACTTGAGGAGCAGGAGACCGGCGAAGAAAACGAGGATGGGGAACTCGAAGTCGACGAGGATGCCATCGACTGGCAGGAGTACATGGAAGACGGCTACGATATCGGTGAACGCGACGATTTATCTCAGCCCGACAGAAGCGAAGAGAATACTCTGCAGCGGCAGAATGTCTATACGACTACCCTGTACGAACACCTTGACACGCAGCTTTCGGAGCGCAAAATACCCGAGCATCTTTATTCGATTGCCCAGTTTCTCATCGCATCGATCGAACCGGACGGCTAC
The DNA here is from genome assembly GCA_964589825.1 of uncultured Fibrobacterota bacterium. Taxonomy (GTDB): domain Bacteria; phylum Fibrobacterota; class Chitinivibrionia; order Chitinivibrionales; family WJKA01; genus CAZPUS01. The sequence continues at coordinate 13,692 of CAZPUS010000024.1, read as the reverse complement.
CTGAAAACGCCGCTGGAGGAAATCGCCTCCTATCTGCACAAGCCCCTAGAAGAGATCGAAGAGGCGCTGGCGGTCGTGTGGGAACTCGATCCGCCGGGGGTAGGTGCACGGGATCTGCGTGAATGTCTTCTGCTGCAGCTCAAGGCAAAGGGGATCGCTGCCCACGAATTGTCCAGACGGATTCTGGAGGAAAAATGGGATCTGTTTCAGAAGTTCAAGATACCCGATCTTGCAAATGCCCTGGGGGTAACCTCCCGGGATATCTACGATGCAATAGCGGTAATCAAGTTATTGCATCCAAAGCCGGGATTCACTATCTCGGACGGCAACACGCAGAATGTAATTCCTGACCTGATCGTAACGCGCATAGACGGAGATTTCGTACCGATACTCAACGATCCATCGGTTCCCACGCTTTATATAAACCAGTCGTATCTGGAAACCGTACAGCAGAATAAGGACACCTCACAATCGTTTAAGAAATATATCAACGACAAGTTGCAGCGTGCACGATGGATACTGCGTGCAATCGAACAGAGAAAAGGGACGATGATTCGGGTGATGAAAGCAATCATCGATGCACAAAGAGAATTTTTCGAGAAAGGACCGCCCAACCTCAATCCCCTGCGGATGGAAGATATCGCCGGAAAGGTCGAAATGCACACCTCCACTATCAGTCGCGTGGCCAACAACAAATATGTGCAGACCGAACACGGAATATTCGAACTCAGGTATTTTTTCACCGAAGCGATGAATTCACATGGTCAGAACGGGGGTGAAGTCTCCGCTGAACGCATCCGCAGCAACATACGTGAACTCATAGAGAACGAAGACCCGAAAAAACCGCTTTCGGATCAGAAAATCGCCGATCTCCTCAAAAAAGAAGGCCTGCAGGCCGCACGACGCACCGTTGCCAAATACAGAGAGCAGCTCAAAATTCTGCCTGCACGTATCCGCCAGAATCACCTGCAGAACTGATACATGAAACGTACAGACAATATGTCGCAGTCCAGGAGCAGTAGCAGAGTGAATACGCCTAAAATGCCGGAATGGCTTAAGCGCCCTATCCCGCGAAGCGGGAAAAAGTCTAGTGTCATACACAATCTTTCGCAGCATAACCTGCATACGGTCTGCCAGGAAGCGAAATGCCCCAATCGCGCGGAATGCTTTTGCAGGGGATGCGCCACCTTCATGATTCTGGGGGACGTATGTACCCGTGACTGCGCGTTCTGCAGTGTCAGAACGGGAAGGCCGCAGCCGCCCGACGCGAGCGAGCCGCACCGGCTCGTGGAATCGGTACGCCAGCTTCAACTCAAACACGTGGTTATCACCTCCGTAACCCGTGACGATCTTGCCGACGGCGGAGCGGCTCACTTTGCCGCAGTGGTACGCACCCTGCATGAGCAGTTGCCCGGTGTTACGGTCGAAATTCTGGTCCCCGATTTTGGCGGCGAAACCGGTCCTCTTGCCACGGCATGTACGTGCGGATGCGATATTTTCAATCATAATGTCGAAACTGTACCGCGCCTGTATCCCCGTGCACGACCGGATGCGATATTCGAGCGTTCGCTCGATGTCCTCTCGTTTGCTGCGACCCGTCTGGGACGTGAGCGGATTAAATCGGGCATAATGGTGGGACTCGGGGAAACAGAGGATGAAGTGGTGGATGTATTGCAGCGACTGTATCGTGCAGGCTGCGATATCCTCACGATCGGCCAGTACCTTCAGCCCGAGGCCGGCCGGCTGCCCGTTGCGGAGTACATTCATCCGTCACAGTTCGAACGATATAAAAAACTGGCATCCGATATCGGTTTTTCGTTTGTCTATTCTGCACCGTTTGTACGCAGCTCATACAAAGCGGACGAAGCCATACAAGCGATGCATTCCAAACACAGATAATAATTGTAGTAAGGTTTATTGCTCACTATTATAAAGGAGTCATCTCATGGAAATGCAATTTACCAACCGAAGCAAACACATCAAGACAACCCCGGAAATCAAGGATTTTATTGCCGCAGAACTGGATAAACTTACCAAATATTCCAATAAAATCACCACCTGTCATGTCATACTGGACACTGAAGGAGTTGAAGAAACGGTCGAAATAGTCGCCCACCTCAACGATCATGAAATAACCGCTCACGCAGCCGCAAAAAAATGGGGCGCCGCATTGGACGAAGCAATCGAGAAGGCGGAGCGACAACTAAAAAAAATAAAGGAAAAACAAAAAAAATAAATTCGTCACCATACAAGCTTACCGCGTAGCACACCTGTAAACGGTTGCATACGATGGAGGGAATATTGTATATATATCACAATTGTCCGATCACCTGTATCTGCGTACGTTACTACACGTGCTAAAGGCGGCTTTCTATGAATCAAAACAAACGTACCGAACTTCTCGTCGGCGCCACGATTCTCGTGGCACTCTGTATCCTCATTGGGGGTGTACTGTGGCTCAAAGAGGTTAACGTATCGCGCTCTCGGGTTACCTATTCGGTACTCTTTCCCAATGTCAGCACGCTTCAGAAGGGGGATCCCGTAATGGTCAACGGCGTCCAGAAAGGCGCGGTTAAACGCATCAGTCTCTATCGGGATTCAGTGCTGGTACTGATAAACGTGGATAAGGGGATTCGCCTTACCGATTCCTCTCTCGTTCGTGTTCAGAACGTCGGAATTATGGGAGAGCGTGCGATCGGAATCGAACTCTCCTCCAAAGGGACCGCATTTACGCCCGGAGAAAACAGGCCTCACATTCCCGGAATGTTCGATACCGGAATCGCAGAAGCGATGGGCATGCTCGGTACCATTCTCGGCGATGTGGAACTGCTTCTTGCACAGATCACCGGGGTGGTTGATTCCACTGTCGGTGCACCCTCTTTTACGCAACAGTTCAACCGTATTGTCTACCGGCTCAATTCGGTAACCGAGGTCGCGGACAACCTCGTCCAGGAACATAAATATACGATTGATGAAGCGATCCGAAACATCGAGGCAGTCTCGACCGACATCAAATACCTGGTCGACACCAACAAAGACGACATAGACACCTCTATCACGAATCTCAAAACCATTTCGTCGAAGGTTACCCGGCTTACCTCCGATATCGATTCGGTGACCGGGTCACTCAAGAGCATTACCCGGGCCATTGAAAACGGAGAGGGTACCATGGGAAAACTGATGGAAGACGAGCAGCTCTACTCTGGATTAAAAGAATCAATCACGAACCTCGATTCTCTTGCTGCTCAGATACGCCGCAAAGGGATGAAAGTTAAGATAAAACTCGGCTGGTAACTACCTGCCGTACGCTATCATGACAGAAAAAAACGTTACAGTGATAAACAGTCTCGGCATACACGCACGCCCGGCATCTCTTATTGTCGAAGCGGCAAACCGTCATTCCTCAGAAGTGACCCTTGAAAAAGACGGGGTTTCCGCCGATGCGAAAAGCATTATGAATGTCATGATGCTCGCTGCGGACAAAGGGTCTCAGGTGACGGTCAAGGCGGACGGGAATGATGAGCAGGAAGCGGTGGATGCGGTAATCCGACTGTTTGAAGAAAAATTCAATGAAGAATAATATTCACCCTGACTGAGAGACCGTTCAGACGGCTAACGCGGTAAACCCGACTACTGTGGTGTTTCAAAAAGATCGTTGAAACTCCTTGTGATGTATGAGATCGGTGAATACAAACAAGAGTGCGGAGTTCAGCGGAAGCCTAGCGCAGCATCGCTCGATTCAGGACAAAAAAAGGTTGTAGACGATGAAGCAGATTTGCATTGGTTGTATCGGCGCAGGAACAATCGGTACCGGTGTGGTAAAGATACTGGAGTCAAAATCGGCTTATTTCAGGGACAGGCTCGGTACCCCGGTACTGCTTAAGAAAGTTGCGGACAAAGACCGGCAGCGACTGGACGCACTGCCCATTGATGCATCACGCTGTGTGGAGGATGCACAGCAGATACTCGATGATCCGGAGATAAATATCGTTATCGAGCTGATCGGCGGTATCAATGCAGCACGGGCCATCATCATCAAGGCACTCAAAAATAAGAAAACGGTCGTGACTGCGAACAAAGCCCTTATCGCCGAGTACGGACCGGAGTTGTTCGCGATCGCTGCACAGAACAATGTATCGCTTTTTTACGAAGCAGCGGTCGGGGGTGGCATGCCGGTAATAAAAACAATCAGGGAAACACTCATTGGCAACACGATACGTTCGATCCGTGCGATTATCAACGGAACATGCAACTACATCCTGACGCAGATGGAGGTACACGGCTGCACGTTTGAAGAGGCACTCACACAGGCACAGGAAAGAGGCTTTGCCGAAGCCGATCCCGATCTCGACATAAACGGCGGGGATGCCGGACACAAAGTCGCGATTATGGCGAGTCTCGCCTTCAGGGGATATATACCGTTTGATAAGGTCGATATTCGCGGCATCACCGAAATAACCAGAGACGATATCCAGTTTGCCTCCGAAGCAGGCTACCGGATCAAACTGCTTGGCGTCATAAAGAGAGAAGGCGGCGATGCGGACGTAGAAGCACGTGTGTGCCCGGTTATGATGCCTGTCAATCATATCCTTGCTTCGGTATCGGATGAATTCAATGCCGTGCTTTTTAATGCAGATGCAGTGGATGACCTTCTGGTGTACGGCAAAGGCGCGGGAGAAATGCCGACTGCATCTGCAGTTATTGGTGACTGTATGGACGCGATACATGGTCTTTATTCACAGGAGTATCACCGCAGGGACGACACATTCTTTTACACCGCGGATAATGAGCTTTCGACTACACCGGTCACCTCGGTCTCATCTCGTTTCTACCTGCGGTTTACGGTTGAAGACCGTCCCGGAGTGCTCGCGAAAATCGCATCGGTTTTTTCGACACATTCCATATCGATCGCCTCTGTACTTCAAAAGGAGGGTTTTTCACACACCTCCGTGCCGGTAATTATTTTAACCCATCGCGCGCAGAAGGCGGATCTCGATACCGCGCTTGGCGAAATAGAAAAAGAGAGCTTTATTAAACAAAAGACGCAGCTGATATTTATCGAGGATTAAAGGCCCCCCATGAAACATGCATATTTACGAACCTTCGGTGTCACTCCCGAGCAGACGTATTCACTCAAGGAAAATCGCTATAAAAGCGACGACGGAAAACTGCTCGAAGTGGTAAATCCTCTTCCACGGTTTACCGCCGAAACACGGGAAAAACTGCAGAAAGTGTTCGATGTACGTAAATTTTCCCACAATCCGCTCGATCTCAGCGGAGTATGGCGTTACCGGGAATTCCTTTCCGCATATGCACCTTACAACTCTATCGTGACTATACAGGAAGGGAATACCCCATTGTATGACATGCCGAAGTGTGCTTCATATGCGGACATGGAACACCTCTATGCAAAACACCAGGGACAGAACCCAACCGGATCGTTCAAGGATAACGGCATGACCACAGCCGTCACCATGGCGCAAAAAATCGGTGCGCATGTAGTCGCATGTGCCTCTACCGGAAACACATCCGCGTCCATGGCCGCGTATGCGGCCCGTGCGGGGATGAGCAGTTTCGTATTCATTCCCCAGGGCCAGATCGCATTTGGAAAGCTGTCCCAGGCGCTTGAGTTTGGTGCAAAAACAGTAGAGATCGAAGGTGATTTCGATAAGGCCATGGAGCTGGTGCAACAGATTTGCTCATCCCATAATATCTATCTGCTCAATTCGATCAACCCGTTTCGTATCGAAGGGCAGAAGACCATCATGATAGAGCTGCTGCACCAGCTCGACTGGCAGGTCCCCGACTGGATTGTGGTTCCGGGGGGCAATCTCGGCAATTCGAGCAGCTTCGGCAAAGCGTTCGAAGAGCTGTATGCAAGCAATTTCATCGATAAAATGCCGCGTATCGCCATTATTCAGGCGGAAGGCGCAAACCCACTCTTTACTTCGTATGTAAACGGAACCGGGGACCTTACCCCTGTACGGGCAAAAACCCGTGCCACGGCGATAAAAATAGGCAACCCTGTCAGCTGGGAGAAAGCGCTGCATGCAATCGAACTCTCCAACGGCGTGGTCGACGAGGTGACCGAAAGCGAAATCGCGGCCGCAAAACAGCATATCGGCAGGGACGGTATCGGCAGCGAGCCGGCCTCGGCCACGACTGTAGCAGGATGCCGTAAACTGGCTGCCAAAGGGATAATTAAGAAAGACGAAACCGCAGTATGCATACTTACCGGTCATCTGCTGAAGGATCCCGACTACACCGTCGATTTTCACAAAGACGAGTTGTATCTCGACCCCCAACGCACCAGCAGTGTTACCGGTACACAGAAAATCGATCCGTGCGGGCTTAACAACTGCCCCACACGTCTCAAAGCGGATCTCGACACACTTGTCGATTATATAGAAAAGAATTCCTGAACACGCGTTACACATAAGGCGACATCCTTATGAAGTATATAATTTGTGTGGGCGACGGAATGGCCGACCGGCCCGTCGATTCGCTCGGCGGAAAAACACCACTTGAATATGTCGATACTCCCGGACTTGATGAAGTAGTACGACGCGGTCTAAGCGGTAAAGTACGTACCGTTCCCCGGGGAATGGCTCCCGGCAGTGACGTTGCCAACATGTCGCTTCTGGGCTACGACCCTGCACGTTATTATACGGGTCGGGCGCCTATAGAAGCCGCAGGTATGGGGATCGAGCTTGGAGAAGGCGATATCGCGCTGCGGTGCAATCTTGTCCATATAGAGGACTCGATCATGCGGGACTATTCAGCCGGCCATATCGGGGATGATGATGCGCGGGAAGTTTTAGAGCTTCTTGCCGCACATCTTGACAGCGACAGAGTCACGTTCCATTTCGGGACCAGTTACCGGCATCTGATAGTCCTTCACGGCTGCAACGATGATTTGAAATGCACTCCCCCCCACGACATATCGGGTCGTGCTGTCGATTCCTACCTTCCGTCCGGCAAAGGCAGCGATATTTTGCATGAGCTCTCCCGTAACGCACACGAGCTTCTTCGTAATGCCGCGATTAATAAAAAACGCCGTGATCGCGGAGAAACACCGGTAAGCGATATATGGCTCTGGGGTAACGGCAGGGCGCTTCAGCTTCCATCATTGTCTCAAAGATACGGACTTAACGGTTCGGCAATAACCGCGGTGAACCTTGTCAAGGGGCTCGGTGTGCTTTCGGGACTTGCCGCGCCGTATATAGAAGGTGCCACCGGATATCTGCATACAAATTACGCAGGCAAGCTGAGTGAAGCAGAAAAGGTGCTGCAGGATCATAACTTTGTCTACCTGCATGTTGAGGCACCCGATGAAACCTCACACGAAGGTTCTGTTGAAAAAAAATGCAGCGCAATAAAAGAATTCGACACCAATGTCGTCTCACCGGTACTCGACATGGTTTCGTCATCAGACGAGCTTCGGATGTGTGTGCTTCCGGACCATGCAACACCGCTTGAAACAATGACGCACGATTCGGTTTCTGTTCCCTTCGGTATATGCGGGCCCGGTATTACTGTGGACGGATCGATTCGATATTCGGAAAATGACGTCTCCATCACCTCGGAATATACGGGGGAGACGCTTTTCGATTCATTTATCCGGGGCAATTTTACATTGCCATAATCGTAGTATTATAATACGGGTTATTAAATCCGGCTGTTGAGCACTTGTAAATGAGACGAATACACGTTATTGCACATAACGGTCGGAACTACATTTTTTTACACGCATAACCGGACGCTATGAATTACCGGGGGCGTCCTCTTTACGTTATGTCAATACGCGTTCTGGAAAAACCGCTCACCTTTTTTTTCGATGCCATATTCATCAATGTCGCATTCATTGCGACCTTCTGGCTGAGGTACAAAAGCGGCTATTTCCCCGAATGCACGAATGACGAAATATCGATTGCACTTTTTGTCAATCCCATGCTCGTGCTGATGTTCGGATGGCTGCTCATTTTCTTTTTTAACGGGCTCTACCGCGAGTGGCATAAAGAGTCGCGACTCGATGAATTCTTCGTTATATTCAGGTGTATTGCGATCGGTATTCTGGGCCTCTTTTTCCTGGTCAGCGCCGAAGAAATCGTCGATTTTGCCGTACAGGGAACCCGTACCGGTGTATTTGCATCCAGAAAGGTCGCTATTCTCGGCACGTACGGGCTTAGCATGCTCATATTTGCCACACTCCACCGATTCGCGATTCACAGTCTTTTCAGCAGACTTTTTATCAGAGGCATCGGGGTCAGCAAGGTCCTTATCATTGGCGCCAACAACTCCGGAAAGGAAATCCTCGATAACATTACCCGATATCCCAAACTCGGATACCGTGTGGTTGGATTTATCGATGATGACGGGCGGAAAAAAAATACTGATTATTACGGCTATCCCGTACTCGGGACTTTCTCTGATATTCCGAATGCAGTCTCGCAGCATCAGATAAGCGGCATCATCATATCACATCTCACTACCTCTGCAAATGAAATTCTGAAAATTATCGATTATTGCGGCAACGGTCAGGTAACTATTTACATGGTCCCATCCCTTATGGATGTTATTGCGGGCCACTTCAATACCAATCAGATATTCGGTGTTCCGCTCATTGTGCTGCTGCAGCAGCACATGCCGGCATGGCAGGCACAGATCAAGCGCATAATTGACATCATTATCTCTCTTATCGTACTTATACTCGGTGCGCCCGTCCTTTTGCTTTTCGGCGCACTTGTCAGACTAACCACTCCCGGACCCGCCCTTTACAAGCAGACACGGGTGGGACAAAACGGCACAAATTTTACCCTCGTTAAGTTCAGATCGATGTATATCGATGCTGAAGATAGCAAGGGTGCACAGTGGGCAACTGAAAACGATCCACGGATAACACCTGTCGGCAGATTCATGCGCAAAACGCGTATTGACGAATTACCACAGTTCATAAACGTACTCAAAGGGGAAATGTCACTCGTAGGCCCTCGTCCGGAACGTCCGGAGTTTATCGAGGAGCTTAAAAAAGAGATCCCGTGGTATGTACGAAGACTTAAAATGAAGCCCGGTATTACCGGCTGGGCCCAGGTTAAGCATAAATACGACGAAACCATTGAAGATGTCAAGGAAAAGGTGCGCTATGACCTCTACTACTTTAACAATATGTCACTGAGTCTTGATTTAAAGATACTCATTCGAACCATCTATGTCGTACTTACCGGTAAAGGGGCGCGGTGAGGGTATTGTATTCGATGGATTCACCAAGGTAAAGGGATGGACTTGCCGGGCAGGATAAGAAGATGATACGAAGTTATGATTCCCGACACATAACGCTCGGCTTTCCTCAGGGTCCGTTTAAGCCTGTAGATGCGGGTTATCTTTTTATCTGAATCGAGCGCCCTCGCCTTTCACACACACCACAGCACCGATACTTTTTCCCCCTGAATGAGAAATGCGACAACCACGTTGAGGGGTATCTGGGGAGTAAGCCGCTGCGTTCCGGGGTCACGGTGCACGGCCGCCTCAAAAACCGGTACCCCCGCATTATTATGTTGCATTATTATTTATTTTGTTGTACAATTAAATTCCGTATAGATCAGCTGTTTTTTACCGGCAAAAAAGGAATGTATATGTACAGACCCCGCCTTAGTCTCTTCGTCATTCTCCTGGCGTTATTCATCGTATGTGTGGTGACAACCCGGTCCGGTGCACAAACGCTCCCCACTGTAGCGGTCAAACCATTCACCGCCCAGGGCGTTTCCGAACACGAAGTGGCCACACTTTCTGAGGTGCTGCGAACCGAGCTCATGAACATGGACTCGTTCGAAGTAATGGAGCGTTCGCAGATGGACGAGATACTCAAAGAACAGGCTTTTCAGCAAAGCGGCGCATGTAATGAAAAGGAGTGCCTCGTGCAGATGGGACAGATGCTGGGAATTGAACAGATCATTGCGGGAACCATCGGCAAAGTGGGCCATGCCTACAGCATAACCGCAAGGATCATTTCAGTCGAGTCGGGAAAAATCATCTCCAGTGTTTCTCATAATTATACCGGACCTATAGAAGATTTGCTGACACAGGAAATGAAAATAGTCGCAAAAAAACTCACAGGGGAAAAAACCTCGTTTAAGGAACGCAATTTCCAAAACCGCTCCGGTGCGCTGTTGTTTACCGGCATCGGCGTGGGCACGCTTGCCGTTGCAGGCGGTATTACGTATCTGATTGTACAGAATTCTGATTCAGAAAACAATGACAATGCGGAGGTGGAGGTCCTATGGTAATATCGAATCGAAGGAATATTATTTGTATGGCCGTTGCCGGGATACTCGCCGTCGGTATGGGATGCAGCGATCTTCTTACGTCCTCCTCATCAGTCCGGAATGGCGCATCGGTGGCAATTATCGCACAGGATGCCGTTGCTCCACACATCGAAAACAACTGCGAAAATATGGTAATAACCATAGATGTCAACGGCAATGAAGAGCACCATATGGCATATGGCTATCAGGAGGGATATGCTCGTATCGGCAATCTCCCCCCCGGAGAAGCGCAGATCGTGCTTTCAGCCGAAACGAATACCATTCCACTATGGACCGCAGAGCACATAGAAGTTTTGGAAAAGGGAACCACTACACCGGTAGAGATAGACAAGAGCCAGGTCAATTCGGTGTTCCAGCAATGGAACGATGACCTTTCCGGACTCAGAATATGGTTTCCGAAATACTTCAGGGAAATCCCGGACACGTTTACGGTACCGCCTGAAATGCCGAAAGATTTTGTGGCGGTCGGGCGCACCAGTAACTGGCCGCGCGTAATGGCTGAACTTCGTTCACACGATACCCAGATTGCGGAAAGGGAGGTGTTTGTCAAGGGGTATGTGCAAAACAACACTGCGGGATTCGATCATATACTGCCCGGCTCGTTCGCTTTTTACACCTCAGGGCAATATGAACTCGCTACAATCGAATATATCACCGATCTAACCGGAAAACTGACAAAGAATCAGCTTGTATTCACTGTCCATAACAACACCAGGATTTTTGTTACGTTTCAGCATCCGCAAAACGGTTGGGATGATCATATTAAGGAGTTCAATGTGATTAAGAAACTGATCCAGTTTTACTGATTACGCTAAAAGACGACATCTGCGTGCGCCGATATCGCTGCTTTGCCCTTTTTTCCGAATTAGACTGCGCACTTATAGTGACATACCAATACCGGGCCGGGCTGCAATTGCGGTGTCGATATGAATACTACGGGCGAATGATCCCTGTGTCACATTTTTTCGAATACATATCAAGATGTTGCATACACCCATTAAATCACACCCTTCATTTCGTTTTCACCTCCTCTGTGCAGGGATTATCTTTTGCGCCGCATTAGGAGTGTTTCTCTTTTCTTTCTCCGCCCGGCTGCATCAGGCTGGTGACAGCACCCATTACGCGATCCTCGGCATGTCTCTGGCAACCGGGCATGGATTCAGCGACATTTCGATTCCCGGTAATCCTCACGGGCTCTGGTGGCCTCCCGGGTTTCCCCTTCTTATCGCAGGCTTCTACGCACTTGCGGGAGCACAGTGGGCGATGCTGAAAGCAGCCCTGCTCATCGCATTTTTCACGGCACTATACTTTTTCTCTATGGAGCTCTATCGGCGCGCTGGAAACAGACTCCTTGCAGTGCTGATTACCGCATCACTGAGCATTAATACCGCTATACACATGCTCTCCTCCTATCTCTACTCAGAAACCTGGTTCCTGACCTCTTTGCTGATCTTTTTCACCCTCTGGTGGCGGTGGTCACGCACGCTCACTATTGGAAATATTTTTCTTTTAAGCCTTCTGGCGCTCTATATCGCGTCTATACGCAACATAGGACTTGTCCTTCCGCTTTCATTCGGACTTTTTCTTTCATGGCACTTTGGCGATTCCCGGCAACTACTGCGTAGGGTGGTATTCCTCATCCCGATCCTGCTCGTCGGCTTCTACAGCGTCGCAATAATCGCGGATACACCGATACACGTGCAATCGTTTCGTGCATTTTTTGCAAAGGACCGAAGTCAACCGCACACATACCCGACATCCGCCCCGGCGCCTGCCCCTGATACCGGCACACCTTCTGTTACGGGCTTCTCGTCACTGCAGCGGGTATGCCACAACTTCGCCTTAACCAGTATACGTTCGCTGCGTGGATACGCACTCACCCTCATCCCGCAGTCGCTTTTCCGATCCGCCTATTTCAGAGTACGCATGAACAGTCCAAAAGCGATACTATGCGCACTGGTCACGGCAATCGTACTGCTGGGATGGTGGCGCAGCCGCAGACGATTTCCGCTGATGAATCTCTATGCGCTGATGTGCATGGGTGTACTCTTTTATTACGGACCTGCCTATCTTCGGCTGGTGATTCCTCTGCTGCCCATGCTGGTAATCTATTTTTTCTGCGGCATATATCAGGGGGCATCGCTCATCTTTCATACCCGCATTGCACATGCCCGCATTTTTACCGCGGCGATCGGTCTGCTGTTACTGTTTGACAACTCGTTATGGACGTTTCGTTATCCGCGTCGTACAATGAAACCTCAATTTGCCGATTCCCAATACCAGAAATGTATCGCCTGGGTAAGAGACCATGCGACGTCACGGGAGATAATCGCAAGCCAGGTATATGGACTGCTTTTTCTTTTGCGCGGAGGTAAAAACATCCCCTTTTATTCTGCAGGTGTTGCTGCCGAGTTTTGTACGTATTTCGACTATCATAACGTCGACTACGTCATGGTTTCGTCGCGGTATACCCGTGATAAATACACCTACATGGATGATATACGGCATGCCATCGACCTCTATCCCGGGCTCTTTTCCATAGTGTACGGCACACGCAGCGATGATGCATTCGTGGTACGCTATGACCATCGATGAGAGGCGCGTGAACGATCACAAAGAACCATACGACATACTATCCCGGCGGCGTACACTCTCCAATGATGAATCGGCCGCGATTTCGGCACCCCGATTTACGCAGAATCATCCCGCGAAATTCTTTTTCCTTTACACAGGTAGGAGCCGCTGCTGGCACCACGTCCGCATTTTCTACATACGTGTGTCACCGGTGCCACACATTCGACATAGGTGTCGAAATCCTTTTCGATCCGCTTTTTTGACCATTTGCAGAGTTTTTTCTTTTTCACTTTTTTTTCGGAAGCCATCCCGTCTCCTTTTATAATGCAAGGCACAATTATTCATCCGTGGTAACGGCGTCGACCGTCGCTTCGACCGATCCGCGATACAACCTGATATCGAGTTTTTCCCCCATGGAAAGCATCCGTGCATCCCGTACCGTCTCTTTCTGTGACGTACGCACTACACTGAAACCTCTTTCAAGAACCTTTAAAGGACTAATCGCATCCAGTTGTCTCCCCCGCTGCTGCACCCGCTCCCGTGTGGCCGCCATGAACCTGCGCATCGCATACACCAACCGCTCGCTCTCTTCATCCATGCGCTGACGCTGCTCTTTTATCATATACACAGGAGCGGCCATTTTCATCCGGTGGTGCAGTGTCCGGTATCGCTGTGAAAAAACGTTGCGGGCATTAAGAAAGCTGCGTATGAATCTCGATGCCGTCGATGAAAAGCGGGAACCAAGCTCACGTGAATCTTTAACGATTCTGACCGCAGCAGCGGACGGCGTCTCTGC
>CAZPUS010000023.1:0-49788 GCA_964589825.1 uncultured Fibrobacterota bacterium | reverse complement strand
ATGCAGCGATTTGTTCTCTTTATACAGACGAGACGGTCGATTCGGTCTATCTGGCCTCCGGGGTTGAGCTGCAGACCGCGGCGGGCGATACGCTGTATACGTATCATCTGAATGTGAACGGGACTGATAACAAAGCGGGAGTGTATGCTGCTGCAGATATCCCGCAGCTTACCGGTACCGGTCATATAAAAGTAATGGGTCTCGTACGCTATAATCCTATCACCCTGAGCAGAAACAGCGGCACTGCAGCCGATGCCTGTACATTGTCTACGCGAGACTGGTCGCTGGTGTTCAATGAAAGCAATGGCGGGGGAATCGATCTGCTCTCTAATCAGCCCGACGCCGGTGGAAACGATCAGCTCAGTACGAATTTGTTCTACTGGCGCACAAACAGCAAAAACAGCTATGCGCAGACCGGTACGATTAATATCCTCGATTCGAGTGATGCGCTTGTGCGGATACAGCAGAAAATCGCTGCCGCACCGTTCAATGCATTTACGGTGGAATATACGGTACATGGATGCGGCAGGATATTTATCAGAATGACCGCTGATACCGCTGACGGATACGACCCGGCGGACGGTCTCGAATTTCGGCTCGGCGGCACTGCATCGGATAATGTCACCAGTTATGTAGAAAACGGCGATCCAGCCCAGTGCGGATATCTTTTAAGATCGCATGCGGATAAGGACACATTCGATTTGCTTCTGGCGTTGTATAAAGATTGGAGCCAGGCAGACGACACTACGGCTCAGAGTGAATACGTCGGTATCGGAGATTCGGATTGGAAAATAGCCGGAGGGGCGCATCAGGAATGGGAATTCATGATCGATTTTGTTCACAAAGGATGGAACGCGCAAAATGCTCCCGCAGGGCATGTGAATGAATATCGTACATATGACAGCCTGGAAGTCCTTGACGGAACTATGGCAATGGCGCGTGCATGGGAACATCATATCAGAGGTCACTGGACACTTGATGAGGGCACGGGCGATACTGCATGGAGTCGCACGCATCTGGATCTGGCCGGCGCGGTAACCGCTGCGGGTGGTGGGTCTTCATGGATATCGGATGGGAAGTGGGGGGCAGCATTGCAGCTTGATGCAACGGCCGGGGACGGGGTCGAAGTGAGCCACGATGCGAGTCTGGATTGTGAAAATGAAGTGACACTTATGGCATGGATCGATCCGGACGATCACACATCGGCTGCCGATATTGTCAGTCACTATAGCGGTGGTCAGGGATATAAACTTTCTCTTGGCAGTGACGAGAAACTGACCTTTTCACTTGACGGGAGCTCCTTTACAAGTGCGTCAGCGGTCGGTACCGGTGACGGATGGCATCATGTGGCTGCCACCTATGTGGGGTTTACAGACGATGTGGCTATCTACATTGACGGTGTGGTCGATACCATAGCACAGAGTGGCTCCTTTGATGTCACGGCGGTAAACACTCCGCTTACCATAGGAGCCGGATATGACGGAAAAATTGACGATATACGCGTGTATCAGTCGGGTATGTCCCAGGCCACGGTCAAGACCGTGTTCCAACGCGGGTATCGTTCATCCGAAGGTCTTTACTGGCTGCGCTGCGATGATAACAATACCACGCATTTCTATATCCACGGGAATCCGACGCGACGTTTCCCGGTGTTTAGAATCAGCAATTACTGGGCCGACCATGCGGATCCGGCGAACGTCTATATCGCCAATACCAAGCTCAGTTCCCAACTCGGTGCCGGTGATACGAATTACGTGGTCTCTGTTGATCAGCCGCAAAACCGTATGATTCTCGCGCTCGATACCACGGTGACATCTGCGGGAAATACCAAAGTATTTATTGATGACGATGATGCAACAGGCAGGCTTGAAGTGGGTGAGGCGAAAAAAATGACCTGGACAGTGGATAGTGATTCAATTGTAGTAAAGAATTTCGAAGGAGATCAGCTCGGGGCAAGCGGGGATAATGATTTTGCCATCGTCATAGATCTCAAATGCGGGACATCCGGAGCTAAGGCGTGTGGAGGTATCAGCTATTATGTAAGCTCAGAAACGGATCCGAATACCAACTGGTATTCTGCAAGTAATCTGGTTGCCGCTGACGGGCAGATGAATCCCTTTAAATGGCGCTATTCAACAAGCGGCTCGATTGATTCTTCATGGGGAGGCAATGTGCAAAACACAGCAAATCTTGGGGTGACGCTTGACACAACGTCTTTGTATATACGCGTGACAACTACCGATACCGTTACAGTAAAAGATGCATCGGATGACAGTGTCGGCTTTACAAGGCAGTATACCATTTATCCTACGGGACGCATATTCGAGCAGGTGAATATCGTGGCAGCATCTGACGGACTCGATACCCTTCGCCCTGCACTCAGTATGGCGTATTCCGCAACAACCGACGACTTGGTGGAAACATACGTCGATGATACATCCGGCGGCTTGTATCACAGTGGAAGCGGGACCAATTACCGGGGTACGGGTTTTACATGGCAGGGATACAAAGACGGAACCGATCACGTAATGTTCGGTGCAATAGCTGACGATACGGTTTCACAGCTTATCGAAGGTAGGCACGCACGTTTCTGGTACTTGAAAGAAAAAGGAACGACCCCGACACTGTTTGAGACAACAGATATTCCTTACAAAATCGCCATGGCCTACGATATCCACAAAGATCACGGCAGTGCGTCGAGTATGGACAGCGTGATAAAGGATATCACGAATACGTCGGGAATATCCGTGACGGTCGGAACACAGGTCACCGATGACAACGGTGATTTTGATGGCGACGGGTTTAACGAAGCGCAGGGATGCTGGGTGATTGAGGCGTCTGCCAATACTGCCAAATTCAGTATTGACGCTAATCCCAGATCGCGTTTTTATCCTGTGGTAAAAATAAGGAATTACTTCAGCAGCCACTCTCCGCAATATATGTTTATTTATGAAGGATCAGATAAAACACCACCCGATACACTTCCGTTACTCGAGGATTACGGCTATCGGGTGCAGCATAATAAATCCGCGAATGAACTATTGGTGCAGCTGGATACTGTGTTACACGATTCGGCATGGATATATATCTCCGAGGAGAATACACTGCCGGTCACAGTCGACTCCTTTTTTGCGGTGGGCGGAGACGGGCGTGATACGGTCTGCTGGCAGACAGAGAGCGAACACAACAATCTCGGTTTTATTCTCAAAAGACGGATTAAACCGGAATTCCTTGACAGTGTGACCATGGCGGCCGATTCGAATTCGCTTCCCGATACCCTCATGAAGCGTGCACACGGTCTTTTAAAACGTGGTGCAATCGCGCACGAGGACACGTCGTGGGTACAGGTTAACAGAAAGATTATTCCCGGTGCCGAGGGGGGAACATCTCGCAGCACCCGCAGATACCAACTGACCGATTTCGAGGTGACCAATGGGGTTAAGTATGAGTACAAACTCGTATCGGTGGGAATGGATGACAGAAAGGAGACCTACGATCACTATGCGGTGGTTATGCCGCGTCTGCAGCTTCCTACCGCTTTCATGCTCGGAGCCAATTTCCCCAATCCGTTTCAGCGACTTACGGTTATTCGGTTTGCGCTTCCGCGACGCTGTAGGGTGACGCTTGATATCTACAACATGCAGGGCAGGCTCGTACGCCGGTTGATTGGTCCGAATGAGCGTATGAAACGGGCGTATCATACGACAGTCTGGGACGGGAAAAATGCCGCGGGATCTCCTGCAGGAGCCGGGCCGTACATTTATCGATTAAAAGCGGGACGTTTTAGAAAGGCGAAAAAACTGCTGCTGGTTCGATAAAAAAGGCCGGCTGTTACTCTGCGTGTTCTAATAAAAAGCAGTGTATGTGGCGTCCCTGAGCGTGCCATTTTCGGTAGTGGAACGTATCCATCATATCAGGATAATGCGCAAGTTGCGTCATTTCCAATGCGGTGGCGGATCGATTGACCGTTTCCTTCATGATTTCGTAATAGTCGGTGGAATCGGTGCAGACAAGGACACGTGCTGCAGGGGAGAGTATGCGCGGCAGGCGGGAAAGAAGCTCGTTAGAGAGGATTTCGTGTTTTTTATGTTTTTTTTTAAGTACCGGCGCGGGGAAAAGAATGTAAAACATATCCGTACACGCATCCTCAAAGATGGGTACAATATTCCTGATATCCGCTTTAATAAAATGAATATTTGATAAACCGCGATCTGCCGCTTCATGTATCCCTTTTAAAAGCCCTTTTGTCCAGGTGTCTATCCCGACGTGGTTTATATCCGGATGCTGTTGTGCGTGTTCACATAAAAAATCACCGGTGCCGCATCCTGCGTCAATGTGAAGAGGATTTTCGTTTCCGAATAGCGTTGACGAGTTGAGCTTTGTAAAGTGCTGCGGTGACTGATACAATTCGCGGTTGTCAAACCTGGTAAGATATTTCATTTCGATTTCCGGATCCGGTCGTGAAATTCTTAACCGTACCGGATGGCGTCCTCGGGCCATGCGGAGTTCCTTGTAAGGTGAGAGACTCGGGCACTGTTGATAAGTAAAAAATACCATATTGACAATTACCCGTGATGAGGGGACACACAACAGGATCAAAGTATGAGCTCCTGCTGTCCGCAAATGCAGTTTTCCTTTCCTGTCTGAAAAACTGGCGCACGTATAGTATTTTTACCGGATAAGCGTTTAACCTGAAACGAATGATATTATTTGTCAAATCTGGTGGTGCGTGCACTATTTTTATATTCTTGATAACCAAGAGACAACCGACAAGGTTACTCCGTAATTATAGGACACAAAATACCAGAACGGGTTATCGCATTTTTGGTCATCGAAAGCGCTCTATTCAGGTTTAATTATCCGTTACGATATGTAAAGGAGATGTTCCATGAAATCATCAGCATCATATCCGTCCAGATCTCGCAGCAAAAAAATGACAGGAGGGCAATATGCACGCATTAATAAAGGTTCTTTATGGCAGTTTGCCAATGAAAAAGACGGCTCGTTTCAGGTGACTGACGCTGATTATGTAACAGGGCTGTATTTTCCTCTGATGAATCACGGCGGAATGAAGTGTTCCGTGACGCCTCAACTTAAGGGTGATATCTGTAGTGATTTTGACGCATATCATTCGATACCCGTAGTGACCGAAGACCTTCACCGGATTGACAGCAGCAGGAATTTTTGGGTGTCGGTTCCAGGCAGGGAACCATGGTCGATTACCGGGGTGTCTGCGGCTGAAAAAGCGCGCAAATGGAAGCGGAAAAAAGGGAGCACCGTTCATGCAGGGCTGGGATACTTTTCGGTAACGCGGCGCTGTCCGTGGATGCCGCTCGAAGCGACAATAACGGTATTCGTTCCATCCTCAAACGAACTGATAGAGATTTGTATAGTTACCATACGAAACACGGGAAAAAAAACATTACGGGTGACGCCGACGTATGCCACACCCATATTTGCACGAAGTGCCGATAATATCAGAGATCACCGGCAGGTAACGAGCATGTTCAATGCGATTGCACAACGTGATGATGGGGTGGTCGTTATACCCCGCATCGTGCATGACGAAAGCGGGCATCGACCCAACACGACCCGATATTTTGTGCTGGGCTATACCGAGAACGGCGGTAAACCGCGTCAGGTATGGAGCAGCATGATTGATTTTACGGGTGAAGGGGGGTCTCTCGATAATCCGGAGGCCATATATGAACGTCGTTCTGCACCTAAATATCACGGAAATCCGCCACAGGGGGTGGAGGCTGTAGGTGCGGTACAGTTCAGTTCGGGTGAACTGAAGCCGGGAAATGAGAAAACATTCATATGCTGTAATGGTATTACCGACTCGAATCGTCGTATTACACAGTGGAGCACAAAATTCGGAACAAAGAAAAAAGCGGAAGCATCGTTAGTGCTTACAAAACAGTACTGGCAGGACGCGACCGATCCTGTGGCACTTCATTCACCCGAGTCGGACGTGAATCAGTTACTTCGCTGGATTTCTTTTCAGGCCTTTTGCCGGAAAATATACGGCAATTCGTATCTTCCCGATTATGGCTACGGACGCGGAGGGCGTGGGTGGCGTGATTTGTGGTCCGATCTGCTGACGCTTTTTCTGATGGATCCGCAGCGTACAAAAGATGATATTGTCAATAACTTTCTTGGTGTACGAATCGATGGCAGTAACGCGACAATTATCGGAACAAAACCAGGTGAATTCGTTGCAGACAGAAACGATATCGTACGGACCTGGTGCGATCACGGCACGTGGCCGTTTTTCGTGCTCAACTTTTATATCCAGCAAACCGGGGATTATCGTATACTGCTCAGTGAGATTCCTTACTGGAAGGATAAATTCAGTCACCGTTCAACGAGACTCGATTCACAATGGGATGAGGCTTCTTACGGAACGAAACTCAAAGATGCACAGGGCAATGTCTATAAAGGAAGTATCCTGGAGCATGTGCTGCTTATGCAGCTTTCCGTGGTGTTCAATGTGGGGGAGCACAACAATATCCTGCTTGAAGGGGGGGACTGGAACGATACGTATGACATGGCGCGAACAAGAGGGGAGTCGGTCGCGTTTTACAGTTTTTATGCATGGAATTGCCGGGAACTTGCAGCGCTTGTCCGGCATCTGCACAATCACGGGGTTGACAGCGTATCACTGGCAGCCGAAATGCTGCCCCTGCTTGACAAACTTTCCGGGCAGAATACTATTGCATATGAATCAGTAACACAAAAACGCGAGGCGCTTTTCGCATTTTTTGACCGTGTGGTGCATACTGTTTCGGGGGAACGTGTAGATGTGCCAACGCAGGAACTTGCCGGTGATCTTGAACAGAAAGCGGAGTATATGTATCGCCATATTCGGGAAAAGGAATGGGTAAAGACAAAACACGGCCGCAGATTTTTTAACGGCCATTACGACGATCATGCACGCCGGGTCGACGGGGATCACAAGGATGGCGTTTGTATGGACCTTACCTCACAGGTGATTCCGGTTATGGGTGGTGTTGCGGATAGAGAACGTATTCCCGAGATACAGAAATCCCTTGACAAGTATCTTTACAACAGGCAGACCGGCGGAATACGTCTTTGTACCGAATTCAAAAAGCTCAAACTAGATTTGGGACGAGTGTCCGGGTTCGTGTACGGGGTAAAGGAACATGGGTCCATCTGGAACCAGATGAACGCCATGTATATGTACGGGCTTTACAAACAGGGCTTCGTCGATTACGCCTACAGGTTGTTCAGGGAGATTGTTTCTTTATGTATGGATTCGTCTACCGCAAAGACATTTCCTAATCTTCCCTCGTATTTTACCACACAGGGGCGGGGGGGATACTGTTACCTGACAGGGTCGGCGACATGGTTTATTACCGCTGTTGTAACACAGATGTGCGGCATACGGGGATACCTCGGTGATTTATGCCTTCATCCAAAGCTCAAAAAGGAACAGTTTGGAAAGGACGGTGAATTTGCAGTGGATTCCTGGTTTGCGGATCGGAAAATTCGTGTGGTGTATCATAATCCGGATCGTAAGGAATATGGAGAATACGGGATCGGGAGGATAAGACTTAACAAAAAAGACATCGGCTACACTGCATCGAGGAACAATAACTATGCAATTATCGAACGGAACTCCCTGCAAAAAAACGGTAAAAAGAGTGCACAGAATCGCATCGATGTGGAACTGAGGTAAACACGCATGAACAGTACATTTCCATTAATAAACCCTGCCGATCCGAGACTCTCGGAGAAAAAGAAGCTCTCACCGCATCTTCGGGAAATGCTGAACGAAAAAAAATTCAACGAGCTCGAGGAAGAGATACTCGGACACCTTGAAGAAAACCCCGACGATCCGCCGTTTTTTTTGCCCGTTATCCGTGCATTGCAGAATAACGGACATAAGGATCAGGCCCAGACGTACATTCAACTGCTTGTTGAATCGTTATCCGCGTTACAGGATAAAAAACCCCTGACAGACGCATGTGCCGGTATCCTGAAAATCGAACCGGATAACCAGGAGATCAAATCCATATTGATAGATAACCTGTCCAGTGAGTACGCAGATAAGCCGAATCGTGATCGCATCATGTCGCACTGTAATGTACATGGGAGCACAGATCCGTTAAAGGTGCTTTCGGAATGCGAGGCATGGCTTGCATACGATGAAACCACACCGGTCTATATGGAAAACCGTGGAGCGGGGAAGGTACATGATATCAATCTTTCTCTTGGAAAAGTAAGGGCGCGGTTTTTGCAGGGCAACGAAGAAGTGTCCCTGCGGCTCGATGAAGCGAAGCGTCTGTTTACCAGGGTCGAGCCGGGAGATTTTTTCTATGAGCTTCTCCAAAACCCCGATGCGCTGAAACAACTGGCGCAGGAAGATGCCGGCGCACTGCTGCAGAAGCTTTTTTCGGGTGCGGGTTCCTCGTTGCGGGGATCCGATGTCAAAAAGTATTTGAAAGAAATAATTCCGGAGTCCCGATGGAATACCTGGTGGAAAAAAGCACGTACCGATCCCCGTATAATGCCGGATCCCGCGAAAAAAAATGTCTACATATGGAAGGATTCCACCCGGGAAGCGGATACTATGCTGTGGGAGGAGTTTTGTGCCTCATCCGTAGAAGATAAACTTACACTTTTTAGGACCCATTCCGGACGGAAATCGGATATGGTCTTTCATATGGCGCAGGAGCTTGTTACAATCGCGGATAATGAATGGAGAGCAAACCCGTCCCGGGCACTTGAAATTGCACTCACGCTCGAAAAGCATGCGTCGTCAGATACGCGTGTTGTCTCCTTTACTTATGAGGAACTATTCAGGGAAACCGCCCGAAATGCTGTTGCTCTTTTTTCGGAGATACAAGACAGGACCACCCGAAAGAGAGCGCTCGATCTCTTACACGCCAAATCGGATACATGGGCTCAAGTATACGATTCATTGTTGACCGTAGAGCGCGATTCCCCGCTTATTGAGGTGCTCTATTCACGATTGTACGCGTACGATCCTGAAAAAGCGGCTACACGGGTTGATTCGACACTTATGAACCCTACGCATGCCCCGCGCTTTTATGTATGGATCTGCACTAAGATGCTCGATCGTCCCGAATTGAAAGAAAAAGCGAACTGGGCGTTCGTGCAGGGGCTTTTAAAGGTGCTCGGTCATGACACGTTTCGTGAAGACGCGGCGACATTACGCGATGCATTCGATCCCGGGGGGGCGGCTTTTTACGCCATCGGCAATCTTGACGTTAATGACGCTGCGCAGCTTAAGGCATTGTTACGTCGAGATACCCAACTCGAAGAGTACAGAGTGACGCGTATTGTCAAGGACCTCGATCTGCAGTTCAAAGAACTTCGTGACGATAAAAAAGAGCTTTTTTATGTGACCCAGGACTCTATAGACCGGGTTCGCGAGCAGCTTCAAAAACTGGTTAAAGAGGAGCTTCCCGAAAACGCAAAAGAGATTAAGCGTACCAGGGAATACGGTGATTTACGGGAAAATTTCGAATATCATGCGGCACGTGCACGCCACGAACGGCTTTCCTCCCAGGCGCAGTCGTTGACGCAACAGCTTGAAAAGGCCAGGGCCATACAGCCCGAAAAAGTCGATACGACTCGTATTTCGATCGGTACCCGTGTGCAGCTTCGTCCGGTGGCAGGATCAGCAACGGAGCCTCTTTGCATTACCATACTTGGTCCGTGGGATTCGGAGTCGTCTGAACATGTGTATTCGTACCAGGCCGATGCTATCGCTGTACTGCTCGGAAAAAAGCCGGGTGATACTATCGAATTCAATGACAATACATATACAGTGTGGGAGATTCTCCCCTGGGGCCATTCGAATACAAGGGAGTGATTCTCGAGAACCGGTCCCGAAACGTTCACCATTCCATTACCTGCTATAACGGACAATGGTATTTGTTCTGCCACCTGGAGGGACCGAGTTCGTTCGAGTGCAGAGTATGTGCCGAGAATCTCCACTATGGTCAAGATGGATCTATCCTATCCATAAAAATGACGACCCGGAACATAGACTAAACATACGTCATAAATTCTCTTAACAGTTTCGGTCTTTGCTGCGGAAAGATGATTCTGGTTATTTTCCCGCTGTCGCTTTTTATATAGGATATGGCTGACGGAAAAGATACCGGGGGATCCGTGAAATTCTTTGGAAGTTTATCTGTGTATTGTACCGGTTGATATGGGTGAAAATACAATGTAAGACGGCAAGATTGTCAATTCCAGCACATGAATTGTAGAATATATTTATAAGAGGGAATCAATGATGGCTGAGTTTATCGTGGGAATGAATTTTTTTATTGTAATGGCGGAGGCACAATTATGTGTGAATTCCTGAGAAGATGGGAATACAGGCTGGGTTTTGTGTTAGTGCTCGTCGCGAGTGCCTGTACGGCCGCACTGGCGGAGGAGGCGAGTGCGTTGTTGGTCTGGAAAGGCAAAGAGGCGTATATCTCACAGTATCCGGCCGGCACGGTGACACAGCTGCTCGATGGGAATTTCGAATCGGTCTGCCTGTCTCCGGACGGGAAAAAGATCGCCTATTTCAGAGACGATTCGCTGTTTACCATGAATAATGACGGTACGGGTGAGACCTCGCTTATCTATGAAGATTCTCTCAATTACAATCATGGCAAGCTGTATTGGTCAACCAATGGGTTTATCTATCTCCCCGAAAAATCACAGTGGGGAGGAGATGGAAACGTTCATCTCTACAATCCGTCAACCGGATCGCAGCGTATCATCGTAACTACATCCGATCTCGGAGAAAAATGCGACTATTGGAGAGCCACGTTTCAGGCTTCGGCTGACGGAAAGCGAATGTGGTTGGGGGATCTTGATGCCCACGATGTCGATTCCATGTACTGCGGTGTCAGAGGATATTCACGCGGAGGGCATCCTTATGTACACTTTAACGATGATTTTACCGATTATGACGTGGTATGGCGCACCGAATGGGGGCATGGGAGAACGATGAGTGCGGATGGCACGTTATTTCTTGTCGGAATCAGCGGGGAAGCGTATCATCGTGACCTGTGGGTAACCAAACAGCACGAAGATTCGCTCGAGACAATCTACGGCGATTACGGCTTAAAACCACCGTACACCAATCACGCACGGCCGATCGCACAGTGTATCAATAACGACAGCATTCTTGCCTCTGATGTCGCCCTTGAAAACGGCTCTCGGCACTCGATTTTCTGGAACTGGAAAACCGCCGAACCGGAAAGTCTTGGTATTTTTACCCGGCCCGATTGCGGAGATTGCGATTTGCGAACACGTCAGGTATGGTATGGGGCTTTGCCCGATCCACACGATAACCAGGTATATGTGGTTATCGATAAACAGGAGTTGGTATTCACTGCACAGGGAGCCTCCGGCACGATTTCAAAGGAGTTGAGTGCGCAAAACGTGACGGTTGGAGTATCCCTGTCATCAGCACTCGAAGCCTCCGTTGCACCCGCAGATCCTGACTGGCTCGATGTCGCGATCGACGGCAGTGGCAATACGCAGACCGTTACTACAGAAGTGCACACCGATAATTTGCCCGATGCTGATTCTACATTATCGGTACGGGTATCGTTGAGTAATTCACAGACGTCGAATACCGCATCGTATAAGGTTACGGTGTATACCGGTGATGCACTTCCGGCACCTACGTCTCTAACGGTAAGCGATACCGGTGACAGTCTGCTGGATGCAACGGTACAATGGACTGATAATGCCGCGCAGGAATCCGGTTATATTATTCAACGCCGCGTAAAAAACGGTACGTGGGATGAGGTCGCGAGAACCGGTGCTGATGAAGAATCATACATTGATGAGGTACTGGGCTATCATACCACCTATGAATATCGGGTATGCGCGTACAAGGATCTTGACGGAAGTGATATCCAGAAGTCTGCTTTCAGCACAACCGCGCAGGTTACCATTGAGGGGATTCCATGGATTCGGATGCATAATCCAACCGAAGGTCAGAAGGTAGAAGGCCCATCCAGACACTACGTGCGGTGGAGTGCAAACAATGTGAGTCAGATAAAGGTGATGCTTTCCTTCGACGGGGGATTGACGTTTACCGAAATTACCGATTCGGGTGGTATATCGACCGGAAATGACTACTGGGGCAATTTCCCGTGGAGTGTGCCCGATACGCAGTCACAAACTGCAATTCTAAAAGTGGTTGATTATCAGGATCCTGACAATATGGCATCAAGCGGTCTGTTTCATATCGGAGCGGAAACACTTAAAGGACGCCCGCTGCCGGATGGATTCCTTCGTACAATGCTGCTTTTAGAGGACAGCGCACATGCTCCCTTTTTACCCTATGAAGACAGTGCCGAAATAGAACAGGCATATACCGGTTCAGATATGCAGACTCCTTCCTCCGGACGCAATCTTGTCATTGATCAGGATACGCTTACCTGGCGCCTGCGTACCACGAACGACAGCTCTACCCGTGATAACGAGCTTATCTGGTACTGGTTCAGCAAAAAGAAACAGAAAGAAGATTTCATCGCCTACTGGTTTGTCACTATCTATTCTCCGCGGCAGCAGACCGTTCGGTTCAATTATACGTTTAACAATGCGCTGACCGTGTGGCGCAACGGTGAAAAGGTTATTGACAGTTCATTCTCCGGAGGCGGAGACATCGATCCCGTGCTTTCACCTCAATTCGAGCTTTCGCAGGGAAAGAATTCATTCCTCTTCAGGCTTCGTGAAGAAAGCAATGACAACTGGTTCGCTGCGCAGTTTACCGATGCGTCCGGAAATCCGCTCGACAGCCTCTATTATGATATCGGTTTTGGTGACAGCGCCATGTCGGTTTCGACTGGATGGGAGACGTCTCTTCGTCCTGGTCGTACCGGCATTTCGAAGTACATCCGTGTACATACATCAAGAAATGAATTATCTCTCGACATAGGACGAAGCGGCGTATACAATGCTGCTCTTTTCAATGCATACGGTGCCTGTATACAGCAGCGAGCAATCATCGGTCCGGGAAGCCTTCTGTTACCGCTCGGTAATACCGGAAACGGAATCTATATTCTTCGCGTTGACCATCGCGGAGAGAGGATGATCCGCCGCATTTGTATACCACAGTAGGTTCATAATCAATGAAGGGGTTACGCATTACGCGTTAAAGTCCGGTGTTCCTTTTACAGGATGCCGGACTTTTTTTGTTTTCAGCAATTCAGGTGTGTGCAGTATCCCGTGCCCGGTAGCGGTATCGTAATCGGACACACAGGCATCGCGGATGATTTCATATTTCCTGAAGTGTGCACGGGCATACCCGGATAAAATCGGTCGGGGAAGCAAATGTTGAATTAAAAAAACGCACCCGGAAGGTTTCGGTTCGTATATTTTCTTACATGTAAACAAAGCAATCGCGGAGTTTACAAAAAAGTAAGATCAAAAAAACGTGCGGAAACCGTCACGGGTGCGTACTGTAACCTGGTCGGTGCGTAAAATGCTTACCGGGAACTCATACTCATTCTATTTTTCCCATTTTTTATCATTCCCGCGCAACAGGGTTAAAGCACAAATAACATTTCACTGTATTTGGGCAACGGCCATATTTCATCGTCAAGCAGAAGCTCGAGCGCATCGACCGTAGTTCTCAAGGCGTTCATCTTCTCGATAATCGAGGCTGTTTTCCCGGAATCGATTGCGTTTTGGAGTGCATCGATACCGGTGGAAAGCGTATCTACCTGCGAACCGAGTTTTTCGGCATTCGACTTGAGCGCGTTACTTCCTGCCTCTATTTTCGCCGAAAGCACCCCATGCAGTCCATCGATGTAGTCGCTGTATTGTGCTATCGCTACAGGAAGTACTATTGTTTTTGCGATATCGAGCGCAACACGGCCTTCTATATCGATTTTGTTTTCATACTCTTCGGCGAATACCTCATGTCTCGATTTGAGTTCTTTTTCACTCAACACATTGTATTTGTTAAACAGGGAGATGTTTTTATCGCTCACGAATTTTTCGAGTGCTTCCGGGGTAGTACGCAGATTGGGCAGTCCGCGGGATTGCGCTTCTTCGAGCCACTTATCCGCGTAATTGTCACCATTAAAAATAATCCGTTTATGTTTTTTAATCACCTCGGTAAGAATCGAACTCAGTCCCTTGTTGAAATTGTCAGCATCGAGTTTTTCCATCTGTGTGGCTATTTCATCGAGCGCGTCCGCGACAATAGTGTTGAGTACGATATTGGCATCAGCGCATGAATGGGAAGAGCCGACCGCCCTGAATTCGAATTTGTTTCCGGTAAACGCGAACGGGCTTGTACGGTTACGATCGGTCGCATCCTTGGGAAGCTGGGGCAGTATCCCCGCACCGATATTCATGATACCGCCTTTTTTGGCGGAACTCGCTTCTCCTTTTTCGAGCTGTTCGATTACATCCGTGAGCTGATCGCCGAGGAAAATCGACATGACCGCCGGAGGTGCTTCATTCGCGCCCAGGCGATGGTCGTTACCAGCCGAACCGACCGATACGCGAAGCAGGTCGGCATGCGTGTCGACCGCTTTGATCACGGCACACAAAAAGGTAAGAAACTGTGCGTTTTTGTGTGGATCATGGCCGGGCTCCAAAAGATTTTCACCTTTGTATGACATTGACCAGTTGTTGTGTTTCCCAGATCCGTTGACACCTGCGAACGGTTTTTCATGCAGCAGGCATACGAGACCGTGGCGATCCGCGACTTTTCTCAACGTCTCCATTATGAGCATATTGTGATCGACCGCAACATTAAGCTCTTCGTACTGGGCCGCGATTTCGAACTGGGCGGGTGATACTTCGTTATGGCGGGTCTTTGCCGGGATGCCCAGACGCCACAATTCTTTATCCACTTCGGACATGAAATTGATGATACGCGTTTTTATCGCGCCGAAATAGTGATCGTCCAGCTGCTGATTTTTTGGCGAGATGTTTCCGAAAAGCGTTCTGTCGGTCTGCACAAGATCGGTTCGTGCATAGTAGAATTGCTTGTCAATAAGAAAGT
Organism: uncultured Fibrobacterota bacterium; assembly: GCA_964589825.1. Taxonomy (GTDB): domain Bacteria; phylum Fibrobacterota; class Chitinivibrionia; order Chitinivibrionales; family WJKA01; genus CAZPUS01. The sequence goes on along the minus strand of CAZPUS010000023.1, from coordinate 34,757 downwards.
ACTCTTGTTCGGCTCCAAGCGTGGTCGTTACTTTGCCGCCGTTTGTTTTGCCAAAGCATTTCAATATGCGGGTCGCCTGTTCCGAAACCGCTTCCATAGAACGAAGAAGCGGTGTTTTTTTATCGAGTGCTTCGCCGGTATAGGCGCAAAATGCCGTCGGGATGCAGAGTGTTGCGCCGTTTTCGTTACGTTTTATAAATGCGGGACTCGTGGGATCCCATGCCGTGTAGCCACGTGCTTCAAAGGTCTCTCTGATACCACCCGAGGGGAAACTCGATGCATCAGGTTCGCCTTTGATAAGATTTTTTCCCGAAAAATTCATCAGTACGCCGCCTTCATTGTCCGGCTCGATAAACGAGTCGTGTTTTTCGGCTGTGGAGCCGGTCAACGGCTGAAACCAATGGGTGTAATGGCTCGCACCGCGACTAATTGCCCAGTTCTTCATTGCCGACGCCACTTCGTCAGCAATTTCCGGATCGATTGCACTACCGTGTTTCATAGTATTTATGAGGGAGCGGACGACCTTTTTAGGCAGGTACTCCTTCATTGTTTTAATGTTGAATACGTCGGTACCATACGTGTCGGTTACCGAGTCGTTTACAGTGATATGATTCGAACTCGATTTCTGCGCGGCAATGGTTGTTACCGCTTCTTTTCGTAGAGACATCCCGGATCCTCCTCATCGGTGGGTATACGTAAAAAGATATATTGTCTTGATATGTGTATTTGCAAAAAACGTGCCATTCGCTACTTCTGCGTATTACTGTTGGTTCACACGGCGCAGATTCTCTTCAGGAAAAATGTGAGGGAACCCCTTTTACACAGGCAAAACCGGGTGCTGCGAAGATGCGCAGAAATAAAGCCCATGCAGGGTATGGGCAAAAAAAACATGAAAAACTGTTTCAGAATACATGTCTTTGCAATCGGTAGAGGTGGACGTATCGTTTAGTGATACAAAAATGTAATAAAAAGGAACCAACGATTCAAAATTGTATTTGTTATATCTCAGTCCTGAGCTTTTTTCCGAAACCGCATATAGTCGATATCGTGCTTTTGTACCTTGTACTGAAGAATACGTTTCGTGGTCTTGAGTTTTTTTGCGGCCAGCGTCTGATTCCCTCCCGTGTCCTTGAGCGCATCGACGATCAGTTCTTTTTCATAAAGCCCGACGAGTTCGGAAAGCTCACCATTAACCGGCCTGGTATCGCCGTTTTTGGTTTTTTTCAATTGTAGTGACGGGGGCAGATCGTGCGCATCGATTACCTCAGAAGTCGTAAGTACTACCGAACGTTCGATTACATTTTCGAGCTCCCGGACGTTTCCAGGCCAGTGGTAGGCAGAAAGTGCATCGATAGCCGGGGTACTGAGCCGCGCGATTCGTTTTCCGTGAAGCGACGCGTATTTATTAATAAAGTAATCCGCCAGCAGCAGGATATCGGCGCCACGTTCACGAAGGGGAGGAATAAAGAGCGAGACCACGTTGATGCGATAGTAAAGATCCTCGCGGAATTTTCCCTGCGCGATATCTTCTTCCAGATTACGATTGGTGGCGCAAATGAGTCGCACATCGACTTTTTTGTTGTGTGACGCTCCTACGGGTGTTATCTCCTTCTCCTGAATAACCCGCAGCAGTCTGCTTTGGGCGGTAATACTCATTTCCGCGATTTCGTCGAGAAAAAGCGTTCCGCCGTGTGCGCTTTCGAAACGCCCCTTGCGCTTTGCGGTTGCACCGGTAAAGGAGCCCTTTTCGTGACCGAACAGCTCACTTTCGAGCAGGGATTCGGGCAACGCGGCACAGTTGACCGCAATAAACGGGCCGTCCGAGCGTTTGCTCTTCTGATGAATCGCATGTGCAACCAGTTCTTTGCCGGTTCCGGTTTCGCCACGCAAAAGGACGGTGGTCTCCAGGGGTGCCACCTGAGCTGTATTGCGGTAAAGATCACGCATCGAGCCGCTGTTGCCGATAATCTGACTGCTGCGCCCTTCATTCTCAAGCCGGGAGAGGGTTCGTTTGAGCTCTTCGTTTTCGCGACGGAGTTTTTCGAGATTTTGTGTCTGTTCACGACGAGCGAGTACCAGCTGTGCAATGAGATCGGATACCGCCGCAAGAAAGCGCAGTTCACCGTCGAGTGTCTCTTCGGGATTGTTGAGGATTCTGTCGACAGAGAGTGTCCCTACTATCGTGTCACCAGAGCGCACGGGAACGCAGAGAAATGCGAGGTCTTCCTTGGCGATATGTTTGCGTGCACCGGTACGGTCAAGAAAGGATGGCTCCTCGGATACACGTGGGACCGCGATAGGTCTGCCGCTTTCGACTACCTTTCCTGTAATTCCTTCACCGACCACATAGTGCCCCTTTTCTTTTTCGTTTTTAGAAAGCCCGCGGCTTATGTCGATGGCGAGTTCACGCCCCAAAGGCTTGAGTATGGCGATTGCGCCCCGGTTCATGCCGGCCCGTGTTTCGAGAAGCTCGAGGATTCTGTTCAGTATTTTATCCAGAGACTGGTCGGAGCCGAGCAGTTTCGCAATGTGGTAGAGCGTCTCGAGAGCATTTCTATCGAATCGATAATAAGAATCCATAGTATAAAAATAGTTTTCGACGGATTCGGACACGATACATTATTCCTAAAGTTTACTGCTTAAGTGAAAGATAATCGTTTATTTGTTCGGCAGCCTTACGGCCGTGAAATACCGCACGAATGACCAGCGAAGCCCCTGTGGCCGCATCTCCGGCACAAAAAATGCCTTCTTTACTCGTGCGGTAGCCTTCACCGGTAACGATATTTCCGCGCGAATCGAGATCGAGCCCGCATTCCTTTACAAGCGCACCATGTTCAACATGCACGAATCCCATGGCCAGCAATACCAGGTCGATACGCTGTTCGAATTCACTTCCCGGTATCAGCTCCATCCGGGGGCGTGCATCGGATGGCCCTTTTTCCCACTTGACTCGTGAGAAAACACCCTTTTCTACACGGTTTTTTCCTGTAAAACGCTGTGTGGCGATGCGCCACTCACGTGTGCAACCCTCTTCATGAGAAGAAGAAGTGCGAAGAATGGAGGGCCAGTCGGGCCATTGCGGATTGTGTGGTTCACTCCATTGCATTGGTTTGGGCATAATTTCGTACTGGAGCACTTGTTTCGCTCCTTGTCGGTTGGCGGTACCGACGCAGTCCGAGCCGGTGTCACCTCCGCCGATGACGAGCACTACTTTGTCATGTGCATCGATCAGCTCTTCCCGGCCGATTTCTCCTGCGATATACAGGTTGGACCGGGTCAGATACTCCATGGCAAAGTGTATTCCATCGAGCTCGCGTCCTTCGACTGCAAGATCGCGTGGTTTGCCGGCACCCTGTGTCATGAGAATGGCGTCAAATCGCTCCTGCAGGTATCGTGCCGAAATATCGTCTCCGGCGGCGGTGTTCGTTTCAAAAGTTACCCCTTCTCCCTGCAGAATATCGATCTTTCTGTCGAGTACATGCTTTTCCAGCTTGAAATCAGGAATTCCGTAGCGCAGTATTCCTCCGGGACGGGGGGATTTTTCGAAAACCACCACGTCATGTCCACGGGTGCGCAATTCATGGGCCGCACTCAACCCCGCAGGACCCGAGCCGATAACCGCGACACGTTTTCCCGATTCTTCTGCCGGGGGGTGCGGTTTCATCCATCCCTTTTCCCATGCAGTCTCCGCGATCATCTTTTCGATATGCTTAATCATCACCGGTGCATCGTTAATCGAAAGGGTGCAGGACGCCTCACAGGGTGCGGGACATATACGGCCGGTTATGTCCGAGAGGAAATTGGTACGGGCGAGACAGTGGTATGCCGCCTCCCACTGACCGCGATAGACATGATCGTTGAACTCCGGAATTATGTTTGCATTCGGGCATCCGAGTGCATGGCAAAAGGGTATGCCGCAGTCCATACAGCGTGCGGCTTGTGTGGTGAGCAGCTCCTGCGAAAGATGGCCGGATACTTCACGGTAATCGTTCAGGCGCTCCTTTACCGGGCGATGTGGTAACTGTGAACGTTCATATTCGAGAAATCCGTTCAGTTTTCCCATTATGTATATACCTCCTCGGTTACTTCGGCTGTTTCGGATGTTTCTGATTCTTTTTCCCGCAGTTTTTCGAGAGCGATTTTGTAATCGATGGGCATCACCTTGACAAAAGAGGGTAGCATGTGTTCCCATTGTTCCAGAATGAAGGTGCCGATGCGGCTGTTGGTATACTGTGTGTGTCGTGTGATATGTTTTTTAAGAAACGCTATGTCTTCATCCTGAACGAGTGTTTCAACATGGACCATGCCAAGATTGCATCGTGTGTCGAACAACTGGTTTTCGTCGAGTACATATGCAATACCGCCGCTCATACCTGCGGCGAAATTGACCCCGGTGCTGCCCAGTATAATCACGCGGCCGCCGGTCATGTATTCACATCCATGGTCTCCCACGCCCTCCACCACCGCAATAGCGCCACTGTTTCGTACCGCGAACCGTTCCCCGGCCTGTCCGCCGATGTAGACTTCTCCTGCGGTTGCGCCAAAAAGCGTCACATTACCCGCGATACTATTTTTTTCGGGGATATACCGCGCCTCCTTTGGTGCATGGACGATGATTTTTCCTCCTGAAAGGCCTTTGCCCATATAATCGTTTGCATCGCCACGCAGGCGGAAGGTAACTCCCGGAGCCAGAAACGCACCGAAGCTCTGTCCGGCCGATCCGTCGAATGTGCATTCTATGGTATCTTCGTCAAGTCCCCCGGAGCCGTATTTTTTGGAAATTTCACCGCTCAGGGTAGCACCGGTTGTACGGTTACAGTTGCGTATCGGCATACTGAGTGTTACCGGAGATGCCGATGCAATGGCGGGCCCACATTTTTCGAGCAGGGTATTGTCCAGACTCAGCGAAAAATCATGTGTCTGACCTTTTGTACACCGCAGTGAACCGTTTTCGGGTACGTCGGGCGGGGTGAGTATCCTGCTGAAATCGAGCCCGCGATTTTTGTACACGTCAAGAGCCTCATCCACGTCGAGCATGTCGACGCGACCCACCATTTCGTCAAAGGTCGCGAAACCCAGTTGTGCCATGTATTCTCGTACATGCTGTGCCACAAAACGCATGAAGTTCATAACATGTGTAACCTGTCCGTTAAACCTCTTTCGGAGCGCTTCGTTTTGTGTCGCAATGCCGACGGGGCATGTATTCTGATGACATTTTCTCATCAGTACGCATCCCATGGATACGAGTGCGGCGGTCCCGAACCCGAATTCCTCTCCGCCCAGAAGCGCACCGATAACCACATCGCGACCCGTTTTCATCTGTCCGTCGACCTGTACTCTGATTACTTCTCTGAGATTGTTCTGCACGAGTGTCTGCTGTGTTTCGGCCAGTCCTATCTCCCAGTACGAACCCGCGTGCATGATTGACGAAAGGGGAGACGCGCCGGTACCGCCGTCCGATCCGCTGATGAGTACCATATCCGCTTTCCCTTTTGCCACACCCGCGGCGACGGTTCCCACGCCGATTTCTGAAACCAGCTTGACGGATACCCGTGCGTTACGGTTCGCGTTTTTAAGATCGTAGATAAGCTGGGCCAGGTCTTCGATCGAATAAATGTCATGATGCGGGGGCGGGGATATGAGCATCACCCCGGGAGTGGAGTTGCGTACCCTGGCGATCACCTCGTTTACTTTGTGGCCGGGCAGCTGCCCGCCTTCGCCGGGTTTTGCACCCTGTGCCATCTTGATCTGCAATTCGTCCGAATGGGCAAGGTAATTACTCGATACGCCAAAACGGCCGGACGCGACCTGTTTTACTCTGCTCATCGGGTCGTCACCATTGGGGCGCAGGCTGTAGCGCGCTTCATCTTCTCCACCTTCTCCGGAATTACTGTGTGCCCCCAGCCGGTTCATGGCCACTGCCATGGTTTCATGCGCCTCTTTACTCATCGAGCCGAACGACATGGCCGAGGTAACAAAGCGCGTTACGATCGATTCGACCGGCTCGACCTCTTCGATGGGGATGGGTGTCGAGTCTCTGAATTTGAACAGGCCTCTCAAGGTGCAGACATCTCTGCTCGTATCGTGAATCTCGCGGCAGTACTCCTTGAAAAGCTCATAGTCACCGGTACGTACCGCTTTCTGCATAGTGACAACCGCACGGGGACTGAACAGGCGTTTTTCTCCTTCGGTCCTGAATGCATACATCCCCCCGATATCAAGATAACGTTGCGCAGGATTGCGTCCGGATCGTTGCCATGCGGCGCTATGACGGGCTAACACACCTGTTTCTATATCGTGAATACTGGTCCCGCCGATTCTCGATACGCTTCCTGTAAAGTATTTATTGACTACGTCTTTGTGTAATCCCACCACATCGAATATCTGAGAGCCACGATAGCTGCGTATGGTGGAAATGCCCATTTTGGACATTACCTTGAGCAGTCCTTTTTTTATTGCGGTGATGTAATTTTCGATTGCGTCCTGCAGCGCTATATCCGTAAGAAAACGGTTGCGTTTTTTCATGGATGCGATCGTTGCATACGCGCCGTAGGGGTTGACGGCACTGGCCCCGTACGCGATAAGTGCGGCAAAATGCTGCACTTCCCGGGGTTCCGCACTCTCCACAATGCAGTCTGCAAGATGATTTTTGCCTTGTTCTACAAGATGATGATATACCGCACTAACCGCCAGCAGGGAAGGTATGGGTGCCTGGGTGTCGTTACCACCGCGGTCGCTAAGAATTACCAGCGTCGCTCCGTTGTCTATGGCTGATTCCGCGTTTTTGCAGATCGTCTCGAGTGCCGGTTCAAGGCTTCCCGCGGATGCGGAGAAAAGAATCGAGACTGTCGTGGCATTTACCTCTTTTATCATGGAGCTGCGGATGTTTTCCAGATCCGCATTTGTCAAAATCGGGTGAGGAAGCTTGAGCTGCCGGCAATGCTGTGGTGTTTCACTGAGCAGGTTCGATTCCTTTCCGATAAAGCTCATCAGCGACATCACCAGACTCTCTCTGTACGGATCAATGGGAGGATTGGTGACCTGTGCGAACATCTGTTTGAAATAATCAAAGAGCAGTCGGGGGCGGTTGGAGAGCACCGCAGGCGGCGTATCGTTTCCCATGGACCCGATAGGCTCCTGTGCATTTTTGACCATCGGCTGGATAAGGGTGGAGAGGTCCTCTTCGGAATAGCCGAAGGTGTGGTGCATGCGGCTGCATTCATCATCCTCCAGCTGCACCGAGACCGCACTGTTCTGTATACCTCTGAGAAGGATACGGTTCTTTTCCAGCCAGCTGCGGTAGGGCTTTCGGCGGGAAACATACGATTTTATTTCATTGTCTCTGATAATACGTTGCCGTTTTGTGTCGGCAAGAATCATCCGGCCCGGTGCAAGCCTTCCTTTTTCGATTATATGCGATGCGGAAATGTCGAGTACGCCCGCTTCGGACGCCATAACCATCAGTCCGTCGTCGGTGACCATGTATCTTCCCGGGCGAAGTCCGTTTCTGTCGAGTGTCGCACCTATAACGCTGCCGTCGGTAAAGGAAATGGCGGCAGGTCCGTCCCAGGGCTCCATTATAGAGGCGTGGTATTCATAAAACGCCCGTTTGTAGGTGGAGATATGGTATTTGTCGCCAAATGCCTCCGGGATCATCATCATTGCGCTGTGTGCCACACTGCGTCCCGATTTGGTAAGCAGTTCGAACACGTTGTCAAATGCGGCCGAATCACTCACTCCTTCGTAAATAATAGGGTATAATGCGCTGATATCGACTTCGAATCGGTCCGACTGCATCGATTTTTCCCGTGCTTTCATCGCGTTTACGTTGCGTCGCAGCGTGTTGATCTCCCCGTTGTGCGCAAGGTTTCTGAAGGGCTGTGCCAGTGGCCAGGAAGGAAATGTATTGGTACTGTAGCGCTGGTGAACCAGGGCGAGTGCGCTCGTCATACGCGGATCGGAGAGGTCGGGGTAAAAGGTTTTAAACTGGGGCGCAACGAACATTCCCTTGTAGACGATCGTTTTGGATGAAAAACTGGGAATATAGCAATCTCTAAAGCTCCATCCCATATCGTGGAGCGCGTATTCTATTCGTTTTCGTATTACATAGAGCCTTCTTTCGAGCGCGTCACCGGTGCAGTCGCGAACCTTTACGAACAACTGCGCAAAGGCAGGCATCTGTCTGCGTGCAAAATCCCCCAGGCAGTCTGGATTGACAGGTACGCTGCGCCAACCGAGTATGTCCGCACCCGACTCTTCACATATCGATTCGATGAGAGCGCGGGCCTTTTCCCGGGCACTCTTTTCACTGGGAAGAAAAAAGAATCCTGCGCCGTAGTCGTCCGGTTCGGGGAGGGAAAAGTCGGTCACTTCATCAAAAAAACGGTGTGGTATCTGCAGCAGCATCCCGGCACCGTCACCCGTTTTTTCATCGCCCCCTATTGCACCCCGGTGTTCGAGGTTGTTGAGAATCTGAAGACCGTGTTCAATAATATCATGACGTTGGGTGCCGTCGATATTGACCACGAATCCGATACCGCAGGCATCGTGTTCCAGGGCGGGATCGTAGAGTCCATGAGGTTTGTACATACGAGAAGGCTCCTTATAACAGACTGAGTACAGGTTACAAATAGGTAACACAATTTTGCATTTTGCACACGATTGTATCGCACCCGGTTAATAAAGCATATGTTATGCCAAAACGAGAAATCATATACTTACAGTACAAGTTGATACAAAATCGTGTAAAATTGGGCTTGTGATACAATAATGTGGCACATTTTTTAACAGCCTGATACATTTACACAAAAATGGTATCTGTAAACATGACACCAGTATTTGTATACCGTTTCGTTCTGGGGAGGTTTTTTCCGCTGAGAATGTCTCTATTTGCCATTTTAGGTAGTTGAAAATTATTTTTTCGTAAGTATATTAAGTGATACCAGAGAGTAATATGCGTCGCGTACGTATCGGTTTCTGTAATGCTGCACAGGCTTAGACCTGACGTGAGCGTTTTTATTCGCGAAACTTGCTGCAATCCGAACTACTTTTATCTTTTCTAAAATCATGAAATAACCAACAAGGTTGCCCCTTGATTTTGGAGAACACAGCAGCAGCACGGCTCCCCGCAGCGTTCATCAGAACAACCGCTCAATTCAGGAGAAAAGAGAGAAAAACAATACAATAATTTTTCTAATAACAATAAGGATGGAATAGCATGTGGCATTTATTTTTCCGTTACGGGCTAATGATACTGGTATGTGCGCAGTCGTTGTGGGCGGCAATCCCGTTTGAGGCGAGTGATGTAGGTGACGTGTCCGACTTTCTGGGGCATAAAAAATGCAAAGTGGTGTTTGCCGTACCCAACAACGGGATTCAATTTATCGATTATTCGGATGTCACAAGCGGCAGTCCGTCGATTACCAAAATGCAGAATGTCCCCAACGAAGCGATTCTGCCGGTTATTTCGGACGACGGCGAGTGGATTACGTATGTAACGAACCTTTCGGGTGAGGATAAAAAGAGCGGTGCCTCTAAAGTCTGGTTGTGTCCGTTCGAAGAGAGCGGGGAACCTGTACACGTGACAGATAACGGGTATACGCCGCGTTTTGTGCGCAATACCGAAAATCCTACCATTTTGTACAGTACCTGGGAAGGTACACGCACTGAGGACTGGCCTTTCGGGGGGCATACCATGAAAGTCGAATACAGCAACGGTTCATTTCAGACACCCGATACGGTGTGGGCCGAAGGCAGTTTTATCGGAGGTCTTTCGGTGGATCATCGCTGGTTGTGTGTGGCACCATGGGGCCAGAACGTTTTTTTTGTCGATCTCGAAAATGCGAACAGTGACGATGATGTGATCGAGGCGTTCAATTTTGACTGGGCTACGCAAACATGCAACGGTTCCATTTCATCAAGTAGCATTTATACCAATTCGATGATATTTTTGGACTACAGGTCGGGAGCAGCGAATCCATACGGTACATGGGGATTCCATGACATGATTTTTTTTATTGACAGTGATAACAATATCCTCGGCAATTACTATATCCCGTCCGATATGTATCCGGCCGTAACGACGGATGAAATCATTGCCGGTGTTGCCGGGGAGATCGAGCAGATTGAATGGGATCACGTCGAGTATACCAATCATCCGTTGTACGCAGTCTCCGGTGTAAAAGTGGAACGTATATGGTCCATGCGTTTTTCATCCGATGGTGTTCCTCCGACCAGGCAGACGAATGTGGAAGGGCTTTTTCTCATTAACCTCAAAGATAGTGCGTATCAGAAGGTGTTGACCAAGACAAGTGAACTCGACTCCAGTAGTACGATGAGTGCCGCTTATCCCTATGCATGGATCGATACCAGTGGTTTTACTGAAGATTCCGAATGGCTGGACGGTAACAATGTGCAAACCTCTTTTTCCGCCCAGAGGGGAGTCGGACAACCAATCGTTGTGTCGGGTACCATGATTTATGCATATGAACCTGTTTCCTCGGTGCGGCTCTATTCTCCCGACGGTCGACACATTGCATCACAGCGGTTTCGTAATCCGAAAACCAGCGTCCGGATGCCGGGAAAAGGGGTGCAAAGCAGCGGTATGTATCTGCTGCAGGTGAGGATGGAGGATGGGTCACATAGTACGGTCCCCTGTGTTATAGAATAGTTCGAGAGCATGCTGGTTGTATGCCACCAGGTTAAAAAAGCGAACAGATGCGTATCTGTTCGCTTTTTTTTATCGCATGTCCCGGGTAGTATAAAAAGTGACCGTTATATTGCAGACGGTTATTGGCGTGGACCGATATGGCCGCCTGTGACACTGATTATAATCGACGGCCTTTGGCGATCAGGACAACAGGAAACCGCACGTACAATTACCCGGGCCTTTTGCGAGCTGGTTGCAAAGAACGGTCCTTGTGAAAACTATGATGCTTGTTCACGGGCGGGGCTGCGTGACACCGCATATACCTGGTCGTCTTCGATCTTTTTTATTCTGGTCAACAAATATCTGCGGAGGTAGCTCATGCGATTTCGCTCTATCTCTTATTGATCGGGAGTGGGGACAAAAGCAGCCAGTTGTGGTGCGGGACGCAGCTTACTGTGCAACCCCATGTCTTTATCACTAAAGGGCGTAGCTGACCAGCTCCCGGAATAATCCCGGAGTTTCGGACAATTCGGAATAGCTCCCCTGCTGAACAATAGTCCCTTTGTCGAATACCAGGATCCGGTCTACGTTTTGTATGGTGGAAAGACGGTGTGCGATTATAAACATGGCATGCGTTTTCATGAGCGTTTCCATAGCATTCTGGATCTTTCGCTCGGACTGGTTATCCAGGGATGAGGTCGCTTCGTCGAATATAAAGTAGCGCGGATCGCTGAGAATCGCCCGGGCAATCGCGACGCGCTGTTTCTGTCCGCCTGAAAGGCTGTAGCCGTCTTCTCCCACCAGGGTCTCTTCGCGTTCCGGCATTTGATCGATAAAATTGTTGACACCCGCCACTTCCATGGCTTCCCTTACCTGCTGCTCGGATGCATGCGCATTCGCGACCCTGATATTTTCGATGATACTTGTCTGAAAAACAAAGGGATCCTGCGATACGACACCGAAATTTGCACGTATGTCATCCTTGGCATACTCTTTTATCTCATGTCCGTTAAGTCGAATCGAGCCCTGTTGTGGATCGTAAAACCGTAACAGAAGCCGTATGAATGTCGTTTTTCCCGAACCACTCGGTCCTACAAGGCCGACACTTTCGCCGTGCGCAACCCGGCACGAGAGATCATTGAGTACGTAATTGCGGGAGGAGCCGGTGCGATATGAAAACCACACATGCTCGAACGTGACGAGTGGAATGGTGTTGCGTTGCGCCTCCAGATGTGTATCAGCAAGAGAAATCTGTTGTTGTTTCGGGATTTCGGGGACGGTTGTCTGTGTCTGAAGTATCCGGGTAATGCGTTCAAGTCCTGCTTCTGCATTCGCCCTGACGAGATTGAGCTGGAAAAGATGTTGCAACGGGCCCATTAGTCGTCCCACCGCATTGACGAAACCTACCAGCTCACCAACAGTTAGATCTCTGAATATGCACGAATACGCACCGGCAACATAAATAACCGCGACCCCCAGATATTGTATGCCTTCCGGTTTTATCCGTTCGAGTTGCTGCTTTCTCAGCAGATACTCTTCTTTGTCGCGAATAATGCCGATTTTATTGTCGAATTTTCCACTGACGCGATCGCCGATTGCATGCATTTTTATCTCGCGGCTTCCTCTCAGCATATCTGCGACGTATTTGCTGGCATCCGATTCGTGCTGCATAAAGTCCGCACTGATGGTTTTTATAATTCGTTTGGAACGCATGTTCAGGAGTACTACCGAAACAACGGTGACGAAAAAAATGAGGGTCATCAGCGGATCAAATGAAAAAAGCGCTATCATTGCGACCAGCCAGGCAACCAGCTGATAGGGGACTGCAAGAACGAATTGTTGAAGAAACATTTTAATTTTGTTTATAGGGGAGCCCATGATATAATTAAAGAGCTCTCCGCTGGAGACGCTGTCGTGAAAACGAAAACAAAGCTCGTGCACATGTTTGAAAAAGCGAGAGCGAAGCTCGAACAGAAAATGCTGCATGGTATTGATCAGTTTCCTGTAGCCAAGCGTCCAGACACTTACTCTGATGCCACTCGCAAGAAGATAGAGCCCTATAAATAAAAGCGAATATATAAATTTTTCCTCTAAATCCGCATTTTTTCGCCCGATTCCATTATCCACAATGAATTTTATGATCAACGGCTGAATGGCCACTGCGATACCAACCACAATTGAACACAGTGCCGTTATAGCAAGTTTCCCACGATGGGGAGACATATAGGACCACAGTGTACTCCAGAATGAAATATATTTCTCGTTATCGCTGTGTTGGGTGTGACTCATGCGAGAGTGCTCCGCAGGATTGAGGGTTTGGGTGTACTGTTCATACGTACGAAGTAAAGATGATGTGTATGATACGATGGTAAAAATATACAAAGAAGCCTGCAATACCACCATTGAAAAAATGGTATTTTTGATGTAGAAAATGGTAAGCGTCAATTAAAGAAATATGGCTGATGCCGCCTATTTACCAATAAAGGTATGGAATACATATAATGGCCGGTACATGTGCCGCTGTCAGGAAATCATTCGTATGGATGACTTGGTCATTTCGGTAGGTCGGGAAAAGAAACATTCCTCTTTAATGAGTCACCGGGGCGGACGCGTGCTGTATGCGCATGGAATTGTCTATATACATGAGGGCCGGGGCTATTTCGAAGATTTTCGTACATCTCGAACCAGCGTCCAAGCCGGCACGTTCATGTATCTGTTCCCGGAAAAATGGCATTGCTACGATCCCGATCTGTCCAGGGGATGGCAGGAGCTGTGGGTTCTTTTTAATGGAGATGCGGTGCAACGGTATATGGGTGATGTGTTGTCCGATAGTCAGTCGGTGTTTACCACGGTAGCCGATGCATCGCTGGTGGAACTCCATGATTGTATTGCACAGCGATGGGTGTACGGTACAAAGACGTCCCAAGCCCATATTTCTTACGCCCTCCATCGCTTTTTATATGAACTGTATACACGTCGGCAGAAAGAGACGGGTGTGGTGACCTCGGGTGAACAGTGTGTGGAAGATGCACGGGCGTCCATGTATCAGTGCGTAGACAAACCACACTTCGATGTACACGCATATGCCCGACAAAAAGGGGTCGGCTACGAGACGTTTCGCAAATCGTTTAAATTACTTACAGGATACAGTCCTTTGCAGTATTTCCATGCATTAAAACTCAGGCGGTGCTGTAGGCTTTTACTGACACCCCAAATCCGTATTAAACAGGTGAGTAGTATGGCTGGGTTTGAGGATCCTTATTATTTTTCACGATGGTTCAGGCATCGTATGGGGATGAGCCCGCAAAAGTATCGTCATCGTCATTTCAGACTGGGCACTCAGCATATATAAACAGTATAAAGGATGATAATCTTCTATGACCCGGAACAAGCCCGGTACGCCACTATGGAAACTGGGGATCCTTTTTGTGCGGCATGCGGGTACTGCACGAAAATTCATTCCGTTGCACTTATTTTTGCTCGCGCTGGATGCAGTGCTGCAGGCCTGTATACCGGCCGCTCTCGGTTTTGTCGTGCATCGACTGCAGTCCAATCCGCAAAAATTCATACAGGACGATCTGGTATGGATGTCGCTGGTATCGGCGGCTGGGGCGGTACTATTCTATTTCGTCGCGATGAGTCAGCACTATATTGGACATTATATAGGTACGCATGCGATGGTGAATGTCCAGTCGCAGCTGTATCGGCATCTGCAGCGTCTCGGAATGGATTTCCACCAGCGTACGCATGTAGGAGAAATCACCTCGCGGCTTACAAACGATACGGTAAAGGGTATACAGCAGATGTATCAGCAATTTCAGGTGATTTTCTGGGTGCTGTGTCTGGCAGTCTCATCCCTAATAGTTATGAGTTCCCTGAATGCGGCAATGAGTCTCGTGTTTATCGGATTGCTGTTACTGTTCGTGCTTCTTTCGATGGGTGTAATGCCTTTGTTGCGCAGGTTATACCGGGAGGCGCAGGATGAACTCGGGCGCGTAAACGCAAAAATGACGGAAGATATATCATCTATAGCAATTGTCAAGGCGTTCGCCCGGGAGACCGAATTGTATGATCAGGTACGTACGCTATGCGGGACACTTCTTGACAAGACGCTGCACAGCAGGAAGATCGGGGTGATATTCAGCGATGTAATGAACACGTTCCTGCAGATTATGGCACCACTGGCGATTCTGTATATAGGTGCGTTGTTTGTAGGGCCCGGATTCTCGGTTGCACAGCTTGTTGCATTTTTCGGCTATTGGAAGGTGGTAGGCGGACGCACCTCAATGATGGTTCAGCAGATCGCCATGCTGTTTGGTTCGTTGGCGAGCTTTGATCGTATTGTCGATTTTTTTGATAAAAATCCTTCTATACATGATGCACCGGATGCAACGCATATACCAGTGCTCGGATCTATTCGTTTCGAACACGTGGGATTTCGATATCCGGGAGATGCACACGAACGTGTGCTTTCTCATGTGTCGTTTACCGTACCGGCAAAAACCAGAGTGGCGATCGTGGGGGAAAGCGGAGCGGGAAAGTCGACGATACTGCACCTTTTGCTGCATTTTTATAAGGTGAGGGAGGGAAGGATAACGCTCGATGGTCACGAGATCGCAGCCTTGACCACAGAGTCACTTCGCAGCCAGATTGGTCTTGTCATGCAGGAGACCATACTCATGAGCGGTACGATACGACAGAATATGCGGCTGGCAAAACCAGATGCAACGGATACAGAGATAAAAGACGCCTTGCAAAGTGCAGAGGCATGGGAGTTTGTGGATTCAATGCCCGAAGGCCTGGATACGGTGCTCGGTGAGCGTGGTGTACGGCTTTCGGGCGGGCAGCGTCAACGAATCGCTATTGCACGTGTGTTTTTAAAAGATCCGCCGATCGTGCTCCTTGACGAAGCGACTTCGGCGCTGGATACCGTCACCGAAAAGAAGATCCAGCGTACCATGAGTCGTCTCTTCAGGGGAAGAACATCGATCGTGGTAGCCCACCGGCTCTCTACAATAATCGACAGTAGCATGATTGTGTATCTTCGAAAAGGTGAGGTCATTGCAACGGGTACCCATGAGCAATTGCGCCACACCTGCGATGAGTACGCGCAACTGTGCCGGCAGCAGAAGCTGGTATGACCGGATAACTTCAAAAAAACGAATTCATTGCACTCCTGTGCGTACGCCTGATTACTTTTAAAATTTGAATTGAGCGATTATTTTCGATAAATCTGTTGCCTTTCGCACTCTTCTTGCGTTCCCGTACATAATGAGTCAGCCAACAAGCGTGACCCGATTATTTCGGAAAACGCAATAAAAGCACGCGGCTCATCTCATCTTTTATCACCACAATCGCTCTGTTCAGGTTAGAACAGGGTTGCTTTTCTCTAACCGTAAAAAAAGCTCGCTCTTCGTGACAGAAGAGCGAGCTTTTTTATAACAGGTATGATATACCCGAAACCGGCTTATTTCGTTATTATTACACGACGCGTCGCCTGCTGCACGCCATTTGATACCCGTACAATATAGGCACCGTAGGCACGCGGGAGCGAGAAAGAGCATTTATCGCTGCAATCGCTGCGCTGTAGCAAAAGAGTGCCGTCTGCACGATACAGCGAGACCGAAAAAGAACCCTGGTTTTTGAAAGCGAGGTTGAGCTGCTTTGATGAGGTGGAATATGAAAAAAGTGATGCGTGATGTGACGAGGCGGTATTCTCGATTCCATGCTTTACGTTGTTTGTACCGCAGGCAGGAAGAAAGAGTATACCATGCGGTCCGCCGAAACCGCCTATATAATTGCCTACTTGATCCTCTATTCCGAGATAATAGATGTCTTCTCCGGCACCGTCTTCTCCAGGATTGGTAGTGAGGTTTAGTGTGTCCAGTACAACGTAGAGATCGTGTACGCCCTCTGGTATTTTGCTGTCAGGTATGTCACTGAATGTCCACCATTTTTTATCCGTCCAGTCACTCGTACCAATTATGTCGCATGTGACAAAGGGTGCGGCACGCAGACCGTCGAGTTTGAAATGAACCTGTTTGTCTCTGACCAGCTCCCAACCAGGGATACCGAATTTTGTTACGACTCTGGTTTCTCTCTGGAATTTAACATTTTTAAGCATTCCCCAGTCGCCTTGGCTTGAGTAACTGAAATTTGTTCCCAAACCCATTCCTGGAGGGCCGTCATTTTCCTGGTCCTCGCTTTTATCTGCAAGCCATTCTTCGGTGTCGGTAGTATCATCTCCCGGCAAAAGGGTATCGCATGCATAAAGCGTATCCGCTCCCGCGTGGTTGCTGTTCATATCCTGGCCATATCCGGCTGAAACGAGCAGGCTCAGCAGCAGCACGGTCAGAACTTCACATTTTTCAGTGAGCAATAACTTCATTAGTTCCTCCTGGTTATGTAGTAGTTAATGGTAACTTGCGAATATATAACGGGAATATACAAAAAAGCAGACAAAAGCGCAACCCGTATACGCTTTAATAACCGGTAACTGTGGTATATAGTATAAATTCATCATCGGAAGTGAACTTTTTATTGTATAAGCCATCTGGTTGACATCTCGCGTCCCGTTGAGAGGTTTCTCAGTAGCAGGTAGTAGTTCCCGTACGGAAGACGTGATGAGGGGATCGTAAGTATATCATTTTTATTCCGTTGCTGAAAAAAGAGGCACTGTCCCGACGCATTAAAGATTGAAACTGAATAAGGGGCTGTGTGTACGAGGGGTTCTATGCGAAGATGCGTCGTATACCGGGTAAGAGAGTATGGTGCATAGCCTGTTGCGCCGGGTATGATTTTCTGGACGGCAGCTTCCGGTATTTGGGTATAATCGCAAATAAAACTGTATTGCAGGGGGGTATCGACCGTATCCGATTGACCGTTGCGCCGGATAATGGAATAATAGCTATATTCCATCGAATTAGAATAAGAATAACCGGCGAGCGCATAGCTTACATGTGAATCCTCAGCATAAAGACAAGGTGCGTCTGGAGTTCTATTCTTCGCATGGGTGGCATAGAAAAAGCCCTGAAGCATTTCGGTAAATCCGTTGTTAATAGTAGCGATCGCAGTTCCTTCATCCTCGGTTTTGATGTAGCCGACCCATAATCTTCCTCCGTCGTTTACTATCTTGGCATCATATTCAGGAATTCCTTCCGGATTGCCATAGCGCAACCATACGTGCTGACCCTTGAAGTATATATCGTCTCCCGCACCATTTTGGATAAAAACATTGCCACCTTCGACCGTATTTTCATACGATTTCATGCCGACATTTATAAATACCACCGTACGGTCGGATGCGTGAATTATCTTTCCAATACCGCGGGTAAAATCCTCAAATATAAGTGGACCGTCAGAGGCATTGCCTTCAATGATCCATGTCAATTCATCTACCGAGTGCTGTGGATCGAATTTTTCGTAGTTGTTGTAACCTTTCCCAATACGAATGATACGATCCACGTTGCCTCCGACGCGAACCTGCGGATCGGTAACGTTGAGTGAGGGATCAACAGGTGTATAATAACCGAGTTCATAACAGTTTGTAATAGCAAGTGTACCATTGGTCGCATCGAGTGCATCCTGCAGGTCCTGATTCTGTCCGTCATCTTCTTTGCCGATATTGCCGCCATAATCGTAGGAATCGGTCCAGTCGGCGGGGTTGTCGTACTGGTTTACAGCTGCCGGCATATCTTTTACCGGCAGATGCATGAGAGTGTCGTTTTGTGCAAACGGTGAGTGAAGCGGAGCGCCAAACCTGTCGCCCATATATGAAAAACCGGTTTCTCCTGCCAGAGTGGTATCGAAGGAATCGGTTTTGTGATGAATCGCATTCGTGTAGCCATCTATGTCGACATTGCGAAGGTATGCGCCGCCTTCCGCAATAGCGGCATAGTCACCGTTGCCTGCAAGCCGGGAGTCGATAAGAGAATAATTCCTTCCCTCTATGGCAGGGCCGGTTCCGTTTTCCGCCGTATAATTTCGTATGGCTATACGCTGGGTCGAATACAATCCTCTGGTGGTAAAGTTGTTAATTGTAATGTTTTCGAGATAGTATCCGTGCATGTTACCCGGTAATGCAATTCCGGTTTCATAATCTTCGACGACTATGTCCGTAAATACGCCGGGACCTACCCTGGTAGGCTGGTTTTTTATTCCATACAAACCACGGGTACCTCCTGAAGAAATACATTTTACATTTGAAAGGCCACCAAAATTTGATGTGTAGAAGTTAATTCCCACTGCTCCCGGGTGGCTGTTGGCGTCTATGGTTATGTCCTTGAGCATATCACCGAATTGATTATCGATAAGGGTCTTGTCTTCATGAAAAAAGGAAAAAATGGTTTTTGGATTTGTCGGGTCATCAAATCCCGGGGCATCGTCGTCCAGTTTTATTATTGTTTTGTCAGTCCCGGCACCCTGTACCAGCTTGCCGTCCCAGGTGTTATACGGATACGAGTCCTCGAGACTTCCAATATACACAGTGTTGGATACCAGATAGGTCCCTTCGGGGAAGAAAATATGCCGGTCGGTAGAGGAAAACGCTTTTTGTAGTGAATCCGTATCGTCTTTGCCATCGTTAGGTATCGCGCCGTAGTCAGTTACGTCGACAAAATTGTTATTGTGGGCAAACCGGCTGATATCTATGGCAATAGCTGCAGGAGACAATAGTAGTATGGAAATAACGGTGGCGATGAGTAGCATTGCCGGAATGTGTCGCGTACCGGTATGCCACGATAACGTGCGGAATGGTTGAGGCATGAGATGTTGAGCTCCTTATGGATGTGAATAAATGCAGCAGATTGTCTATCACAACTTATTATAACAATATAAGATAATAAAATCAATAGTTTTTGCAACCAGGTAAAAGTGTCATCTTCATTGACTATTTTCCCAAAAGATGTGACATTATATGCTTTCTATTTACATTTAATCCGAAGAGACCACTGACAAGACACTAAACTGCAGCGCGTAGTTCATTCATTACGGTATTAATTACTATTTTATATTCCCTCCGGCAAAATCCACACATTGCCGGACCAATTATGCAACATATTTAAAAAAAGAACGTACGGAATGAATATTATGTCTAATTTCTTACCGTTCAGGCAGGTACATCTCGATTTTCATACCTCGGAGGCTATAAAAAACATAGGCAGGTCGTTCGACAGCAATGAATGGACGCGTACCCTGAAAGCTGCGAATGTCGACTCGATCACTCTTTTTGCCAAGTGCCATCACGGATGGAGTTATCATCCCACCGAAGTGGGAACCATGCATCCCAATCTTTCATTTAATCTACTCGATGCCCAGTTCAGAGCCTGCAAGGCGGCGGATATCAATGCACCGGTTTATATTTCCGCCGGGTTGGACAATGTAATAGCCCGTACCAATCCGCAATGGCGGGAAATCGATGTCCACGGCTGTTATGCGGGATGGGTTGCCGCTCCTGTAGAGCCGGGTTTTCATACGCTTTGTTTTAATACTCCCTATCTCGATTATCTCTGCCGGCAAATAGAGGAGGTGGTAACGCTGTTTCCGGATGCGGACGGCATTTTCCTCGATATTGTTTCTCAGTCGCACTGTTGTTGTCCCTGGTGTATGGAGTTTATGGAACGTAACGGATGGGATGCACAGAATCCTGACGACCGGCAGAAATGTGCACGTGCCGTTCTCGAAAACTATCTGGCACGAGCTACCGGGGCGGCAAGGGTGCTAAATCCTGCGATGGCGGTATTCCATAATACCGATCGTGTAGTAAGGGGCGAAAGAAAGCTTCACAAGTATTTTTCACACCTTGAAATAGAATCGCTTCCCACGGGGGGGTGGGGGTACGATCATTTTACGGTATCAGCAAAATATGCAGCAAAGCTGCCGTTTGATTTTCTGGGAATGACCGGTAAATTTCATACCTCATGGGGCGAATTCGGCGGATTCAAACATCCCGATGCGCTGAAATACGAATGCAGTGCGATGCTTGCACTGAATGCAAAATGCAGTGTGGGAGATCAACTGCATCCTGAAGCAAAACTCGATCCGTCCACATACACTCTTATTGGAGATGCGTATGCAGAAGTGGCTGAGAAAGAACCGTGGTGCGAAAACGCGCAGCCGGTGGCGGATGTGGCGCTGCTTTCTTCTCAGGCGATGCAGACCGCTGAACACAACAGTAACGATGCGGATACCGGTGCAGCGAGGATACTGATGCAGAGCCATTTTTTATTCGATGTGATAGACGATGAAATCGATTTTAGCCGATACAAATGTATCGTATTGCCCGACGATATAGCGGTCGATCAGACGCTCAAGGAGAAACTCGATGGTTTTGTGGGCAATGGCGGTGCGCTACTGCTTAGCGGCAAAAGCGGATTATCGCAGCAACAGCAGCATTTTTTATTCGATGCAGGGGTGGAATACAAGGGCGAGAGTGAATTCTGTCCCGACTATATCCTGCCGGCCGAGTGTGTGCGACCGTATTTTATAACCTCACCATTTGTAATGTATCGCAGCAGCCAGCGTATTGCAGTGCAAGACGGCGTGTCGCTCGGAAAAGTGGTGGACCCCTACTTCAATCGCACGTTTCGTCATTTCTGCAGCCATCGGCACGCACCGAATCGTCCGGATCCGAGCAAATACGATGCGGGTGCCGTGAAGGATTCGGTAATGTATCTGGCACATCCCGTATTTACCATCTATCGTGAATATGGTGCCGCCGCTTATCTCCATTATGTCCGCAATTGTTTGAACCTGCTCTTAAAGGATGGTAAACGGCTCGAAACCAATCTGCCCTCCCAGGCACAGGTAATGCTCAATCATCAGCCACATAAAAATCGGTATGTGCTTCATTTGCTCTATGCACCGCGGCAGCTTCGCAGCGATACCATCGAAGTGATCGACGATATACCCCGGCTTCACGATATCGATATTACACTCAGACTGCCGGAGCGGGTGACGGGTGTTTTTCTTCAGCCGCAGAACCAAAAACTTGAAGCGAGCGAAGCCGGCAACGGTGCGGTAATGTTGCATATAGATCGCTTTCGTTGTCATCAGATGATAGAGCTTGTCTATTGATGTATCCGAGTGATAATGGCCATTTTTTCATATGACCTAACTTGAGCGTTTGTCAGATATGTGCCTCGCAGGATAATACCACGATACTACAGAATTCGTGCGGATTGCACGCGTTTGTGCACACCACATCATCATTCATTTCAGCGTGTGAGAAAGGAATTATAATGACAAAACCCTCCGCAAAAAAATTTATCAAGCCCCGTATACCCGAAACCACCGCACATCTTAAGGATCGGGCGCAGGAAAAAAACGACAACAAGACCAAACCGAAAGGCTCCCTGGGACGTCTCGAGGAGTGTGCCGTGCGTGCATGCTGCATTCAGAACACGCTCGAGCCGGATGCGGGACGAAAACTGCACCTGGTCTTTGCGGGCGATCATGGAGTGACTCAGCAGGGAGTATCTGCATTTCCGTCCGAAGTGACGGTGCAGATGGTCGCGAATTTCTGCAACGGCGGTGCGGCTATTAATGTGTTGTGTCGCAGACGGAATGTCGACATGCATGTAATCGATGCCGGAGTCAAAGGGGATCTCGGTTTTCTTGAGGATCGATGTATCCACAGAAAAGTGGCGCAGGGAAGTGCCGATTTTACAACGCAGCCCGCCATGTCACCCGCACAGGCGGAGGCTGCGCTGCAAAACGGTATCGAAACCGTCGATGAGTGTTGTCCGCCGGATTCGTCGCCGCACATCGTGGGTCTCGGCGAGATGGGAATCGGCAACACAACTTCTGCTGCCGCTATTGTATGCGCAATAACAGGACTCGATGCGCACAAGGCCGCCGGACGGGGAACCGGAATAGACGATGCGGCACTTGCCGTAAAAGCCGAAGCGATCGAAAAGGCGCTCGATCTTCATTCGCCCCGCGCTGACGATGCCCTCGATATACTGTATAAAATCGGAGGATACGAAATCGCCGGTATGACCGGGGCGGCACTTGCGGCAGCCTCGCGCGGAATGATGGTGATGCTGGACGGGCTGATTTCGACTGCGGCAGGATGCTGTGCAGTGCTGCTTGAACCGCGCATAAGGGAGTATCTTTTTGTCGGCCATGCCTCTGTGGAGCCCGCGCAGCAAAGTGCTTGTGAATTTACAGGCCAGAGGCCGCTTCTCGATCTCCAAATGCGGCTCGGTGAAGGGACCGGCGCGGTGCTGGCAATGGATGTCGTCGATGCCGGGTGTGCGGTCATGCGTGATATGGCATCGTTTTCAGATGCCGGAGTATCCAGGGAGAGCGAGCACTAAAAAACACAGGTGCAGCTGTGCATGCATATGAAATGGCAGGGCCCGTTCCGGGTCCGCATTGGGCTATCGTGCAAAAAATTCCCTATGAGCGGAAATAAATGCTTCCCTATATCGGCACTTTTTTTCCCCACTTTAGCCTTTTTTTTCGGAAGATGCATAAAAAATTCAGGCAAGGAGAATATAATGCGATGAAATAAAAGGAAATAGGAACAATGTAAAATCGCTCGTCACATTCGCTATCCACAGAGCCCTCATTTGGCACGCTCATTGCTGTATTTTAAGACCGGTGGCGCGAAAGTAAATAAATGCGCTATGCACAAAAAAGGAGTGAATTATGGCATTGAGCGATATGTTTGGGGGATTACAGATAAGCGCATCCGGAATGCATGCGCAGCGGATACGCCAGAACGTGATCTCTTCGAACCTTGCGAATGTGGAAACAACACGTACCGAAGAAGGGGGCCCCTACCGTCGTCAACATGTGGTGTTCAAGGCAGAGTCGGGCAATCAGGACACCCGGATTATAAACAGAGAGTCACATATGCAGGGAGAATCGACGCACAGCAGTCATATGCGTATTCCTCCTTCACCCTATATACAGACAAAAAACTTTTTCGGTAACGGGGTCGAAGTGGCTGAAATACGCAAAGACAGCAGACCGCCGAAAATGGTGTACGATCCTTCTCATCCCGATGCAAACGGGCAGGGTTATGTGGAAAAGCCCAATATCAACCCGATAAAAGAGATGACGAACATGATTGCGGCAACACGGGCATATGAAGCGAACGTGACCGCATTCAATTCTTCAAAATCGATGCTGCTGGAAGCGCTCAAGATTTAATAGCGGGGAGACATAACCATGAACGTAACCACATCGACAGCACATAACGAGGCACTTTCGCAGTTTTTGAAACTGACGCAGCAGGCCAGACAGCGCAATCCCGGTGTTGCAGTCGCACGTCAGGCCGGTCGGCAGGGCAAAGCGGACGCCACGTCAGCCCGAAGCTCCGGCTCCTCACTTTTATCAGCATATCGTACCACGCCGCAGAATAGCAGACCTTCGACCCGCACCACACAGGATACCGGTGTGCGGCAGCAGAAAGGGACAAATTTCGATGCATATGCCTGAACAAAAAACGTGTTACCAGTCACGAAAGGATATATAATGACCTCAGTTCCCAATATCGATCCTGCCGGCCGGGTTCCCGAGCCGAACAGAAACGCGGAATCGTCCCGCAAATCACACGATGCGTCCGAATTTCGTGCAACGCTGCAGGATTTTATGAAAGATGTAAACAAAATGCAGTCCGAAGCGGATCAATCCCTTGAGAACATCCAGAAGGCGATACATAATGTCGATCAGGCCAAGGATGCGATGGAAGAAGCGAAAAACGCTTATACGACCATGATGGAATTTCGCGATAAGATAATGAAAACCTATGAGGATATTGCTCGCATGCGGCAGGAATAATGCCGCCAGCCACAGGGAGGTAAACCATGGGCGATTTTTTCAAACAGCTCATTTCGCAACTGGCACAGATCTGGCAACGGCTTTCACTGCAGCAGAGAATCATCACCTCTGCGGTGGTAGGCCTTACATTTATCGGAATGATTGCGGTAGTAATGTGGTCGGGTGGAACCGGTGGCGCAAAGGCACAGGCTGGAGGCTACAGAGTGCTCTATTCAGATCTGCCGATAAAGGAGGCCTCTGTTGTCACCGAAGAACTCGAGAACCAGGGGTATGATTACCAGCTGCGAAACCAAGGGACAGCGGTACTTGTAAAGAAAAAACAGTTGTATCAGGCCCGTATGGATCTTGCCAGGGAAGGGCTGCCCCAGTCACACGGCGTGGGGTACGAAATATTCGACAAACCCAATATCGCAATGTCCGATTTCGTGCAAAAACTTAACGCACGTCGCGCCCTCGAAGGAGAACTGGAACGTACAATCGGCTCACTCAGCGAAGTTGACGATGCACGGGTACATATAGTAAAACCCAAAGAGAGCGTATTTACCGAAAGACAGAAAGATACCAAAGCATCGGTGGTTATACGTCCGAGAATCGGCAAAGAACTTGCTTCCGAGCAAATAAAGGGTATTTCGTTTCTGGTCTCCTCGAGTGTCGAAGGGCTGGAAACAAAAAATATTTCTATAGTGAGTGCGAGCGGGAAACTGCTTTCAAGCCAGTATAAACAGGATGAAACCGCGCTGGTCAGCTCCCGTAATTTACAGCTGCAACACAAAGTGGAAAGCTATCTCGAAAAGAAAGCCCAGGGGCTTCTCTACAGTGTGGTAGGCAGTGATAATGCCCGTATACGGATCGCGGCGGACCTTAACTTTGACGAGGTGAACCGTACGCTGGAGCGATACGACCCCGAAGGTAAAGTGGTTCGCTCCGAAGAAAGAAACAGCAAAGAGACGACCAATGCACCCACGGGCGATCACGAGCAAGAGCGATCCATAACCAATTACGAGATAAACAAAACCATGGAACACGTGGTAAAAGAGGTGGGAAATATCAACCGTCTCTCGATTTCGGTGGTCGTGGACGGCAAATACGTAGACGGAGAAGAAGAAAAACCTCAGTATGAGTCCCGAAGCCCCGAAGAGATACAAAAGCTTTCGGATATGGTTAAAAACGCGGTCGGCTACAGCCTCGAGCGCGGAGATGAATTCAATCTGACCAACATTAAATTCGACCGAATGCATCTGCAGCAGCAGCAAAGAGCCCTTGCGCAACAGCAGCAGCAGGAATTCATTATGATGCTGGTAAAATACGGGGTGATACTGCTTCTGGGGATCATGGTGCTTCTTTTGATCAGATACGTTGCCAATACGGTCAAGGATGCAATGAATCCGCCGATACCCGAGGTTCCTGAACTGCAGCGGGAAGAGGATGTCGAGGAAGTTCCCGAAGAGATGCAGCGCAGCTCGGAGTTGCTGGAAAAAGTCGAAATGATGTCGCACGAGTCGCCCTCGAATGTGTCGGCAATTATAAGCAACTGGCTCAAAGAAGGATACAGCCAGAACAAGTAGCGTTTTTCTGGCAGGGGGGAGGAATTCTCCCCTTGTTTTTTTATCCAAAACCAATTATGGTACGGTGAGTGTGCGGTAAATGGGGCTTCCGGGTATTGAAAAACAGGCGCGGGAATTGTATAATTGAGTGTAAACAGGCGAATCTGCATAAAAACGGATTGCATCTACCTACCCGAATTCATGGAAGAGCGTTATGGCGGACGGCTTTTATAAACATCAGTACGAAAACAAAGAGAACCAGCAAAATACGGTATCGACCGAATCGCTTACCGGGCCTCAGAAAGCGGCGATCGTGATGGTTGCGCTGGGCAGCAGCGCGTCTTCGGAAGTATTCAAACATCTCGATGAAGATGAAGTACAGCGGCTTTCCACCGAGATTGCACGGCTCGATAATGTCTCTCCTGCGCTTCGGGAAGCGGTATTCGAAGAATTCAATCAGATGATGATGGCACAGCAGTACGTGTCACAGGGTGGTATAGATTATGCAAAGGAGATTCTCGAAAGCGCACTCGGTCCGCGAAAAGCCGCGGAAATCCTCGATAAAGTCCGCGAGACAGTGCGCACCACAGGATTCAATCTGCTCGAAAACGTAGAACCGGGCCAGGTCGTCAATTTTATTCAGAAAGAACATCCCCAGACGATTGCGCTATTGCTCGCACATATGGAATCAGGTAATTCGGCGGCCATTATTTCGGCACTGCCCCAGGAAATGCAGGTCGATGTGGCCACACGAATCGCGACAATGGACAGCATATCACCCGAGACGCTCAACCAGGTCGAGGAAGTGATTACCGATCAGATCAAATCACTCTTTGGTGGAGAACGTTCACAGATCGGCGGCGTGAAAGCGGTTGCCGAAATGCTTAACAATGTGGACCGTGGTGCCGAGAAAAACATTCTCGGGAATCTCGAGCGTGACAATCCGGAACTCGCCACCGAAATCAAGAATCTCATGTTCGTATTCGAAGATATCATGCTGCTGGACGACAGAAGCATGCAGCGTGTGCTCAAGGAGATCGATACCAAGGATCTTTCACTCGCCCTCAAGGGAGCGTCGGAAGAACTGGTCAACAAGTTTTTTAACAACATGTCCTCGCGGGCGGGAGAGATGATAAAGGAGGAAATGGAGTACATGGGACCGGTTCGTCTCAAAGACGTCGAAGAGGTGCAACAGAAGATCGTCGATACGGTGCGGCGTCTGGAGGAAGACGGAGAAATTATTATCAGTGGAAGAGGCGGCGAAGAAGAAGTGGTCGTGTAATCGGGACTGTGCGCTATGTCTGAGGAGCTCTCATCACAGGATATCACCACGCTGGTTGATAAATTGATGCAATCTAAAGACCCTGCGGTCGTAGGCTTGCAGAAAATCGTCAGGCAGCGGCAGCACGAATATAGCCAGTTTCCTCTGCGGGATATCGATTTCGAAGACTTCGGCAATGAAAATGACGGGAAGGCTCCCGAAAAAGATTCTACCATCCTTTCGCTCGAAAAGCAGATCGCCTCGCTGCGCCAAAAGCTCAAGGATACCAGAAAGCAGAGCGAAAATGCGCTTCAGAAGGCGTATCAGAAGGGTGTGCAGCAGGGACTCGAAAAGGGTAAGCAGCAGGGACTCGAAGAGGCAAAAGAAGAGTTCGATTCACGTGTGCAGCAGCTTAAAGAGAGGGTAGAACGTACATGTTCACAGATTGACGCCGAAAAGGGACGCGTGCTGCACGAGAGTGAGCATAATTGTATACGGCTCAGTTTTGAAGTTGCAAAAAAGGTGATAGATACCGAAGTGAACGAGAACCGGGAGATCGTGTACAATGTGGTAAAAAGCGCACTCGGCAATATCGCATCCAAAGAACAGATTCACGTAAGAATAGCTCCCGACGATGCTGATACGCTTTCCGGGCAGGATTCCTTCTGGCAGAAGGCGGTGAACGGCATAGAAAACGTCCGGGTCGTGCCCGATTCCACTATAGTACGGGGCGGGGTGATCGTGGAGACCCTCTCGGGTGATGTTGATGCACGCCGCGAAGTGCGGCTCGAAGAGATTGCACAACTGGTTGAAGAGAAATGGCAGCAGTTTGCTGAATCGTCCGGCGGCGATAGTGACAACAAGGGATCTGCGGATACGCACCAGGAATCGGCGGCTGAAGAACCGCCGCAGGAATGAGATACCGACTATGGATTCCGATACCAGATTTTCTGAATATTGTGATGCGGTTGCCAATGCGGTTTCCGTTCGCATGAGCGGGCTGGTGACTCAGGTAGTGGGTCTGCTTATCGAATCTCACGGCCCCCGCGCCTCGGTGGGCGATGTGTGCGTACTGGAAAAAAACGGTGAGTGTATCGGCCGTGCGGAAGTCGTGGGGTTCAGAAAAGAGATTACCCTGCTTATGCCCCTGGGCGAGGTGACCGGACTGAGTCAGGGGGTGCGGGTGGTCAATACGAACAGACCACTTACCATAAAACTCGGGAACAATCTGCTCGGAAGAGTGCTTGACGGACTGGGAAGGCCGATAGACGGAAAAGATGCCCCATCTGCCGGTGAACAGCGGGCCATTTTTTCACAGGTACCCAATCCGCTTAACAGAAGCAGAATCGAGCAGCCTTTCGAGACCGGTATAAAGGCGATCGACGGCTTTATTACGGTAGGCAAAGGACAACGGATGGGCATTTTTGCGGGCAGTGGCGTAGGCAAAAGCGTCCTGATGGGGATGATGGCGCGTAACTGCGTCTCGGATGTCAACGTGATTGCGCTGGTCGGGGAACGGGGAAGGGAAGTGCGCGAGTTTTTGGAACGTGATCTGGGTGAAGAGGGACTCAAACGTTCGGTAGTGGTTGTTGCCACCTCCGATCAGCCGCCGCTTATTCGCCTTAAGGCATCCATCGTTGCCGCGACCATTGCGGAATACTTCAGAGACAGGGGCAACGATGTGCTCTTTTTTATCGATTCGGTTACCAGACTCGCTATGGCACAGCGTGAGGTCGGGCTCGCGACCGGCGAACCGCCTGCCACCAAGGGATACACTCCGTCGGTATTCGCCATGCTTCCGCAGCTGCTGGAACGTGCCGGCACATCGTCTCGGGGAACCATTACCGGAATGTTTACCGTGCTGGTCGAAGCGGACGACATGGACGAGCCAATCGCGGATTCCGCCCGCAGTATTCTCGACGGACATGTAGTGCTGTCACGCGATCTTGCCAGGAGGAACCACTATCCCGCCATCGATGTACCGGAAAGCATATCACGCTGTATGCCCGATGTGGTCTCGCCGCAGCATATGGAACTGGCGGGGAATCTGAGGGATTACATCGCGGCCTACAGGGAAAACGAGGATCTGATACAGATAGGTGCGTATGCATCAGGGACCAATCCGCGCGTCGATGCAGCGATCGCACTCAATGAGCCCCTTACGCAATTTCTCAGGCAGAATACCAAAGAAAAAACCGATTTTAACGAGATTGTTTCCCAGCTCTCCCGGATTCGCGACCATGCCGCCGCGGCGGCCCCGGGAAGGAGCAGAGGCTGATGAAACGTTTTAAATTTACGTTGGAGAGCGTACTGCAGCTTCGTATGCAGCAGGAGGACGAAATAAAAAGAAGGCTTGCCCAGGTCACACGTCAAATCCAGCGAATAAAAGAGAGTATCGAGCAGGGACAAAACTCCCTCAGCTCGTTATGGGATGAGGAGCGGGCAGTCCGGGTCGGAGAGACACAGGTAAAACGGTTCAAGCAGTATGTCTCCTATCAGCATAAACTGAAGCTCGATATCGTTTCCTATTCGAATACCCTCAAAAAACTGCGCAACGAAGCGGAACAGATCAATAAAGAATTGACGGAGGCGCGCAGAAAAAGACGCAGTCTCGAACAGCTGCAGCAGCGGCGTTTCGATGCCTGGAAAAAGAACTATATACGGCAGGAGCAGAAATATCTCGATGAAGTTTCCCAGAATCTTTATATCAGGCGCACTGCGGGTGACGAAGCATTGTCTTCGTCCGCCTGATGTGCTGCTGTGGTGCCTGTGTATAGTTGTCCTTTCGCATGCAGGCTCGAAGACGCTCGAATCATTTCTCAACACAGGAACGAGCTTAAGGCTTTCGGGTGAAGATACGCTCGTTCTCGACAATCAGTCTGAATCACTTGTCAAGCTTTCCACACAGGATTTCGAACTGTCGGCCACCGCGGGTACGAATGCACGTGTGCCGGATGTCTATACGACCGCTCCCGGCTCCTTCGTATGCGTGTGGGCACAGACCGATCAGTTTTCTCCTTCCATAGAGCACGTCGTGGCTCAGCAGATTCAGACAACGGTCGCGTCTTTGCAGCATGCGGGTGAAGTGATCCTCTATCCGGATCACGAACAGCACGTCACCTATTGCCACGCCGTACACAACGGAACCCGCGAAATGGTGACGTTCGTCACCGGAGGCTTTGACACGCTTCGTGCCGTGAGCGGTTCCGCGACACACGATTCGCTGGGTATAAAGAGCCCCAGAAGCTCACTGTGCGCATTCCGCAACGATACGTTTCTTGTTGCGCAGTCGGTAAACGATAAAAAGCTTGTGCTGAACAAAACAGGCGCAGAGGGTTCGGATTTGCGTGTATACTACCACGATACGCTGGCGAGTGTCTCGGGAGCAAAGGATTTGGTAAATCCGTCACTCGTGGCTACCGGCTCCGGAAAAATACTGGTTACGTATCAGGTCCGTGTGACAACGGGTGACGGTACATGGAAGCGAGCGCGCTTTTTGCTGTTACAGCCCGATTTTACGCAACTGGATGAGGGCATTCTGCGTGAACGTGTATCCGAAATGGGCTCTTCGGTGTATGCGTACGATCAGATATTTTCTGTTGAGTATGAAAACGACCGCGTCGCCACGGTTGTGTGGCACGAGGATACCGTATTTGTGCACGATATCGATCTTTCTTCGAATACCGTAAGCGATAACCCGTTCGAATGCGTACGTGCCGACACCGCACGTTTTCCGACAATAGGGGCGAGCCGGGATGAGGTCTTTGTCTTTTGGATTGGGAATGTCGTGCAGTCCCAGCGTGCGGGCATCGAATGTGCGCGTATTCCGGTTC
This sequence comes from uncultured Fibrobacterota bacterium, assembly GCA_964589825.1. GTDB lineage: Bacteria > Fibrobacterota > Chitinivibrionia > Chitinivibrionales > WJKA01 > CAZPUS01. The sequence continues at coordinate 3,683 of CAZPUS010000023.1, read as the reverse complement.
AGAATTCGTCCCTTGTGCAGAACGTGCAGGATACACTCCGGCTCAGCGATGCGGATGCGGCGCCCGAATTGTCCGACTTTTACGATGCGCATATCAATGCAGCGGTCAACGACACCGGAGAAATCGCGTGTGTATGGACCGACGACAGCCGTGCCTGGGGTACGATATGGGCATTGCGAAAGAGCAAATATTTATCCGGTACGTGGATATCCGGGGTGGATTCGGTAGTGGTACAAAATTCGGATTCGGTTCATTTTTTTCGCACTGTGCTCGACAGCGGCGATAACGGATATGGTGTGGTGGCCGATTCTTTGCGGGTAGGCCGGGTCGCCGATACCGCACAACAGGACCAATGGTCCCCATGGATTTCACCTGCGAACGCCGATTCCCTTGACAAATACGCACGAAGCAAGGCACGTTTTTATCAGCGTCAAATCGTATTTGACCGCAACACCGCTACTCCGCTTTTCAGCCCGTTCGTTGCCTCTCACAGCCTGCACTGGAATGTACAGCCGGTGGTGCGCAGTCTCGATTCCGTACGTATCGGCGATTCGGTCTATACCGATATCACATTCGGCGATACGCTCGGAACCGGGGACGGAGCGCAGCGATGTCTGGTTCGACTCGATTCGATCGAAGTCTTTGCAACCGTCGATGATCCCGATGCCCATTCGGTACAAATAAGGACGACACTCGCACAGCAGCATGACACGACGGTCTCGTCCGCCTCTCGCCACCGGCTATCGGTGGACGAAGCACCGCTTGAGGTAAACGATACGGTTTATTCATGTTCCATCCGGGCCGTGGACAGTGCAGCGTGGGCAGGCCCGACAAAAAGCTTTTTTATCAGCGTCTCCAATGATGTCCCTGCGCTTAGCGTGCGGGCGGTGATCGATACACACAGCACGCAACCGCCCGACACGATACCCGTGGGTGACCCCACCCGATTGACGGTGCAGCAGGAGGATTCGGTGGTGTTTCTCTATTCTCTGCACGATGAGAACGATACCGGCAGTTATTGCTATGTAACCGCCGATCTCGATACGGTCGATTCGGTACGGGTGGGCGATACCGCGCGTTACGTGTTCAACGGCAGCAGGGTAACCGACACCAGCTATTCAGAAGTCGGATTTTATGCGAGCGATGCGGATACCACGGCAGGGCTGCGGGCGGTATTTGGTGTGAATCATCGACCGATCTTTACCCATGCGATAGTGGAAGGCGATACCCTTTACCGCGGCGATTCTGTTGCAGTGTCGATAAGTGCCCGTTGCAGCATGGCTGTTGCGGCGGCGGACAGCGATCTCGCTCACTGGGATACCATACGATATGTATTCGAAACCGCGCAGCGTGATACCACATCGGATTCGTCATGGTATGCATTCATCCCGACTCGTGCCGATTCGATCGTGCGCGTAATTGTCGAGGATATATACGGCAGGCGCGACAGCGCACTCTTTTATCTTCAGTATCCGTGGTTTGCACAGGCGGAGAGTACCAATTATTCGTATACGGTCGATTCTCTCAGCGATTCGCTGCGCACGATTATTAACGGTGTCATGAATGCCGATTCGGTGTTTCTTCCGGTACATAATACCGGTAACGGGCTGCTGCGTATCGATTCGGTACGGTTTGCGGGGAGTCCGGACCGCTGGCTCGAGGTGTCGTTGCCCTGTGCGAACGGATCATGCAGGTATTCGTCACTGACCTCCGATATGGCCTGGACACCGATCACGCTTGCTCCCGATTCGCACATTACTATCGGGTTTCATTTTTCCGACAGTGCGTTAACCGGTGACGGGTATGTCTACGATACGGTGATGGTATATACCAACGATGCGCAGCACACCCCGGATACCATTGCGGTACGTATGGAGTACAACGATCTTCCCCGTCTCGAGGCCTTTAACCCGTCGTTTGAGGCAAAAGAGCCTTACTGGCTGGCAAAGCGAACTGCCGGCTCTTCTGACGAGTATTCCTTTCCTCCGCATGGTGAGATTGTACTCGGGTTCAGTGAGGGTATGGCGACCGGTTTTGCCGACTCCGCGTTGCGATTGTTCAGTATTCGGGATTCCGCATATACGGGAACTGTCGAATATATTCCGTACACGCAGCAATGGAACGCCTCACGCGACACGCTTCGCATTGCACCCGCGTATCGGTATGAGAGCCCGTATTTCGGCATACGTCCCGTTGCGGGCCAGTTTATCCCGACGGATTCAATCGCAATTGTGGTGACCTCGTATATGACGGACGATGCAGCTACCATATCGGGGCCGAATGCGCTCGATGTGGATCGCGATTACAGACGCGATATGGCTGCCGATACCATGTTCCGACTGCGCATAGACAGTATACCGTTTTCCCTGGTTTCGGTGACTCCCGGGGCAGCGACCGATACCGCCTCGAGTGATTTTGCGGTTACCCTTCTTTTTTCCGACACACTCTATCCGGGTACGGTTGATACGTCCCGCAGCGGCAATCGCTCTCTGAGCATCGGCTCCAGCTACAGAGACGATACCACACAAATAGCCTACGATTCGATAATTGTACGCGGCAAAAAAGCGATCTTTTATCCATCGATGCGTTTTTACTATGACGATCGGATAACGTGTACGTATCGCGCGGTAACCGGGCGGGACGAGCTGGGCTATTCCATCGATGCGAACAGGGACGGTATTGCGCATACGGTTTACGATTCCGGTGATACAAGCGATAACGTTACGTGGCAATTCTCGGTGCGTCCGATTCGGGTAATCTCTGTAAGTCCCGACTCGGCGGCAACCGATGCAGCGGAGAATGCTCCTGTAACCATCACGTTCGATCAGCCGCTGTTTCCCCATACGATCGATACCGATTCGCTGCAGCATAATCGCAGCCTGATAGTAACCACGAAATACAGCCGGGGACATCAGGTGCCCTTTCGGTCCATAGAGATCGATCAGGAGCGCACATCGGTCTCTTTTATGCCGGATACTGCGTTTTTCGGCAATGACAGTGTCCACTGTCTGTTTCGTGGATTGTCAAGAGCATATTCCTACGATGATACGCTTTTTGCCGTACCGGGATCGACCGGGCTTGCGCAAAAGGAATGGTTCTTTTATACGGCTACCGTTTCATTCTATACCTATCCGAATCCCTATAAACCGGGAGAGAATCCGCGCCATCGTACATTCGGGGGAATTTGTTTCAAAAACTTCCACTCACTGACTTCTTCTGCCGTGACACGCATGCGGGTAGTGATCTATTCGATCAAGGGCTTTGCGGTATACGACTCCAGAAAAGACGGGGAGGAAATCGTGATCAGGGAAGGCGCAACTTCCGAAAAGCCGCAATGGATATGGGATACGAAAAACGCGCATGGGGATCCCGTCGCATCCGGATTGTATCTTTACGCCGTACTCGACAGAGACGACGCGGTGCTGAAAAAAGGAAAAATCGTCCTTGTGCGATAATGATCGGGAAGTCCGCTATGAAAGGTTAATCGCTTTTCTTTGTGTTGCGTACTAACATGTGTTATTTTAAAATAGATTACAAAAATGTATTGTCATGGATACTACGCGATACAGCATGAGTTGTTTTTTGCTACTGATTTCTGGTAGCTATCCCGGTCTCCATGAACGCATGTGCGGGGGGGGGGGGGGGGGGGGGGGGGGGGGGGGGGGGGGGGGGGGGGGGGGGGG
>CAZPUS010000022.1:20888-50727 GCA_964589825.1 uncultured Fibrobacterota bacterium | reverse complement strand
ATAAAATATAAAACGCTATATCTTGGGGGCACCCAATAAAAAGTCCGATGCCCCAAAAAACAGAACGTAACAATGATCTCCAAGCAGAAACGGACAACTCTCGCGCACGTACTGTGTCGTCCACACCGGAGAACGGAGATCCTCTCCTGTGCTAAAAACTACGCAGAGTACACGACAACAATTGGCCCCCCGAACACGACTGAATGAAGAAAGAACATAGGCAAACTATATGCCAACTCCATATGATTCCGTCGGATACAGATAGATTCCATCTTTGCCCCCCTAAGGTAAAAAAAGTACCCCGCAGACATCTGCAACCTGCTCTATTTACATCGGGTTCGCTCCCGTGTGGTATATTTTTTGCAAAATACTGAACATACGCGATTCAGGTAGTCGTAAAACAACAACCAGTTATTGGGAGATTCGTATGAAGACCACACCGGTTTCCATCAATACAAAGTGTTCGGCACTCATTGTTGTTGACATGCAGCACGATTTTCTTCCCGGAGGCGCCCTGGCCGTGCCACACGGCGATGAAACCATCACCCCTGTTTCGAAGGCAATGACGTCGGATCGTTTCTCCATAGTTGTCGCGACACAGGACTGGCATCCTGCAGGCCATGTGTCGTTCGCGTCCCGTCACGATAACAAAAATCCGTTCGATACCATAGAGCTCTACGGTCATGAACAGACCTTATGGCCCGATCACTGCATTCAGCAAAGTGTAGGTGCACAACTGCACCCTCAGCTGCCCTGGGACAGTGCAGTCGCATTCATCCGAAAAGGCGTGAGTCGGGATGTAGACTCATACAGCGGTTTTCGTAACAATTGGGCCCCCGACGGCAGCCGACCGAAAACAGGGCTTGCCGGATATCTCAGAGAACGAGGTATCCGCGAGATATATATCTGCGGGCTTGCCAGAGATGTCTGCGTACGCTGCAGCTGCGAGGATGCAGTCGAGGCAGGATTCACCACTACACTGTTGTGGGATGCGAGTCGTTCGGTCAATCCCGATTCGGATGACCAATTACGTACCGCACTGCATAATAAAGGAGTACGTATTGCAAATACCGCCGAACTGAATATCTGATTATGCATAAACCCGTCTATTATATTCGCGTATATCTACGAACGCAAAATCCGATTCCGCGTTCGTATCCCTACAATCAAAACGCGTGAACTCAACCCCTGTTTTTTCATTTTTGCACACTCTTTTCCCGTATATGAAAAAAAGCTGCAAGAATGAAACACTATCTGCTCCGCATCTGCTGGTTTTGCACCAAGCCTCGTTGAGAGTGGCAACGCCTGAAAACCACAACCCCAAAAAAAATTTGTTAAAAATGCGCTGTACTGTTTTGTTATGCACCTATTGTTTCTTTTTATTATTTTACTACAGTAATAATGCAATTTAACCGATTAATTATCCGGTGTTGGATTAAGGGAGTTTTGTCGATGAAATCTACGTTACAATCTGCACGCTCTTTTCGTTTTTTAGCGTTGTCATGTCTCGTACTGCTTGGTCTGCACGTGCGCAGTCACGCGCTCAATTTCCCGGATACGGTGTGGATTCCGGTAATCTATTACGACTATCACGCACTTTCGTTCGACGGAAACGACGATTTTCTGGGTTCGTGCCTTCAATGTACCGAGGACGGGGGGATCGATACCGGTATGGTAGGCACCAAACTGGATCTGGAGCATAAACCCGATTATAAGAAAAACGACTGCTGTAACGAACATATCAATGAGTGGTATCGACCCAGTGATGCGGATGGCTATGATACCGAGGCAGACTTTTACTACGACTCGCTCGCATTTCGCTGGAAATGGACGCATATGCAGCCCTACAAAGGCAGGACCGGCGAATTCGTGAGTCAGGATTTCGATTCGACGTATCCCTATGCCACGGTCGTTATCTACGATTCACTTCCGTTTATCCACCTGGGGAAAAATGATGAATCGAAAAAAGGCCTCTACAATTTCAGCAGAGTAAAAGATACCTTGTCGGATGAGCCCTTTTTTCCAATTGACAACAGGGGCTTTGGCAACGAGCCCTATCCCGGGATTTTTAATTCCAGAGGAGAGTCACTGCCGGACAGTCTTGACCACAACTATGGATTTACCACCGAACTGCATGTCTATTTCGAATACCGTCCCGGACTTACATTTAACTTTTACGGCGACGACGATGTATGGGTGTTTGTGGAGGACAGCCTTGTGCTCGATATCGGCGGCATCCACGCCCCAAAAGGCGACTCGATTTCAATGGACGACCTTGCCGACCGCATGAACTTTGAGGAAGGCGAAAAATACCGGTTCAGCTTTTTCCATGCAGAACGTCAGCCAATCGGATCGAATGTCGCGATTACTACAAACATTTTTCGCGAGATCCAACAACTCCAAATTTCGACAAGCAGCAGTGTACTAAAAGCGGGGGAGGAAGTAGAACTCGAAGCAAGACTGAGAGATGAACAGGGTGAGGTCATACCTCCAGACGATTCGCTCTATGATTATGTGGAATGGGAAATTGCGGGTGGACGGCAGGAAGGAGACCGTATTACGAGTGATTCATCGGGACGCACCCTTACCGTCACCGGTACAAAGGCACACAGATACCTGCAGGTTCGCGCAACGTGGACCGATCCGGAAGACTCGACAAAAACCAGAAGTGCGCTCGCACCTGTCGCCGTTACACCTGCCGACCCCTATCGAATCACCCTCGAGCGTGATTCTCTTATTACCAAAGACGGCAATGAATGGGAGCCGGATGATCTGGAACGCGATACCATTACTGCCGCAGACTCACAGGTTGTTCTTTTCGCCTTTATCAGGGACCGATATAACAACATAATTGAAGAAGGAGACAGCGGCAATGTGAATTCAATCAATAATCCGCAGGGGACCGATAATGCAGACTGGCAACAGGAGCCGGCATCCAACAGTGAGTTTATGACGGTATTTCCTGCCGACAGCATTACCAAACGGTGGGTCGGCATTGTAAAACGCAACCCCTTTTCCGGTGACAGTGCGGTAAGCAGTATTATTGTATCCCAGGATACGTTGATACCCGATACCGCCCGGGTAACACTTGCTTATGTTTCGATGGGTCCCCAGATCGAAACGGTCGAGTACAAATCGCCTCTGGAAGCAGGGCAAAATGCACGCGATACCATGCGCATCGAATTCAAGGAACCGGTCCAATGGCCGTATAGCGGAAAGAAAAATGAACTGGAAAACAATCTTGACAAAATTTTTACGGTGTATGACAAGGATCTCGTCGATACCACCTCTGCACTCTTTAGTGAATGCAATGCCAAAATCGAAGAGGTGGGGGAGACGAGCAGAGAGATCGTCATCATGTTCGATCACAATTGCGCCCGGACCAATTTGATGCTCGGAGAAGACAGCCTTCAACTGAAGGTCTTCAAGAATCCCCTTACCGATACCGCCGGTGTGGGGGTCAAGGATACCACTCGCACCTACATTAAAACCATTCCGTCATGGAAGGTAGTACCTGCTACAAGCCCGGCTTCTCCGGAGAATCCCGGGTATACCAATGAGTTTGTATATAATCCGGACGAACTTACCCCCCTGCCGGGCACACCCGTGAAGGAGCAGCAAAAAGGGGAGGCGATACTGACAGCAAACGAAGGGATACACACCATCATCCAGTCTACGGCGAAAATATTCCGGGGCGAAGTGATTATTTACGATGCCGTCGGCAATGTACTCGCCAAAAAACTGCCTTTGTATCACAATACAGATGCGTCCAAAAGAGGTAAATACGTGTTCGGCTGGGACGGTCGCAACCAGAACGGACGTCTGGTTGCCAGCGGCGCGTATCTGGCCGTAATCACGGTCGAAACAGTCGACGAAACCTCGTCTCAGAAAAACATTAAGATCGCGATACAGCATTAAATCGCGCAATGAACATATACTCGCACCTGCTTCGATTATGTAGATACTGATGTATGCTCGTGTTATAAAAAATCCGGGGGACAATTTCTGTATGTACTTTGAAAAATAAAACCAGGGTTTTTCTTTTTCCTTTTTTTACATAGTGGTCCTTATGAATCTACGAACAGTTCTTCTCGCTTTTTGTGCAGTCTGCTCTTTCGCATTTTTGACCAATGGCCAGGTGCACGACATGAGTATCAGTGTCGATCCCAGCAAAGTTCCTGCGGGAACCAGCGCGGTTGCTATCGCCTTTTTGGAAGATACGATCGCAGAACAGACACTCCCGTTCGATGACTCGCGGTATGAACAAATAACGTGGACGCTGGTTAGCAGCGGAGACGCTGATCGTATTGCCGGCACCACCCGAGGAGATTCAATTGTCATAGAGGCGGGGACTACGGCCTACCGCTATATTCAGCTACGGGCACAGTATAATTCAATATCGGCCCAGGCCGTCATACCGGTATCGCCCGGCCCTGCATATGCCATCAGCTTAGAGCGTGACTCCTCGATAAGCGGCACCGAAGAACACGCACCCGATTCAACGTTTAGCACCTACACGGTGACCAGTCCGGATACAACAGACTCATCCTTTGTATTCGCATTTGTACGGGATCAATACGGTAATATTCTTGATGAGGGAAGGAGCGAACTTGCAGGGAATGTCGAAATCCCGATGCGCGCACATCGGGCAGAATGGAAAATCGTCGATGCATCGGCACGCGAGCATCTGTCGATGACGCCCTACGACACTTCCACCTCCGACACGTCTCTTCGATGGATCGGGGTAATTAAACGAAAAACCGACGTATCGGCACAAACAAAACTTGTGGTCACTCAGAACGGACTGCAGCCGGACACGATCGACCTTAACGTCACCGTAGGCAGCGAAGGCCCGCAGATCAGCCAGGCCGTACTTTCCTCTCCGGTTTACCCCCGACAAGATGCGTACGATACACTTGTTATCACCTTTGAAACTCCTATACAATGGCCCCGGGGTGGAAATGCGGACGAAGTCGCCGATCGACTCGATGCAATGTTCTGTCTTTACGATGTTGATACAAAACAATGCAGCGAACATTTTTTCGACAATGCTGAGATAACGGTTACGTCACCCGGGGAGAGCTCTTCGGAACTCACCATCTCACTGCCGCACACGTATGCACGCGAAGGAATCGATATCAGACGCGACAGTCTTCGGTTACGCACCAGCGGTAATCCGCTCAAGGATAAAAAAGGGGCATTTGTCAGCACTGCGGGTGGGAAACCGATTCAGGGGGCCGTAAAATGCGAAGTGCACCTCGTGGAGTCTCCGGCAAACCCTGCACAACAAATAACCGCATTACCGGTTTCATTACCGGGTGGGACTATTAATCTCCCCGCAGATCCTGTATCAGAGCGTACCGAGATCCCGGAAAAAGGCATAGTGATGCAGGTATACAGCACCGCTGACCTGGATAAAAGCGCTGTAACGATTTACGACATGGTGGGAAACGTAATTGCAGATAAGCTGAAACTCTACCGGACCACTTCCACCGGCAAATATGTCGTCATATGGGACGGCTATAATACACGCTACCGAAGGGTAGCCAGCGGCACCTATCTTTCGATCATTCGTATAAAAAGCGCTTCGGGCAAATCAATAACAAAACGGAAGAAAATTGCGCTTGTAAACAGCTCTGACGAATAACGCCGCAATATCGCCAGTAAAGACTTTTACATCAAAGACAGGGGCACGGCTTCACTTTTTTATCGGGTATACCCCACATACCGGGCCCGTTTACAAGGCATTAGCACATATCAGCGTCCGTATATCCCTGCCGGAAGCCATGCATATGTAATGGCCGGCCTGTTCTTTTTCATGCAGAGGGGTTCTCATACAACCCGACTTGTACTATCCCCTGCCTCGGGGATTCTGTGGGCTCATATCAACGTGTATGTGTCAAGTATTGGTACAGCAGGGATCTCAGACCGGTATCGTCTTCAAACCGCTGATGCAGAACATGCAGACGCTCCAGTTGTGCATTCACCTCTTCGGTCGCATCAATGATAAATGCCGCGGTGCCCTGCGCAGCGCCGGACGAGGCTTCGCAAAAACAGCCCCCGCACACACGACTGTCGCTGCTGAGATAACTTCTGCAGGTCAACGGTCGCACTTTGAATACCATGCAACTTCCTTCCTCCACATTGAGCAACGGACATGCTCGCTGTGCATCGTTGAACCGCTTCAGCGTCTCCGCCGATTCGTCCAGCTCCGGTGATTCTTTTTCATCTGAATATTTCTCTCTGCATACCTGCTCGTATATCCGTTCGACACAGCGGCAATCCTCATATAAGCACGATCCAATTTGCTTGATTGTGGATACATCGTAATGAGATAAAAGAAAAGTGGCAATACAATCCGCCTCGAATGAATACACATCCTCCACCCACTGATAACAACACCAGACACACCCTCTGTGACATGCGATATCACGACCATAGCGCAACGCTACTTCACGCTGGTATTCGTCAAAAAGCCCCAGCAATTGTGCATAGCTGGTGCTGAACTGCACATCGTCGCATGAACTCCCTCCCCGGGATATCAATATCCGGAGCACCCGCAGCATCTCCCGATTTATGCGCGCGGCCTCCCCGGAGAGTGCTATCGGTATTCTTTCGGCGGGTGTAAGTATGGAAGCGGTACTCATGGCGTGTACGATAATGGGTAAAACAACCCGGGTTCTGCGGGTATAATTGTATCGGCTGCAGCCACAGGCTCACTATCATGCTTTGAAACGTCTGTAGCAGTCGGTTTGAAAAAAGAGACGGCACATCCAAAGAAAACCGGGGACTCTAAAATGCGCTCTCCTTCTGGAAAAGGACCATTATAGTTCTGAATATCAGCCGAATATCGAGCCAGATACTCCAGGAATCGATATATTCGAGATCAAGACGTACGATATCGTCAAAGTTTGTGATCCTGTTTCTCCCACTCACCTGCCACAAACCGGTCATTCCGGGCTTGGTACTGATGCGTCGAAAATGCCACCCCTCGTATGAATCGACTTCCTGCGGTGTCGGCGGACGCGTCCCGACAAGTGACATATCTCCCTTCAATACGTTAATAAACTGAGGCAGTTCGTCTATACTGTATTTTCTCAGGAACCGTCCCACCGGAGTAATCCGCGGGTCATCTTTCATTTTGAATACTGCACCTTGAAGTTCGTTTTTGTTTTCCAGATATTGTTTCTGTTTTTCCGCATCATTACACATAGATCTGAATTTATACAAGATAAACCGTTTCCCCTTTTTGCCTACCCGCACCTGCCGGAAAAGAACCGGCCCCTTTGAATCGATTTTAATGGCGAGTACGACAAAGGGTAAAATCGCCAGAAATATCATCATTCCTACAGTCGCACCTGCGATATCGAAGATCCGTTTAAACACCAACTGATCGGGATCGAGTTCCGCGGTGTAAGAAACTAACGTCTGATTACCGAGAAACTGCTGATATCGCCACTGCGCAAAACGTGTCGTTTCCACGATATTTTGAAAGACCCGTGTTTCACGCCCCATCTCTTCGCAGACACGTATATATGGATCGATATGAAAACCGCTTTTAGAAATATTTCGCGGAATGCAGAAAAAGACTTCCTCAACATAGCATTTCTTCAGAATCTGTTCGAATTCTATCGGTGAGGTGGAGATATCTATGTACCGAATTATTTTCAGCCCCCATTCGGGATGCGCGTGAATCTGCTTAATTACACTGGAGGCGCACTTGCCCCGTCCAAACAGAATTATGGGTATTATATTTCGCCCGCGACGTCGAAGCCGCACCAGCGCCTCGCGCAGTAACATCTTTTCGCTGCAAACCAGCAGGAAAGCCAGCCCGACAAACAACGCAAACTGATTTCTGTACATGGTATGCACCGGTACCAGCGTCTGCGGTAAAAGAAACAGCAATGCCGCACCGAGTACCACGACATAGACAAAAATATATACAAGCTTTTTGAACGCATTCTCGAGCCAGTTGAAATGCATGATCGAAAAAAGCGAACGCGTCCACGCGTAATAAAGATAGAATACCAGTGTTCCCACGAGCATGGGCCAGTTTTCGAAAAGCACTGCCGTTTCGTAATCGTCAAAGAGAATATTGGTCAGCATAAATGCGGTGATAAAAAGCACGACGTCAACCGCTGCGATAACCTGTTTAACAAAAAATGAGTGCTCCCTTAGCATTTACTGACCATCCGTATGTTTCATGGGTAAAAAAACCGAGACGCAAAACCGCTTTTGCAGTATGGGTGTAACTACATCTGAGGATTAAAGGTAAAAGGAAAGACGAATCGTGTCTGACCTGCATCAGAAGGGATCTGCTGAAATTTGATCTTTTGTGCGTATTTTTTCAGTTCTGCAACGAATTGTGAATCGTTACAGCTGCTTTGTGTGGCAACCGCACGACGCACATCACCGTGCGCATCCACAAAAAAAGTGAGCCATACCGTTCCTTTCATGTCAGGATTGCGGCGGAGCGCCTTCTTATAAAGCTGCTTCATATTGAATCGATGTGTGGCGATACTGTCTGCTACCGATTTTTTGGAGCGATGCTGCCACGCTTTTTGATTCTTTGAATGACGTCTCTTTCTTGCTCCAGCTTTTTTTCCCGGGCTTACCGGACTCCTGTCCATCCCGCTTTCCTGCGTTCCTCCCTCGTCTATCAACCCCTTCACCATTGATGATACCTTATGATGCTGCAGTGAATCTGCGGCGGTATCCGGTGCTGAAAATTCGACAACCACCCCGGCAGCCTCGGCCGGAAGATAAAAAAGGTCGGTATACAATGCGACACGCTTCGTGGGGCACAATGCGTGTGAGGTCGTATCCTGCCCCGGACTCGCTTTATCAGATCCCCAAAAGGACTCATCTACCGCAACTACGGGATAGCCGGGTGATCGGACCTGCAGGGTGAACAGGGAATCGACAACCGCCGCCACCTTTGCGGGTTTTGTATGCTTTTGCATCAGTGTTCCGAGCCCACGTACCGATCCGAGAAGCGTTTTTACCCGGGTACTGCTCCAGGGAAGCGATGTATGCAGACGCAGACGCTCGGTACATGCCGAGGCGACTGTATCCGCCACGCAACTGCGTGTACCGCACTTTGCACAAATCCTGGACAATGCGATCTGACGTGCCGCACTAATAAGACGGACTGAATCGGATTGCGTGGTATCCGGACAAAACTCCAGAAGTTCTGTACTTCGCAATGTATCTTCACCGCAGCGAAGAACCCACTCCGGACCCTCTGCGGGCTCTCTGGAGCACATACAGTAAAAAACCAGCAGTAGTACCAGTATCGTCTGTGCACTTTTGTGCATATTCCCCTCCTTTACAATTGCGTAGTATCTCCCAAAAGAGCAACAAATGCACTCTCGCTTTCTGCTGTTATATACGCCTGAAGAAACCTTGAGGCTTTTTCCTCTCATGAAGTGCGCACAACATCCCGGATTTGGCTGAACAATTCATATTCGGAGCCGTTATTATCTACGATGTGCCACTTTCTTTCCCCGGGTACGCCGACTGGCGGGGAAAACAGCCCCTCCTGAAGTTTACATCTCGGGAAAATAGTATCTCGCTGCAACGACAATTTATTCTGCAACCTCCGGACTCTTTTCTCCAACGAGGCATCAACCCAGATACGCGTATCGAACCAATGGTCGATATTCCACAGCGGTATTAGCGCCGCATCCAGGACAATACATTGACCCGTGAATTCATCTATGCACGCATATAACCGGCTTAAAAGCGGAGGATGGACGATGCGATTGAGTCTGGTAATCATTTCATAGCTGCTGAACACGATTTCACCAAGCACTGCATAATCTATGGTGTGCTGTTGGGTTAAAACCCGTGTGCCAAATGCCTGCTGAAGGTGCTGCCGAATCTCCGTGTCGCATCGCATCAGCTTCTTTGCCTCTCTGTCGGCATCAATAACCCTACAGGAGAACTCTTCCTGTATAAGACGCGCAGCTGTACTCTTTCCCGATCCCGTATATCCCGCTAATCCGATTTTTCTCTTTTTTCGCTCGATCATGCAGTACGACCCCAAATCCGGCCTTCATCATAAAAGCTGCTATCGTCTCTTGCAGATGGTAATTCTGTTTCCTTTTTCATTCGTCTCAATTCTATCCGCATAATTCCTTACAATAAACACTCCTCTTCCGCAATCCTTTTCAAGATTCTCCGGAAGCGTCGGATCGGGAAGCTCATTCATATCGAATCCTTCGCCCTCATCCATTACCGAAACTCTGGTATAGTCCTTTGTGCAGACATGACCGAGCGTTATTTTTTTTGAATAATCTTTTCTGTTACCGTGATAAATCGCATTGGCCAGCAATTCGGTTAATACCACTTTCATTTTTCGAATGCTTTCATCCGAATAGCCCAGCTCATCCATATCTCTGAGTATTACAGAAGACGTACGATCGATTTCTTCGAAATAGGTAATCATCTGAATATATACCGGATCCTGCATGTCGAATCCGAGTTCTTTCTTGATGATATTTCTTCGTGAATGACCCAACACCTCCATCATAAGCGCATTACACCGGCAACCACCGTCTGTGGCCTCCAGTGCACGAAGGAGCGAATTCAGTTTTTCGTCGACAGAGAGCGCCGCATTCTTACCACTGGTGGATTTCTTTATCACCTCGCGAATTTTTCGCTCCGCTATCTCTTCATTACCATCTTTGGGCAGAATATCATTGGTTGCGGAGAGCAGTACACAGAGATCAACCGGATTGAGGTATTCTGTTTTTTCCTGAAACAAGGTCCCATGAGAAGGGTCATACCCAAAGGTCTGAGTTGTAAGCCATACCGCCTGTGCTGTTTCGCAGCGGTACATGAAAACCGGCAGATTCCCCGGATTGCAGTAGACCAGTTTATTGTTATGTAAATTGAGCGTTGCATAAAATGACCGGATATCCCAATCGAGGCCACAGGCGTCGAGCTTCTGCAACACACTGTCTATGATGCTGCTGGGCCCGATAGCATGCGATATCTTTTCGAAAAAAAACGTTTTTACCGCGGCAGAAATCAGTGCCCCCGCAGGGCCGATTTCCGCGGTTTCGAAGAAAAGAAAATCAATCCGCTCTTCGGAAAGCGTGACGATATCGATTACCGAACCGGGACAGGACAAATCCGAATTTGGTGTAGCAGATATTCCAATACCCTCGATTGTGGGCACTTTATGCGGGGTGAGAACGCGGGATACTTCTTTGGCGAGATGCTGTATTCGAGCATTTGTATGTGACAATATCGGTTACCTTCTGTTGGCTGAAAATGGTCCGGCTACAGTCGGCTGCACTGCAACAGGCGGGTTCATATCCGTGACATGCTGATTTATTCTTTTTTTATTACAATGATTTATTTTATATACACTATTAAAAATTAACTTTTTCCCATACCAAAAGTCCACATCGGGGAGGTACAAGCCAATGTTAGCCAAATTGCGCTCCATGGCCGTCATCGGAATTGACGCCTACGAAGTCGGTATTGAAGCGGATATCAGTGAAATGCTCCCGAGTTTCACTATTGTCGGATTGCCGGACAATGCAGTCAGAGAAAGCCGGGAACGGGTGCTTTCTGCAATTAAAAATGTCGGATATGAATTCCCCGCACGCAAGGTCACTATCAACATGTCCCCCGCGGATATAAAAAAAGAAGGATCCGCATTCGACCTTCCTATCGCGCTGGGCCTTCTTGCCGCATCGGGGCAGATTACTCCCAGGAATCTCGACCGGTATGCAATTATCGGGGAATTATCTCTCGACGGTTCGATAAAACGGGTTACCGGGGCATTGCCAATAGCCATTTCTTCCCGAGCACATGACATCGACGGCCTTATGCTTCCCGCAGAATGTGCACAAGAGGCATCGGTAGCCGAGGGACTTGCGATCTATCCGGTCAAAACGCTCGCAGATGCAATCGATTTTTTCTGCAGCGACACTGCACCGTCACCCTATACCACCGATATCCCCTCTCTTTTTTCCCGTTCAAAACAATATGTAAACGATTTCCGCGACGTGAAAGGACAGGAACATATCAAACGGGCAATACTCATTGCTGCCGCCGGTGCGCACAACATACTCATGATCGGGCCGCCTGGATCGGGAAAAACCATGATCGCTCGCCGTATACCCTCCATTCTTCCGGAGCTCTCGCTCGATGAAGCACTCGAGACCACAAAAATTCATTCCGTTGCGGGACTACTCGATCTCGACACTCCGCTTATAGCCACACGCCCGTTTCGCAGTCCCCATCACACCATATCGGACGCAGGTATTATCGGAGGAGGATCGAATCCGCGTCCCGGCGAGGTGAGTCTGAGCCATCACGGCGTATTATTTCTCGATGAGCTACCCGAGTTCAATAAAAACGTCCTCGAAAACCTTCGCCAACCCCTGGAAGACAGCAAAGTTACCATTTCACGCGCCACTATTTCGGTCTCCTACCCTGCCAATTTTATGCTGATTGCCGCAATGAATCCATGCCCCTGCGGCTATTACACCGACTCCGGCCGTGAGTGCACCTGCACCCCCTATAAGATTCAGCGTTATATGTCGAAAATATCGGGACCACTTATGGACCGCATCGATATCCATATAGAAGTACCTTCTCTCACGTATGAAGAACTCACGCAGAAGCAGCCGGGAGAGTCATCCGATTCGATGCGTACCAAAGTAACCGGAAGCCACGCTGCACAAAGGCAACGCTTTCACAAGGAAGCGTCGATCCATGCAAATTCGCACATGGAGTCGCGCCATCTCCGCCAATGGTGCACACTTTCAAAGCAATCTCATACCCTGCTAAAGCATGCTATCGATCGTCTCGCACTTTCGGCACGCGCCTACGACAGAATACTCAAAGTCGCGAGAACGATCGCGGACGTGGAAGGCGAAACCGATATCCTTCCGGCACACGTTGCCGAGGCGATTCAATACAGAAGCCTCGACCGTAAGCTGTGGATTGCGGGGTAGGGATACTTACTTCTGCCAACCCAGGTTTGGCAAAACACCACATTTCGCCATCCGCCTTTCGATTGTGTGCCAGGCTGTACCGTGCTCTCCGGTTGTTTAATGTATTCTTTGTATCCATGGCGCAGCGGGATGAAATATGGAGCCTTCACCACTCATCGGAATTCAATTTTCGGGAATTCACTTTTCGCCTGATACGGCTTATTTGTGCTCACCATTGAAACGAAACATACATACGTACCGGTAATATGTTATTTTTTCACTCGAATGGTGATAATCGAATGAAACCTAAATTGAGCGGTTATTTTGATGAAAGCTGCGGTGAGCCGTGCTGCAATATTGTTCTCGAAAACCATGGGGCAACCTTGTTGGTTGTCTCATAGTTTTCGAGAATGTAAGAGTAGTGCGGATTGCAACAGATTTTGTGAACAAAACCACTCAATTTAGATGAAACTTACACGCTCTCGCCAAGGAGGACGCAATGGCTGTACGATTCAACGCTGAAGAGGTCCTGAATATGGGGATTAAAATCGAGGAAAATGGTGCGGCATTTTATCGCAAAGCTGCTTCAACGCAGTCCGACGAAGGCAACCGGAAATTTCTCGAAAACCTTGCGGGTATGGAAGACGAACATAAACGCACGTTTACCGGAATGAAGGAATCGATAACGCCCGGGGATAAAGAAGAGAAAAGTTACGACCCCTATGATGAGATCTCTCTTTATCTTGACGCAATGGCAGACGCTCACGGAGGCGAGGGAAGCCCCGATGTGGCAGCATCGCTTACCGGCGATGAAACAATGAAAGATATTGTAAACATTGCGCTCGATTTGGAAAAAAAATCGATTCTTTACTATGTGGGAATGAAAGAGCGCGTACCGCAGCGACTCGGCAGGGATAAAATCGACTCAATTATCGGGGAAGAACGAAAACATGTTGCCCAGCTTCGTGATGTGCTGAAAAAGTTGTAACTATTCCCCCGAACCCCGAAAAAAAAGGCATTCATGCTGCTATGGATGCCTTTTTTTTTCGGGAGCATCACAATTTTGTGTGCTTTCCCTCCCCCCCCCCTCCACTGGTATTCGATCCTGGCATTCAACCTCAACTAACCTGCAAAGCGTATCAATGTTAAAATCCGCAGAGAATGCAATTTATGTATAAACCCTGTGTAATCTGTGCGAACTTTATGTAACCTACACTGAGCGATTTTATCCTTAATATTATAACCTTGCCACTTGACATATGCTTATTTCGTTATAAAAAGGCGCCGGATGTAGCCGTATACCGCCAATCAGTGACCAGAACTTTCATTCCGGTCCCCCCCTTTGCATACGGATCACCGGCGCCGTTTATTCCGGCGCCGTTACACCTTCTTTTCCCGGACACTGATTGGCATTTCAGGAGGGACTCGGGAAAAGAAGAATGTGTGTTACCCAGACAGCTGCATTCCGTCATATACGTCCTTGTTACCTCTGTAATTCAGCAACAATACACACGCTGTTTACTATAACTGCTAAAATTATACATCCGATCGAATCAAATGTCAAGGACAATTTCCCAATGACAACCGGGATCTACACGAATGGCCTAAAAATAATTCAGGTCAACCTGTATTATGTTTAAAAAAACAATCGTGGTTTTGTTTCATCATCAACAAACACCCTTGTGGCCTTCTCAAACGAGCCGAATACACGCACCTCATTCCCTGTAGGTATTGGCGTCAATATCGAATGTATCCATTTTTTTCATGAGCCATTTTCGATCAATCTTGAGCAATTTAGACGCCAGTGATATATTTCCGCGTGAGCTTGTAAGCGCATTCGTAATTGCCCGCTTTTCGGCCGCCTCTCTGGCTTGCTTCATGCTCATGATAGCTGACGCTGACGCACCATCTGTGTCCCCCGGGGACCGACGCATCCCGGAATAAGAAAGATCAAGATCCTCCGCCGTTATTCTCGCACCACTGCTCAACAATACCGCTTTCTGGATTACGTTCTCCAGTTCGCGCACATTCCCCGGCCATGTATGTGAAATGAGTCCATCCCGCGCGGAAGCACCTAACCTTTTTTGCTCCATGCCGAACTGATCGCAATATTTCCGTATGAAGAACTGCCCCAAAAGCACCACATCCGCCTGTCTCTCCCGCAGCGGTGGCATACTGAGCGCAAATACATTCAATCTGAAAAAGAGGTCCTGCCGAAAACGACCCTCGACAACTTCGTTCTGGAGATTACGGTTACTCGCCGCAATAATCCGTACGTCGGTTTTAATCGGTTCCGTACCACCGACCCTCGTCAACTCTCCTTCCTGCAGCACTCTGAGCAATTTCACCTGCATCTGAACCGGTAGCTCTCCTATTTCATCAAGGAACACACTACCACCGGCCGCAGCCTCGAAAACACCGGCCTTGCGTTTATTTGCACCGGTAAAAGCCCCTTTTTCATATCCGAACAATTCCGATTCAATAAGAGTTTCGGGTATTGCTCCACAGTTGAGAGCCTTGAATACCCCGTTGGCCCGAGCCGATTTCGCATGCATAAAATGCGCCATAAGCTCCTTACCTGTACCAGTCTCACCAAGGATGAGCACCGGTGATTGCGTTTGTGCGATTTTCTGCGCCTGTTCAATAAGTTCGGCCATGGGGGCACTTTCAAAAATCATCCCCCCCGTCGCCTCCAGGCGGCTTTTCTGAAGGCGGGAAATAATCTCCCGCTGCTGACGTCGTTCTGTATTGTTAATAAGAATCTGAGAGAACAAAGGTCTGAGTGTCTCACAAAACATACGATCTTTTTCCGAAAAGGGTTCCGCATCCCGCACTCTGTCAAGATAAAGATACCCAAGCCTCCGCCCGTCCGTATCCAGTGGCGTACACAGTACGGATCCGACCGCATTCCGATCAAGGGATCCCATCGAGGTATTTGATTCCCCCCACTGTGTATCGCACATCACTATGGTATGTGCAGCCTGAGCCGCCCAGTCGATGGCTCGCTCACTGAAACGCTCCTTCTGCGCGCCCCCGGGATATTGTGCAACCGTAACACGAGTCTCCTGTCCCTGCGAGTCACTCACAAGTCGTGCAGCATCGCACGAAAGCAACCGTGACACATGCATAACCAACTCCATGGATACATCCCTGTCACGGTTACGAAGCATTGTCACGACAAGATCGATAATCTTCATTAACGGATCGTTCCTGACGGCATCCACCCTCTCTTCGCATCTGTTTCGAAGCTGCATTTCAAATGTATGCCCCTCGATATCTATTTTATCCCCTTCCTCCAGAGGGTAAAGCGTTCCTGCTGTGCACAGGGTATCGTTAATACTGATACGAACATCTTTTGAAAGAAGCTGCAAATTGTACCGCCCCTCCCTGAAAAGCAAATGTGCGCAGCGGTCGGGAAGATTCCGATCGGATATTGGTATCGCACACTCCTTTGCACGTCCAAATGTCGCCACTCTGCCGTGCAGTACGACAGCCGTCCGGGTCCCATAGCTGTACACGCGCGGATACCGGATATCGTGCTGCCGCTTACTGTTTTTTGTAGACATACGCATTATCAACTAAACCGGTGAGATCAATATGCACACCCTGCCGCTCAAAAGGCAGCAGTTGCACGTGTTCTTTCCACCCGATGGTCCCCGAGTTCATACGCCATACAAGAGTATGAGTACCAAAATCAAGCGAAAGGCCTTTAGTCATTACGGAATCACGGCCATAGACTTTTCCGTCTATATACAAACTTCCCTGTACGGGTATGTGAGACAGGTACAGTGTTGCATCCAGTGCATTTGCGCTCCCATGTGTTTTGCGAAAAGCTGCGGATAACTCCCCCTCTCTTTCCTTTACGCGGATATTTCTATTTTGCATGTTTTCACCAAGTCGTAGCGTAAAGCCGGTCTGGAAATAATCGGATGACGCAACACCGGAAAATTCTTCGCTGTGGCGTCCCACCAGAAACGCAACTACCATCAACAGGCAGACAGCCGCGGTGCCGGCTGCTGCGATGATCCTTTGGCGACGTTTTCTTTTTTGTGTCTGTTCCGGAAACGACTCCATCAAAGAAACCGCACGGGCATGATTCGGTTGCTCCTGAAGACATTCTACCAAAAGCCAATACGCCTCCTCCTCACGACCCGCATAAAGCAGTTTATGCGCCGCACTGAAAAGCCGTGCCCCTAGTTGCTGCGAAGCCGGAGCAGCCGCGAGCTCTTGCCACTGCGCAACTATTGGACGGCCCTGGAAATGAGCCTGCCATTCCCTGTAAATATGAACCCCGTTTTCAGGCCGTTGCTGCGGCCTGTAGGCTACAAGGCGATCACAATCAAACCCTGTCCCGCTCTTCTGCAACAATTCGGCACAGATTTTCCCCGCTGCATACACATCTGCCCGCAGATAATCGATCCGTGCAGATCCACTCCACAATTCCGGAGCCATATATGCGGGTGTCCCCTTGACATGTCCCGCCATACTCACCTCACCATCATGTACATTTTTGGTAAAACCAAAGTCGACCAGGAATATCCCGTCGTTGGGAGATACAAGCACGTTCTCCGGTTTGATATCCCGGTGGGCATATCCCTGTGCATGCAGAGAAGCAAGTGCCGCAAGAAACCCGTCCACGAGCCAGCATCGATATGTGTCGGAAAGCCCTTCCGCCATCAGCGTCTTGAGTGAAATCCCTTTTATCCACTGCATGACAATGCATACCGTTGACCGCCATTCGAATGTATCGTATACCTGGGGTATTGCATCGATATGCAGCTGCGCCTGTGTTTTTGCCTCCTTTACAATCGCATGTCGTCTGTGCGGATCCTTCTCACGGACCATCTTTAACGCGACCCAGCGATCGAGCGACACCTGCCGGACGCGATATACCGTGGCAAATGCACCCCCTCCGATTTCCATTGGACAGGTAAACCCTTTTGGCAGTCGTGGAATCATCGGGCATTCTCCTTGCGCATACTCTTCTCCGCCCGTGCGAACCAGTAGAGGATATCCCTGTCATCGGGTGCGTGTTTTAACGCGTAGAGCCAGTATCGATGAGCCTGCGCTACCTCGTCCCGCTGCCAGTACAGCATTCCGGCGTTAAAATAGCCCGCGGGGAGGGTACTGTCTATCTCTATTGCTTTTTGGAACAATTTTGCCGCCTTCTCAGTGTCACCGAGATGATAATACGCGATTCCCGCGAGATTCACCGCTTCGACATTGTCGCCATCGTAGTCGATTGCACGGGACAGGTGACGCAACGCAGCGATACTATCGCGATAATCCTGCGCCCAGTTCATTCGTGTCCGGCCGTAATAGGACCAGGCACCGCTCAACACCTTGTTCACTTCCCGGGTAGGATGGATATTTCGAGCCGCTTCCAGCTGTATGAGCGCCTGACGCCATCCTACGGTATCACCGCCGGCATGCACCGCTTTTTGCAACAGCGCTTTCCCGAGCCCGAAACGGGCTTCGTAATCACCAGGTCGTTGCTCAAGAGCCTCCCGGTAAAAACGTATCGCCATTGCGTAATCCCCGATTTTTACACACACACGGGCCTTCTCTACCGGAGTCTCGCTGCATCCCGTAAATAAGCACAGTACTGCAACACAGAGGCCAATTTTGCATAGTGTGTGTAAGCTGTTGCTGTTCATGAGCTCATCTTCCCGACTGTCATTACCGGTGCATGGATCCAATCGCAATATCGAGCGTTGCACGTATCCCCCATTCCCACCGGGGGATGTCAATAGTTGGACCTTCATCCGGCAGCGAGGACCAGGTCCGGGATGCATAGATGCGCGGGGTACAGGTTATCCGGTTCCATGCAATAATGAAATATACCTCTCCCCCAAGCGTATGGTCAATACGGGTATGCTTTTGTGTCGGAGGCCATTGGTTTTTAACAAGTTCGGAAAAATCCGTTGTATAGCCTTCACTATAATACAATGTGCTGTCCCTGCGGTTATACAACAACTCCGCCGGATATGATGTCTGCCATTCATAGCACCCCAGGTAGGAATCACTACTCCATCGTCCTCGTCCCCCCGCCGAGATCCTGTCGCCGAGTGTTCGTTTGTATTCTACAGAAACAGACGGGGTAACGGTGGATGCCGGCATTCTGTCAACGAATTGCACTACGGTGTCCTTGGTATCTGCCGTCATATAATCCACGAGGGAAAAACCGTCCATACTTCTCAAACCGAGTGTGTCATAATAACTCAGTGCAGTCTCTCTTGAAAAGTACGCATTACAGAATCCACTCACGTCAAAAGTGGCTTTTTCTCCGGCAGCCAAACTTATGCCAGCAAAAAGCCACAGCAGCCGCCCACTGTGCTGCCAGCTGCTGCAGGCCACTTCCTGATGAAATCCTGCTGCGGTGTACAGCGGAAACGAGCCACGATGCATCGAGGCAATATGGGCTTCGTGTACATGATAATAGCGTGCATACACATCCCACGTGTTCCTGAATGAATAGCGTATACGTATCGGCATATCGTCAAAGACGCCCTCGACAAACGCACCGAGATCGTATTCGAGAGAATCACTCAGTTGCGATTCATTGCCATGCTCATACAAAGGCGGAGCGGCTCCCCCCCCTGCCCCTGCATTCCATTTGATTCCTGCAGAATGCCAGAGCATCCACTCGCTTTCTACATCTATGGAATATGGAAAACGATCGGTGTGAGTATACGAATCAGAATCCTGTGAACTCTTCCACACCTTTCTCCGACGCGAATGTCGATATCCGCCACTCAACCTGATTGCGAGCTCCGGCATCGCCCGGATGCCCTTCGACCCGATCTCCTCGATAGAATCCCCTATTGCCTCGCTTTTATCTTCCCATCCAAGTTGGTCATAAATGGCGCGTCGCTGCAAAAGAATCGATTCCCGAAACCCATTCCGCGATTGCGGCAGTATCGAATAGTTAAGTGCCAATGCCGTATCGAGGTTACCCCGCTCCCGGTAGACTTCGCCCCAAAAGAAGTAGAGACTGTCCTTTGACATGCCGTAATTATGCGCCTGCGCATAATAGCGCAGCGCGCTGTCATATTGCCGGGACTGCAGTGCGTCATTCGCTTTGTTTAAAAGGCGTGATCGATACTGCACGGCGGTATCGTTGGCTCGCACGGCGACAACACAGATTACTGCGAAAATAAGTGCGCCTGCAATAGTAAACATATCGGTTTTCATAGATAGAAAATTCCTTAGTGCAAAAAAGGATCCTCGCCGGTTTGCCTCCTCATGCCGACAAGAATCCTCTGCTACAGAAAAACCACCGCGTTATCGGGGATCACGGGCAGTGTTTCGCGTTTCCTGTTCAGGGTTTAGTACTCTCTTTCCGTTGTAGAGATATATGGTAAAACCATGCATACGTGTCGAGGGTCCACCTTTGCTGCAGCGCCCGTCTATCGAAAAAACACCATCGACGTGCGATACACCATTCTGTTCCGCACTGCCGCTTATGTATCGGATTTTTCGCGCACTATTGGTGTGCGCAGGCAATGTAACACTTCTGAGTATCTTCACATAGGTTCGAATATTTTGCTTCATATCGGAAGAATCACTTAGCGCATACATTTCGTATCCGTACGAATTTGATGCACAATAGCGGATATATTCGTTCCAGTGCTGAGCCGATCCCGTATCGGTCGAGTACCATTCCGAATACGACGAAGGGGCCCACAAAGAATCTCCTTGTCCACTTACCGGTTGAAAACTGTACGATGAATCGAAATATATAAGCACTCCCCACGGATCGGTGGAATAACGAGTCGCAAGAAGATACGCCACAAAGCTGCTTCGCGTCCATCCCTGTGCGGTATTGCTGTCACCCACGTCGTACCGTACGAGGGAAAGTAGTGCCGGATAGGCATCGGTGGTGTCGTAATAATAATGTTGCGAATCATTTACCGCTACTATTCGCCAGTCTTCTGACGGGAAAGTAACCGAATAATTGAATGCGGTATTATGTGCCGTATACGGACCACCATTGCTCGCTGCCAAAAGTACCACGAAAACATACTGTGGAATAAACAAGATGCTTTTTATGAGCCCATTCACAGACACGCGCATAAATCGCCTCCCGTAAAAAAGTGTTACTGCTGTACTGAACGACGGTATACACGGAATTCTCTGCCTTGCTGTCCGTTCTGGTGTTCTCCTTAATCACCGGCCCACTTCCAAAACCGATCGATTACTATTGCGGAAAACACAATCGTGAACGGCTCATTGCAGTGTCCATCGGTATAATCGTTCAATCTCAGCACAACTGTGCCGACGGTTTTTAACCTAAGCCTGAATGGAGCGTTTGTTTTGATGAAAGCTGCGGCAATCCGCACTACATCTTATCTTCTCCAAAATCATGAGACAACCAACAAGGCCACCCCATAGTTTTCGAGGACACAATAGCAGCACGGTTCACCGCCGCTTTCATCAAAACAAACGCTCAATTCAGGCGAAACTATTTTTTCTTCGAATTATCCTCCGGGGAAGAATTGTCCGAATCTATCTTCCTCGATTTTCTGAATTCTCTGAACTCCGCTTCTCTCTCTTCATTTCTTTTGTCAAGCTCTTTGATTTTTCGCTCGATTCGCATGCGCACCTTCTGCGGTAATACATCGAGCTCTTTGCGCCTTTTCGTTCGCCTCCCGGCACCATTCATCAAATCCTTCTTTTCCTTCTTCTCCCCATCCCCCCTCTGTACACGGGCATCACCATTCGTTTTTGCAAGCCCCTTACGATCAACAGCCCCTCCGGCCGAATCGATACGAGCTTTCAACCGCTTTGGTAATTGATCCATTATATCATTAAAAATCTTTTCGCGTTCAATCTCACGTACTATGCTGTCATCCCCCCGCACATCGGTCTGAGCGTTTGTATTTCGCTCCTGCGAATAGCCGGAGGTGAACATCGGAACACCTCCACACACTAACAGCACAGTCGCACATGCGATACGAACGGGGTGACATACTTTTGTTATTTGTACTTTCATTTTACACCTCCGGTGTCAGCGCCTTGCGTCCAAACCTTATATCTCACTTGACTCACGCAAGGAAACAGGGAGAGAAGCACGGTATGCGCATTTCTCTCCCCTCTCTTTAGCTACCCATACCGTCGGCAAACGGGACACGGGTTATTCCGCATTCTGCTGTTGTTTTTGCTCTTCTATTTTGGCCTCGATCTTTTCTTTGGCCGCTTCCATGTCCTTCATTTTCTCCTGTACTCGGGTCTTGATTTTCTTTTTAGCCTCTTCAATCCGTGTTTTCATCTCCTGTTCAACCTGGTCAAGGTTGTCGATCGCAGCCTGCAGCTGTGCTTCTATGTTTTCACGACGCTGCGTAACCGCTTGCTCGATTTCCTCATCACTCATTGTTTCAAGCTGTGCACGAGCCTGCTCAGCCTTTTGCCGTGCGAGCTTTATTTTTGCCTTTACCTGCTCTCTTACCTGATCGAGATCCTTTTCGATATCACGCTCCATCTGTTGTCTCAGTTTCGTCATATCAACGGTAGTCTCGTCCGCCGATGCAGCGATACCCTGAACCGCCAATGCGAGAACCATCATTGCCGCAACTGCTGATGTAATTATGCATCTCATACGGTAAACCTCCTATAAAGGGTTAAAAAATACGGTTTGCACATAATCGAATTCGACCAGAATTGAGCGCTTATGTTCAAATCCACCCTTTATACTTGCAAAAGCCATGCCAAACCGTATTACTCTTTGCTGTTTATGCAGTTATATAAAAACAATCTGCCGGTTTGCCCTGTATAGGTTGTAGTGATATTACCCCAACACGACCTTTTTTCAAACACCCATCCTCAATAACCCGCTATAAAAAAACAAGTTGCGACTAAAAGAAGACTCTGGGGTACGTATACCCCTTTTCCGCATTGAAAAACAGCATATGCCGATGGGGGTACTACAAAACGCTACAATCACATTATTGAAACAGTCTTTGATCTACCCGGCGAATAATTTCTATTCCACCAGATATCTAACCCACACCGTATCCTCATTATTAGTTGTCCGCCGTAATGTCCAGCTTTTGCTTTTTAAAATGGTTCCGGCATGACCGAAAGACTCGATTGTAACGTATTTCGTACCCTCTTCCGTATATCGGGACAGATCCACTTTATACCATCCGTTTTCGGTTTCAGTGGTATCGATTCCCGCACGCCATTGCGGATTCCGGTGAAATTTCTCGAGCGCTTTTTGCAGGCCGAGTTCCGCATACTGCGTCGCTTTTCGGTTATTCTCACGCTGTTGCTGCTCATGATGCCGCAGAAACGTCACTATCGCGACGCCTACCGCAACCAGCGTGACGATTATTAAAAGAATCTGCACAAACAGCTTTCGTGGTAGAATGCTTCTGTTTCCTTTCATACGCCTCCCCGACTGAATTGAATGGACCGATTTCTTTAGTTCTATATGGCGCGATTATATCCAACCTGAATTGAGGGGTTTTGTTCGCGAAATCTGCTGCCACCCGCACTACTCTTATATTTCCCAAAACTATGAGACAACCGGCAACGCTGCCCCGTGGTTTTCGAGAACACAATAGCAGCACAGCTCACCGCAGCGTTCATCAAAACAACCGCCCAATTCAGGTCCAAAAATAATGTGCCGCGTCTCTCGACACTCTACAGTGAACGATCATCGCCATTGGATCATCTGCCGTTGCTGTTGAAAAATAAATTTTATAATCCGCTCCTGCACCCGCGGTTCAATCTTGACAAATTTTACATGATGCCGAATAATGGTCGTTGTTTTACCTTCCTGCAGGCTGATTCGCACAATCTTGCCGCGTATGCCCGTATACGTTTTTTCTCCCAGCTTAAAACTCAGAGAAACGATATCACCTGTTCTGAGTGATTTTTCGAACAAAAAACTCAGCCCCCCTCCTCCTATATCAGCGCCACGACAATCGAACGCGGTGCCCACCTTAACTTCACTCTTGTCCGGATCAATTGTTTTTATAAGTCGCACACGCAGTGAAAGCATTTTTTCCAGTCGCACATACTTCCTCCTCTGGCTTCTTTTAAACTTTAAAGTATGTGCTACTTCAATATTCGCGTCATCACCCTTTGCAATAACGGCAACCGGTATGTCGTAAATCCCGTCGTTCTTTCTAAAAAAAGTAAACCGCAGCATGTCGCCGGCTGAAAGGTATACTTCCTCCTGTTCGTCATCATCGTATTTGAACATGAGCGACAACTCGGTATTATTGGCAACCATCACATTATCCAGAAGCTTTGCTTTGCTTTC
Organism: uncultured Fibrobacterota bacterium; assembly: GCA_964589825.1. Lineage (GTDB taxonomy): Bacteria > Fibrobacterota > Chitinivibrionia > Chitinivibrionales > WJKA01 > CAZPUS01. The sequence goes on along the minus strand of CAZPUS010000022.1, from coordinate 26,502 downwards.
GCTGTGAAACAGACTTCCGCGTACCCCCACCTCTATATTCCGGGTCGAAACCAGAGGATGCTCGAGTGGTACATAACCAAATCCAATTTTTTTACGTACCGATGAAATACTATCACGGTCCTGCTGCGCATATTCGGAGAAACCTCCCGGTTTACGCAACGTCTCGATATGCGCCTGTACGCATCGTTCGAATAAATATATAGATTGAAATATGGTCTGCTGTTGACGTACATTCTCGTATGTAAGAAGCTGGCGAAGCATATCTACCTCAGTATCGGTAAGTTTATACTTCTGCACGTATTCATCAAAATAATCCTGTGATAATTCGAGACTGTATTCCCGTTCACGACGCTGTCTCCATATATGTACAAAGATAAAAAAACCGGCTACCAGAAGTCCTGCAATCAGAAGCATTATAATGAGTGGTGAATCGGCATGTTCCCATTGTATTTGGTTGAGCACTGTTTCTGATTGTGCATACGTTCCCCTGCAGAATAACCCGACGTACAATAGAGAGCACATACGTACACAGGTGTTTCTTTTTCCTGCAGTCAGTGCTGTGCTGGTCATACGCCCTCCTCCATAACGCATTTTTATTTCCATTGTACTCGCAATAATGGTCTTTTTTTGCAGTGTGATACGAAACTGACTGTACTATCGGCTCGCTTTAATGGTACGTACTCCATCGATTATTGGACTGTTTTAATGTACCACTGCGGTATGGTTGATTTATAAAATGGTACATTCCGCGTATTATTATTAATTATTTTCTACTCTATAGTTCTAAATATAAAACAATGTGATACCATATAGTTAATGCCATTATAAAAAAAGAGCGCTACACGCCTATGAAAAAAATACGTATCAACAATATCGAGCAGGAAGCGACACTTGCCAAAAACGTTCTCGATAATTCGGGTAATGTGCTGCTCAAAAAAGGAACTACCGTAAGTCCCGCACTCGCCAAACGCCTTAAGAACTGGGGGGTGATGAGTATCTGCATCGAAGGTGACGCTGAAGAAGGGAAATCGAGCGACAGTTCAAAACCGGATGCCAAAACCATCCAGAAAGAACTCGACGCAAAATTCGCGGGCACACTTCATAATCCGATTATGAAACACATACTGGCAACCGTGTACCGCCACAGAACACAAAAAATCGGGTAAGATATACAATGATAAATCAAGCGGAATTCCAGAAAAAACTCGAGCGCATTTCAAATCTCCCCACACTTCCGAGTGTGGTGGAACGTATGACGCGACTGCTCTCAAATCCGCGTACCACCGCAGAAGAGATCGGCCATGTCATACAGACCGACCAGTCACTTGCATCGAACGTGCTCAAACTGGTCAACTCCGCATTTTACGGGTTTCCCGGACGAATAAGTACGGTTACCCATGCAGTGGTAATACTCGGATTTTCTACCGTAAAAAATATCGTTATCACCGCCTCGGTGCTCAACTATTTTAAAAGTAAAGGGGACCAGGGCTCACAATTCGACACCAATGCATTCTGGGTGCATTCCCTCTCCTGCGGGGCTGCGTCAAAAACGCTGGCAAAATACACGGGGAGCGTCGATCCGGATCAGTGCTTTATGGGGGGACTGCTGCATGACATCGGCAAAATCATTCTTTATCACTATTTCCCCGAAGAATTTATTGCCGTACTCGCTAATGTAAAGAAGAAGGATATTCTTATTTTTGACAGCGAGCGAGAGATCCTCGGCCAAACCCATCAGGATATCGGGGCACACGTCGCACGTCACTGGAACCTTCCGGGGTCGCTTCAACGGGTTATCCGGTACCATCATGCTCCGTCAAATTCCGCAGAGAACCAAGCCACATGCGCAATTGTACACTGCGCAGACATACTTATCCGTGCACTCGCTTACGGATCGGGCGGAGATGGTAAAATTCCCGTTGTGGAAGAAAAATCCTGGGATATGCTCGGGCTCAAGCTTCAGTCTCTGGAACAAATACTCAAGGACATCGACGAAGAAGTCGACAAATCAAAGGATATTATGGATCTGGTATAGGAGTTCGAATAGGGCTTTAGGCGTATGGCTACTCCTGAGCAGAGATAAAAAAACAGGGCTACCCTGCCTCCTGTGACGTTTCTTCCGCTTCGACATTCTCTGATTCCGCATTCTCTGATTTCGCGACCTCCTGTTTTTGCTGCTCCTTAAGCCACTGTTGTCTCACCAACGCTTTTTTGCGCAACTTTTCCCACTGCTGCTGGTTTGAATAGTAATGCTGCGGCATCTTGAAACTGCGAAGAAGCAGCATTACAAAAATGACGGCCAGCAGAGCGGATCCCAGACCTACCACCGCAGTCATTTCACTTACCGGCATCCCCATCATTTGCCTCTCCTTTCATGCGGGAACTGCGCTGCCGCCCTTGCGCATATTCGCAAAGCGGTGGCAGAATAGTATCATTTATCGTCTGTGTAATTATTGTATCATTTTCTCCAAGAGAATGCATTATATCGCCTCTTGTATCTTTTAGCGCCACGATCCCCTTTTTTTCCATGTAGTCAAAAAGCACCCCCATTATCCCGAATGACATACGTCCCAGCTCTTGTGTCGTGCGGTTGCGATGATGCCGCACCTCGAGATTGACCTGTGCGCAGCGGGAAAGGCCAACACGATCGAGAATGCTCAGAAGCATCAGCGTCTCGACTCCATAGCCGCTGGCAAACGGAATCGATTCAATAAGCTCCCTGCGAAAGGCATATTCCCCCGACAACGGCTGCAGAAAATGAGACGCCTCAGGATAAAAAGCGGAGAAAAAAGGTCGAACGAGTATCTCGGTAACCCTGCCACCGCCGTATTCGCTTCTGGTCGCTCCCATTTGCAGAGGCCTGCGGTAAAACGCCTTAACAAAATCGATATCTTCACGCATGAGCAATGGCCCGACAATGCCGTACACAAAACCAGCATGAATATTGGAGATATCCGCATCTATACACACGATACAGTCCCCGGTAGTGCATTCGATCCCTTTCCATAATGCGACCCCTTTGCCTTTGGGCAGTTTTTCGTCCGCAAAATCCTGCGGCACACAATAGACCTGTGCACCTTCATCACGGGCTATCGCACGGGTATCGTCCTTCGATCCTCCGTCCATTACCACGAGCTCGTCCACCAGACCGTGTGTCTGCATAAGTTCGTTTTGAACGATGCGCAGGGTCGGCGCCAGGGTTTTGGCCTCGTTAAGCGTGGGAATTATACAGCTTACACGCTGCCTGTGCCTACCCTTCTCCCGGGTAAGCTGCTCGAGTGCTGAAAAATCATTATAATGAAAGATGGAACTCTCCATGCATACTCCCTGTGTTCTATAGTACAAAAAAATATGCTGCGCTGAACAGTGCGTTTGTTGCAATAAACGCGGCGGTAGTCTTTTCTGTTATTGCGTCCGCGCAAATGCTGCGTCACCCCTGTCTGCTGTTTCGTTATTTGCGCAAACGCAGTACGGATGAGCAGCACTTTTCTCCATCAATACCGCTCGGTTTCAGGACAAAACATGCACATTGCATATAGCAACCGCAGCATCGCAAATGAGTCGAGTGGGTCGAGGCGGCGCAATGAATCAAACGATATTGTGTAAACAGGGCTAAAATAATTCAGGCTCATCCGCTTTTTCATGCGAAAAACCGACCGCCGCTATAGTTATATACCGGCTTTTTTCCAGTATCATGGTTCGAATACGACCGAAACCACCTGCATGGCCCCTTCCCGATATCTGCAAAAAAATAACCACCTGGTTCATACCGTTGAATTATTCGATGTGCGTATGTTATTTTTACGAAATTCATTTTCCTGCAGATAGTAGTGTCGTTTGTTTATTATATAGCGCTATACTGGATTTATCGTTTTTCACAGCAGAATTTATTTCAGAGGAGTACACGTCGTGAAAACCCCAATAACCCCGGTAAAACCGGAAACACGTGAATGGTTTGTGATCGATGCATCCGATAAAATACTCGGACGGCTTGCAAGTACTGCCGCGCATCTGCTCATCGGCAAAAACAAACCGCACTATTCGCCTCATCAGGACCATGGCGACAATGTCATTATCATCAATGCCGATAAAATTAGACTGAGCGGGAAAAAAAGTATGCAGAAGTCTTATTTCTCTCATTCCCGGTATGTCGGCGGCGTAAAAAACCGCAGTTTCAGAGAACAGATGGAAAATGATTCGACGCGTGTTATCGAAAATGCGGTCAGAGGTATGATCCCGAAAAACAAACTGGGACGTTCGATACGAAAAAAACTGCATGTCTATTCCGGAGAGACACATCCGCATGCAGCGCAGAATCCAAAAACATATAATGTCTAATGCTACACAAGGTTGTGCTATTTCACACAAGGAGTTAAGCACGTGGAAAACAGTTATTCAGCCACGGGAAGAAGAAAAAACGCGATAGCCCGCGTGACCCTTACACCGGGCAAAGGCGCCCGTACGATCAATGGGGCCTCGGCACGCGATTACCTGAAAAGTATCGCACTCATTAAAATGCTCGAGATGCCGTTGAGCGCGGTCGATGCAAGTGAACAATATGATGTAAAGGTAAACGTGAAAGGTGGTGGTCTGAAAGGTCAGTCGTCAGCAGTACGACTCGGCATTGCCCGTGCGCTTTCCAAAATCTCGGACGATTTTCACCGGACATTGCGCAAACAGGAACTGCTTACCGTCGATTCGAGAAAAGTGGAACGGAAAAAATACGGAAAACACGGTGCGAGACGCAGTCCGCAGTTTTCCAAACGGTAAAGCTGCAAAGCGATGTGGCCGTACCGGCCGTATTCATATATGTTTATCGTTGTATCTATACCTTTATCCCACACATCCCTTGAGCGAATGCCGGGGTGTTTCCTGTTTATCAGGGAATTAGGTGTTTGCCGGGAGAGGGATGGCGGATTAACCCTTTTGTACTAAGGAGTACACCATGAGTACCTTAACACTCAAAGACCTGTTGGAAAACGGCTGTCATTTCGGCCATCAGAAAAGCCGGTGGAACCCTGCAATGAAAAATTACGTGCTCTGCACACGTAAAGGGGTTCACATTATCGACCTGAACAAAACGCTGACCAACCTCAACATTTATCTTAAAAAGGTTAAAGAGACGGTGGCGGCCGGCGGTACGATTCTCTTCGTGGGCACCAAAAAACAGATTAAGGATTCCATCAGAGAAGAAGCGGATCGTTGCGGGATGCCCTATGTATGCGAACGCTGGCTCGGCGGGATGCTGACGAATTTCAATACGGTAAAGCACAGCATTAAAAAACTCGAAGATATAGAACGTATGGAAGAAGACGGTACGTTCGAGATGCTTCCCAAGAAAGAAGCGCTTTCGCTCTCCCGAAAGAAAAACAAGCTCAAGACGATACTTACCGGTATCCGGCATCTGAAATCGGCTCCTTCTCTTTTATTTGTGGTCGATATCGTAAACGAACACATTGCGGTGGCCGAAGGGAACAAACTCAACATTCCGATCGGTGCAATCGTTGACACCAATACCAATCCGGGCAAAATCGATTACCCCATACCTGCCAATGATGACGGGTATAAATCGGTAAGCACCCTGCTTCACACTATTGTCGATACTATCCTCGAA
>CAZPUS010000022.1:0-20788 GCA_964589825.1 uncultured Fibrobacterota bacterium | reverse complement strand
GACTCAGCAAGGAGTATTATAATGGCAATATCCGCCGCTTCTGTAAAAGAACTACGCGACAAAACGGGTCTTGGTATGATGGTATGCAAAAAAGCACTCGAGGAGACAGGGGGCGATATGAATCAGGCATTCGAATATCTGCGAAAAAAAGGCGAGGCGACCGCGGCAAAACGCCAGAATAAGGAAGTGAATCAGGGTAAAATTTCGGTAAAAACCGGAACCGATACCGTAGTGATTTACGAAGTAAATTGCGAAACCGATTTTGTAGCCCGGAATGAGGACTTCCAGAATTTTGTGAATGCACTTGGTGATGTGCTCCTTGCAAACAAACCTGCAGATGTCGATGCAGCAAAAACATTGACAAGTGATGCGTTCGGCGGCAAGAGCGTTGAGGAACGCATGAAGGAACTGATCGGAAAAATCGGTGAAAAAATCGATTTCACTCTTTTTAATATACACCGGATTCAACCCGAAAAGGAAAAACCGTTTTCATACATTCATGGTAAAGGAAATATAGGTGTACTTCTTTCTCTCATCTGTGAAGACGAATCCGCACGTAACACTGATGAATTCGCCCAACTGGGTAAGGACATCGCAATGCAGATCGCTGCGGCTCGTCCGGTTTCCGTGAATCGTGAGGGCGTACCTGAAGACATCAGCAACAAAGAACGGGAAATCTATCTTGCCCAGATAAAAGAATCGGGCAAACCGGAAAAGATATGGGATAAAATTATCGACGGCAAGATGAACAAGTTTTATTCGCAGATCGTTCTTCTTGAACAGGAATTTATCAAGAACCCGGACATTAGCGTCACACAGCGTATTGACGAAGTAAAGAAAGCGACTGGTGTGGATATTTCCATCGCCTGGTTCGATCGTTTCGAAATTGGCTACAACGAATAAGTATACCGTGCAAACCGCATATTCCAGAATCGTACTCAAATTCAGCGGTGAGGCTCTTGCCGGTACACAGGGATACGGCATCTGCCAAGAGTCACTACTATCATGTGTCACCCAGATCAAAACGCTGCACGATGCAGGGGTACAGATATGCCTCGTGATTGGCGGAGGGAATATTTTTCGAGGGGCCGAAGGGGTAACAAAAGGAGTCCCAAAAGCGGACGGCGATAATATCGGCATGATGGCCACAATGATAAATGCGCTTAGTCTGCGGGCAGGATTTATCGGTCAGGGCGTCCGATGTCGTGTTTTCTCGGCAATTCACATCGATAAGTGTGCCGACTATTTTATTCGTGATAACGCGCTTGCCGCCCTCGAAAACAACGAATTGATCATCTGTGCTGCAGGCACCGGCAATCCCTTTTTCACTACTGACAGCGCTGCTGCGCTGCGTGCATCCGAACTCGATGCCGATGTACTTCTCAAGGCAACCCAGGTAGACGGAGTGTACGACTCTGATCCCCGCACCAATCCCGACGCAACCAGATTGCCGAAGCTCACTTACCAGGATGCGATCAGTAAAAATCTTCGTGTAATGGATGCATCCGCATTTTCACTCTGCATGGACAATGACATCCCTATCATTGTATTTAAATGGGACCGCCATGGAAGTCTTGAAAAGTGCATTCGGGGAGAACAGGTAGGCTCGCTCATAACTAATTCCGATACACCCCTGAACTGAGCGATTGTCTTGATGAAAGCCGTGTTGAACCGCATAGTCATAGCCCTATCGAAAACGATATGACGTGACTGCTTATTTACTGTTTTGTAAAAACGGGGGGATGGCATCGGCTTTCATGAAATAAATCGTACCGTTTAGCTCAAAGTTTTTTTTGTGTTGCACACATTTCTCAAGGAGGTAATAATGGACGACGCACTCGGTTCATTTTACAAAGAAGCAAAAGAGAAAATGAATAAATCGATCGACAACCTGAAAAAAGAACTTTCCCACATACGCACCGGGAAAGCTTCGGCGGCACTGTTCGAAAATATTACTGTCGACTACTATGGCTCCACACTCCCGATCAATCAGGTAGCGACGCTTTCATTCCCGGAAGCACGGCTGGTTATCATTCAGCCATGGGACAAGACAATGATTTCCAAAATCGAAAAAGCGATCGGTGCATCCAATCTTGGCCTTAACCCTCAGAACGACGGCACGATCATACGGGTTCCGATTCCCGCGCTCTCCGAACAACGACGAAAAGAGCTCGCGAAAACGTGCAAAAAAATGAGCGAAGAGAATAAAATCGCTATTCGCAATATCAGACGCCAGATCAACGACAAGATTAAAAACGCCAAAAACGATAAAACAATAACCGAAGACGATGAAAAACGCGCCTACGATAAAATTCAGGAAATCACCGACAGTTTTATCAAAGAGGTCGACACGCAGATCGAACATAAAGAGAATGAAATAATGCAGGTATAACTCAACGTTTTTTCCGTTCGGTTCAGTGACAATATCGCCTCACACTATCCGTAATTTCAAATGAAAGGAGATAGGGAGTGGGGAAAGTGTATGTGTCACCTATAAAAACGGTATGTGAGTATGAAGAATATAATGGCTGCAGGTAGTATAGTACTTATCTTCGTTATAGCGCTGCACACTGCTTCGATGCAGAAAAAAAGTTCCGATTCAGCCGAAAAATATCCTCTGCAACACGGGTCGCGCTCGAGCAGGACGCATTCATCCGAAATCAGCCATTCCGTTTCTGCGCAGGATTCTTTTTCCGAACCTGGAGTCGCTTCTCAACGAGCATCTGTCTTAAGAAAAATCAAGTATATGTTCGAATAACCAGCAAATTATCACCTGGATAGAGCGATTGTGTTCGCGAAATTTGCTGTAACCCATTTTACGTATTATGTTCCAAAATACCATGGGGCGAGTTTTCTGGTATAACCTTAGTGTTACAACATTTTCCAATAGTGGAACGTATACTATCTTCTACCACACAGATCACGTGACTGCGGTGAAACAATAGAGATGGTCTGCCCGTGTGCAAGGGAATCCGTATACACAGTATAGAAGAAAAAAGTGCCGCACAACGTTGCGGGCTTCGTCCCGGAGATCGCATCGTCGCTATTGATGAGTATTCGGTAGAAGATGAAATCGATTTTGCATTTCTCAGCGCACATTCACGATTCTGTATAACATTTCTTCGCAATGGCTCTTTTTACGAATGTACCATGCATCGTGAGGAAGGCGCATATACCGGCGTAGAACTCGAATCCATCGGTATTCGACGTTGTACGAACAAATGCATATTCTGCTTTATCGATCAGCTGCCACGTGGAATGCGTTCGTCGTTGTATGTCAAGGATGAAGACTATCGCCATTCTTTTCTCAAGGGCACCTATATAACCCTCACCTCCTGCACGGATAACGATCTCGATCGTATAATCGAACAACACCTTTCACCGCTGTACATTTCGGTTCACGCAACCGATCCGGAGGTTCGTTCTCAATTGCTTGGAAATGCAAAGGCGGGCAATATTGTGCCACAGCTTGCATTGCTGGCCCGACACGGTATTTGTTTTCATGCACAAATCGTGGTATGTCCGGGCATCAATGACGGCGCCGTGCTTACAGACACACTGGAAACATTGTGCAGTTTTACCACAGCATGCCTCTCCATAGCCGTGGTTCCGGTAGGACTCACCCGATTTCACAAAAACGGCCTTCGCTGCGTCACTCCTGATGAGGCGCACTCCCTTGTCAAAAGAATAGAAGCTGTAGCGCAACACGACAGTATACAGTTTGGAACGCGTCGCCTTTTTGCCGCAGATGAACTCCTGCTTATCGCCGGAATGCACATTCCGCAAAACCAATACTATGGAGACTACCCCCAGATAGAAAACGGCGTAGGTCTGGTACGAACACTGCTTCACGAATGGGAATCGCACAGACCTTACCTGCATGCCCCCTCTTCAGGGGCTCATCCAGACAAAGACGGTCACTCCATTCGATATGGTCTCTGTACCTCGAAGGCCGCCGGGCCGTTTCTGGTAAAAATCGCGGCTGAGATCGAGCATTTTTTTCCAGATGTCAGTCTTGATGTCGTCTCGGTCGAGAATCGCTTTTTCGGGGAATCGGTAACCGTTGCGGGTCTTCTGACCGCACGGGATATTCTCGCCGCTGTGCGTCGCTATGGCAATGGATGGGATGCGCTCTTTTTGCCCGACGCGATGTTCAACCCAAGAAAGGTAACACTCGATGGCTTTTCACACGCACGTCTGCAGCGTGAATGTGGCCTCCCGATAATTACGGCATCATCTCCTGCTCAGATAACCGAAAAACTTCTCTCCCGCAACGTGACATCCGATAGGAATCATGAATAATCGTTCAGCACACAATCCCGACGGTCTCATACGACTTAACAAGTATCTTGCACAATGCGGTCTTGGATCCCGCCGCAATTGTGATACGCTGATCTCCTCCGGCCACATCCTTGTAAACGGAGAACAAGTAACGGAAATGGGAATAAAAATCGACCCGGCTACCGATACCGTTATGTACAAAGGCAAAGAGGTGGCCCGGGTAAGACCGCTGGAGTATTACAAATTTTATAAACCAAAAGATACCATTGTCTCAAAAAAAGACACCCACGGACGGGTGACTATTTACGATTTTCTTCTACAGGCCGGGCATGACGCCGCACATCTGAAATATGCGGGACGTCTCGACAGAGACTCCGAAGGGCTTCTTATACTTTCAAACGACGGGGAGATGATTCATGCGCTGACGCATCCCCGGTTCAAAATGAAGAAGGTATACCATGTGCGGCTCGATAACGAAGTAACTGCACAGGATCGATACACGATGTGTTCGCCCGGTGTCGTCTCACGGGGAGAGGTCCTCTCACTGCATAAAATATCTCCGCGTCAAAGCTCGACACCGGATGCCCACTGGTACACCATAGAACTGTTCGAGGGCAAAAACAGACAGATCCGCCGCGTGTGCGAAGAATGCGGCTACCGTGTAGGCAGGATTATTCGGGTACAGTTCGGTCCGGTAAAACTCAAAGGACTTTCCAGAGGTGGGTTTGTCGCCCTCACCCCTTATGAAATAAAACATTGCAGGAATCCGGCTGCTGACGCTAAAACCCGTCCATGATCCTGCAGCCCTGCACGAATCCATGACGATGTGCCCGTTCGACCCGGATTTCGTTGTTATACTGCGATAAGTCAAGTTGATATATTTTCTCTTTTGCAAGCGCATCACCATGCACATCGGTAAGCACACTTACAACCGGTTTTGTAAATGAGCTGTCATTCGATTTAATCACCTTGGCGATACGGCCGTCATTGAGTTCTACAAGACTGCCGACCGGAAACAGCGAGACATACCTGAGAAACGATCGGGTTTCGCCGGGACCGAGTAATCCCAGCCGGGGCATTCTCACTACCATTTCCATCGCTTTATACGGAATGTATTCGGTGCGGTACGAACGCGGCGAACACAGTGCATCGAATATTTCCGCGGTCTGAACGATTTTTGCATACCGATGAATGAGGCGGGAATGACGCTGCTTCGGATACCCTTTAGCATTAACCCGTTCGTGCGTCTGATATGCGATAAAGGGAACACTTCGGGGCAGACGGGTTATATTTTCCAACACATGAAGTCCCAGCATGGGATGTTTCATGACCTCGAACCACTCCTGGTGAGTAAGGCGTCCTTTTTTCTCCCGTATCTCATAGGGGATAAGCAGCATCCCGATATCGTGCAGCAACGCCCCGATGCCGATCTCCTTTACCTGTTCTTCGCTGTATTTCATCGCAGCCGCGATATTCATCGCCAGCAGACAGGTGTTGAGGCTATGGCTGAACACATATGTACCGTGGGTATGCTTCACTCCCGAAATGTTTATCAGAATGTTTTTATCATTAAGAAATGTGTCAAAAAAGCTCTCCACGATTTCGCGCACGGCCGAGCCGTCAACAGTTCGCCCATCGAGCAGCTCGTTTATCACATGCTCCACTTTCTCCCGCGCACGATAGTATGACGAAGAGACCTCTTCCTTATATGTATCGTCACGATCTTCGGGCATAAGCTCGATCATCATCTGCTCCAGCGGCGCCCCCTTCGGTGTATCCATGCCGCGGACTTCCCGCTGAAGCTTCTTGTCGATTTCCGTAATTTTCGTACTCTCTGCGAGCTGCCGCAGTCCCTGCTCCCCTGTCTGGATTTTTTTAAACTCAGAAAACTCCATTATTTTCGGAGGCTCACGCACATATTCATCGTACTTTGAAGACGCTTCCACGCTCTCCTCTTCAAAATCGATATCTCCTACCGAATAATCACGCTCCATAATACGGCTTATTCGCTCAGACTCAGACTCCTGGACATAGACTTTAAATATATTTCGGCGTGTTAAAAGCTGCAGATGCTTGTCTGTCAGGGTTACATCTCTCGATATAAGAAGCTCACCGCTTGCCGAGTAGTATTCACGGTCGGTCGTCGCCCCCGGGGTAAGTTTTTTAATATCGATCTCTTTCATGCTCTGTTCCGCTATCCAATAATTCGTTTATATAAATACCGACATTAAAACCCGTCCATTATTCCACGATTTTTAATTAAATCCGTAGGATGTGCACGAACGATCTGGATATCGTTGTTTTCCCTTGTCGCCTCTACCAGGTCAACTTGATATATGTCGCTTTCGTCAAGTACGTCGCCATGCTCACTGGTAAGTACGCTCAACTGTGGTTTTGTGAAATGCGTACCGTTGGCCTTAATCACCTTGGCGAACCGACCATCATTGAGCTCAACGATACTTCCCACCGGAAACAGGGATGCGTAGGTGATAAACGATTTTGTCTTTGAATTTTCGAAGAGTCCTGTACGGGTCATACGTACGACCATCTCCATCGCTTTATACGGTATATAGGACGCACGATGCGGGCGTGGTGACGAGAGCGCTTCGAACACATCCGCAATTTGAACGATCTGGGCGTATTTGTGAATAAGCCGTGAATGACGCTGTTTCGGATACCCCTTGCCGTTTATACGCTCGTGTGCCTGGTACGCAATAAGCGGAACCGTATGCGGCAGTCGGGTTACATTTTCGAGCACATGCAGTCCCAGCATCGGATGCTTCATCACCTCGAACCACTCCGACTCATTGAGTTTGCCTTCTTTCTGCCAGATGTACGATGGAATCAGCAACATACCAATGTCATGCAAAAGTGCACCGATTCCGATTTCCCGGATCTGCTCTTCATTGTAACCCATCGCCGCCGCGATGTTTATACTGAGAAGACACACATTAAGCGTATGCGAAAAAAGATATGAAGAATCTTTGCTGCGTATACCTGATATATTAATCAGAATATTACGATCATTGAGAAATATCTCGAGGAACTTTTCAACTACCGCCTGCACCCTTTTGCCGTCAACACTGTTGCCGTTGAGAAGCGAGGTAAGAATATCCTGTACTTCTTTACGGGCTGTGTCATACGATTGCGAGATGTCGTGTTTGTATTCCTCGCTTCGATCCGCAGGAGTAAACTCTACGGATCTGCTTGCAAAGGGCGTCCCCTCCGGATCATCGCTGCCACACGCCATCTCCAGCGTTTTATCCATATCCGCAATTTTTTCGCTCCCGGCAAGCTGTTCGAATCCGCTGGAGCCTTCGGCGATTTTTTTCAGCTCCGGGTTCTGCATTACCTTAGGCTCAGGCAATACCGCTTCCCGGTCGTCCTGCTCTTCCCACGTGTCCGGCTCCTCCATATCGACATCACTCACCTCGTAATCCCGCTGCATCAGCCGGTTAATCTCCTCATCTTCGGATTCGGACACGTACAATCTGTGAATATTACGCCGTTTGAGTGCATCGATATGGCCCTGCGATATGGTGACATCTTTGGAGATAAGCAATTCACCATTATGTGAGTAATACTGTTGCTGTGAAACAGTACCCGCTTCTATGCTCGAAAGTTCAATTTCTTTCATGGATGTTTGTTCCTCCCTCATCAATCCATATCCTTTTTTTATTCCACCAGTATCGCCCATAAACAGAACGTTGGGAATACGCTATATCGTCAGCCATCCGCATTCTCTGCTCGGGCCATTGTGGTATGCACAATGTATACTCTCATTACATGAGGTGCCGGATATCTGACAGAACGGAAGGGGGGATAGACTTACGAGCGCACGTCGACGTGTCCCGGCTACACGAATTTGATTTTCTGCTTCACCAAACGGACTGTTTTGGGACCCACCACCTCTTCTTTTACTACGTGATGATGTTCTCCGATCTTGAAGACGACACCCGGCATTGCGGCATGGTCGATCTTTATACATGCATTATGTAAATTGTAGAGTTTTTCTTCGATATGCTTTTTACGCTCTTCGAGCGCATTGATTTTGTTCTGATAGCGTTGCATGGACGTTTTGATTTTTCTCACCATCTGTGCATCTTTGGCAGGAAGCTGTTTCTTGATCTTCAGAAGACGGCTGTATTTTTTCAGTGGTTCCTGCAACTTATTTATATCCTCTTTTATCGCTTCTATCTGCTGTTGTGTGCTATCTCGTTCCTCGATCATTGTAAAGTCGATGCCTGCCTCGAGTCGTGTGGTGGCATGCGACTGGTTCCCTGCAGTATAGACATGTATCTCATCCCGGGCCATTATTTCGCCACCCACAACCGAAATAGGATTTCCCATCACTTCTATGGTGCGACGAGCCTTGATCGCGCAATTGAGTGCTTCTTTGGCAATGGTCACACCGGTACGGCTTATTATGGTCTGGTTTTTGGCAAAAAGAAGGCTTACCCCTTCCTTTGCATCGATTAACCCTTTCCCCTGCCCCACAAACCCCTGCTTACAGATTACATTTCCCCCTGTTTCTACGGTAGCATCCTCGATCACACCGCCCACTTCGAGATCCCCCCCGCATTTAACGGTAAAACCTGCCTTAATATCTCCCTTGACCTCCACAGAATGTTTGTAATCGATATTGCCTATCGAATAATCGACATCACCGGAAACACTGAATCCCTCAACCACCTCAACCAGTTTATTGTTCAGTCGTACATTACCGTCGCACCCGGCAATCAGGGTATTCTCTTCTTCTGGACTCAGCTCCGTATTTTTACCCTGGGGAAGCTGTGCGGGCTTGCCTTCTGTAAAGGAAATCTTATTGCCCAGTACGCTGATACCTTCCTTCCCTTCCGTGGGAGGTACCACGTGGGCAAGTTTGTCACCTTTTTTTACCGACTGAATGATATTGAGTTCCTTCAGATCTACCGAGCCGTCCTCACGCTGTTTTGGTGTAAGTGACGCCTGAGTATTGAAATTATATTCTACATAGCCGTCCTGACCGTCAATCGGTGCTTCTCCCTTTGCCACCAGCACCGGCTCATCCGGTATTTTTTTATCCGCAAGCTGTTCGACGAGTTTGTCCATCTCCTCCTGCATAAGGCCGTGTACCACGCCGTTGTCTTTGAGTGCCTGCATCAGCTCGCTCTTTTTGGGATATGCACCACCGGGACCGGGAGCCCGCACTGTAACCCGTGCCTCCATGCTGTCATCAGACAACTCGATTTCAAATGCACCATCAAAAGAAAGCGGTAATATCCCCAGCGTATCGGCAAAATAATAAAGCACGCCGGTTTGAGCCGCGGTATATTCCGACTCGTCATCCGTGACCTCTATGGTATTGTCGGTGGTAACAGGTTTTTTATGCACCGTATCGGTCGACACTTCTTCACCCGATACCGTAAGCCCCTCAACCGGCGGTGTATTATTATCCCGGCGAGCGACTATCGTTGCCTTTTCTATACGGTCGGGCCGGATGCCGACTTCTTCGAGCTGATAATAATTCTGTGCATCCCGCACAAGCTCGTAATCCTGTTTTGACGAGATATAGCCGCCCTCTTCACTTTCTTCTTCTTCATCCCCGTCCTGCTGCGCAGCAACGATATGCAGCTGACCCTGTATCCCGGGTGTGGGTTTGCGTCCTTTGGCCACCCCCTCGATCCTGATACTGCGCTTCGCCTCATTGAATTGTGAAACGACTTTCGCAACCGCCTCCTCGCTTATCCCATACACGACATCGTTATCATTGAGCACATTCATCACCTCGTCACTGGTGATGTTACGGTTTTTATGCCCTTCCTGCGGACTGACCGAAACAGCAGCGCTCATGCTATCTTCCGCTACCTGCACCGATATATTAGGATCGACAGGTGCGTGCTCCTGCTCCTGTGCGGCTTCCTTTTCCTGCTCCTGACTCTCTGCGTTCTCGTCTGTCTTCTGCGTTTTTTCCTCTGTGGCTGCCCCTTCGGCGCCCCCTTTTCCCTTTGCCTCATCCCGTACCGAATCCTGATCGGAGACCTCGTCCTCTTCATCCATTATATCTATTTTCTCAACACCCCGTTCATGCAGTGTGGCAATGAGTTTATCGTTGAGCACCTGCCCTTCGTTAATAAGACTGTTGCCGCTGGGCAGCACCACGTCTTCCGAAAGAATCATACCGGGTTTTGCTTTGTCGATCGTTATTCGCACGCCACATTCCTTTCCTGACTACAGGCACAATCCAAGTCTCGTGCATTATTTTGTATTTTATACATATAGTTTCGGTTACATACTTACACAGATACTGGCAGATGCACAAAGGTGCTGGTGCCTGCGTTTATCAACTCTCCTGAACGGTCCTGCGGATAGTTTTTCCTGAACACAATCGGCAGCACAAATAACAACCGGGAACCTGTAGACATATGCGCTTGTAAAAGGTATTTTTCTACAGCACTCCTTAACGTGTATCTATAATTATACCAACACCGTAATGCTTTGTCAATATTCCTTAAGCTACCACATAGAGATAACAACCTGAACCTTTAGTGAAAAATAATTATTTATCATGACGCACGATAATTACGACCACATCGTATGTGTCGGTTTCCCGACCGCTATACCGGGATTATTCGACTACCACGTACCAACTCGTTTCAGAGAGAGCATTTATCCCGGCGTTGCGGTACGTGTCAGTATCCGAAACAGAGAGGCATGGGGCGTGGTTATCCGTGTAAAAAACGACTCCGATATTGCGCAGCTAAATGATATAAAGGACGTATATGCACACGGAACCCGTCATGACATGCAGGCACTTGTTGCGCTGTACGAATGGATTGCATCCTATTACAAATGCGCAATACATACGGTATTCAAACCGTTTGTACGAAAAAAACTTATCGAAACCGCTCCCCGGCGCCTTACTGAATACCAGATAATTACCCCTCCTCACGCCCCAGCCGCAATGACCAAAACGCAATATAATGCAGCCACACATCTTCATGCGGAGTTCGGCTCTTCATGGTTCAGTGCCAAACAGGCATATCAGCGCTGTAATGTTACGCGTCATATCCTCGCTGCACTTGCTGAAAAGGAAGTCGTCAGACAAAAAAAAGTGGCGATCACTTCATCCGGGGAATCAATATGCATGGATGAGGATGCCATATCCCTGAGTGAGACACAAAAAAATATCGTCGATACCATAACCGAAGATTTTTCCCGGCCCGACACCCCTTTTCTGTTGCATGGCATTACCGGAAGCGGCAAGACCTTCATTTACATCGAGCTGACAAAAAGGATGCTCGCACGTAATAAAAGCGTAATAATTCTCGTACCCGAAATCTCACTTACTCCTCAGACGATTCAGCGCTTTGAAGCGGCACTGGGTGAGGAGACCGTTGCCCTTATCCACAGCCGCATGGCAGCCGGTGAACGAAAAGAGACATTGCAGAAGGTGATGACCGGATCCAGAAGAGTTCTTGTCGGGGCACGCAGCGCGGTCCTTGCCCCGATGCACGATCCAGGACTTATCATTGTAGACGAAGAACACGACGCAAGTTATAAACAGACCGAAACGCCTCCTCGCTATAATGCGCGTGATGTCGCGGTGATGCGTGGCAGGTATCAGCACTGCACCGTGGTGCTGGGCAGCGCGACCCCCTCGATTGAATCATACTACAATGCACTCCGGCACAAGTACCGGCTGTGCGAACTACATGAGCGATTCGCAGGCGCGGTGTTACCCGCCGTTGAAATCGTCGATATGAACAACGAGCACAAGGAGAATAACTGGACGATCCTTTCTCGCCCTCTGGCCGCCAAAATAGAAGAGGTACTTGCGCAGGGCACCCAGGCGATTCTTTTGCTTAACCGCCGGGGCTTTTCCGTCTGCCTGATCTGCAAAAGCTGCGGCCATACGCATACGTGTCCTCATTGCTGTGTTACTCTCACCTATCATCGAAGCGATCTGACGCTCAAATGCCATCAGTGCGGCTATTTTACCACTGCTCCCGATACCTGCCCGGAGTGTCACGGCACACACATTAAATATAAAGGAACAGGCATCCAGAAAGCGGCTGAATACATTCAGCAACAGTTTCCGCACGCACGCCTCCTTCGCATGGATCAGGATTCAACCAGACGAAAAGGTGCGTTCAGCTCCATTCTCTCCCGTTTTGCACGACGGGAAGCCGACATCCTCATCGGAACGCAGATGGTGGCAAAAGGACTCGACTTTCCCGGGGTACGGCTCGTGGGCGTACTGCAGGCCGATACGGCCCTTCACATTCCCGACTTCCGGGCCGCCGAACGTACGTTTCATTTGCTTACACAGGTTTCGGGCAGAGCGGGACGAAAAGACAATGCCGGTACCGTGGTAATCCAGACCTATTATCCGGAGGAATACGCCATAACCTACGCACAACAGCACGATTTCGTCAATTTTTACCGCATGGAGCTTCAGCAGCGCAAAGAGCTGGGCTATCCTCCCTATGGACGCCTTATCCGCATTGTTGCAGAAAGCACTGACGGCGCGCGTGCGTTTTCGCTACTGCAGCGTATCGCATCCGATATGCACACACACAAAACTGCAGAGGATGTATTTCGTATACTCGGTCCTTCCCCGGCGGTTCTGGAACGCCTCAGGGGGAAACAACGCTACTCTCTGCTGGTCAAATCCGATTCACCGGCACAGCTGCATCGTATTGTCAAATCAGGCTACGCCACCGGCCCTGTCGCCGACTCACAGGTTAAAATAACGATCGACGTAGACCCGGTCAACATGCTGTAACCCGAACCGAGTGGTTCGACAGGCAAAACCACCTTTGCAGCCGGAACAAATGTGCCATAGGTTACTACTATGAAGCTGCCGCCCGAATACCAGATGAAACCGTTTTTTTACTTGCACCTGTTCACGCACGATACCGTGCATCTTCGTGTGTTCCACACTTTTTGCGTATAATGCGATACCATTCCCTTCACACTCTGCTCAAAAAAGCCGCTTTCGCGGTAGCCTCGATATCTATTACCGTGGTACTCTTTGCACTGATATCAATCACGCAGGAGCTTATGTCCACACGCACGGATAATACATATAAAGAGACTCCGGATACGCGACGCATTGTTGCCGAAATTGTAAAACCGCCTGAAGAAGAGGAGGAGACAAAAAAAATGCAACGTCGCCTCCGTTCCGTACAGCAACCATCCGGGAAAAAACGGACCCGCAGATTACCGATGCGTTTTACGCCCGACCTTTCTGTTACATCCACACAGGATGCCGCCGCCGGATATGCCGCCGCAGATACGGGTGTACTGGTATTTTCTCAGGGAGACGTCGATGTCGCTCCCCAAAAGCGCATAAGCCCGGCCCCCGAATACCCGTTTATCGCACAAAAGCTCGAAATAAGGGGCGAGGCGCTCGCGAAATTCGTCATTGGCGTACGCGGTACTGTAGAGCGCATCGTATCGATTGACGCGCCGCACCCAAGCATCGAACGTGAAGTGAGAGAGACCCTGCAGCAGTGGAAATTCACTCCGGCACAAAAGGACGGGGTGCCCGTGCGATGTTATGCAACACAGACATTTTCGTTTCAGCAGTGACTGTATTCATAGCTGCGACTCTCAATAATCGGCAAATTCCGGGGGTTGAAAAAATGTGAAAAATGAAGTATCGTATATTAGCTGAATATTGAGCGGTTGTTTTGATGTAAGATGCGGTAAGTCGTGCTGCCATTGTGATCTCAAAAACCATAGGACAACCTTGCTGGTTGTCTCATGGTTTTCCAGCACATACAAGTAGTGCGGATGGCAGCAGAAGCCGCACACAAAATCGCTCAATTCAGGTATTAAATAATCGCTCCTCTTTTACTACACCCATGAGCATACCATGATCGACCCCAAAAAATTCCGAGTACTTCCGGCAATAATCAAAAAGGGCAAAATACGCAAAAAACTCAGCAGTACATTGCTGCAGCTGGGCTTCCCAAAAGAAATGCTGGTGTTCACCGATCAGCTCGAGGACGCACTGGAGCTATTACGTACCGAATTTCCTCCCCTGTATTTCCTCGATTTTTCGAATCCCGAACTTTGCCCGTTCGAAATTCTTTCTGCGGTAGAAAAAGATTCGTGGCTTGTGTCGGGAGGCATCATCGCAATATGCGATTCATTTGAAACCGAAAAACAAATAGACGAACAAATCAACGCGCATATTATCGTTACCATCTATCATAACGACATTCTAAACGATTTGCCGACGATTCTTTCTGTGGTATCTGACAATATCCGTCTGTTGTACCAGCACAGACTTCACATGGAGATGATCAAACATATTTCCGGCTCATTCAGGCTGCACAACGATGTGCTCGAAGCCCATTGCTACAGTCGACTTATCAGCAACTTCCTGTATACTACCCGCAAGGTCGATCAGAGAGGCAAACAAACGATTATGCTCGCACTTCAGGAGCTGTTGCTTAATGCGGTGGAACACGGAAACTGCGAAATAGGATATGATGAAAAATCGCAATGGCTTGACGATGGCAGGGATATCCGTGAGCTTATCAGTCTCAAAAAAGAGCAAAACCCCGAACTCGTCAACCGCCGGGTACTGTTCGAGTACGATATCAGGGACCGTGACTCACGCTTTCTCATCGCTGATCAGGGCGGGGGGTTTGACTGGAGAAAACGCCTGAACAATAAAAATGACCAGCCAAGTACCGAACTGCACGGTCGGGGGCTTCTTCTTGCGAGTCATATGACCAAAAACCTGCAGTACAACGAAAAGGGAAACGAGGTTCAGTTCGAGATCACCCATCAGAAAGAGACCGAAAACCTGCTTCCGGAATCGCTTGAAAAAATGGAGACGACAACCGTGGAACCCGCAGAGACGGTATTCATGCAGGGAGAGGCGGGAGATTTCATGTATTATATCGTCAAGGGGACATACTCGGTCGAAGTCGACGACAGTACGGTCTCGACGCTCGGCCCTAACGACGTCTTCATGGGCGAGATGTCCTTTCTGCTCAACCAGCGCAGAAACGCGACCGTGGTTGCAATAACCAGGGGAAAACTAATCAAGATTTCCAAACGTGACTTTGTCACCGCGATACGTAATAATCCACACTACGGACTCTTTCTTGCACGTCTTCTTGCACAGCGCATCCAGCGTATGAACGCATCCAATGCCCGCATGGAAGACAATTTTTCGCGATAACATCTTTTGCGGTATTCATTGCCGTTATTCCATCTTGCGGTATTGTTGTGCAATATATCGTGCCGCAGTCAATATCCCGTCTTTGTTCCAGTGACCGTCATCGAGATAATACAAAGAACGCGGGTTGCCGGAAGCGTTAAACGGTTTGCGAAGATCCACCACCGCTATCCCCTCCGCCTCGATCCTGTCGATCAGCTCGCTCATTTCACGGGACAGCTCGTTCTCCGCGAACATAGTCTTTTTTGAAGGAATATAAAGCACGACAAATTGAATGCCGTGTCTCTGTGCAACGCGATGTTGAATACCCAGCGCTTTGTGCCCTTTCTGCTGCCTCCAAGCGGAATATAGCAATAATCCCTGAACCAGGTGGAAAGGGAGATATGCCATCTGCGCCAGAATTCGGGTATGGATTGTGCAAAATACGGGCGTCTGAAATTAGTCATGAGACGAAAGCCGAGAATGCGGGACGCACCTATGGCGATATCGGAGTACGCGGAAAAATCACAAAATATCTGCACCTGAATGGTGACACAGATCAACGCCATGATGGGTCTTACTGCTATTACGGCATAGGTGGTCTCTGGCATTTTACGGCCGGGCTACAGAGTGCTTTGCATATCTATCCATACAGCGCGGATCCCGTTTTCCAGTGCAGTCCAGGGCTTCCACTGAAGCTGCGTTCTCAGTTTCGTATTATCGAGACAATAGTTCCAGGTTTCGTTTGGTCTATACTCTAATGCACCCACGTTTACTAAACCGGAAAGGCCACTCACTTTGTAGGCTGTGGCAACCACCTCCTGCATGGAGACCGCCTGAATGCTACTTACATTAAAGACCCCCTGTGCCTGAAAAGGCGCGTATATCGCCTTTTGCAGCGCGTTGACAAAATCATCCACAAAAATAAAATCGCGTTTCTGTTCTCCCGCGGTCATATCGAAGGACGTGCGTTGTACGAGCGATTCCATCATTTGCGGTATAAACATTGCTCCCCGCTGTCCGGGGCCGTATACCACCGCAGGCCTAAAAATCGTATACTGAATGCCGTATGTGCCGGCATAGTGCAGAATCATCTCTTCTGCGGTTTTTTTTGTCATGGCATAAAAGTTTGACGGTCTGCACGGCGTCTCATCTTCCTTAAAAGGCGCGTGCGCCCGGTTATCATATACAAGACCGGTGGAAGGAAAAAGAATATGAGCGTCATGTGCACGTGCGATTTCGCACAAGTGAAACACAGGCATGGTGTTCACGCGATACTGACGCACACGTGCGCTGCTGTCACCGCCGCTTCCCAGCATTGCCGCGAAATGAACGATATGATCATAGCGGTGCGACTCGGAGAGCTGTTTTATGAATCCGGGATCGGTGATATCTCCGGCCACATAATTGAGACGTGGATTCGTTTCCCGGTACATGGGAGCGGGCGAAGACGTAATATCGGTTGCCACTATTACCGCGTCCTGCTGCTGCAGCAACGAGTGGACAAAATGGCGACCGATAAAACCGTTTGCACCGCTGACAAGTACTACTTTGTCCATACCGCCTCTTTTCGACGAGCTTCTTCGATATATCTGTGCAGATTGTCGCTGCTGTTGACTGCGGCGGTTTTGTAAAAATCCCGGTACCATTGCGCAGTAAGCTCGAGCGCGGTGTCACACCCCCACACGGGCCGCCAGTGTAAATAATGCCGGGCCTTTGCACAGTCGAGTTTCAGATAGCCCGCTTCATGGGGCGCATCCGCCTGCGCTTGTGCACACGAACGAATATCTGGCCAGTATTTCTTCATTTGTGCTACCATCTGTCCCACGGGTATTGCATCATCCGCATCAGGACCAAAATTGAATGCATCCCCACATTCGACCCGTCCCCGGAGCAGTTCGGCTCCGACGGTCAGGTACCCGCTGAGGCACTCGAGCACATGTTGCCACGGGCGCACGCCTCCTGGATTGCGTATCACGACGTTCTCTCCCTTTGCAGTCGCTTTGGCGATATCCGGAATGAGACGGTCTTGCGACCAGTCGCCTCCTCCGATTACGTTCCCGGCCCGGACACTGGCAATAAGCGTCGAATGGTTAGTGCCGTAACTATCAGGGGGCAGATAGCTGTTGCGATAACTCGATATTACTGTTTCGGCACACGCCTTTGACGCGCTGTAGGGGTCAAACCCTCCCAGACGGTCTATTTCCCGATAGCCCCAGATCCACTCATTGTTTTCGTATACCTTATCGGTAGTGACCGCAACGAGCGCACGCACCGAATCGATATGCCTGCAGGCCTCACACACATTGCACGTACCTATCACATTACTCATGTATGTTTCATGGGGATGGCGATACGAATAGCGCACCAGCGGCTGTGCCGCCATATGTATCACTATATCGGGCGAGGTTCGCTCCATATGTTTTTGCAGCGTTTCTCTGTCGGTGATATCACCTATTATCGACTCCATGTCAAGCTGTAACAAATTGTAATGAGCCGGCTCGGTAGAAGGCTGCAGCGAGTATCCGACTACCTCCGCCCCCAGCTGTGTGAGCCACAGACAAAGCCATGAACCTTTGAATCCGGTATGGCCCGTTACAAAGACTTTTTTTCCCTCATACATACTGTTGAACAATGCACCCATGGTACTCTCCATTTCTTTGCCGGGTAACTTGTGCGGCGCGGCCCCGGACATGTTATCCGCCGGCTCGTACGCGGCCGCACTTCTTTTATCCAATCACTCTATTTCACACACGCATGCAGCAACGAAGCGCCACGTCTCTTTTTACCATAATTTCCAGGGTGCGTTATCTTCTTTCCACATCGAGTTGAGCTTCTGAAAATCCTTGTAGGTATCCATACACTGCCAGAAACCGTCGTGCACATACATGGCGATTTCGTGATTTCGAACGAGTTTTTTAAAGGGTTTACCTTCCAGTACCGTGCGGTCGTCGTCCAGATAATCGAAGATCTCCTGTGTGAAAACGAAAAATCCGCCGTTTATAAGACCGGAAAGAACCGGTTTTTCACGAAACGACGTAACGATATTCTCATCATCCGATTCCACGATACCGAACGTGGTCGGAAGGTTTACACCGGTAAGCGTCGCGATCTTTCCTTTTTGCGTATGATACTCGAACAACCGGTTAATATCGACATCACTCACCCCGTCTCCGTATGTACAGAAAAAATAGTCCTGATCTATATACTTGCGAATGCGGTTTACCCGGCCACCGGTCATCGTCTCTTCGCCCGTAAGTGCGAAGGTGATTTCCCACTCGTTTACATCCGCGTCCTCTCTGCCGTCGTAGTGGATTGTTTTTTCATCGATTCGGTTCACCTGCATGGTAAAATCGTGATTGCGGGTATGATAATTTTCAAAATAATCCATAATCATGTCACCCTTGTAGCCCAGACACAGTACGAATTTACGAATCCCGTAAAACGAATAGGTCTTCATTATATGCCACAGGATGGGCTTCCCGCCTACATCGATCAGGGGTTTTGGCATGAATTCGGATACCGAACGTATACGTGTTCCCTGCCCGCCGCAGAGAATGACACAGGTATACTTGGACAGATCGACCATACGGGACTCCTTGAATTAAAAGTGACACATATTACGGAGATGCAATAATACCGAACGTCAATTTGAAAAGCTCTATATCAAAGAAAGTGGTACATGACGTGCCATTTGCATCACACATGCATATTGTAACGCAAAATATACGTCATTACCACGTATTTTACGAAAACACCCTCCGGTCAATCGCGTGTCAGCAATTGCGAAAAGCTCATGCAGAAGTCAAGCCTGTGCATAAACCCGAGATTTTTATCCGCGATCTATCTCTGATTTTGTAGACATACCGAAGCCCACATTATCTTTACTACAAACCATAGAAGGTATGTCTATGCAACAGTTAAAAAAGAAGTACGATAATTCCAGTATCTGTTTTTTTCCCGCGAAAGTGTCATACAATAGATTACCGGCACGTACAAAGATGAAATATACGCACGTTACAGCCGTATACAGAAAAGACTAATTGCATGTCAGGTCAGAAGCACATACCATGCCGCCACTGCTACCACCGCTTAGTTCAACAACTTACGTTTTTTGTCCATTGTTCTGCCCATAAAAAACGGGGTCAAAGGACCCCGCGCACCACCGATACTACTTCTGTGTTACTAATTAAGCCCTTGTTTTTATGAGGGTTATACGCAAGGGGTTAATCTGTGGCCATTCATCCCAAACCCGGATGAACACCCCCGATGATTGCGGTGACAAGCGCAGCACCAGGTCGTACGATTATTGTGGCATCGGTACGACCGTGAATTTACAGGTAACGAACGCATAGTGCGCATAACCGCAGATTGTGTGGATACCCCGGATCATTTCAGGTGAAAATCTTCGGTGACGAGTGTTTTTTTTAACACTACGTCTCCCTCCCGGTTTCGTGCATGCAGATACACGGGCATTTGCGCGATATTATGAGGTAGCGCGACCTCAGCCCGTCCATCCTGAAGAGGTGTGGTAAAAAGTATCATGCCGTCGGCACGTACGCATGAAAGCGTGTGTATGGTCGTATTAGCCGTTTGCAGCTGCACCACGAGGCCATCATCACCGTTGTGGCGTGTCTGTATAGATATACCGGAGACAGCGGCGTTGCGGGATGCACCGTCGCCATCTGCAATTATCCCGAGTATACAGGTATTTATCGTGGTATCAAAACCCATGGGAGAGGAAACATCGAGCGTGCAGGAGCCCGCTTTTTTGAAGGTCATAACCGGTACATAGTACGAGTTCCCGCCGCCGAGGGATATCGGATAGAGCAATGTTATTGAGTCACAGCTGCCCTCTGCTTCCATTGAATCGAGCGAAAACCCCAGGCTGTCCGCCACACTGTCCGCTTCGGGTATAAGGGCCGCGATATCGAGCAGTGTATCCGCGCTTTCGGACAGACAGACCGTGTCCAGAAACGTCGTCTGAGAATCGGCAGGATACCACACTATTGCGCTTACCAGTGCAATAATTGCCACAATCTGTTTTTTTCTCATTTCAGCCTCCTTTACAGCGATAAAAAAGAAAAAGCAGGGCATCTCCCCCACTCGGTTTTCATGAATTAATAGAGGTTATATATTATAATATACAATATCATTGAAGAATATGCCACGGGGTGTAGGCGTCCATCTCTGATGACACATTATTAGGGGCAAATCGCAAAGCCACTGCCGGTATGTTTTTGTAATGATGGTGGCTGCACGTTTTCGCATTATTATGCAGCAGTGACACGTTACGTCTTCCTGCCGCAGCAGTTTTTGTACTTTCTTCCGCTGCCGCAGGGGCAC
>CAZPUS010000021.1:49690-51032 GCA_964589825.1 uncultured Fibrobacterota bacterium | reverse complement strand
TCGAGTGAGCATCTGTTCCAGCAGGCGATGAAACACGAAAATCCGGACACGAATCTACAGATCATTCAGCATATAGTGGATGAAGACATACTGCACCAGGAGCAAATACAGGAGCGTTTTGATGCGCTGGAGTGAACAAGTGGCGCTTAATTTCCGTAAGGTGAATCCTGATACCGCATAGCAAAAGCATACACCCCGACTTAAATACGCAGGGCAGCCCAAACCCGCTCTCATAGACTCGCATGCCTGCTCCAACCGTATGGTATTATTACCGCAGGATCACTTCGGCACCATTCTGCGGGGTAGTGGTATAGATATTCGGACGTTGCGTTGTCCTGCGGGTATACTCCTCACCCACCCTGGCGATAAATTCCTCTGAATATACGGGATCAACGAGTGCAACCGCACATCCGCCGAATCCCGCACCCGTCATTCGTGCCCCGTAGCATCCGGGTATACCGACTGCCGCCTCAACCATGTGATCGAGTGCCTCGTTGGTTACTTCATAGTCGTCGCGCAAACTTTCGTGGCTTTGCTGCATCAATCGTCCCATCTCCTGCATATCACCGCGCGAAAGCGCTTTTGCCGCCTTTTGTACCCGATCGTTTTCGCTGACCACATGGCGTGCACGACGGCAGGCAATCGCATCCCGGGGATAAACCTTCTGCAAAAGAAGCTCTACTGTCGCATCGCGCAGCGAACCAACACCCGCATGTGCGGCAGCACGCGCACACTCTTTTCGCCGGTCGTTATATTCCGATCCCGCCAGCTCACGACGGGTCATTGTATCCAGAATTACCACATGGCATGAGGCTGCGAATGGTATATGCGTCATTGAATCGTCACGACAGTCTATCTGCAGCGCATGATCCTTACGTGCACAGGCACTCACCATCTGATCCATGATACCGCACTGAACCCCTACGTACTCGCTCTCCGCCCGTTGTGCCATCCGTGCAAGCGACGCAAACTCATATTCTCCGCCTGTCACTTCTACAAATGCCGTCGCCGCTGCAACTTCGAGTGCTGCAGAGGATGAAAGTCCCGCTCCCGGGGGCACATCACCGGCACTCACCCCTCGAAGCCCCCTGCAGCGTATGCCGGCATCGTGCATTGCCCGTGCCATGGCCAGTATATATACCCCCCATCCCTCTACCGATTGCGCATGCACATCACCAAGGGAAAACCGACACCACTGTTTCATGTCGACCGAGTACAATTCCACCTCGTCATTGTCCGATGGCTCACACGCAATCCACATGGCGCGGTTAATGGCCATGGGCATCACAAAACCTTCGTTATAATCGGTGTGCTCTCCGATCAGATTAACCCGGCCCGGTGC
>CAZPUS010000021.1:0-49590 GCA_964589825.1 uncultured Fibrobacterota bacterium | reverse complement strand
ATGCCACATTCGGACACAAAATCGCTCAATTCAGGTTGCAATCGGGTACTCAGGGAAGATCGCCATAGGTTTATGTTTACGGCATGTGCAAACTCCCTCCCTGCTCTCCCGGAAATAATAATCTACATCTGTATTCTCCGGCGTAAAAATAATTCCCGCAATCTTCACCCCGCGCTGGATATGGCGCACACGGATGGTTTTTTTCGAATTGCAGGGTACTGCATAGGCTATTTCCCGGGACAATACCGAATCTACCCGACACCTCCGTGTCACAATGGTATTTTTTATCAGACAATGGATGCTGCCGCCACGAGTACGTGTGCCTGCCATACGGCGCTGGAATACACACACCGGTAGTCTCCGGCTATCCGAAAGTGAAAATCCCGGATCTCCACTCAGTTGCAATAATACGGAGTGCACAACGCATTCTTAATAGCGACAGGGAGGTAGATCGATCCGGCTCAGGCATTCTTTTCAGGCAATAACGAACCTGTAAAATCGGAAACAGAGATGCAAGTCATAGAAAACGGCGTGATTTTATTATCCAGAGAGGCGCTGAAAGACCCGAATTTTTCAGCGACCGCGGTGCTTATATGCATACACGAGCCGCAGGAGGGAACATTCGGATTCGTACTCAACAGACCCTCTCACATGCCCCTGTGCGAAGTGTTCAGCACAGAATTATCCCCGGAACTTAAATCGTGTCAACGTAAAATCTATATTGGCGGACCGGTTCGTCAGCACGAATTGCAGCTTCTTCATTTAACGGATACGCCGACGCCGAATGCGTACGCTGTCGCCCCTCATGTCTATCTGGGCGGCACATGGGAATCCCTGGACGATATTCTCAACGCAGAAAGTGAAGAGGTGCGCCTATTCCTCGGCTATTCCGGATGGGCAGCCGGACAACTCGAATCCGAGATCCAGCAGGGGGCTTGGGAGGTCTACCGATGCGACCTCGCGTCCCTGCTTCGCCAGCCCGAAGAGCAGCTGTGCACCGATGTCGCCGGTATACGCGCCGTAATCCAGCACTACCGATCCGACTGAGTCAGGGGAATCCTATGATGATGCAACCATATAAAAAGCCGCATAGAATCACACCCGGTATGCAACTCTCTCGACTCTTGTTTGTGTATATCTTTTTTGCGATATCCTCCGTCTCTGCGCTCACGGCAGAAAGCAAAAAACACGATACCCAGACCGAAATATGGTCCCTGATTGCCCGTTGTGTATCTGCCGATTCGTCACAAAGGGAATTTTTCGGCTGTTTTTTTGTGTCAGGGAAATTTTTGATGCTCTCGGGAAATTTCATCTACCATTTTTCCCTCGATGATCAACGCAGCGACTACCGCTACGACGGCGCATCGTTTATTAAACCCTTTCACGACATCACTCATAATTCGACCACACTCGAAGAGCGATTCGGCCCGAACCATATCGTGTACGAAAACGAATCCGATTCACTCTATATCAGGGTTGAATCTGAGAATGAAAAACGATCCTTTGCATTCTCTCCGGCCGGCGATCCTGTCTGGTTTTCGGATGTGTTCACCCGCAATGCCGGCAGAAGAAAGTGGGACTGGTATATATATCCGAAAATAGATTTGAAATGCACCGTGACACGAAACGGCACACCTGCCGAATTCAGCGCATCAGGATATTTTCAGCATTCATGGGGGGAGCTCAATACACAGTACGGTGACTGGATTTTTATACACTGCAATGAGGGACCGGACTTTTTTGTCTCATTTTTCCCTCGGAAACGATCGTTTCTGCCCCCTGACAATGTAATCGTATTTGCGGCGCATGAGAAAAAACATCGTGTGATACACGAGTTCGAGTATACGGTAAATTCACTCTATACCTACAAACCATCCAAACGCTTTCCAACCGATATTACGATACGCATACCCACAGAAGAGGTGACACTGCGTCTTCGCACCAAGACAAAATCACAGGTGTCAAAGCTTATAGGTAAAGAAAAATGGACCGGATTCATGAATGTCGAGGCAGAGATTCAGGACAGATCACATACCGGATGGGCATACATGTCCCCGCTCGCACGGGAATGAGGTGGTGTGTGAGCTGTACGTCATTTTTTGTAATTGATTGTTAATTAACGGGTTATACGCAAAAAATCCCCATCGGCGATCGGCAGGAATACAAGAAAAACGAAAAAAATGCCACAAAAAAGTATGCAAAGGGGTAAAGTGCAGCCCCTGCGGTGCCGATAAAAAAAATAACAAACCATGAAAAACAGGGCCTCCCCGTGGTGTGTGCCCACTTCGCTTCCAACTTCCCCAAACCCTGAAGCGAATCACGGGAGGAAACGCCTAACCTGGTTGAGGCGGATGTATCCTTACATACATCCGCTTTTTTTATGCTTCTGTGGCCGTGTCTTCAGAAACGACACTCCGCTGTTCCCGCCCGAAATCCTCCCCGGCCCTGTCTATGCGTAGCCCGGGCTAAATAAGTACTTCTTACCCTCTGTATGTATTGTCCTGTAATGGAACGTCCGAACCCGATATTCGGGCATATCAGAAACAGGGTATAGCTCGTGCTGTACCTATTTTTATGGCAATGACGGCCGTGTATCATACGCACTATGACCGTCGATGAATAGAGGGTCTTTTAGGTGAGATGTATGGTTGAATATATATACCCGAAAATATAAAGGGCGGCCGTGACCGAAGTCACATGCCGCCCCGGGCAAGGTACAGGTGGGCTTTGTTATGTATTTTACAATATACAATATGGCACGAATAAATGCAAGGGGAATGTGTCGTAGTATCGGTTGAATTACACGCCCCGAATATTGTATAATTACTTACTATACTGCCCAACAGCACGCCCCGGATTGATGCCATTGCATACACTTTAACCTTTTTTGAACCTGAGACACCTGCCGTGAGGATGCATGAATATCGCAATTGTTAATTCTGAAATTCCTTCTTCCGACCTGACACCGGCACACGGTGGAATCGCCACCTTTTCGTATACACTCTCCAATGCACTGGCACTCGAGGGGCATGCGGTACATCTTTTCGTTATTCAGGGGACCCGGATTTCGGAGTCGCTTCATCCCAATATTCACTGCCACGCATTCGGTTGGAAACCCCGACGCTGGCCGATGAAGCACTTTACTCACGGCAGTGTGGAGTATCAGAAAGGGCTCTCGAGATCGCTGCATGCGGCGCTTATGACCATTCATCGCACAACGCCACTGCATGCCGTCGACATCCCCGAATACAATGGCCTTGCCTGCCAGTTTCCACGACGTACCCCCTTTGCAACCGTCATCACTTTCCACACGCCCACCTGGCTGGTTGATGAGCTCAACAATGTAGTCCCGGACCGCGGCGCTTCACAACTTTATCGTGCAGAAAAGCAGGCGCTGAAAAAGGCCCGCGGCTTTAAATCGCCTTCGCATGCACTCAAAAAAAAGGTCGGTCAGAGGTATGGTATTGCATCGGATGCCATCGAGGTGATCAAAAATCCGTTCGACATCTCACTCTTCAATGCGATCTCTGTGAAGCGAACCAATGATCCTTTTTACCACATTCTTTTTTCAGGACGGCTGGAGCCACGCAAAGGGGCAGGTATTTTGTGCGCCCGTATTCGGGACATACTTTCAATTTCCGACGATATTCATCTTACCATAGCCGGTGATGTGCAACTTAACGGGCTTATCAATTATCGCAATACGATCGAAAAAATGCTTACCCCCGCACAAAGAAGCCGGCTCTGGATACCAGGCCCTCAGCAACGCAGCATGCTTCCGGCAATTTACCGCAATTCCGATTGCTTTCTCATGCCTTCTCTATTCGACAACGCGCCATACGCGCTTCTCGAAGCAATGGCTGCATGCCTGCCCGTGGTGGCCAACGATACCGGGGGAATAAACGAAATAGTCCGCCACGGCAAAAACGGGCTGCTGTTCAATGTATCGGACACCTCCCGGATGGTCACGCACATCCGGACACTTTACAACGACCCCGCATATGCCGCAACACTGGGAAATGAGGCGGCCGCAACAGTGCAACGGGAACACGATATAGATGCGATCGCACGGGCATCCGTTGCTTTTTATCAGCGCATGCAGCACTCCTGATCGATATGAAAATTTGTTATATAGCGAGTGAATACCCCCCTGAGACCGGATACGGAGGAATCGGCACCTACACACGCACCATTGCGGAATATATGAGCCGTCACGGGCATGAAGTACATGTGATTACACGAAACACGACATCTCAGTCCTCGCCTGCCACACAAAACGGGGTGCGGATTCACCGTATTGCCCCGGGCGCATATCCGCTGCCCAAAGCCAGGTTATGGTATCCGCTACGTGCATGGTGCTACAGGTTTTTACCCATGCTGCTCATGCGCATGAGCTGGGCACGTGCGGTAGCCCGTTATTTTGGCACCTACCTGTCTCATATACGCTTCGACATTATCGAGTACCCCGAATGCGGCGCAGAAGGACTCTTTCTGCGCACAAAAAACAAAAAGGTAGTGCGGCTGCACTCTCCCTGGGGAATAATCGCGTCGATGGTCGAACCCTCGTCCCCACGCACAGACCGCCTTTTGCACCGCCTGGTCGAAACAATTTCCATATACAAAAGCAGCGCGGTTTCATCCCCCACCCGTTTTCTGCTGCACCGTCTAAAACTGCACAGCCTGGTATACACCGTTATACCAAACCCGATCGCCCGTTACGGCCAAGGCATGACACAAAGAGATATAAAGAACAGCTCATCGCGCAACTCGCTCGTATTCGTGGGCAGGATGGACCCGCTTAAAGCACCGCATCTGCTCATTACGGCATACCATCAACTGCATGCACATGCACCGAATGACCCCCCGCCGCCGCTGATTATGGTGGGAGGCTTTTACGGACACCTTGCGGACCACACCCCCTATGGCGAGTATATCACCCGGCTTGCTTCCCGTGGAGAAGGCAGCCGTGGTATCACCTTTACCGGTGCAGTTGCCCATGCGCAGATACCAACGTATTTTCAATCCGCACGAATCGCCGTATTTACCTCCCGCTGGGAGAACATGCCCTATACCTGCCTTGAAGCAATGGCCTCAGGATGCGTGGTTGTTGCATCCGACTGTGCGGGTTTGCGGGAGCTTGTGGATCACGGGGTTACCGGATTCCTCTTTCGCAAAAACAGCGCCCCGCACCTGGCCCGGGCTCTTTCATATGTGCTGAGACTTTCGCCGCAGATGCATCAGAGAATTTCTCATGCCGCATTCGAAAAAGTCCGCCGGGAATTCGATGCAGAGGTTGCAGGGAAAAAAATCGAACAGTGGTATACCACCCTTATAGAGTAGCCGCCCTAATAATGGAGACAAAAACCACACACACATCAGGGAATCGACTCATACAGAATTCGATTATTTCACTGGGAAACCGTCTGTTCTCAATTATTACCGCATGGATTATATCCATATGGGTCGCCCGCCAGCTCGGACCGGACAACTATGGCATTTTTACCCTGGTGCTGTGGTTCAACAATACACTTATGTGGGCCTTTGGAATGGGCTTTGCTCAGGCTATGACCAAATTCGTGGCCGAATATAATGAAAAGGGCAGCACGCGGGATATCTCGGCAATCGTGGTCTTTATATGCAAGGTCGAACTCGGCCTTTCGTTACTCGGTACCGTAGTACTTGTCTTTCTTCGTACACCGATTGCAGACTTTTTCTTTA
This sequence comes from uncultured Fibrobacterota bacterium, assembly GCA_964589825.1. Lineage (GTDB taxonomy): Bacteria > Fibrobacterota > Chitinivibrionia > Chitinivibrionales > WJKA01 > CAZPUS01. The sequence goes on along the minus strand of CAZPUS010000021.1, from coordinate 43,872 downwards.
ACCCCAACCAGTCTTTTCTCTTCTTTATCGCCTTTCTGGGGCTCGTACCTGGGATTCTCACGTCAATGCTCTCCTCGGCAATTCAGGGGCTGCAGAATTTCAAGTATTTTTTATGGGCGAATCTGCTGATCACCCCCCTCTCCTTTTGTGCAAAGGTTTTTGTCCTTGTACAGGGCTATGGTGCAACGGGTCTGCTATTCGTAATGCTTATTTTCTCGTGTGTTAATACCGTCTTTTATCTGGCTGTTATGAAAAAAGAAGGGGTGCGGTTTTTCACCTCCCCCGCCTCGTTGCCCCGAATGTTGAAAAAACGAATCATGAAATACAATGCCGGCGTGTTTGCCATTCTTTTATGCGACAAAGTGGTGTGGGATAAAAGCGAGAATTTTTTTCTGGGTCGGTTTTGTACTGCAAGAGAAGTAGGGTTTTACAACCTCGGGTTCAATATCACCCAACGCATAGTGAGCCTTCTGCCCATGACCTTCTGGCAGGTGCTGCTTCCCGCAATGTCGGGATACTTCGGGGGCGGCCACAGAGAGAAAATGAAGTCGGTATTTTACATTTCCACCCGCTATCTGGCATTTTTCACCATCCCTATATGCATAGGCGGTATGGTGCTGGCATACCACATAATTCACTATTTCTACGGTCATGAGTATATCGGGGCCCACAGGGTGATGCAGATACTTCTGTTCGCTTCAATGTTTTCCTCTCTGACCTCTCCCGGTTCCGCGGTTCTATACGCATATGAAAAACATGCTTTTATTTATAAATTCGGCGCCGTGCTCGCGGTAGTCAATATCATACTCGATATTCTGCTGATAAAAACCTATGGCGCGCTCGGCGCCTCAGTATGCTACGGTGTAACGACCATTACCGGCGCAATTGCAGGTCTTTTATACACCTGCAAAACCATGCATCTGCAATATCCTTTAAAAACCATATTCAAAATAGCGCTTTGTGCTGGCTGCATGGCCGCAATAATGGAAGGCATACTTTTACTCTTCCCCTTTATCATCGGTTTTATCCTCGCTTTTTTTGCAGGACTAATCACCTACCTCTCGCTGGCAATCTATCTCGGACGTTTTTACAAGGAAGATATTCAGATTCTCAGCCTTTTTTCCTCGCGGCTTCCCGGCCCATTGCGATCCCTTACCTCCAGGGCAATTTCCATACTCGAGTCGACAAAAAACATACGGGAATAATAACCTCCATACACATACCCGTTTTATACACGTATTGGGTTGAATTTATTTTTACCTAAATTGAGCGGTTGTTTTGATGAAAGCCGCGGTGAGCCGTGCTGCTATTGTATTCTTAAAAATTATGGGGCACCCCTGTTGGTTGGCTCATGGTTTTCGAAAATACAGCAGTAGTGCGGATGGCAGTAGATTTCGCACACAAAACCGCTCAATTCAGGTTTTATGCGCTACATTAAAACAACGTGACACTCTCCAAACATCATACCCTGCATTCCGGGTATAGATAACTGAGTATATAGTAGATGCAGATACCGTCGCTACACAACCGTAAAAAATAGTGAGATTATGCAGGATACTCTTTCCGTCACCATCGCTGTTGTCGTTTTTATTGTTGTATTCACGCTTATTATCACCGAACGCATACACCGCTCGGTTATCGCATTTTTCGGTGCGGTACTTATCGTGGTGCTGGGAAACATTTTCGATTTTTATCATATCAGCGACGCATTCCACGCGATCGATTTCAATACACTCGGACTCCTTGCGGGCATGATGGTACTTGTGGCAATACTCGAATCAACCGGTTTTTTCCAGTACCTTGCCATTCTTTCCGCTAAAAAAACAAAAGGCGATCCGTGGAAACTGCTGCTCATACTCGGTACGGTCACTACGGTTCTCTCGTGCATCCTCGACAACGTCACTACCGTGCTGCTTATCTCACCGGTAACGATCGTCATTGCACGCATCGCCAATATAAGCCCTATTCCGATACTCATTGCCGAAGCGCTTCTGTCGAATACCGGTGGCGTTGCCACCCTTGTCGGAGATCCCCCCAATGTCATGATCGGCAGTGCGGCCGATTTTTCCTTTATCGACTTTCTTACCCATATAGCGCCGGCGGTAATTATTTGCTGGGGAGCGGTTCTGGGAACTCTCCGGCTTGTATTTCACAAGGAACTGGCGAAAAAACCGGAGCATATCGATGCCATCCTCGGCTGGGATGAAAAAAGCGCACTTAAGGACACCGGCACCTGCATAAAGCTTCTCGGAATTCTCGGACTTGTCATACTTTTATTCTTTTTTCATCATTTATTGCACATTCCTCCGAGTTTCGTATCGCTTATCGGTGCTTCACTCGCATTACTCGTGGTAAATCCTAACAAGGATCCGCAACAATACCTTACCAGTGTGGAATGGAGCGTGCTCGTTTTTTTCGGGTCATTGTTCGTGCTGGTCGGGGGACTCGAGCATGTGGGGGTACTCGATGCAATAGCCACACTCATCACCGACCAGGCTCTGCAACGACCCGTAATGACCGCCATTTTATTGTTGTGGTTTGCAGCACTCGCTTCTGCACTGGTGGATAACATTCCGTTCACGGTGGCGATGATACCGGTTATTACGCATCTGGAACAGCTCGGAGTAAACGCCAATATACTGTGGTGGGCACTTGCCCTGGGAGTAGGATTCGGGGGCAACGGCAGCCCGATCGGATCGACTGCCAATGTGGTGGTGGTAACAAAAAGTGAACAGACCGACGACCCTATTCGTTTTGGTCAATGGTTCAAATCCGGAACCCTTGCCATGATTGTCGCGTGTGCCGTCGCCTCGGTCTATATTTTCATTTTCCAGGGCTGGCTGTCAGGATAGCTACAGATTCAATACCCGGTTAAGTACCGTTATACGATCTATCGTGCCGATCTTTACCTTGTCCCGACAGATATGCAGAATCTGGTACTTCTTGACAGATAGATAAAACACGATCTCGAGCAGGGTTGCATTCTCCCCAAGACTCATAAAATCCGTATTCATCACATCCCTGGCAACCGTTTTTGCGTCACTGTGGAAGTATTTCTGAAAAGGATCGAAATCCTGAATCGAGGGAACTGTCGAAAGCTCTTTAATATAATCCGGCAGACCACGATTGAATAAATGATCACAGCTGATCTCCCCGACTACGTGATGCTCTTTGTCAAGCACCGAAACCGCCTCGACATCATGGGCATACATAAGCCGGTTGACTTCCCGCAGCGGGGTCTCCTCGTAGACTTTGAGCGTAAGAGGACGCATAAGGTCGAATGCGGTAATCGGCACATCGACATCAATCGACTGTTCATGAAGAAATGCATATATTTTTTCCGCATCTTTTTCCTGCTCAAAAAAGTCCCGGGTTGTCATATCGCTCAGAATACGCGTCAATGTCGATATGACTTTTAATGCTACGGTAGGTTTTTCCTCAGGAACCAGGACCAGGCACACAAACCGTACCGGCTCATTGTCGGGTGCTTCCCATTCGATACGTTCACGCAAAATGGCGAGTGAGATAAATATCCGTGTCAGCCCTTTGATCCGCGCATGCGGAAACCCGACCCCATGACCCACGCCGGTCGGAATTTCCTTTTCCCTGCTGAATACCGCATCGGTGAATTCGTTTCTCAGCTCCTGCGGTACATCACGTATTGCAGGATTGAGAGAAATCGCATCGACCATCTGACGCATGATATCCCATTTATCATCTCCCCGGGCATGTGTCAGAATTTGCTCCGGATTGAATACTGCGGTGAGCTTCATCGGGTCATCTCCTCTGTGTTAACGCGTTTTTCCGTCGTCGTTTTGAAGGCGCCTGGCAAGCTGTGCGGCATTTTTGACCGCAAACCCCTGATCATCGTTATTAAAATAACAAAAAACACGCTCCGGAGAATCGGACTGTACCGCATTTTCTATTTTCTGGGCCCATTCATCGATCTGCGCTTCGCTGTAGCTCGATGCATACGCATCCGACGGACCGTGAAACCTGAAGTATGCACTCGATGAGGTAATGATCGTATCGTCCGGCATGTCAAGGCCGCTTACCGTACAAAAGCCGACATCGTGCTCGCGAAGAAGTGCATAGGTCTCATCATCCCACCACGACGGATCCCGGAATTCGATCACGTGCGGATAACGCATATCACAGAGACGAAAAAACTGTGAAAGGGTACGCATGTGGGCGGCGGTTTTTCTCATAGAGGGAGGGGTTTGAAAAAGAAGTGCACCGACCTTATCTCCCATACCACTGACGCTGGAGTAGAATCGGGTAAGCACGTCTTTTACGCCGTTGAATTTCTTCACGTGGGTTATCTGCCGGTTTGCCTTGAACGTCATTTTAAACTCATCCCCGACCTTTTTATACCATCCTTTGAGCATATTCTTGAACGGAAAGCGATAAAACGACATGTTCAGCTCTACGGTATTGAAATACTGTGCATAGTGGCATATCCACTGATTTTTCTCCAGATCCTCAGGATAAAAGGTCCCGATCCAGTGATCATAGCTCCAGCCGCTGGTGCCGATGTAGTATTGCATACTAACCTCCTTTGTATAGTGCCCCGCATTGTTCGCTGAACGTATGACACAGTGCGCATATCGATTTGATCCGCGCATCGATACGTGCATGCTCGTGCTCGCGTGCCGCCGAGTGTAGCGCAGCACATTCTTCAGCCATTTCGGTGAGGCCGAGATTGAGGGCGTTTCCTTTGAATGCGTGTGCCTGCTGTACAAGAGAATCAAAATCACCGTTACTCGATGCATGCTTCAGCGATTCACATTTTTCTTTGCACACGCCTGTAAATTGAAAAAATAATCCAAGCACTTCCTCACGTGAAAGCCCACGCGCACTCATATCGGCAATTGCATTTTCCAGCATCGGATAATCTCCGGATTCCTTTTCGTACTGCACGTGCGAATTCATGGACATTTTGTCATGATCCGTACCGAGAACAGCCACCAGTGCATTGTATAGTGTTTTCTGTGTGATCGGCTTTTCACAATAATAATCAACACCAGCCCGCTCACTTTCCTGTTTTTCCTGTATATCGACTGCGGCGGTAAGTGCAATAACAGGGGTATGTACCGAATCTGCCTCCCTGCGGCGAATTGTTCGTGTGGCACTGAATCCGTCCCGACCCGGCATCTTCAAATCCATCAGTATACAGTCAACATCGTGGGACGCGCTTAAATGAAGTGCTTCATCACCGTCACGTGCGTGCCATATGGCCGCATGCGGACATAAGCTTGTTACGATACGGGATGCGACCTCCCGGTTCATGGCATCATCATCCGCAATGAGTATACGCAATCGTGCGTCAATAAAACCTGCTGTGGATTCCTGCACATGTATTTGTGCCGACTTCTCTTTTTCCGTTGGAGATACACCATCGTCAATGTATTGCAACAATGCATGCAGACGATGCATCTTCACCGGTTTCATGAGACGATGCACCATTACCCCGTTATTCTCATTGTCATGAAAACAATCATCGTCACCAGAACGTAGCAGTAACACGACATGTACGGTTCGTTGCGGATTGCCGTATTTATCAAACATAGAATGCAGCAGCTCTGATGAGCTCATGTCGGGAAGATCGGCGGCAACAAATACCACATCGAATGGTTTCTCTTTAGAGGTGGAAAGTATATCCAGCGCATTCGCTGCATCGCGTGCGTCCCTGGTATCGATATGCCAGCAGGAAAGCATATCATGCAGTATTCTGCTGCTGTGCGGATTGCGCTCCACAATAAGCGCCCGGGTAAACGAAAAATGTGTTGCATAGTCGAATGCCGTATTTCGAACGAGAGTACAGGGAATGTGCACTTTAAACCGGCTTCCCGCATCAGGCTCGCTTTCCACTTCAATGCTACCTCCCATTTTGTGCACAATAGCCCGGCTTATTGCGAGTCCGAGTCCCGTACCCCCGTATTTTCGGGTTGTTGACATATCGGACTGCGTAAAATGTTCGAATATTTTTTCCTTATGCTCCGATGAAATACCAATACCGGTATCATATACCGAACAATGCAGCAGAGCTGAAGCGTCGGATTCATTTTCCCGCGTTATTGTGAGGTCAACACCGACTTCTCCTTTTTCGGTAAATTTCACCGCATTTCCGAGAAGGTTTGTGAGAATCTGACGAACGCGGACCCCATCGGTCATAACAAGTTCAGGCGTTGACGGATGCATGTCCATAAGCAGCTCCAGCTCCTTGTGCTGTGCCCGCGGTGTTACGACATCGATCGCTTCTTCAGCCAGCTCCCGGATATTTGTTTCGGTGTATTCGAAATTGAGCTTTCCGGCTTCCATTTTGGAGAAATCGAGCACATCGTTAATAAGCTCCATAAGTACCTGTGCCGATTTTTTTATATACCCGGTATATTCCCGCTGCACATGCGAAAGCTCCGAGGTTAAAAGCAGGTCGGCAAAACCGACCACGCCGTTAAGCGGTGTACGTACCTCATGGCTCATGCTGGCAAGAAATGCCGATTTTGCCCTGTTGGCTTCTTCGGCGGCGTTTTTAGCTGTCGCGAGCTTCTCTGCATATTTTTTCAGCATGGTAATGTCATGCAGTAAATACACATGACCTTCCACACCCCCGCGTCTGTTTTGTACCGTGCTTTGAGAAAGCTGAATTTCATCTCCGGTAGTTCGTATTCGCGCGTGATGCCATTCACTTGCTTTTGCAGGTGCACGGATATCCGTTTCATGCGATTGTGGCTCAAGCAGGTCGTTTAGCATTACACCTGGGGAGACCGCATCCATATCGAGCATCTGCATAGCACGCCTATTGAGATACGATATACTGCCGTCAGGATCACATAACACGAGTCCGTCGTTCATGAGCGCGACGATCTCGTCCGCAGCGGTTACAGGATAAAGCGCAAACAGACGATGTCGTGCCATGGCATAGAGAATTATTCCCCCGCTCCATGTAAACGAGATGATGGACAATTCCGGGATCTCGATATCGATAAACGGGAACACCAATTCCGTAACCAGAGATGAAATGGTGGGAACGACAATACCAAACGACATAAACAACGCCTGCATTCGTTCATTTTTTCTGCCGGCGTTCCTGCTGCACGATATAAAAATGGCCAGAGTAACGAACGCGAGCGCAAACACCCAGAAATGAGATAGCCAGTACCACACACTCGACTCGTTTGGTGCCGTGGTATATCCCCACCACATTTCGGAAACCCCGCGCGTCACGGTTTCAGTAAACAAAACGAGTGCCATCACTATAGCTGCACCGACATAGCCCCCTGCCCACAGCAGAATACGATGCCATTTTTTGTGCAGCCGTGCAAATTCAATGGCAAAATGAAAAATAGATGCCGGTACCAGCGGCCATACCGCATGAAATTTTGCATAAAAAGCCGCAAGGGCTGCATCCTGGGTACTTCTGAGTATGCATTGTGCAAAACCCCACCACGCAACACTAAAACAAAAGAGGGAAAAAGAACAGGTAAGAATACGGATATGCCGGTCGGCACGTATTTGTGACGGTCGGTTGATAACCGATATGCCCAGATAGAGGCAGCAGATCGATCCGATAAGGGGGAGTACGGACCACAGTGTCATGGCGATATGATCTTATTCAGGTTAGAGTACGGCTTTGTATCGATTCTGTCTTGTGATTAAAGAAAAATATCACTTTTTCTCTTTTATGTTGTATCTTTTTGCTATGAGACCGTATTTTTACCATGACATCCGGATAGATAATTGATTTGATGTGTATTTCCGGATTAATTTGAGAAGGCTGTGTGCGTGACAACGCTCTCTTTTTCCATTCCAGAGTCGCAATATCCTTTTTCATCTTTTCTCTTCTGTACTTAATTTCTCTGACCCGTTTCACTTTATCTTTGTGTTGTACGGCACCTCTTTTCCATTCCCGTATAACGGGCAAAAGGATCTCGTCTATCTTTGCTATGTTTTTTTTAAAAAAAGAGATAATCTCTTCCAGTTCGTTTATTTTTTTCCTGATGAGGTAATCATCTCCAACAACAAGACGCGTTTTCGCACCCTGCTCGGATCCTGCCGTCTTCGCTTGTATTCCCCGAAGCGCATGCACAATACCGCCAAGCAACGCACCTTTTTGTTGTGTACATGAAAGATAGCCGCTACAGTATGTTTCACTCTGTATTGCCGCATTGGTAATAGTGATATTTCCCTGTGCCTCGATATATGCGTTTTGTAAGTAGGTAACCTCGCAGTTGCGACCGCATGTGATGTGTGTATTGAGCGTCCCCACTATACCTCCTGCCACGATCAAATCCCTTCCTGCATGTACGTGTGCCCCTTCGATACTTTTCATCACAACGATATCGCCACTCGCCTTTACTTCGAAACCTGCCAACACGCTCCCTTGTACCATCACGTGGCCGGGAAAATCGATATTTCCCGATGCGTAATCGACGTCACCTTCAACCGTGTACTGCTGATATACATGAATAATATGTGTGTCAAGCACTACCTGCCCGGTATCGGATGCAAAAAAGTAGCGAAAACCCTCTTCTTCTTTTTCTACAACGCCGTCACCTTCGTGCAACACTTCTTTTTCTCCGATGCGGGCTTTTATTACGCCACCGGCGACATCATATCCATCTTTGCCCTCCTTCGGGGGGGAAACGGTGGCGAGCAAGTCCCCTGTCTTCACGATGCATATTTGTGCCTTACCCCGGTAATCGACCCTTCCGTCCGGCAAAACAATAAAATGTTCCCTACGCGGCTCCGAGTTAAAATTATAATGAACGGTTGCGTCTTTACCGTCTATCGCCTCCATACCACGAGCCACAACAACGTCTCTTATTGGTTTTTTTGTGGTATGCATGTCTGTAATCGCTTTCTCTATTGTGCCGGTGTCAATGCCCTTTACCACGCCGTGTGCTTTAAGCATATCTTTGACATTTTGCAGTTGTATGGTTTTTCCGTTACCCCTTGCGGGAAACAGGTCCACCCAAGCCTGCATTGCGTCCTGTGACAGTGTAACGTTGACATGCGCGTCCCTGTTGTCCGCACCAACTACATAGAGTGCATCTTCGATTACCACTGCTTTGCCTCTGAGAGCCGATGTAAAAATAAGCGTATCGTTATGTACCCTGATAGTACAGTTACACTTGTCAAGATATCCCTGTGAGACAACATCCTCGACTTGTAGACCGGACATGTTTTTGTGTTTATCTTCAAGTGATTTTGCCGCCAAACGCTGACCTTTTTCCACCATGGAAAGATGATCAAGTTCTTCTATGGGTATTTCGTCCGGAGAGGTATAGGTCTCAATAATCTCGTAATCTATTCCCTTCTCAAACCAAAAACCGTGTGTGCGGTGCGGTGAATACTCACTTCGGTGCGGGTGTATTGTACCTTGCCCGAACATGCCTTTCTGTTCTAATTCTTCGATGCTATAGCCTTTGAGTATTTCATCGGTCTCTATATCATCGAGACGCTGTTCCATGCGCTGCAATAAGTTATCGATTCGCGCACGGTCCTTATCATCATGCGATGCCTGCGGATATTTATTATCGTTACTGCTCATATACGTACCTTACACTCTCTACAAGGCGTTTTCCCATTGCGCAATCGTGGAATCTATCTGCTTTCGCGCCCGTGAAACCACTTCCGCACACATCTGCTTTGTAATACCTTTATACCGTTTGAGAGATCCGGCCGGATATTTGTGTTCCCCGCTGTTACCAATACGTGCAATACCCGTAAGATCATTTGCTGAAGCCACCGCTAGTACAGTCTCTGTATAGTTTTTATATTCATTTGGGATACTTTCAAAAGAATGATGATACTGTAACGACGCAAAAATCGATTCGGGCAGCTGCCATTTTCTTCCCAGCCATGCGCCGATATCCGCATGGGTGAATCCAAACACCGTCTCTTCGCATTTGTAAAGAGACAAGTCCTTTTTATGTGAAATTTCCAGCGCTTTTAAAAAATCATCCTGTGCATACTGATCCATGACCAACCGGCCCATATCATGAAGCAGTCCACAAATAAAGCACTCTTCCGGATCAAGATCGTCCCGATATTGTGCAAGATAGCGTGCAATCAATGCGGTTGAAAAACAGTGTTTCCAGAATTCTTCGGGATCGAATCCTCGTATTTTGGCATCTTTGAATAGTTTTACCACGGTCAGTCCGAGCATGAGATTGTTGAGCGTATTCAATCCGAGAATGACGATTGCATTAGTAATAGATGTCACTTGTTTACCCAACCCGTAAAATGCGGAATTTACAAGACGTATGGTACGCGCGGAAAGCGCCTGATCCTTTGCAACCACATGCGCGATCTGACTCATATTGGTGTTGGGATTTTTTAATACTTTCTGTATCTGACGCAATACGATTGGCAGGGTTGGTATTTCTTCTATATTCCCTAGCTTTTGCTCAATTACCAGATCCTTCATTGCCGGACTCTCCTGAAAATAGAATGGTAAACACGCTGCCGTTTCCTTCGTTGCTTTCGAAATAGATGTGTGAATTCATATGTCTTAGAAATTCACGCGTCACGTACAGTTCCGTCCCGGAACCGGGATACCGTGACCGTTGTGCGTTATCCGCACGGAAGCCGTAGGAGAATATTTTATGCTGGTGCTGCGGGGGAATACCATACCCTGAATCGGAGACGATAAGTGCCACGGCTGTGATATCCGACGTATTTAGTGTTACAGCCACACTCTCATTCGCATCTGAATACATTACCGCATTTAAAAGGAGTGCCGCAATCGCATATTCCGCAGTTCGTTTATCCGCCCTAACAATAACCGATTCAGGAACGTTATTTAATAATGTGACATTTTTGTTAAAACGTTTTTTAACCGGTGTTACCTCAAAAATGGCACTCTTTACCAGCACACGAAGATTACACGGCTCCAGCAACAGGTTCTGTTCTACGGAGTTCGTATTGAGCAGTGAAAGTCTACGTTGTGTTTCGATAAGCCGTGACACATACCATACTTCGAACATGCTGTAAATGAGCAGATTGTCGACTTCGGGTGATTTCCCGATGCATTCGTAATTGAGAAGCACATGGAGTGAGTTCTGTACAGAAGTAACGCGGTTTCTCATATTCCACAGCGTATCGAGCATGTGGCGGTTCATTCGGGAAAACTGTCCAGTCTGACCCGAAATATCCTGCAGCACAAAAAGTGTGTACTGGGTATGATCGTGCTCTATGGCTCTTATTTGCATACTGAGAGTGTTGTCACCAATAGTGATTTTTTTGTGCGTATCCTTTGATAAATGCGTATCACGCTGGATACCGAGTTCTTTTTCAAATTGCTCTTGCCGAAGAAGAATTGTATCAATAGAAAGCATAGAAAGTACTTTTTGTGCATATGAATTCACACGTACCAGGTCACCACCGGTATCGAATACGATCATTCCGATCGGGACTGCCGTAATAAGCTGCTCATCAAGCTGCATACTGCTTTCATTAAAAAATTCATCCAATTCATGTGTCAATTGTTACAGGCTCCTGTAAAATGTCGAGTAGTTTTTCCACATTGAAGGGTTTACGCAATACACCTGACGCACCGTACTCACGTGCCTGCTTTTCGGATACCAGTACATCTGCTGCAGTAAATATGATAATGCTGGAATTTTCTGTTACTTTTTCTTTTTTCAGGTATCGCAGCACTTCCCAGCCATCCATGTGCGGCATCATTATATCCAGCAGAATGCAGTCAAAGTGTTGCTGCACAGCCAAATTTGCACCTTGTTCACCGTTTTCGGCACTTTCTACCCGGGCGCCGTATTTTTTCAGCAGCATCGTCGTCGTCATTAGTACGAATTCTTCATCATCGATTACAAGTATTCGTTTGTCAATCTTCATAGTGCAGAGTCCGTTACAGAGTAAATATAATTGCGGATGTCCTTACCTGAACTATTGTGCTACTTTCCAAGTACACCCAAAGCTGAAAAACGCGATTTTTTAGGTTAAAAAAGTGAGCTGCACTGCGGAAGAAATTACCCAACCTTCGGACAGGCCTCGCAGTGGAACTCTCTTTTTCTCAGACACACGAGCGGTTTTGTACGGCAACAAAATAAAAAACACCGATGCGTTTGTATCCTAGCGCTACCGATAGACGGATCATGGCTCCAGCACATGCCCGCATTCGATTTCATCACAACTCTCTATAATGCTTGTATCTGTATCGAATCCGGTATTATCCATAAGTTCTCTTACATTCGGAGCAGGGTTTAGAAAGTATACCCGTTTGCCCGATTCTTTCATTTGCATATGTGATGCCCGTAAAAAATTTAAACCACTTGAATCGAGATATTTAACATTCGATAAATCGAATACCAGATGTTTCGAATATTCCGAATAAATATGATTATTGATACGCGGTGATATATGGGGAATGGTGCGCAGCATGATACTTCCGTATATGCGATACACACTGTAATTTGCTTGCTCATGAACCGTCAATTCCATATAGCAACCCCCCTTTGTACATACTATAACTATTTATCATTAAAGATAATTAACATTAGTGGATAACCTGTTTTTTTGATGAAAGGCAGTTGAACTGCTTTCAATTTGATGAACAAAAAAATATGCAACAGCTATAATTGTAGCATACTTGCCCGGAAAAGTCAATTATGTAATGCCTAAATTGAGCCGTTTTTTTGATGAAAGCTGCTGTGAGTTTTGCTGCTATTGTAACCTCGAAAATTATGGGACAACCGTGTTGGTTGGCTCATGATTTTCGAGAATTTAAGAGTGGTGCGGAATGCAGCAGATTCCGCGAAAAAACCGCTTCAAGTTAGGTAATGGTAACTGTAGATGTTGCACGACTTTTAGAACCAAGCTCTTGATTTTGAGCTACGTCTTTTACGGGACATAATTTGGGCATGCTGAACGAAGCGCATGATTCTCATGTGCGTGTTATGCGGCTACAGGCATATAGCGTCGGTCCCCATATAACGAGGATATATGCCTTGAAATGCAGGCCATGAGGCTGAAAAGAAGTCAATACAGACGGTATGACATCGCATTTTGAAGACAAAAAAGAAGCGCCTCAAGGGCCTTCTCCAGGTTCATTACCAGAAAGACCAGGGATATCGCACATTCAGAAGTATTTCGCAGTTTCGTCATAACCCTGTTGAGGCTGTAGCGCCGTTTCGATTGCCCGAATCTGCCCTCGATCTCAATGCGGTCGAGTTCATCCGCACGCATCAGCCGGCGCCGCCGCGCACTCTCTTCTTTGTTCGCCTCACACTCCTTGGGAGGCCGTCCCAACGGCAGTCCTGAAAACCTGATGTTATTCTTCCTGCACCACCGCAGGTTCTCTCGCGTACGGTATATCTTGTCCGCATGTATCGATTTTGGGAAACAGCCGTGGCGTTCTTTATATCGCAGTGCCTGCATCTTCAAGTCACTACCCTCATTGTACGCATCCCAGCGTATACGATCAAGTGATACATAGCCGTCAGCCACCGAGGCTGATATCTTGGCACCAAACTCCGTTTTCCGCTCCGCTTTGCCCCGTACAATCGGCCGCACATGCGGCTGAGATATACTCACTATCCGGTCCGAAATGCGAGTGCGTTTGCAGAGATACATTTCGTGAATCACCAACAAATCCTTATACTGTTTGCTCGATAACACGCTTAGTGACACAGTGTTTTTCATCGTTTCAATATGATCCAGATCACGCCGTATATACTGCAGTTGCTTCTTCAGCACCTTCCGCAGCCGTTTGTGTGACACCCGCGTGCTCTTGGCCACCGCCAGGTACTCCTTGCGTGCCTTCTTGCGATACGTTCGTGGCTTTTTCCCATATGTCGTGTGCTGTTGCGCACTCATGTGCCCCCACAGAGTATCGATAACGCGTTCACACTTCTCTCGCCCCTCATTGACAAGTCGGATATCTGTCGGATACGCAATGTCCGCAGGGGCACAGGTGCTGTCGATAATCAGTTTGCCGCTGTTACCGCCATTCCCTGCATCCCCGGTATTGTCATCATCCTCAACGCAGTTTTTGCCTTTCCCGCTTCGCACGTGACACGCCGCGACACCTCTTCCCGTTTCACCTCCAATTGCGCCTTGACGATCTCCTCGTTTACTTCTGCAAGTATGTCCTCAGAGATCCGCTTGCGAAAGTGTTCATACAAAGATGGGTCAAACGGCTTTTGTGATGTAAACCGTTCAAAGCCCAAAAGGTACTGCAGATACGGGTTCTCGCGTATCTGTGCTAACGCTTCACGGTCGGTGACGCCGAGACGCTCCCGGATAATCAACGCACCGAGCCCGACACGAAACGGAATGGCCCTGCCACCGCGTTTTTCATCCTGTGAAAAGCACAGGGCGTAGCGATCTACAAACTTCTCCCAGGGAATACGCTTGGCCAACTGAACCCACCGGTTCGAGGCGTCGAGATTACCCGCACACGGTAATGCAAACTCCTCGAACGGTATGACTGTCTGAGCCGGATTATAACGTTTTTTGTACATAATGACTCCATGAATTCTTGAAAAAACCTGGTCGCTATACCCAATTACGATAGTTACAATAGTTACTGGCCTATCTCACAGAATTTGACCGGTAATCTCAAATAAATTGGATGTGTAATCTCAAGGATTTTGACCACGCCGTCTCTCGAAGCCTGCGAAAAATGTCGGCTCGGAGTAAAGGGCAATCAGTTCTCAGCTAAAGGCTAATAAGCTCACCAGCTCACAAGCTAAAATCTCATCGCTCCGGTGCAGCGTGGCTGTCGAAGAAGCCGGTGATGCGGTGCCAGGGCAGTACCTGTGCGTGCGTACGTGTCTGGGGCATGTCGCCGGCATAGACCAGGAAGCTTTTTTGCCGCAGATTGCCGGCGAGTTTCTGCAGAAATGAGAGCCCCCTGAAAAAGGAGACATTATTAATTGGTGTAATAACGGATACATGTCTGTTTTCTGGCGGATATTTTGCTGTTGAACACATAAGCTCTTTGGGCTCGTACCATGAAAAAAGTTTGTAACCAATTGAAATTAAAAAAAGATGCCTTCAGGAGGGTGAAAATTGTATATTTCTTTTTTTGCCAGCAGGCAGTATTTCGGTAGCACGTAACTAAAGGAATCGATGCACATGAAAGAAACAGTTTCGGTTGTAGGTCTGGGTTATGTGGGACTTCCTCTTGCGGTTGAACTCGCAAAGTACTACGAGGTTACGGGCTTTGATATCAATGAAGAGCGCATAAATAAGCTGCAGGCGCACGAAGATCCCAACGGTGAAGTGGCACGGGACGACCTTGCGCAGAGCAGCCTTGTGTTCAGTGCGCAGCCCGAGGTCATCTCGGATGCCAACTATGTAGTGGTGGCGGTGCCCACGCCGATTGACGCGCACAATAATCCCGACCTCAGGCCGGTGCTCGGTGCCTCGCATGCCGTGGGACAGCATATGAAGCAGGGTGCCACGGTCATATATGAATCAACGGTGTATCCCGGCGTAACCGAGGATGAATGCGTGCCGGTGCTGGAACAAAGCTCGGGCATGAAATGGAAAGAGGATTTTTTTGTCGGGTATTCACCTGAGCGGATCAATCCGGGCGATAAGGTACATACCTTTGCCACGATCGTCAAGGTGGTTGCCGGTGATACACCCCAGACCCAGCATCGGGTGGCGGAGCTCTACGCACGGGCGGTAACCGCGGGGGTTCACAAAGCCCCGTCTATAAAAGCGGCAGAGGCGGCAAAGGTGATCGAAAATACCCAGCGCGATATTAATATCGCACTCATGAACGAGCTGCGTATTATATTCGACAAAATGGATATCTCTACACGGGCCGTGCTCGAAGCCGCGGGGACAAAATGGAATTTTCTTCCTTTTAGTCCCGGTCTGGTGGGCGGGCACTGTATCGGTGTGGATCCATACTACCTTGCGTATAAAGCTGAGGAGATCGGTCACCACCCACAGCTCATACTGGCGGGACGCCGGATAAACGATGCCATGGGACGCTATTTTGCCCGCAACGTGGTGAAAATGCTTATCGAGAAAAAAGTGCAGATATACGGAAGCAGGGTCCTGGTGTGCGGTATCACGTTCAAGGAGAATGTACCCGATATCCGCAACTCACGGGTGATCGATATAATCCGGGAACTTCAGTCATTTCACATGGACGTGGATGTGTGGGATCCGGTGGCATATCCGGAGGATGTACGCCGCGAGTACGATATGGAGCTGGTCGATGCCCCTGCGGAAGGAGCATACGATGCGGTAATCCTTACGGTGACGCACACTGCGTTTGTCGAGGCGGGGCCTGCGTGCCTGCGACGACTTGCAGCCGGGAGCGGTATCTTTTTTGATGTAAAGCAGGCGATGGAACAGGGCTGAGTATTTAACAAGGCAACAAGAGTTTTGCGTAGATACCATTGATGCAGTCCAGCACAGCACCATCGCAGAAAAAAGATGCCGCGTTCTCGCGCAATTGCGGATTTTTGTCTGATACTGCGAAGGGAAAGGGTTTTTTTTTACACACGAGAAAATAGGTTCAAAAACGGGCAAACTTTGCCCGTTTTAGGCCCCATTCGGCGTTGTATATTATTCCTGAAGCTAAAAACAAGGCACAGTAACATAGCTCATTGATAACCGATAATGTTGAAAGGGTGAGCAGTCCACACTGTGCGTACATTCGTATCATATACGCGGCATTGTGTGCCGGGAAAGGAAAACCGTGGGTAAAAAGAGTATTCAAGAGCCGTCCTGACCTCCCCGGGCAAAGGGAAAGTCGTTACTTTAATTCACGGTGGAAAAAAGCGGTCTGTCCGACTCGGATAGGCCGCTTTCATTATTTAAGTTATACTTCAACTACGCAAAAATCCGCTCAACGCAGGTCCAAAAGAAATGAACCGGGCGGCAGGGTTAACCCATAATTTTCGAGACCGCAGTAACAGTAGGGCTCATCGCATCCTTCATCAAAGCAATCGCTCAAATCAGGTTTCAGATGCGGTGATCTCATCTATAGATTATGGTGCATACGGGCGATATTTGACATAGCGGGTGTAAATGCATTAGTTTATATTATAGAAGTTAACTGCAGTAGTCACTTTATAAAAGGGGGTCGATATGCGAGGAGTGAGAAAGAATGCAATAACCGCTTTGATAAGCGTGTGTGTGGTACTGGTAGCGGTTGGATGCGGGGTGAGTACAAAAGATATTGAGCAGACTCACCAGCGAATCGATTCACTGAGTGCCCAGGGCGTCCCCGACAGTATTTTGTCTGAAGCGCGCATTGTATTAAAACAAGCGGAAACCGCAAAGCTGGTCGGTAACTCCCAGGAGGTCGAAAAATACTATGATTCCGCTCAGGCTCAAATCGAAGAAGCCCGTGAATATCTTAAGACCCATATCGAGGCACTCAGGCCTGTCATTGACTCGATGCGAGCCGCACTTGAGGTGCAGGCAAAAGGTTTGAAGGGACTGCATAAAAAAAGCGCGGACAGTATGCTGACAATAATAGATACGCTTATGCAACAGAACAGGGTTTTGGAAGCAAAGGCACAGGCGGATAAGCTGGAAGTACGAATTCCAAAGCTGTTCGAGCAGCAGGAGACCGCAAGTGAAATACGTGACAAATTATACGGCTCCTGGGAGAAATCTCAGGAAGCAACATGCAAGGGTTGTACCGCGCTGCGCTACGACAAGGTGACATTCAAAAAGGACTCCACCTTCGAAATGGTGGAGGCGATGGAAGGCAAGACAACACCGACGGTGAAGGAGAAATGGAAGTTTATTTCAGACGGAACGTACCGTCTCAAGGGGGATACCGTATACATGAAAGTAACGCAGGAAAAATGTCCGGTACAGGTATACTGGCAATACCGGCAAGAAGAGGGCAAGAAGCAGTGGATTAAAAATGAAAAGGCCACGTATGATTCTTCTCTCAAGGATAATCCCAAAACCCGTTATATGACGTACGATCATATCACGGATACGTATTCGCGGTAATTGCGGTTACAGAAATACGGCAAAAAAGGCACCGGAATGTTCCGGTGCCTTTTTTTGTGTGCTGTCAGTCATGTCCGGAGAAATAGCGAATAAAAAAACCACCTCAAACATGTGTACCAATTCGGGAGGAGTGAGGATAACCGGGATCATCATTTACCCGCGTACCGAGCCGCGCATACATAAAGGCTCGAGCGGGGAACGAATGCCGAAGTACACAATCGCCACTGCTATGCGCACAATCAGGGGGTTGTAAAAATATCCTTTCGGTGGTATAATAAGAAAAAAGAGTAAGGCGTTTCCGTGTACAAGAGTGCACGTCTTGTACCGGGATAACGGACGGTGTGTTTTTGAAACCCATGAAACAACCAACAAGGTTGCCACATCGGTATCGAAAACACAATAGCAGCACGGCTCACCGTAGCTTTTATAAAAACAAGCGCTCAATTCAGGTGAAAGGCAGTTTTTATGTTAGGAACAATACGCAGCGATTCGTTTCCGGGGCGGGGAGGATTCAACAACGACAACAGGAATGAGTGACATGCCTGTTCCGGGACATATACAAACAGTAGTGCGCCATTCGATTCAGCCGGTTGCAGTTGTCAACCGTGAGCGTACACTCGTGTATGCAAACGATATCTTCTGGGACACCGTGGTAGTGGGTGCGGCCGGTTCGGAGATGGATTCAGGCAACCCTATCGACAGTTATATCCGTACCGAGATATTTGCAGACGAACACCTTATTCCGCATACAGTCATCGAAAAGGGTGAGGTGGTCGCCTATCGGCGACTCAGGGGCAAACTGGCCTCCGGTCGATCGGTCATGATTTCGGTAAATATGTTGCCGTCCACCTGTTTTCATGATGTCGATGGATTCGCGCTTCTTTTTTTAATGGTGTACGATACGAAATTCAGCGGGGGCGACCAGGAACAGGAGGATGCCGCGATTATGAGTGGGAGTATAAACGAATATACTCAGTTGAAGCTCAAGCAGAATGAGGAGCTCGAAATCGCAAGGAGCGTGCAGAAGAGTTTGCTGCCTGATTCCCTGCCGGGATTCGTGCACATCGATATTGCGGTCGAGTATGCGCCGGCAGAAAGCGTGAGCGGGGACCTCTACGATATTATCAAACTGAATGACCAGAAAACCGCATTTCTGATTTTTGATGTATCGGGGCAGGGGGTTCCCGCGGCGCTTGTAGCTTCCATTGCCAGGATGCTGTTTTCCGAGTGTATCCGTGATGGACGAAAACCGTCCGAGATTCTGTACGAAGTAAACGAACGGCTGACATTGCATTCTCCTCCCCACTTTTATTTAACCGCATTTCTGGGCATATTCGATTCAATGAACAATACGCTCCACTATTCAAAGGCAGGTCATGTCCCTCCCCTTGTCTATCGCGATGCAACCGGCGAAGTGGAATGGATTACCGGAAGGGGATCGTTTGTGGGGCATCCTGCATTGAAGGACGTAGCGGTGTATACCGATGAGCAGATCATGCTGGGAAATTTCGATAAAATACTCATGTATACCGACGGCTTGACCGAAAGCTGGAACAGGAATGAAGAACTGTATGGAAGACAGCGGATCTTCGAAGCGGTGCAGGAGAACGGAGATCTGCGGGTTCATGAATTCGTGAATGCGATATTCGAGCACAACAAACAATTCCGCAACGGTGCGGCGCTGCATGATGATATGACTATCCTTGGGGTACAGCTGGGCTGTCCCGACAAGTTAATAGAAAGGGCTGGATTCAACAGAGAAGACAATCCGGAAGTAAAAGTGATTCATTCCTACGAAGAGGTTGACAGGGTGTGTTTTTCGATATTACGAGAACTTGACAGATGCGGCTATCCAAATTCTTTCTTTTATTGGACAAAGCTTTGCATATACGAGATGGTTTCGAATGCGCTTCGACACGGTAACAGGTACGATCCGGCAAAAAGTGTGACCATACTCTACCGGGTCGATTACAATGCGTTTTCAATAAGCGTACTTGACGAAGGGGATGGGTTCGATTATACATGTATTCCCGATCCACGAAAAGGAGAACGTCTCTATAAACCGAACGGAAGGGGACTGTTTATCGTACGCCACTATATGGATGAAGTGGAATTCAATGAAAAGGGCAATCGTATAAAAGCGTTTAAAAGGAGAAGTCCTTTTTGACAAAAAAGAGAAGGAGGCGGTTAATGGAAGTAACACAAAAAGCACATAAAAAGACCTCATATATGTATCGAGTGGTGGGACGGATATCCTCGCCCACCGACTATAAAAAACTCGAGGAGATATTCCAGCAACGAAAACCGGAATCGAACGAGCCACTGGTTATCGATTTCAGTGGCGTGACATTCTGTACCAGTCAGGCGCTTGGTATACTCGTATCGCATGCGAGAAAGCTGAAGGATCGAGGAGTCGAATTCTGTATCTGTAATCCGCAGGATGAGGTAAAAGAGACAATTGAAATCGCGGGGATTTCAGAGATTCTCAATTGTATAGCGTGTCATTCCCAGCTTGACAATTTTCTGGATGAGTGTTCATAGCTGCACGAATTTATAGGGCGGGGAAATGTGCTAATCTGGTACGTAATAGATTTCTGATAACGTAATGTGGAGACGAGGAAAGTGGAATGCGTGGAGGAGGTGAGGTGCATTCTTCCCGACCCAATCTCCGATCTCCGGCGCCGGTATTACGAAGTGTAGGTGAACGGAGGCAGCTCACATACCCGCACACCTTTGGTGCTTACATGAAAGCGTTGCAGGTCGTTTTCTTCATCGAAGCCGATTCGGTCGTTGGGCTCGATCCGCACACCGCGGTCGATGATGGTATCCTTTATATGCGCTCCAGCACCGATTTCCACTCCGGGAAATAGTATCGAGTCCTCCACCACGGCCCGGTGATCGACAATTGCGCCTCGTGAAAGTACCGACCGTATCACTTCCCCGCCGCTTATTACGCAACCTCCCGAAATTATCGAGTCGATTACCTCTCCTTTGTGATAGCCGTCATGCTCATGAATACCGATAAAGCGTGCCGGTGTGGTCTGCATGGGAGCCGTGCGAAGCGGCCAGTCGGGATTCGAGATATTAATATCCGGGATCGGTTTTCGCAGCGCCATGTTTGCATCATAATAGGCATCGAGCGAGCCGACGTCCTCCCAGTAATTCTGCGCGGGTGTTTCGCCCGGGATTATATTGTTGCTGAAATCATAGACATAAACCGGATGCTCCGGAAATAGTCTGGGGATGAGATCCTTGCCAAAATCGTGTGAAGAGCCGGTTGTATGGGCATCGTCCTCCAGATGGCGTATCAAAAAGTCGGTATTG
The DNA here is from genome assembly GCA_964589825.1 of uncultured Fibrobacterota bacterium. Lineage (GTDB taxonomy): Bacteria > Fibrobacterota > Chitinivibrionia > Chitinivibrionales > WJKA01 > CAZPUS01. The sequence continues at coordinate 22,587 of CAZPUS010000021.1, read as the reverse complement.
AAAATGTAGTTGCCCATCGAAACGAGTGCAAGGTTGGGATTATAGGGAACCGGCTGGGGATTGTCCGGCTTTTCGTGGAATCCGACCATCCGCCCGTGGCGGTTTACTTCAATTACGCCGAAATTCGACGCCTGCTCGAGTGGTTTCGGAATTGCGGCCACAGTGGCTGCCGCAAGGGTATTGCGGTGAAAATCGAGCATCTGTGCAATATCCATCTTATACACATGATCCGCACCAAAAACCGCGACGTATTCGGGGCTTTCTTCATGTATAAGATTAAGGTTCTGATAGACCGCATCGGCAGTACCCTTGTACCAGTCCGTGCCTTTGCGCATCTGCGCAGGAACCGGGTCAATGTACTGACCCAGAAAACGATTGAGGTTCCATCCGCCGGTCAAATGCTTGATAAGGGAATCCGCTTTGAACTGGGTAAGTACCTTAATCTTAAAAATGCCGGAATTGATAAAGTTATTCAACACAAAATCGATGATTCGGTATTTACCGCCAAAGTAGACCGCCGGTTTGGCCCGTTCTTTGGTAAGCGGATGAAGCCGTGAGCCGGCGCCGCCGGCGAGTACCATCGCCAGAATGTTTTTATATCCTACGGTAGGTTGATATGCAGACATAAGTAATCCCTATAACAACGGTATACAGACGGACTAAGCTAATTGTGGGAAAAAGAAAAAAAGCGTCTACCTCGATTTGAGTGGATGAATGTGTAATCCACCGCATGCGAGGAAAATGACATTCTTTAACATAGTGACAGTGTTATAGCCATATGCTCTTTTTGTATACAGGATATTTTTCGAATGAATCCCTTTTCGTTGTTAAGAATGCGGCCGACCGATCACATGCGTACCTGTCTCAAAAGGCTACTTTTTATGGAGTGATTCATATTACGATGATATGCAGTTTTTAAAGATCAAATACTCTATCCACTCAAATCAGTGGAGAATCAAAAATATTAAATACTCAGTGTCTCTTCACCGTACCGGAGAAAAAAGGATATCGGCTGTAGCTGTCCAGCGATACGCGATATATACTTCCCCTGCCACCCGATGGCGAATGTAATGTCTGCCAATATATACGCTCAGATCGAATGCAAAGTTGTTTCAAAAATCCGTAATTGCAGCAGATTGCGCAAACAAAAACGCTCAGTTTACGTGGAGGTTTTTTATCGTAAGGGGATAAGTTGAATGCTGGATACCGGAGGCACGACTAAATATTTATCCTGTTGAAGACGTAAGATCATACTTTTTTTGCCAAAGAAAGACGGTCTGTACAGGGTTATGCGCTCGTTTCCCCGATATCGCTGGCAATTGATTTTCATTCCCGCCAGGTTGAAAAGTTCTATTAGTTTGGTATCTATGTTGGAAACCCGGACGGTAAGCGTATTCTCGTCACGGTAGTACAAAGGCATGTCAGTTTTTTCCTGGCGGCGGGGAGAAATCAAATCCCTTCGTCCAATTTTATTTGGAGAGGGATCAAGATTGTTTCGGTATAGTTTTGTGGGCGACTTATGGTGTCCGCGTTCTCCCACGATATCCATATCATTATCATTATCTATATCGCCCACGACGAGACTGTAACCACCGTTTTTTGCAATGACATGCTCTGTCCAGCTAGATCCGTCGCCCTCATTTAAAAATACTGAAATATCTTCCTCTCCACCTTTATAGCCTCCGGAAACCGCACCAACAATATCTATATCACCGTCGCCATCCATATCCGCAGCCTGCAATGTCTGGCACCAGTCAAATACATCCTTTATCACATGTCTTGTCCAGGACTGGGTTGGATCTTCTGGTGCTTCGCACCATACAATAGGAAATCCTTCTCCGCCGGAATGCGAAAACGCAACATCCAGATAGCTGTCATCGTTTATATGGGCAATCGCGACAACAGAATTATTATCCCACCATGTGCCGTTGTCTTGCGTAAACCAGAAATCATCTATAGTATGTTCGTTCCAGGATCCGGAAGGATCTCCCGGATTTTCCAGCCAGAAACCGTTGAGCACGATGTCGATATCTCCATCACGATCAATGTCAGCCACCTCCATACCTTCCTTTTTATGATGGGAAATGGTTTTGGCATTCTGCCATGAATCCTTGGATTGTTGTGTAAAAATATATGTCTTATGTATGCCACGTACAACAATGTCGACTTTGTCGTCATTATTCATATCTGCGCACGACACATCCTTACAATCCTCAATAGTTGCCGTTCCCACGGGATGTGACTCCCATGAGGTTTCCTGTGTCGGAGACGCAGCGGGAAGAGGATTTTCATACCATAGGATATTCCATCCGCCGCTGGATTTTTCGAACCCCAGGACATCGATATCGCCATCGTTATCAATATCTGCTGCCACCACATCGTCGGACACATAATTGAAAGCAGCGATACGATATTTTGTCCAATCGGGATACTGAAACCAAACAATTCCACGGGTCCCATTATCATAATGCGGTCCGAATCGTCCGGAAACCACGTCATTTTTTCCGTCATTATCAATATCCGCGATTGCGGCATGTCCGGGGTGTTGTTCGTCGATGACCTCATAAGTGAACTCAGGTGAAACTGCGCTGGCAGGTATACCTGCACCGCTGATAAAGCACCCAAGGCCCACAATAAAAATGCGGCTTCTATGTGAGATAAACATACAGCATAGTCCTTTTTGTAAAGTTATTTAGAAGATTTGTCAATTCCGTAAAACGATCACGCTATTTTTTACTGAGGTGTTACCATATTAAATATAGCTTTTTTTGTCTTTTCGTATGTAAAGCTTGTCGAAAACGGATACAGTCCATAGGTATAATCTAAACGAAAAAACGAAAAAGTGCAGAATGTGAATGCAAACTGTACCTTTACCACAACGGAAAAATGTATTTTATTGCACTGTGATGGCCTTTATACATTATGCGGGTGAGGTAGACCCGATCAGGCGATGCGCGTTATGAATAAAAAAATTGTTCTGTTGTTTTTGGCACATATGGGTTTTGGCACTCCATATGCGGCAGACTCGACCGGTATAGATACCATCCCGGATATCGAAGCGCATGCGAGTGATACAGTCTATACTATTACCGTCGAGGGAAAAGTGAATGCGCCGCTTGCCGCCTATGTCAAGCGTGCGGTGGCGCAGGCACGCAGCGCGAATCCGCGGGCGATCATTTTTATCCTCGACACCTTCGGCGGACGGGTGGATGCAGCGCTTGATATCGTTTCGACCATAACCGATATCACCGATATTCACACCATATCCTATGTCAAGAAACGGGCGATTTCCGCCGGTGCGCTGATCGCGCTTTCCTCCAGAGAGCTCATTATGAAGGAGGGAACGACGATTGGTGACTGCCAGCCCATCAGCTATTCGCAGGAAGGGCCGAAGCAGCTTGGCGAGAAGTTCCAGTCGCCTCTTCGTGCAAAGTTTCGCTACCTCGCCAGACGAAACGGGTATCCGCCCGCACTGGCGGAAGCAATGGTAACACCCGAAAAAGAGGTCTATAAAATAGTAGTGCCTGAGAGTACATTTTACGTCTCTTCGGTGGAATATGAAAATATGTCACCACAGCAGAAAAGGCGCATACGCTCCCAAACCACGGTGGTGGCGGAGGGGGAGCTGCTTACCATGGATAATACCGAGGCACGCACCCTCTCTTTTTCCAGTGCCAGTGTCGATGATTTTGATGAGCTGCTTGCGCAGACCGCACTCTCCGATGCGGTGCTTCGTTCAATAGAGTTCAGCTGGTCGGAGTTATTCGTGCAGTTTATAAAAAAGATTTCCCCTCTTTTGATGATGATCGGAATGGCGGGTATATACAGTGAATTGAGAAGTCCGGGATTCGGGGTGCTCGGGATCGTCGGGATCGTCTCTCTGGCGCTGGTTTTCGGGGCGAACTATATGGTCGGTCTTGCCGATTATACCGAACTGCTGCTTATTGCAGCCGGAATTGCGCTTCTGGGTGTCGAGGTGTTTATTATCCCGGGATTTGGCATAGCCGGAGGTGCAGGCATTATTTTGCTGCTTGCAGGGATGGTGCTTTCCCTGCAGGGCTTTGCCCTGCCCAGACCATCTATGCCGTGGCAGCAGCACGTACTGGTGGTAAACATTATTCAGGTGCTTGGTTCGTTTCTGGGAGCGATTGTGGCGTCGATGCTGGTAGTGCGCTATCTGTTTCCCGCGGTGTCGAAAGTAGTGAGTGGTCCCTATCTTTCCGCAAGTCTCCATGATTCCCGCATCGATTCGCCATCCATTGCACCGCCTGCCCGGGGAGCAACAGGAGAAGTGAAAACCGCACTGCGGCCGGCGGGAAAAGTTCGTATCGGCGATGTCAGCTACGATGCGGTCGCCGACGGGGAATATATCGAAAAAGGAGAAAAAGTAAAAGTGTTGAAAACCGGCACTCGCGTAGTCGTGACACGGGAGAAGAGAGAATGAATCAGGAAATTATTCTGCCGCTGGTACTGCAGGTGTGTGCGGTGGCGGTGATCGTCGCCGAAGTGGTGCTCCCGTCCGGGGGTGTGCTGAGCGCGTTGTCGGTGGGGCTTTTCGGATTTTCGCTTTTTCTTGCATTTACCCGGGTTGGTGCGGGAGCGGGAGTCGGCTTTCTGATTGCCGATATCATTATCGTCCCGATCGTGCTTGTGTATGCGCTGCGTGCGCTGGGCTCATCGACCGCGACGCTGCAGACCAGGCTTTCGCACACCGACGGCGTAACATCCCAGGATCCGGAGGCGGGTGCATATAAAGGGGCGGAGGGGGTGGCGTATACCTCTTTGCGGCCTTCGGGTACCGCGCTTATCAATGAAACCCGCGTCGATGTGGTGACCGACGGGGAGTTCCTAGAAAAAGGAACCCCACTGCATGTAGTCAATGTGGAAGGCAACCGGGTGGTGGTTGCAAAAAAAGAGGAGAATCCCGACACACAACAGACGTGAAGCGTAGTACAGATTTTTCGGATTTTATTAGTACGTAAATTAGTACAGCTATATTACATTCATTTATAACAGGGAGAACAATTATGGTTTCACCGGTACTTATGGCATTGCTGGCGATTGTCGGTGTTGCGGTCATCATTATCTTTTTTGTACTCGCGTCATCCATCTCATTGTGGGTACAGGCATTGATTTCGGGTGCGAGTGTCGGGCTGCTCAATATCGTGTTTATGCGATTCAGAAAGGTCCCGCCAAAGCTTATCGTACAGGCAAAGATCATGGCGGTAAAAGCGGGGCTGGAAGTGGAAACGAATTCGCTGGAGTCACACTATCTCGCGGGTGGAAACGTCATGCGGGTGGTCCAGGCGCTGATCGCAGCCGATAAGGCGAATATCGGCATCAATTTCAACCGCTCGGCGGCGATTGATCTCGCGGGGCGAAACGTACTCGAGGCGGTACAGATGAGCGTCAATCCCAAAGTTATCGAAACTCCGAAAGTGGCCGCGGTAGCGCAGGACGGTATCCAGCTGCGTGCCATATCTCGTGTGACGGTGCGTGCCAATATTGACAGACTCGTCGGCGGCGCCGGGGAGAATACGATCCTGGCACGTGTGGGTGAAGGGATCGTAACAACCATTGGTTCGGCAAAGACACACAAAGACGTGCTCGAAAACCCGGATTCGATTTCGCGCCGTGTGCTCGAAAAAGGACTCGATGCGGGGACTGCCTTTGAAATACTCTCTATCGATATCGCGGACGTCGATGTGGGCAAGAATATCGGTGCATCACTGGAAACCGATCGCGCCGAAGCGGACAAAAAGATCGCACAGGCACAGGCGGAGAAGCGACGCGCCATGGCGGTTGCCGAAGAACAGGAGATGAAGGCAAGGGTGCAGGAGAAACAGGCAAAGGTGGTCGAAGCGGAGGCAGAAGTGCCGCTTGCCATGGCCGAAGCGTTCAGAAACGGTCAGCTCGGTGTGATGGATTACTATCGCATGAAAAACGTACAGGCCGATACCGGCATGCGCGATCAGATAAGCAAGTCGGGGCAGCAGCAGGGAACCCGTGCGCCTGATGAAAATGAAACCGGAAGCAGCGAAGGTGATACTACCCAGCAATAGCGCTTTGCAGAAGGAGAATCGGTATGGAAGAGATTTTTAAACTCATTATTCCGCTGGCATTGCTGGTAATCGGCATTGTTACCCGTCCGAAGAAAAAGGAAATGCAGGAGAGTCCTCCCGGGGAATCGGAAGCGGATTCCCCACAGCAGGAGTCGGGACCGGGCTCTGCCGGTCAGGAGACTGCAGTATATAATGAATCAACTATGCCCCGGCAACCCGCCTCTCGCCGGCAGTCACTTGAAGAGACCCTCGTTTCTCCTGAGCAGTTTCGGCAAAATGCCTCCCGTAGTGCCGGGGAGCGTGCAGCCGCTGATGCTCCTGCAACGACATCGTGGCAACAGGGACAGAACGCGGATGAGGAATATGCATGGGAAGATATGACCGGGCACCAGAGCCCGCGGCAGCAGCAAAAGCCGATGCAGAATAACTGGGAGTCGGAATGGCAGGATTATGGGGAGTCGTGGCATGAAAAAGCGAGCCGGTCTGCGCAACAGCGAACCTCGCAGGATAACACGGATGAGGCTGCGTACGAATCTGTCTATACGTCGTATCCCGAATATTCGGAATACTCCTCATATCGCAAATTCCCGCAGGCGAACCGGTCCGGATCCTCCTCGTCTCTGTCGGACTCCTCGTGGCACATATCCAACACCCGGGACCTGACCCGGGCCATTGTATGGTCCGAAATTGTGGGGACACCGGTGTCACTGCGTACGCATCCGGAGCCGCATCGACAATGGTGAATGTGGTGACGGGAAGAGTGCGCTGAGGGAGACGGTATTCGATTATTCGCGCAGGGGTTGAGCGCATTCGCACATGGGCGGGAGGGCACGCTTGTGTGCGCTCTTTTCGATGAGCCCGTGAACGTAAGAAAGCGTCTGCGCATCGATGGTGTCGGTTGAGCCTGTTTCGATAGCCGCGAGTGTGGCATCGAGCGTTTCGTAGGAGATTCCCAGCTCGTCTTCGTCTGACTGGTTTTCCCAGAGCCCTGCGCTCGGTTTTTTTTCAATTACGGACTGCGGGACCTGCAGGTGCGTGGCAAGTTGACGGACCTCGCTTTTATAGAAATCGGCCAGCGGGAGCAGATCGACCCCGCCGTCGCCGTATTTGGTGAAGTAGCCGACCATGCATTCGGTCTTGTTGCCGGTACCCACCACGAGATAATTGCGACTCTGTGCGATATGGTAGAGGGTAATCATGCGCAGCCGCGGTTTTATGTTGGCACGGGCGAGATCGTTTCCCGGAGGAAGCCGGGACTCCAGCGCCTGAAATGGTTCGGTGAGGTCGACGTATTCGGTTTTTATGCAGAATGTATCCGCAAGAAGGCGGGCGTCTTTTTCATCCTGTGTGTGAGACTCGCACGGCATAATGACGCCGGCGACATTGTCATTGCCGCATGCGTTTACGCATACGCCGGCAGCAGTAGCGGAATCGACGCCGCCACTGAGTCCAAGCACAAGCCCTTCGGCATCAGCCTCTTTGACTTTTTCACGAAGCCATTGTGCAATAGTATCTGAAATTTGCTGCATACGTTACTCCTTTACGGTACGGGGTGTATCGGTGATAGTATGTGCTGATGCTGGTGATGCATGGGGACGTGTGACCGAATCGATGCGGACTTTGAATGCCGGCACAAGTGAATGAAGCATTACTCCGAGCGCGTAGCCGAGTACGAGACCCGCTACAGAGCCGGCCACCGCGAACGATTCTCTCTGCGGTAAAAATACCACACATAAAAATACTACAATCAGCATACATACAAGCGGAAGGCCAAAAAGCAGCCCGGCGATCAGTGCGTCGGAGGGGATGCGTGCGTCAACCAGCACGCACTGGCCCGGGGAAAGGTCGGGGTTTCTGCTGACGTATGCACGAATTGAACCGCCGTGTGAGGGGGCCTCCTCACGGGTACACATACCACAGTGAGCACACGATGCGGGGGCCGGCTCTTTACGCAGCTGCAAAAGGGTCTCGGCAGACGTATGTCGAATAACACGGGCGGTATAACGCATAACATGAATGAAAATAAAAAAAGGGTGGCAGCGACTGCGAGAGCCGCATGCCACCCCGGGCAAGGTACAGGTGGGTTTTTTATTATTGTAATATAATTATACCACCTTTATGCACGATTGTCAACCCCTTTTTTTAATTTAAACAGGTTACTGTGCAGAGGTCCAGCTATCCGGAGGAATGGGGCCTGAGTAAGATTCGTACTCCGCTGACATGGTAGTGCCTTCAATGGAACCTTCGATAGTGAGTGTGTTATTCGAAATCGAATAGTCTGCGGTATCGCCTTCTACTATAATTGTGCTGCTGGTGCTTGTATATTCCGTGGTGTCGGTGGCAGACCATTCTGACGAAGTCGTATCGTTTTCATAGGTATACATCGTATCCGCGGTTATTTCGGTGAGTTGATACGAGGTGCTCGAGGAGAAGGTCATGGAAATAGATCCCATACTCATTTTTTTCAGTCCCCATTTGCCGACCAGTTTTTTATCGTCGTCGGAGGAAAAAGGGTTGCAGCCCATGGCCGTGATAATGACTGCGCAAATACAGAATAGAGAGAGGTGTTTCATACGTCATTCTCCTTTTTGGTTACAAACCTGTAGTTATATTTCGTTATACTAATACGATACCTTGTTTGCAAACCCCCTTTCCGAGTTGTGGTGATCGATTTTTTTAACGTGTACTATCAAATATAGTGATACCAACCCAAAAAAATCAAAAAAGGAGCAAAAAAGCACATGTAAAAAAACGGAAAAATTGATTTAAAGGATCTCTAACAAGATCAATTGAAATGAAATGCGACCGACAATGTCGTGTCTGCGCACAAAACCAAAAAGTGCTCCATTCAGGCAAAACCTGTCTGTCACATAACACCTTTTTCGCCTGAACCGATCGCGTTGATACGCGTAATCTTATTTTCATTAAAAAAACTATGCCGCACCGGTGACCATATACTATTTTTCCGGCTAATATCATGAAGAAGCGAATTCCTCATACGAGCGGTCTATTTGCTTCCGGTTATTCGGGGCACGGGTTCCTGTTTTTTTCAGTTCTGATTCACATTCACATAATAAAACCAAGGGGTGCGATGTGCGCGCAGTGGTAGCATTGGAAGACGGATCCGTTTTCGAAGGAGAGGCGTGCGGTGCACAGGGTACCGCAACCGGCGAGCTTGTATTCAATACCGGAATGACGGGATATCAGGAGATTCTTACCGATCCCTCCTATTCATCCCAGATAGTGACCATGACCTGTCCGCTGATAGGCAATTACGGTATCAATCGTCGTGACGTACAGTCGAACACAATTCAGGCCAGCGGCTTTGTCGTGAAAGAAGCATGCCGCTATCCATCCAATTTTACGAGCGAGCAGTCACTGCAGGAGTATCTTGTTCAGCACAATGTCGTTGGGGTGAGTGATGTGGATACCCGGGCGATTACCCGGCGAACGAGAGTAAAAGGGGCGATGAAGGCGGTAGTCCACGCAGGTGACGAGCCGGCGGATACGCTCGTTGACATGGCCAAAGCGTGGGACGGACTCGTAGGAAAGGATATCGTGCAGAACGTAACCTGCGCGCAGCCCTACGAATGGCACAATGAAGATGGAACCGATCAATCGCCGCAGTGCCATGTGGTGGCATTCGACTTCGGGGTGAAATGGGATATTCTGCGTATTTTGCGACGGATGGGCTGCAAAATCACGGTAGTGCCGGCATCTGCAACGGCGAAGCAGGTAAAAGAGCTCAATCCGGACGGGGTGTTTCTTTCAAACGGCCCGGGCGATCCGGCACCGGTCTCCTACGCAATCGGGGCCATCCGCGAACTTATCGGGTACAAGCCCTTGTTCGGTATCTGTCTGGGGCATCAGCTTCTGTGCAGTGCCTACGGAGCAAAGACATATAAACTCAAATTCGGCCATCACGGATCGAACCATCCGGTACGCCATGTTCCCAGCGGTGTGATCGGGATTACGGCACAGAATCACGGTTTCTGTGTTGATATGGATACCCTGCCGGGTGATGATATCCGAATGACCCATCTCAATCTCAACGATATGACGTGCGAAGGGATCGAGGATACGCGACACAACTCTTTTTCGGTACAGTACCATCCCGAGGCGGCGCCCGGTCCCCATGACAGTGGGTATCTCTTCGACATGTTCGTCTCTTCGATGATACAGTACAAGGAGCGTGGCGCGTAGTAGCGTAATAATTTGTATGCCGGTTGCATATACCGGAACAGACTGATGAATATCATGAACCATCCATATATTACACAACTGAGAGATGTCTGAATGCCCAAGCGAGAAGATATCAGAAAAGTGTTGATTATCGGCAGCGGGCCGATCGTGATCGGACAGGCGTGCGAATTCGATTATTCCGGAACCCAGGCATGTAAGGCGCTTAAAGAGGAGGGCCTTGAGGTAATACTGCTCAATTCCAATCCCGCCACCATTATGACCGATCCGGCAGTGGCGGATAAAACCTATGTAGAGCCCGTCACCGCGGAAATTGTAAAAAAGATAATCGAGAAGGAAAAACCGGACGCGCTTCTTCCCACCCTCGGCGGACAGACCGGGCTCAATACCGCCATGGAGGTGGTGGAGGAAGGGTTTCTTGAAAAACACGGGGTTTCGCTCATCGGTGCGGACCGTGAAGCGATCACCCGGGCGGAGGACCGAAGCGAGTTCAAGCGCCGCATGGGTGCGATCGGGGTCGATGTGCCAAAAAGCGAGTTTGCCTACAACATAGACGAGGCATGGCAGACCGCACGCAGACTCGGCTTCCCGCTGATCATCCGTCCCAGTTACACGCTTGGGGGAAGCGGCGGGTCACTGGTATTCAGCGAGGAGAAATTCGAAAAAGCGGCAAAATACGGTCTCTCGTTGAGCAGAATTCACGAAATACTTATCGAAGAGTGCGTGCTGGGGTGGAAAGAGTACGAACTGGAGATTATGCGTGATAGTGCGGATAATGTGGTCATTATCTGCTCCATAGAGAATATTGATCCCATGGGTGTTCATACAGGAGACAGTATTACCGTGGCACCTTCGCAGACGCTTACCGATTCCCAGTATCAGAAAATGCGCGATGCAGGACTGGCGATCATGCGCGAGATCGGTGTGGAGACCGGCGGATCGAACGTACAGTTTGCGGTGCAACCCGAGACCGGCCGTATGGTGGCCATAGAGATGAATCCCCGGGTAAGCCGAAGCTCGGCGCTTGCCAGTAAAGCGACCGGTTTCCCCATCGCCAAAATGGCCGCCAAACTCGCCATCGGCTATTCGCTTGACGAAATACGCAACGACATAACCCGGGAAACCCCGGCCTCGTTCGAGCCGACAATCGACTACTGTGTGGTAAAGATGCCGCGATTCACCTTCGAGAAATTCCCTGACGCCGATCCCGAACTCGGTGTGCAGATGAAATCGGTGGGTGAAACCATGGCAATTGGCCGCACGTTCAAGGAGTCGCTGCAGAAGGCGATGCGCGGTCTCGAGATAAAAAAGCACGGATTCGGTAACAGCCCCTACAGTGGCTGGTCGGTCCCGCAGCTCATGGAACGGGTGGCACAACCCCGTGCCGATCGATGGATGGTGATTCGTGCGGCGCTCGAAAAAGAGGTGGCACCCCAGGAAATAGCCACTGCATCCGGAATCGATCCGTGGTATCTTTATAATATGCAGGATATCGTGCGGTTTGAGAAACAGTGCAACCCGCAGCTTCTAAAGAAATCTGAGGCAGAACAGAAGGCGACGCTCAAGAAAGCGAAACAAATGGGTTTTTCGGATTGCCAGCTCGCTGAGCTTCTCCAGGTAGATGAGCTGCAAATACGAAAGACGCGCCTGGAGTATGGTATAGAGACGACCTACAAGCTGGTGGATACCTGCGCCGCGGAGTTCGAAGCCTATACACCCTATTACTACTCTACTTACGAGAGCGAGGACGAGGTACGCACTACCGATAATAAAAAAATAATGATTCTGGGTGGAGGTCCCAACCGTATCGGCCAGGGGATCGAATTCGACTACTGCTGTTGTCAGGCTTCGTTTGCGTTGCGCGAATGCGGAATCGAGTCGATCATGGTCAATTCGAATCCCGAGACGGTGAGTACCGACTACGATACTTCCGACAAGCTCTATTTCGAGCCGCTTACGTTCGAGGATGTGATGAATATCGTGGACAAGGAGAAACCGGACGGTATTATCGTGCAGTTCGGGGGGCAGACCCCGCTGAATATTGCCAAGCGACTTGCCGATGCAGATGCACCGATTATCGGTACAACGGTCGAATCGATCGAACAGGCAGAAGACCGTGACTGTTTTGCAAAACTGATTCAAAAAGCGGGATTGCAGCAGCCACCGAATGCGATTGTCAACTCGCCCCAGGAAGCGCGGGAGGCTGTTCGTGCAATCGGTTTTCCGGTACTGATGCGTCCCTCGTATGTACTCGGTGGTCGTGCCATGAAGATCGCCTATACCGAAGAGGAGATGAATTCCTTTATTGAGGAAGCGCGTCTTGAAGGAGAAAACCGTGCACTGCTGGTCGATAAATTTGTCAGTGATGCGATTGAAGTCGATGTCGATGCGGTCTCTGATTCGGTCGACACCTGCATTTGCGGGATTATGGAGCATATCGAGGAGGCGGGCGTACACAGCGGAGACAGTGCCTGTTCTCTGCCCACTCACACGCTTTCACGCGAGATCCTTGGAAAAATTCGCGAGGCGACCTATCGCATTGCGCGTGAGCTGAAGGTAATCGGACTGCTTAATATACAGTACGCGATAAAAGAGGAGACGGTCTATGTGCTCGAAGTGAACCCGCGTGCATCGCGAACCGTACCGTTTGTCAGTAAGGCAACCGGTATACCGTGGGCCAAGATCGCAACCAAAGTAATGCTTGGTATCCCGCTGAGTGATATAAAAGAAGCCCGGGAGCGAATTCCCTCGTACTATTCCGTCAAGGAGTCGGTGCTTCCGTTCAATAAATTTCCCGGCTCGGACACCGTACTCGGTCCGGAGATGAAGTCGACCGGGGAAGTGATGGGTATTGACAAGGACTTCGGCATTGCTTACGCAAAATCGCAGGAAGCGGCGAGCAATACACTGCCGCGTGCCGGCATGTTCTTTTTCAGTGTGAAAAGCGGCGCACGTCGGAATATCGTTTTTATGGCCAAAAAGATCGACGAGATGGGATTTTCGATTTGCGCAACCGAAGGAACCTGGGAAGTCCTGCGAAGCTACGGAATATTTGCGAAGAAGGTTTTCAAGATAAATGAGGGTAAACCAGATATCATTGATCTTATCATGGCTAAAGAGATCGACATGATTATAAATGTGCCGGGATCAAAAAAAGCGATGCTCGATTCGATGCCGATACGCGCAGCGGCGGTATCCAAGGCAATCCCATATATCACCACCATGGAAGGGGCGCAGGCGGCGATCAGCGGTATGGATTCGATGGCAAAATCGGGATTCGATGTCTGCTCACTACAGGAGTATGGAAAAGAGTTTCAGAAGCCCCGTGGTGACGAACGCCATCAGCGGTTTGCGTATCGCGATCAGTTGTGGGATTAAAGGCTGCGTATGTATAGACGCAAGACGGTAATGTGGAGAAGATACCCGACTATAGCAGGGATGCCGGAATAGGGCGTATCTACGGTATGTAAATTTTGCCGATACTAATTTCATGGTCGTGTGTGTTGACAGTCACACAATAAATACCCGCGGGCAAAAATCTCCCCGTCGATGTTGACGAGTGCGCTGGTGTCGGCATCGTCGTGAACAAAACGTGAATTGAGTATTACCAGCAGACCGTGTCTGTTATGAAACACCGGGGCGGTATTATGGCCGGTAATATCACGACAGTTGAGAATGTTCCAGGAATTGTGGAATCCAGCCTTGTGAATGTGGCGAAGGATAATGTGCTCGGAACGTAGGAGCATATTCAGCATGAGCGATGCGTATGCCGTAGACAAATCGGTCAACGGTCATATGAGAAACCAGAAGCGGTCCCGGCCCGTAACGTCTGAAGTCGATGCCGGCAACACCCTGCCCGTCTCCGCTTTGTATAGGTACGTTATCGATACCACCGTAATTGCTCGCGATAAAGTCGAGCCCGGTGGCCGAGGGGTTCCCCTCTCCCGTAGATATGATCATATCGCGTATCAGATTTTCGTGTTGACGGTTTCCGCCACCGGTACGAATCATCGAAATCGTCGTATCGATGCGTTCGAAATCAATAACGTTGTTTTTGAGAGGACTGATGGTGTGTTCCGGCCTCTGTCCCTGCAATACGACTTCCCATCCGCAAATGTCAAGAGTCGCTGAAATATAGTAGGTGCCTTCCGGAAAATATGATGTCTTTGCGGAACCCCCGAAGTCGCCGCCGCAATGGTCCCTTCCGTCGAAAAGCGCCTCACGAATCGACCGGGTGTCGTTGATAGTGTCGTTTCCGAAAGCACCATACGTTTCGACACCTGGTGCGGGATCGGACGGAAAATGACGCTGTTCCCCCCATGACGGGAAGGTGCTGAATATAATCAGTACAGTACAGGTGATCAGTGGCATATCGACCTGTTTTCTTTTTTGGTAAGTGCAGCCAGCTTTTCCAGAGGCTTCTTATGTTCAAAGAGTGCGCACGCATAAACCCGTCTCTTTAAAAGATGCGGATTGGCTCGAATGGACGCAAGAAACCGCGACTCGCACGCTTTTTTTAGTCCACCATTGCGTATTGATTCGCCGTAAATAGATACGAACGGACAGGGCTCGATATCGCCCTGAGAATTGATATGCAGCGAAAGCGTCCCTGCCGCCGTGCATTTGTTCTGTGTGCCGTATTCGTCATGAGGGAATTGTACAAGCATAAGTGGGCCGTTGCAACGCAGGTTAACGACCCGCTGTCTGAATGCATCGCGCTGCGCCTCGGACAGTACCCAATCCTGACGGGGTGCAGGTCCGCACGGCACATATTCGGAAAAAAATCCGATACTGCACCCTGCGGTTTTAACCGTGGTAATAAACTCGTCCGATCCGAGGTAGTCAGTGTTTTGTGCAGTATTTGTCGCGGCAAAGCCAAAGGGAAGCCCGGCCTGTTTGAAGAGCGAGAACGCATGCATGGCATGTGCATAGGCCTGCGCAACACGGCGGGAGTCGGTGCGTTCCCGGTCGCCCTCGATACTGACCAGCGGTACGATATTGCCGCTTTTTGCCATACGCCGGGCAATGTCCCGGTCGATGCGGGAGCCGTTGGTTATGGGAACGAACAGAAGTCTGCGGTATCGGTACATGAGATCGACGATATCGTGGCGAAGAAAGGGCTCTCCGCCGGTCACCACACAGGCGCAAACCCCGAGCCGAACCGCCTCGGCAAAGAGGCTGTCGAGTTCTTCGGTGGTAAGTTCGTCTTCGGTCGGGCGTGTGCGTGAATAGCAGCCCGTACAGTTGTAGTTGCACCGCATTGTGGGGCTGATCGACACAACAGAAGGGATGATGCCGTTTATGTCGGCTGCGTGCAGACGTTGTCTTCGTTGGGCGCGACGTACATTGTAGCCGATGCGCATGAGCGTGTAAAATTTACGCGGGTGCAGTAATCCCCAGCGTTTCAGCGCACCGAGGGTGAGGGTGGCGACGTTTTCATGCATGGATACATTCTTTCTTTGCGCGTTTTGGTACAGATCGAAAACAGCCGCAGTAATCATATTGAAGCTGTTGCATTGTAATAATGGGAAAAACGATCCAAAGGCCACCAAAAACCAAAAGAGGTGTAGCAAGATGCCGGGATTTCATTGCCTAGTTAACGTGGTTATCCACAGCCGCCTTCCCGCTGGACCTTCGGCACACGTGAATTGTGTTACGCCCACTCTTTATCCTCCGGATTCCAGGGAATAGTGCGCCAGGCCTCGTTACACGCATCGAGCGTGAGCATATCCCGGGTGCTGAGTTCATAAGAGAACACCTCGGCGTTTTCCCTGATGCGCTCGTGGTGGCTCGATTTCGGTATCACGGCAACCCGATGCTGCAGTGCCCAGCGAAGCAGTATCTGGGCGGGGGTTTTGTTATACCGTTGAGCAATATCGACGATACAGCCGTCGTGTAGCCGAGTTCCCCTGGTGAGCGGGGCATAGGCCTGCAGCTGTATTCCCCGCTCGTGGCAGTACTCGAGCAATTCCTTCTGATATAAAAAAGGTGAAAATTCGACCTGGTTGAGGACCGGTACAACGTCGGAGCCGGACAGCAGCTCTTCCAGATGATGAATGGTATAATTGCTTACACCTATGGATCGACATTTCCCTTCGGCATACAGCTCCCGGAGTGCATTCCATGTGTCGATGCGGGTACCGGGAACCGGCCAGTGAATAAGGTAGCAGTCTACATACTCGAGTCCCAGCCGCTGAAGGCTTTTTTCACAGGCCTGTTTTGCAGAGGGATTCCCCTGGTCGGTATTCCATACTTTAGTGGTTACGAAAATCTCTTCCCGCGCAACCGACGATTCGGCAATCGCCTGTCCCACGGCCTCTTCGTTGCCGTATGCCGCGGCGGTATCGATGAGACGATACCCCTCATCGAGCGCCCAGTTGACAGCCTGCGGTGTCTGGGACGAATCCATCTTGAAAACGCCCAGTCCCAGCAGCGGAAGAGTAACGCCGTTGTTAAGCGTGACGGTAGTGTCGCTGGTTGTGTGCATGATTCCCTCCTGTGTGCAGGTTACGCATTATCCTGAACCGAATGAGTCTGTGTGCGAAACCCGCTGCCATCCGCACGGCGGTTGCGTTCTGCAAAAAATGAGCAAACCCGAAAGCTGGATTCTTCATTTCCGAAAATGCAATAACAGCGCGGCGCAGCACCGCTTTCATCACAGCAATCGTACAGTTCGGGTATCAGGAAATAATTTTATGGACCGCGTACTCCACAATACCCGAGGCTCCGGCCTGTTTCAGCCTGGGTATGACATGTTTAACCTCGGTGGAATGAAGAATGGTCTCGACCGCGAACCAGCCGTCATCCGAAAGATGAGAGACGGTCGGGTTGTGCAGGGCAGGAAGTACGTCGAGCACCGCCTGCAGACGTTCGTTGTCGATATTGCATTTTATTCCCACAAAATTTTCCGCCTCGAGTGTTCCCAGAAGCAGCATCCGGATATTTTCGATTTTCTTTCTCTTTTTCGCATCAGCCCAGACCTTTTTATTTGCGATGAAAATCGTATTCGTCTCCATTATGGTGTCGATAACCCGCAGGTTATTCGCCTTAAGAGACGAGCCGGTTTCGGTTACGTCCACGATCGCGTCAACGAGTCGCGGCGGTTTTACTTCGGTTGCGCCCCATGAGAACTCGACATCGACCGATACGCCCCGCTCTTTGAAGTAACGTTGCGTAGTGTGCATGAGCTCGGTGGCAATACGTTTGCCTTCAAGGTCTTCGGGCTTCTGAAAAGGGGAATCCTGCGGCACGGCAAGGACCCAGCGACATTTTCTTCGTGTCGCTTTACTGTATTCCAGATCGCACACTTTTTCCACCTCCGCATCGTTTTCCACTGTCCAGTCATAGCCGCAGATAGCGGTGTCGATAATGCCCTCCTCCACATACCGTGGCATCTCCTGAGGCCGCATCAGGATGAGATCGAGTTCGTCGTCATCGCAGGTCGGGTAGTAGGAGCGTTTATTGACCCGAATGTGAATACCCGCATTGGTGAATAATTCAACGGTCGCCTGCTCGAGGCTCCCTTTCGGCAGTCCGAGTGATACCTTCATGAGAACTCCTTTTTTCTAATTGGGTGATAAGCCGGGGAAGTATTTCAAAGAGATCGCCGACAATGGCGATATCCGCATTTTCAAGTATCGGTGCATCGGGATCATTGTTGATCGCGATAACCTTGTGTGCGCTCCCGATTCCTGCCAGATGCTGAATGGCGCCGGAAATCCCGCAGGCAATGTAGAGTCGGGGCGCGACACTTTTTCCGGTCTGTCCGACCTGGTGCGAATAGGGAATCCAGCCTGCGTCGACGGCTGCCCGGGACGCGCCTACCGCCGCACCCAGCAAACCGGCAAGCCGCTGCAGAAGCGAAAAGTTATCCGCACGCTGCAGGCCGCGTCCTCCGGCAACGATGATCTGCGCATCGTCCATGCAGGCTGCACTTTCATCGAACGCGATGGTGTCGACCAAGGTACACGGATCGATGATCTCGTCCAGCTCGAATGATTCCATTATCAGTTCTCCGTGTGCGTGCGGATCGTAAGAGGCGCGGGGCATGGCATGATGACGCAGGGTTGCCATCTGCGGCCGGTGTGAAGGACAGGTGATGGTGGCCATGAGATTGCCGCCAAAGGCAGGGCGGGTCATTTCCAGAAGCCCGGTTTCCGGCGATATCCGCAGATCTGTGCAGTCGGCGGTTAGGCCGGTGTGCACGCGGGCTGCAACACCGGGCAGCATCGAACGGCCCTGTGCGGTGGCGCCGCCAAGTACCACGGCGGGGGACCTTGTCCGGATAAAATGGCACAGTGCGCGTACATGCGTTTCATCGCTGAAGCCGGCCAGTCGTGGATGATCGTAGCAGTGTATATAATCGGCACCGTAGTGCATGAGCCCGGCGGCAGGCTCCGCAACGGTATGTCCGAGCACTACTGCCCGTAATTTTCCGCCGGCGGCATTTGCGCATTTTTTCCCGATACCGAGAAGCTCATACGCGATATCGTGAAGTGTGCCCTGGTGCGATTCGATGACAACCGCCACATCACCCCCATCGGAGGGTCCCTGTGTGGTATCGGTTTCAGGAGTGGGAACCCTAATGGCATCTACCGAACAAACTTCTGCACACGCACCGCAGAGTGTGCATTTTTCATGTACCACCCGTGCTTTTTTGTTTTCCATATACAACGCATCGTATGCACAGGCGCCGATACATTTTGTACACCCAATACAGCGTTGCGGGTCTATGTAAATATTCATTGCGTCTGCTCCCCGTGTGAATCAAGGGCTTCATCGATTGCAGCACAAAGGGAGGGGATGGGATCGGTGTGTGCGGTGTCGATACGGCTTCGGCTTCGATGCGAGACCGGGGCAAAACTGCGCATTATCTGTGTCGGGCTGCCCGATAGCCCCGTGTACCGCGTCTGCGCGCGGATATCGGCTGCGGTCAGTGTCGGAATGTGTGCATCGTGTGCGCAAAGTTTTCCCGCAATAGTGGGAATCCGCGGTACGTTTATATCCTTGAGTACCGATATGAGGGCCGGTAGTGCGACGTCGACAACGTGATACTCCTGCTCCATCATTCGATGTACCCTGAGATGGGTCGAGGTGCACGACTCGATGCGACCGACCCATGCCACAAAACCGAGATCGCACATGTGGGCGAGTTCGGGCCCGACCTGTGCGGTATCACCGTCGATAGCCTGTTTGCCGCAGATTACCAGATCGAAAGTGCCCAGATGCCGGATTCCCCTGGCGAGCGTATAGGCGGTAGCCCAGGTATCGGCACCGGCAAAGGCTTTGTCCGATAACAACACCGCATTGTCCACCCCATACGAGAGTGCCTGCCTGAGTGCGGATTCCGCATGAGGTGGTCCCATTGAAATGGCTGTTACCTCTGCACCGTGTACCTCGCGCAGCCGCAGCGCCTCTTCGATGGCGAATTCATCCAGCGGGTTGAGGATCGCTGCGCCGCCCTGACGACGCAGCAGGCCGGTTTCAGGATCGATAGATACTGACATGGTTGCTGGAACTTGTTTTATGCAGACAAGGATTCGCATGGTTATTACAAAACGGTGTTGGCAGTACCACGATACGGTCCTGCCTGATTGTGTGAATTGAATTGTATAAATCAGGGTAAAAATACAATAATCGGGACGGCTGTGACGATCTGTATCGCCCTGACAGCCGAAACAGGTAAGGTACGGGAATGAGCCCGCCCGTTGGCTAAGACAGAAAGGCCCGGGCTATATACGCAGGAAGTGGTGCGAAGAAAAACTGGGCGCAGCTGGAATCGAACCAGCGATCTCCGCGATGTGAACGCGGCGCTCTAACCGGCTGAGCCATGCGCCCGGGATTTCTGTGCATCAATGTATTTTTACGTGAGCTGAGCGATTTCGTGTGCGCACGCCGCACTACGGTGTATGCAGCTTTCATTAACGCAAACGCTCAGTTCAGGTGGTACACATTGCGTACTGAGTGACGGCAGCGGTCTCTGCATCACAGACGCAACCGATGCCGCCCGATTCCAAAAATACTCTTTTTCCCTGCTACGATGCAATCCAGGCAGTAACTTAATCGTATTACCATTAGGTGTATCCGGGTTTTTGTATGGATGGCCCGTTGGATTATATTCAAAAACAACGAGATAGCAAAATGAAGACAAAAAGTGTTACCATGTCGGACACTACAGCCATTTTTTTTCTTTTTTTTATGAGTGCCGTGTTGTGGACAGCGGCGGCATCGCAGCGGGAGACGAGTTTTTATACCGGCACCGATAACGAGCTGTTTGTCTCTACAGAATGTGCAGCGCTGGCATATTCTGATTTGCATGTGCGCACCAGTGGCCATCCCGGGGATAACCCGGCACTTTTTCCTGATGCAGCGCAACAACAATTCACATTCGATTATGCAGGCTATTATCACAACCAGTTCAGCACCTCGAGTCTGGCATACATAAAGAAACTCGATGCACGGCAGGTAATCAGTATGTCTGCCAATTATCTCTTGATCCCTGATATCCCTATTACTGCGGGTCTGGATACACTTGATGACGGTACGCTGGAGATAGATGAGGGAAAAATAGTCTACGAAAGTGCAAGTACTATGCTTGCGACGTGGGCATATGGTTACCGCTGGTTTTGGGGGACGCGATTCGAACTCGGGGTCGGAATGCAGTTACGTGCGAAGCGCAAGAATCTACTCGGGTTTTCTCAATACGGAAGTGTCGGATATGCACTCGGAGCGTTGACGGGGCTTCTATTCAGGGATAATGCGCTGGGGGCGGGGGTGAGTGTTTTGTGTGATAATGTTCCAGGCCATTATGTATACTGGAGCGATAGATATGCACAACTTGGCAGGCCGTCGATGCAGCTTGCCGGGGGATGGCAGCGGGAGATTGCGTATATGTACGGACATATACAGCTGAGTGCGGCAACAAAGAAATTCGTATTCGGTAATATTCTGGAAGGTCATTCCGTATCCGAAAACGGCGGCATCCCCGACGTACTTGGCCATATTGCCGAGACCGGACATTACGGTGCCGAGTATACCATACACGATATCGTGGTGTTGCGTCTCGGTTCACAGCCGTCGCGATTTCCGCTTACATTCGGTGCAGGTGTACAGCTGTGG
This sequence comes from uncultured Fibrobacterota bacterium, assembly GCA_964589825.1. GTDB lineage: Bacteria > Fibrobacterota > Chitinivibrionia > Chitinivibrionales > WJKA01 > CAZPUS01. Next base: position 1,207 of record CAZPUS010000021.1, on the reverse strand, counting down.
GCACGTTCCCTTTCTATAGACTTTGCCTATCGCCACCACGGGGAGCTGCCGGGGACCTACCAGATGGGTATGACGTATGCACGGTAGACGGGGTTAGGTCTTAGCTGAATCGATCAGTCCGCTTCCTGTTCTTTTGTTTGTTTACCCTGCGTTTGCAGACGATGCCTGCCGTATTTGAGCTTGCAGTCGTGAAGAATATACTCATCGCCCTGGGGGCGCATACCTGCCTGAAACAGCGTCTGCATCATTTCGAGCATTTCAACATTTTTTTCAACTTTTTTGAGATCGGGTTCAAACACCTCGTTGAGACTCTTTTTTATTCCGAAGCGTTGTTGCGCCTTTTTGGTCAGACGTATGCCGTAGGGTCCGCACAGCTGACGAAACGGATAGGAATGCCGGGCAAAATTGCGCTCGATCATGATACGGGCTGCCAGATGCTCGAGCAGTGCCCAGAGAATGCGTACTGCCACGGTGGTCACGATCCATACCCACACGGCGGGGATCAATAGAAAATAGACCGCGGCACCTGCCGCCACAGCTGCATACAAACGATATAGCCTCAGAAGAAACATCTTCAGTCTTTCATGACCGACTTAAGTGCCTTGGCGATGAGTTTTGCCTGTTTGGGACTGATGACGATTTTTTTTTGACCGGAGGAGGCGGGTGAATTCTTTTTTTTGCGTGTCAGCGCACGGGACACCGCTTTTTTACGAGCGTCCTTGTGCGGTTTTTTCGGCAGTCGTTTGAACCCGTCAGGGGTAAAATATTGCGGGTGTTCATACATGGAAACCCTCCTTTACACGCGAATGTGGCGCGGATACGGGTTTGGGTGCAGCTTATTCGAATTCTCTGTCAATAATATCGTGTATCAGCCGGTCCACAGAGATCGGGTAATGGGTGAAATCGGGTCCGTACAACAGCGAGGTCGTGATATTCTCTTTTTGTGCAAGACGCTCGTACAATTGTTCGATGTGTGCACTCGGTTCGGCTTCCACATCCGTTATCTGCAGCGCTTCATTCTTCAGGCTTATATTTCGTTTGTTTCCGTACGCAAAAGAGAAAAAACGTCCGTGCAGGTCGTCATCGAATGTCTCGGGATCGAAGACATCGTCGAAGCTCTCGCCAAGTGACTCAGGTGTTATGAGAAATTTTGGAGAGACAAAAATGCGCGCGTTGATTTCTACACTTTTATTTTCGTCTTCACGGG